>NZ_JACHWV010000001.1:0-593314 GCF_014191595.1 Mesoflavibacter zeaxanthinifaciens subsp. sabulilitoris | reverse complement strand
CAGATAAAGTTAACGTTGCTGAAGTAGAAGCTATGTTCCCACAATCATCCGCTACGGTATAGTTAATGGTGATTGTACCACCAAGACCACAAGTACTAACAAAGTTGTTAAAGTCAAAGTCAGATGTTACAGTTAAATTAGAAGAACAATTATCTGTTGCGCAAGAAGTTAATTCATTTATATTAGAAGTGTTCCAATCAGCTGCTATTGTTTCATTGTCATTTCCATTACATTCCAAAGTAGTATCCTTAACATCGCAAGCAGATATATCTGGACTTGTGTTGTCCGTAACAGTTATAATTTGAATTTGATCTGCTGCAGCATTACCACAATCGTCAACTAAAGACCAAGTCCTTGTTATTATATATGAACCTTCGCAGTTACCGTCTGATAATGTATCAATATATGTAGCTTCTGGATGAGAAGAACAGTTATCCGCTTCATCAATAACATCACCGGTAATTGATAAGTTGGCGCTATAATTACAATCAGAATCAACAAAAATCTCGATATCAACTGGAGCAGTAAATGTAGGAGGAGTAGTATCTTCAATAGTTAACGTTGCTGAAGTAGAGGCTATGTTTCCACAATCATCAGCTACCGTATAGTTTACAGTAATAGTACCACCATAACCACAAGCATTAACAAAGTTATTAAAGTCAAAGTCAGATGTTACAGTTAAATTAGAAGAACAATTATCCGTAGCACAAGAAGTTAATTCATTAATATTAGTAGTATTCCAAGTTGTAGCTATAGTTTCATTATCATTACCATTACACTCTAAAATAGTATCCTTAACATCACATGAAGATATATCTGGAATTATATTATCAGTAACAGTTATTGTTTGTTTTTGGTCATCAGCAGCATTACCACAGTCGTCAATTAAAGACCAAGTTCTTGTTATTATATATGAACCTTCACAAGAACCAGCAGTAACCATATCAGTAAATGTTGCCTCAAGCGAAGCTGAACAATTATCCGCTTCATCCGTTACATCACCTGTTTGAGTTACAGAAGCATCATAGTTACAAGACGCATCAGTAAAAATTTCAATATCAGCTGGAGCCGTAAACGTAGGCGCAGTATTATCAGTAACAGTAATAGTTTGTATTTGGTCATCAGCAGCATTACCACAGTCGTCAATTAAAGACCAAGTTCTTGTTATTATATATGAACCTTCACAAGAACCAGCAGTAACCACATCAGTAAATGTGGTATCAAGCGAAGCTGAACAATTATCCGCTTCATCCGTTACATCACCTGTTTGAGTTACAGAAGCATCATAGTTACAAGACGCATCAGTAAAAATTTCAATATCAGCTGGTGCCGTAAACGTAGGCGCAGTATTATCAGTAACAGTAATAGTTTGAGTTTGCTCAGTCGCAGTGTTCCCACAATCATCAGTTAAAGACCATGTTCTCGTAATGATATACGAACCTTCACAAGAACCCGCAGTAACCACATCAGTAAATGTTGCCTCAATAGAAGCAGAACAGTTATCCGCTTCATCTGTTACATCACCTGTTTGAGTTACAGAAGCATCATAGTTACAAGACGCATCAGTAAAAATTTCAATATCAGTAGGCGCCGTAAACGTAGGTGCCGTATTATCTGTAACAGTAATGGTTTGAGTTTGCTCGGTAGCAGTGTTTCCACAATCATCAGTTAGAGTCCATGTTCTAGTAATGATATACGATCCTTCGCAAGAGCCATCAGTAACCACATCAGTAAATGTGGCATCAAGAGAAGTTGAACAATTATCCACTTCATCAGTAACATCACCTGTTTGTGCTACCGACGCATCATAGTTACAAGACGCATCAGTAAAAATTTCAGTATCAGCTGGCGCTGTAAAAGTAGGAGCAGTATTATCCGTAACAGTTATTGTTTGTATTTGATCAGCTGCAGCATTCCCACAATCATCAGTTAAAGTCCATGTTCTTGTAATGATATACGATCCTTCACAAGAATCAGGAGTAACTACATCAGTAAATGTTGCCTCAAGAGAAGTTGAACAGTTATCGGCTTCATCCGTAACGTCGCCTGTTTGTGCTATAGACGCATCATAGTTACAAGACGCATCAGTAAAAATTTCAATATCAGCTGGTGCCGTAAAAGTAGGCGCTGTTGAATCTTGAATAGTAATGATTTGTGTTTGAGTTGTAGTGTTCCCACAATCATCAGTTAAAGTCCACGTTCTAGTGATGATAGATTCGCTGCTACAGTTTCCAGCAGAAGTATCTTCTTGATCGCTAAAAGTTGCATCTAAAGTCGTGTCGCAATTATCTGCTTCATCAGTTACGTCACCAGTAAGTGTTAAATCATTAGGATCTTGCTCACAATTAATAGTTACATCGGCAGGCACAGTAAATGTTGGAGGAGTAGTATCTACAACATTAATGATTAAAGTTCTTGTTGTTGTATTTCCGCATTCATCTGTAGCAGTCCAAGTTCTTTCTACTGTAAATTCATTTTCACAAGTTCCTGGAGTTGTTGTTTCTTCAAAATTAATAGTAGCACTTCCACATTCATCAGTAGCTGTTAAATCTTCCGCAGGTTGTAATTCGTCACATTCAATTGTTATTTCTTCAGAAATAGTAACGGCATTTGTATAATTAGAAATACAAGTAAATTCAATATTATGCTGTCTTCCACTACCAGAAACATTATTTTTTCTGGCTTCAACACCAACTCTAAAAGAAAAACTTGTTGCATCTGTATTTCTAGTAGTAAAATTAGCTTGAGGATTAGCGTTAGTAACACCTGTATATTCTGTAGTTCCAGAGGTAGCAACTATCCAAGGACCTTCTTCTGTAATGGTTAAATCTGTAGGATCATTTACAGTATAACTATTTGTAAACTGAGTCCAGTTTACTTCTCCAAAATTATTATTACCATCAATATCATTAAAATTAGAATAGAATTCAGGTAAACTAGTTGGTGTTGTAGTTCCGGCTTGAACAAAATCGAATCTAAATTCTGTATAAGCTCTATCTCCATTGTTTGCTATTGAAAAAGCAGTTCTAGGTCTAAAAGAATCGCTTCCTGTAGAATTATCATCGAAAACAGGAATTGTAGTATTAACAGTTGCTACAATATTAACTAAGGCGTCTACTCCTGGTGCAATTTCAGTAAATCTAAAAACTTCTCCTTGTAAAAACGTATTATTGTTTCCATCACCAGTTTCTTCAGTATAATTTTCAAAACTTAATACAGGAACATCAACACATGAAGGTTGACTATTATCTACATTAGAAGGAAAACCTACAATTGTTGGCGGTAATGTATCAATTATTGTAAAAGTAGCTGTAGTAGAAGATGAGTTTCCGCATTCATCAGTAGCTGTAAAAGTAACAGTTGTACTACCAGTTTCACCACAATCATCGGTTGTGTTTGTAATAGTATTAGACCAAGTTATTGGTCCGCCGCATTCATCATAAGCAACAGCGTTACCATTATTGGCTAACCAATTGTTAAATTGGTCAGTATTACCATTTCCATCACATTGTACTGTAAAGTCAAAAGATTCTGTGTCAATTACAGGTCCTGTCGTGTCTACAATAGTAATAACTTGAGTGTAATCTTCTATTGTATTACCACAAGCATCGGTAAATGACCATGTGTTTGTTATAGTTCCGTTAGAAGGGCAAGATGGATCTGGCATAAAGTTGCCTGATGTTTTTATAGGGATAAGGTTGTTACAACTTGCTACAGGAGCTAAATTTTGAGCATTATTTAAGGCATTTGTATTATCACACTCTACAGTTCTATCTAATTCATTAGGTGGCGTAATCCAAGTTGCTGGTGCTGGAGGGTTAACTGTTACTGTAGTTGATAAATTATTACCTTGCTTACATTCATCTAAACTATTAGAACTTACTATGGTAGTATTGTGATTATTGATAAATCCTGAGTAAGAAGCCGAAAGTTGTGAGCTTAAAGTTGTAGAACATCCGTTTTCTAGGTAATAACATTGATCATTTACAGTTACATCAAAAGCAAAACTTAATGTTTCTCCAACATCCAATAATCCATCTGCAGCAGTAAATGTTAATTCTCTTGTGCTAGAATTGTAAGAATAAGTTAATCCTGATGGTAATCCTGTTATAGGTTGTACTAGTTCTGATCCAATAGGAACCGTTGTAACAAAGCTTATATTTGTAGCATCATCATTACCGTTATTAGTGGTGGACGCATTATATGTTACTGTTTGAGGGTTACTATTAGGAGTAATAGTATTTGGTGTAGCTGTATATACAATAGGATCTAATTTAGGTTCATAAACCTCTACAGCTAAACCTAATAGATATAGACCATATGCTTCTTGATTTGAAGTTAGTCTTAAGGTTGTTGATGTTTGATTATTATGTAGAAGATTATTTCCTGAATTATCTAAATGAAAATGAGCTGAGTCAAAACCTAAAGTGTTTGTACTTGCTGGATTTCGATCTGTAAAGTTGCTATTTCCATTAGTAATTCTACTATTAAAAAAGTTATTTGAATTTCTTAAAGGCGCATCTAAATCTTCGAACACGTTTGAAGAGTTAAGCATTTGTAATCTGTCTCCTGATAAATCACGATCGCCTTCTAAAGCTCCAATTACTATATCAGATTTTACAGCTCCTGTTGGAATTGTTTGAAAGCCGCTAAAATTAATATTAAAATTATTGTTGGAGCTAGTTACATTTGCATAACCATCAAAAAAAGATATGTTTTTTCTTTTTAATTGATCACTTTTATAAACAACTACTAGCTGCCAACCTCCAGAAGTACCTGTGTTATTTCCGTCATGAGAATATAAATACCCTTGTCTTCCTTCAACATTAGCAACTTGATACTTACCAAATGCATTGCTGTTATTTATAACATTATTAGTGATATCTTTTACACAGATGTAAGCATCATTAACAAAGTGAGGATTTTCATCACGACCTCTAAAAATAACATCATCTGCAGAAACAGTAGTGTAGCTTGTTTGTCCAGGTAGCATTATTTTTACTTGGTTATAATTCCAACCTGGTTGATTATCTAGCTCTACAGTATTGTTACCGTTACCAACAACCAAACCTTTATCGGCTGCAGCCCAATAAAGTAAAACTTTATCTATAGCTAAGCAAGGATCGCCCGGATAAGGGTTTGTTAAGTTTGCGCTACTAGAGTTAAATGTAGTAAAATCGTTATCAATGTCTACATAAACGTTATCTGAAAAGTCATGATTACCATCAGATCCATTATAGTTTGCTGTAGCACTTCTAGAAACAGTATTGTTTCCAACAACAATAACATCACCATTAATACTACTTTGGTATCTAAGCGTAAATGGTTTTTTTACTTGAGCTGTACTAATTGTGGCAATTAATGATACAGCTAATATTAAAAGTACTTTATAGCACTTTACTATTGGGTTAAGTTTTTTCAAAACGACAAAAATTGATTTAGAACATATATAGTACACACAAAAACAGTAATTAATTGCAATATAATTAACTTATTACTTAAAATATAAATGTTTCTAGAACTAATACGCATATAACACTGTTTTACTTCATAATTTTTAAAAAAATTACATACATTTAAAGTGCTACTATTTTGCTTAAGGGAATAGTTTAGTAGGTTCTTAGTTTTTAGATTCAAGGGTGAAATTAATTAATAGCAATACAAATCAAGTTGTAAATATTATTAAAATCAAAAAAAAATGATATAGCGTATATTTAATCGATAAAATACATTTTCGACTCTAAAAATCTCTAGAATAATCATTTAAATAATCATTATGGACAAAACTTTACAGTTATTTCGACATGGTAAATCTTCATGGAAATATAATTTACCAGATCACGATAGACCCTTAAAAAAAAGAGGTTTTACGGATATTGATTTAGTGTCAAAACATATAAAAGAAGATTTTAAAAAGCCAGATTTAATATTATCTAGTACAGCAAATCGTGCATGTACAACTTCTAAAAATTACATTAAAAATTTAGATCTTTTTGACGTCAAATTTCAACTTAAAAAAGAGCTTTATGATTTTTCTGGAGAAGCTGTATTAAATCAAATCTACAACTGTGACGATTCTGTGAATACTTTAGCAATATTTGGACACAATTATGCGCTTACAGATTTATGTAATCAGCTAGGAGATAGTTATATAGAAAATTTACCAACTTCTGGATTTGTTCAAATAGAATTTAATACTCAATGTTGGCAAAAGGTTAAATTTGGTAAAACAACACGAATTGTATTCCCTAAACATTTAAAATAGCCAATCTAATTAAATATATTTGTAGTAAAAATTCGTCAAATGAACAACCATATTATAGATAATAAGTACATTAATAGAGAGTTAAGCTGGCTTCAATTTAATCACCGAGTTTTACAAGAAGCAGCAGATGAGACTGTTCCGTTAATTGAAAGATTACGTTTTTTAGGTATTTTTTCTAATAATTTAGACGAATTTTTTAAAGTACGTTATGCTACAGTAAAACGTATTGACTATGCAGGTAAAGCAGGTAAAAGTCAACTTGGAGGTATTAAGGCATCAGAGTTGTTAGAGATAATAACAAATACTGTTATTGGACATCAAACAGAAAGCCTTAAAATTTTAAGCAAAATTCAAAAAGAATTAGAAGCAGAAAACATCTTTATTATAAAAGAAAATAAGGTTAATAAATCTCAAAAAGAGTTTCTTAAAAAGTATTTTTTAGAAAAAGTTAGTCCAGCCTTAGTAACTATTATTTTAAACCCAGATATAGAACTTCCTAACCTAAAAGATAGTAATGCATATTTAGCAATAAATATGGTTTTAGAAGATAATTCTAGCCAATATGCTTTGATAGAAATTTCTAGATCAATGCAACGATTTATTGTGCTTCCAAAAATAGACAACAAACAGTATATCATTATGTTAGATGATATGTTGCGTTTATTTTTAGACGATATTTTTAACGTTTTTAGCTATAAAAATATTTCTGCGCATATGATAAAAATTACACGTGATGCAGAGTTGGATTTAGACAGCGATTTGTCTAAAAGTTTTATGGAAAAAATTAGTGATAGCGTTAAGGATAGATTAATTGGCGAGCCAGTAAGATTTGTTTACGATAAAACTATAGATAAAACGACGTTAAACTTTTTAATGTCAATTATGGGTATAGATAATACAGATAGTATAATACCAGGTGGACGTTATCATAATAGGAGAGATTATATGGATTTTCCTAGTTTAGGTAGAACAGATTTGCTTTACGATAAAATCACACCATTACAAGTTAAAGGTTTAAGCCTACAAGACAGTATTTTTGAGTCTATATCTGAAAAAGATTATTTACAATATGCACCATATCATACATTTACATATGTCGTTAAGTTTTTACGCGAAGCAGCTTTAGACCCAAAAGTAAAATCAATAAAAATTACAATTTATAGATTAGCACAGATATCTCATGTAGCAAGTTCTCTAATCAATGCTGCAAAAAACGGTAAAAAAGTTACTGTTTCTATGGAAATTCAAGCACGTTTTGATGAAGAAGCAAATATTGCTTACGCGGAACAAATGCAGCGCGAAGGTGTTAACCTAATTTTTGGAGTACAAGGATTAAAAGTACACAGTAAAATGTGTGTAATAGAGCGTGAAGAAGGAAAGAAAACTAAACGTTATGGCTTTATAAGCACAGGTAATTTTAATGAGTCTACTGCACGTGTTTATACAGATTTTACGTTATTTACAGCCAATCAAAAAATATTAAAAGACATCAATAAAGTATTCAACTTTTTTGAAGTTAACTATAAAATTTACAGATATAAACACATAATTACCTCGCCACATTATACAAAAGATAAATTTTTTCGTTTAATTGATAACGAAATAGAAAATGTTAAACAAGGCAAACCAGCTTTTATTAAATTAAAAATGAATAGTATATCAAGCTATAAAATGATTGATAAGCTATACGAAGCAAGCAAAGCTGGTGTAAAAATTCAAATGATTGTTAGAGGTATTTGTTGTCTTGTTCCTGGAGTAAAAGGTGTTAGTGAAAACATTGAAGTAATAAGTATCGTAGACAAGTTCTTAGAACACACTAGGCTATACATTTTCTGTAATAATAACGATACAAAAGTATACATCTCTTCTGCAGATTGGATGACAAGAAATATAGATAATAGAGTAGAAGTATCCTGCCCAATCTATCAAGATGATATTAAACAAGAATTATTAGATATATTCGATATCTGTTGGAATGATAATGCAAAAGCAAGACTATTAGACAAAACTCAAAAAAATAATTATCGTAAAAACGATAAACCTAAATTAAGGTCTCAATTTGCAACTTATGATTATTTAAAAGAAAAACTAAACTAAATAATGCTAACCATACAAAAATACGCTGCAATAGACATTGGGTCTAACGCTGTAAGACTACTAATTTCAAATATTATAGAAGAAAAAGGTAAACCAGTACGCTTTAAAAAAAGTTCGTTAGTGCGTGTTCCTGTTCGTCTTGGTGCAGATGTATTTATAAAAGAAAAGATTTCTAAAAATAATAAAGAACGTATGCTTAAAACCATGCAAGCGTTTAGTTTGTTAATGCAAACACATAATGTTGTTAGGTACAAAGCTTGTGCAACGTCTGCAATGCGAGAAGCAAAAAATGGTAAGCAAATAGCAGATTTAGTATTAGAAGAAACAGGTATTAAAATAGATATTATAGGAGGAGAAGAAGAAGCTGCTATTATTGCTGCAACAGACCTTCAAAGTTACATTGATGAAAATAAAACTTATCTATACGTAGATGTAGGAGGCGGTAGTACTGAGTTTTCTGTAATAGATAAAGGGGAAAAAATATCGTCAAAATCATTTAAAATAGGAACTGTAAGACTTTTAAATGATGTAGTAAAAAAAGAAGCTTGGCAAGAACTTGAAGAATGGATAAAAACTGAAACATCAAGATTCGAAAAAATTGATGTTATTGGATCTGGAGGAAACATTAATAAAATTTTTAAAATTTCAGGAAAATCTTTAGGTAAACCATTATCCTATTTTTACCTTACTTCTTACTATAATACCTTACAAACATACTCTTACGAAGAACGTATATCTCAACTAGACTTAAATCAAGATAGAGCAGATGTAATTATACCTGCAACACGTATTTATCTTTCTGCAATGAAATGGAGTGGCGCAAAAGATATCTATGTTCCAAAAATTGGACTAGCAGATGGTATTATAAAAAGTATATATAATGATACGGTTAAGAGTCATACAAAGTTAAAATAGTACACTTTATCTGTTTATTGTGATAGATTAAATAATAATATATATATTTACTAATAAGATTATAAAAACTAAACTCAACCTCTTATAACTTTTAAAATATGAAAAAAACTATTCTTTTCTTTACTTTAATCTTAGCTTCTTTTTATGGATTTTCTCAAAACTCTGTTTATGGAGTTAGAGCTGGTATTAATATTTCTGATTTAGATTTTGAAGATCAGTTTGATGATACGCCTCACACTCACAGAAATGGATTTATGATTGGTTTTTTTGGAGAGTATAAGTTATCAAACTTAATTGATATTGCTCCAGAAATTCAGTTTTCAGCAGAAGGTTCTAAAGAAGAAGAATTGAGAATTAACTATATCCAATTACCAGTTTTATTTAAGTTTAACTTATCTAATAATTTTGCTTTAGCAGTTGGACCACAAGCTAGTTTAAAAGCTCATGAGTATGATGACGGCATTAAAAACTTTACATTTTCTGGTGTAGCTGGAATTGACTACATGTTAACTGATGAGTTTTTCTTAGACTTTAGATATAAGTATGGATTACAAAACCTAGTTGATGATGAATTAGGTGTAGAATTTAAAGGAAATACAATGCAAATAGGATTTGGAGTGAAATTCTAATATATTCAATAAATAATAAGTGTTAAAAAAGCCTTTTCTAATTCAGAAAAGGCTTTTTATATTTATCCGTGTATGGTTTCTTTTGTACCTAAATCTTTCATAATTTGGGCTTCATAATCTAATAAATTTTGCCATTTTTTATCTACTTCTTCTCGGTTACCGTATTTACGAGCATATCCTAAAAACATGGTGTAATGATTAGCTTCACTAACCATTAATCGTCTATAAAACTCGGCTAATTCTTTATCTTTTAATTCTTCAGAAAGTAATCTAAAACGCTCGCAACTTCTGGCTTCAATTAGTGCAGCATATAATAGTCTGTGTACTAATTGATCTGTTCTGCTTCCGCCTTTAGGGAAGAATTTTAAAAGTTGAATTACATACTCATCTTTTCTATCTCTACCTAAAGTCCAACCACGTTCTATAATCTTATCATGTACCATTTTAAAATGGCTCATTTCTTCTTTAACTAAAGCAGTCATTTCTTGAACAAGCTCTGTATATTCAGGAAAACTTACTATTAAAGAAATCGCAGTACTTGTTGCTTTTTGCTCACAAAAGGCATGGTCTGTAAGGATTTCTTCTATATTTTTTTCTACAATATTAACCCAACGTGGATCTGTTGGTAATTTTAGTCCAAGCATATTTTTTTAAGCAGTTAAGTAGTTATGATCTAAATCTGTAAGGTTGATTAGTTTTTTATCACCTTTATTGTCTATTACTAATTCAAAAAGTTTTTCTGTATTAGATTTTGGTTGTGTAAAAAGGATGTTTAAAACCAATTTATTTTGGTTTAAACTTTCTTCTTGATTTACCCAAACACTTTTTAAAATTGAAGTTTCCATATAGTAAGAAACCGTTTTATCATGTTTTAAAATATATTGTTTATCAATAACATCATTAAAAATAATTTTGTTTTGACGTGCTACAATTTGGGCTTTATAATCTCTGTAATGATATTTATAGTTTATAGAGTCGTGTTTAAATTGTCTTAAGTATGAAGACTTCATATCTGTAAAAGTTTTTACATTTACATGATAGCCATTACTTAAAATAGTATCTGTTTTAACTTCAGCATATTCTTTAGGAAAGTAAGAAACACGTTCTGAAAAAGATTCTAATAAGTTTTTTTCTTTTAAAATATCTTTAGGTGATCTATTAATTTTATCTCTAGCATCACAACTAATAAGCGTAATGATTATTCCTAAAAGTAGTACTGTAAACTTGTTCATAATTATAAAGTTACAATTTAAACATCTAAATCAAAAGCCTTTCTTAGTAATTCGATATTAGGATTTTTTTCTTTTAGTTTTTCATATTTTTCAATTGGTGTATAAGCGTATTTTTTTTCCATCACTTCATCTACAGTAATGTCTAAATTAATATCATAATTGTTTAGACTTTTACGTAAATAAGACATCAAATCATACGATTGACGTTCTACTTCAACTTTATTTGTCGCGTTAGGAAAAGTTAATTTTACGGTTACACCATCTTCGGCTAGTTTAGGCTTGTCTATAGATAGGATAGAAGCAAGGTTAAATTGTCCCTTGGCTTCAATTTCGTTAACAAATAAATTCCAATGATTGGTTAGTTCTTCTTGAGTGAAAGGTTCTTTTGGTAGGTTTTCTTCATCAACAACAACATCTAGTTGTTTTATTTCATGTTCTTTTTTTGCTCTTATACTTTTTAAAGATAATCCAGATGTTCGTTTTTTTGCAGATGCTATACCTTTTTCTAATACAATTTTAGGTTTTGGCGGTTCTACAAATTGTTTAAGCTCTGGATTTACTTTTTGTGTTTCGTTTTTAGAAGAAGCTTCTACTGGTTTTTTAACAGGAATAGGTGTAATACCTTTTTTTCTGAAGTAACTAGGTGGAATTATGTAACGTCTGCTATTTTTTTTTTTTTCTCCATCAAAAGTGATAGAGGCAAGTTGCATTAAAGTAAGTTCGACCAGAAGTCGTTGGTTTTTACTGCTTCTATATTTCAAATCACAGTCGTTAGCCAGATTTATAGCTTGTATTAAAAACTGCTGACTTGATTTTGTAGCTTGATTTTCGTACTTCTTTTTAGTGTCTTCTCCAACTTCTAAAAGTTCTATCGTAGCTGGGTTTTTACAAACTAATAAATCTCTAAAATGTGATGCAAGTCCAGCAATGTAATGATGACCATCAAAACCTTTTGCTAATGTCTTATTAAATTGAAGTAATAACTCAGGGATTTTATTGTCTAAAATAAGGTCTGTACTTTCAAAGTAAGTTTCGTAATCTAATACGTTTAAATTTTCTGTAACTGCTTGTCTTGTTAAATCTTTACCAGAAAAACTAACTACACGATCAAAGATTGAAAGTGCATCACGCATAGCACCATCTGCTTTTTGAGCGATGATATGTAACGCATCATCTTCTGCATTTACACCTTGCTCTTCTGCAATGTATTTTAAATACTCTTTAGCGTCTTTAACTGTAATACGTTTAAAATCAAAAATTTGACAACGTGATAAAATAGTTGGGATTATTTTATGTTTTTCAGTAGTTGCTAAAATAAAAATACAATGTTTTGGTGGCTCTTCTAAAGTCTTTAAAAAAGCGTTAAAAGCGGCTTGAGATAACATATGTACCTCATCAATAATATAAACTTTGTACTTACCAACTTGTGGCGGAATACGAACTTGATCGGTTAAGTTTCTAATATCGTCTACAGAGTTGTTGGAAGCTGCATCTAACTCAAAAATATTAAAGGCGTAATCTTCTTCAGAGTTTTCATTGCCTTCACTGTTAATCATCTTTGCCAAAATACGTGCGCAAGTCGTTTTACCAACACCACGTGGACCAGTAAATAACAATGCTTGTGCTAGATGATTGTTTTCTATGGCATTAAGTAAAGTGTTTGTAATAGCAGATTGACCAACAACATCCTTAAAGGTTTGTGGTCTGTATTTTCTGGCTGATACTACAAAATGTTCCATAGACATTAGATTGAATACAAATTTAAAAAATAGCTTAATAAAAAGGAAGTTTGTTGCTCCAATTTATTTTGAGTTATTAACAAAAATTGAAGAGTAATATTTTTTTTAATTATTATATTGACTGTAACATAAGATAATTATTCTTGTCCTTACATAAAAGAATTAAAATGATAAAAAAACTGACTGCTTTTACTTTTCTTACACTTTTATCAACATTTGGGTTTTGCCAAAATTTAGATGCTGAAGTTGATAAAATTTATCAAGTAGAAGATAACACACCTGGTTTTTCAATTATAGTTTCTAAAGGCGAAGAAATCTTAGTAGAAAAACAATATGGAATATCTAATTTAGATTATGACATACCAATTACAAACAAAACAGTTTTTGACATCGGTTCAATTGCTAAACAATTTACTGCATACGCTATACTTTTGCTAGAAGAACAAGGTAAATTATCTATTAAAGAGCCTGCTTATAAATACATAAATAATCTACCTCAATATCAAAAAGGAAATCCAACCATTGAACAATTATTAAATCAAACAAGTGGCATCAAAGAAGTAGATGGCATTGCGGGAATTGCAGATTTAACTAAGAATGATTTACTCACACAATCGCAAATGATGAATTTTATTACAAAAATGACATCATTGAACTTCAAACCAGGCGAGTATTTTCAATACACAAATTCAAACTATATCTTATTGGCTGATATTGTAACTAAAGTTTCTGGGAAGTCTTTTGCAAATTTTATGCAAGAAGATGTTTTTGAACCATTCGGAATGGAAAATACAATAAAGAAATCAAGCACTTACACTATTATTAAAAACAGAGCAATAGGATATGTAAAAGATGAAGACAATTTCTATAAATCACATTTACACGCTTTTGTTTACGATGGCGACGGACAAGTACTTACCACTCCAAAAGATATGTTTAAGTGGCATATAGGTTTACAGAAAATTAAAAATCAACATTCTGAATTATATAAAAAAATGCATACCAAAGCCAAGTTAAATAATGGTAATACTATCGATTATGGTTTAGGAGTAGAGTTTGAAACTTATAATAACTATCAAGCATTTGGTTTTGACGGAATGATATTAGGCGGCTTTGTTTCTAAATATCTTTATTTTCCTGAATTAGATATGATGTTTTTTACTACACAAAATACCTTTGATTCAGATTTTGAAGATCAGTTTTTTAAGTTAGTTGACTTATACATTCCTAAAAATAATTTCAATAACGAAACAAAAAATAGCGGAAAGGTGAAAAAAGTAAAGCTTTCAAAAAAAGAGCTAAAATTATATGAAGGAAGTTATCTCTTTGCCGGAAGCGATGTAGAGACAATTAAAACAAACACAATTCAACTTAAAAATGATGAACTTACTGTACTAACGACTGATGGAGTAGAAATAACAAGATTAAAATCTATGGGAAATAATCAATTTATGTTTAATGATAAATTAGTTGTTTTTGACTTAGAGTCTAATAAAAAAAGTTATAAATATTATGATTCTGAAAACCAATTACCTTGGCTATTTAAAGAATACAATCCTACTACTTACAACGAAAAGGAATTAAAAGAATTTGAAGGACAATATTTTAATGCAGATTTTCAAATCAGTAAAAAAATCAAACTAATAGACGGTAAACTTTTTGTTTTTAGCAGAAATGGTGCTTGGAAAAATGAGATTATACCTCTTGAAAAAGATGCTTTTGATTACTCTTCTGACCTAATAACCTTTCTTAGAGATAACAATAACTCTATAGTTGGTCTTAAAATTATAGATGTTTTATTTAAAAAAATATAATTATTATTTTATACAAATACATACATTAGTTTATCGTAATTTAGCACCAGTAAATCGCCTTATCGCTAAAAACTCAATTTGATTGAGTCTCTCTTTTTTTGAGATTCCCGCTTTCGCGAGAATTTAGAGGAAAGTCCGGACACCATAGTGCAATTATAGTGGTTAACAGCCATCCGCCGAAAGGTGAGGAAAAGTGCAACAGAAAGAATGTACAGGTCATGCTGTAGTGAAATCAGGTAAACTCTATAAGGTGCAATACCATGTATATTAACGTTTGAGTGCTGCACGCACGATGTTAAAGGGTAGGTAGCTAAAGTGTGTTGGTAACAGCACATTCAGATAAATGATAAGGACGCTTTTGCGTACAGAATCCGGCTTATAGATTTACTATTTTATAAAGAAACCACCTTTTTTAAGGTGGTTTTTTAATTTTTGTCATTTCTAACAAAGTGAGAAATCAAATAAGGATGAAATTCCTCGATTGCTCGGAATTATAATTTGGTTTTAAGAATACTATTCTTCTGTCAGTTCAAAAAAACTGAACATATTACCGCCATAACTTTTAGAATAAGAATACTGCGCTAGACCTGATAAGTCGGTATGTTTAGAGTGTTCTAAAATTAAAAGTCCATCTTTTTCTAATAGGTTATTTTGAAAGACCAATTCTGGGATTTTTGCAAATTCTTCCACAGGAAATTCATATGGTGGATCTGCAAAAATAATAGTGTAAGGTTGTTGATGATTTTCTAAAAAGCTAAATACATCACTTTTAATGGTGTTGATAGACATTTCAAAACTTTCAGCAGTTTCATTAATGTATTTTATACATCCATAATTTTGATCAACGCAGGTAATGTTTTCGGTGCCTCGTGATGCAAATTCGTAACTGATATTACCCGTACCAGCAAATAAATCTAATACTGAAATTTCATCAAAATAATATCGATTATTAAGGATGTTAAATAAGGCTTCTTTAGCCATATCTGTTGTTGGTCTAACAGGTAGTTTTTTTGGTGCAACTAACTTTCGTCCTTTGTATTTTCCGGATATAATACGCATTAGAGACTTTTTAATAAAGTGAAATTAGAATAGTTATTTGTTGGTTTTTCCGCGAAAGCGAATGTGTCAAATCTATTACCAAAATTAACATGTCTTACATACTTGTAAGCTATTTTATAAATAGGATGTTCTTTATCTAAATTTCCTAAAAAGACAAGCTCGATAGTTTCTGGATTGAGCTGTAATTGCTCTAAAGTAAAGAGTAAATAATAGATAAAATCTTCTTTAGTTTGATAATTATACGTATTGTAAAGTGCTAATTTACCTGAGTTAAATGCTACTACTTCAAAGCTTTCTGTATTTACATTAACGTATACTTTAGAAGTGTTGTTATTTTTTTCTAAAGTCAATAATTGCTCAATTAATACTGTAGAAAAATGTTTGTAAGTAAAACTTCCAAACTTGTCAAATAAGTAATTGTTTATGTTTGTAAATGGTACATAAACATTGACACTATCATTTTGTTTAATATCATCAAAAGTAATAAAGTCTGTTTTTAAAATTTTGGTGTTAAATTTTAAATAATCTGCTAAATTTTCTTCGTCAAATAATGGTTTAGGAACTAGAGTAGACCATTCGTTTTCATGAATAACAGTTACTTTATTAAACGCTTGATCTAGTTTAGGATTAGAGTTAAACTGATGCTTTACAGCATCTAATAAATCTAACGGTGTTTTTTTTGTAAAGTTTACATTTTGTAAATCTATAATGGTATTTGTATCTGTGTTTAGGATACAAAAAGAAAGTCCACTCAAACTTAGTTGAATGGACAGTTCTAGGTTGGTTAAAATATTATGTGTATTATTCGTTATTGCCATAAGTTTTTGGCCAGTTTCCTACAGTTTTAACTTCGTCCATAGATCCAACACGTAAAGCATCTCCGTTAACACCTTCTACAGATAATACTTCTTTTTCTTTAGAAACTAAATCTTTAGGTTGGTCAAATAATAAATCGTCTTTTTTAACAAACGCTTCAAATACAGGTATTTTATTATCTCCATCTGTTAGCTCTCCTGCATTTAAAGTAAATTTAGTACCAGGTTTAGCATTTGGTACATCCATCATTGTTTTATATCTAGTAGAAGTTTTAAACAAACTATCTTTTACAGGCACGTATCCAATAGTATCTGTAATTACAATATCTTTAAACATTTCTACACCACCATAAGCCTTGGTTCTTTCTTCGTCAACAACACTAGAGTCGCGTCTTTCTATAATTGTAAATTGACCATTTTCAATAAACTTAATTAAAGTATCGTAGCTTTTTGTAAACTTTCCGTTTACTTCTCTGTATGCTAATTCAGAATCTCTAATATCTTTTAATTTTTCAATTGCAGCAGCATAACGCTTTACTTTTAATTGATTAAATTTAATTTCTCCATAAACAGAGTCAAAAGTTAAATAACCTAAAAGAATAATTAAAGCCCAAAGTGCAATTACAATTACAGGTTTTACTTTTGAAGGTAAATATTTGTCAATTAGCCATACAATTGCAAAGGTTAAAAGAATGGCACCAATAATAATTAATATTAAATTTAGCATAGTGTTTTTTATTAAAATATAATTAAGGTCAGTGACAAATCTACAATTTTTTTTTATTCGTAAAAACCATTTGTTGGTAAAAATGATTTATATATTTGAGAAAAAGTTTTTAAACCTTGTGCCTTAATGACTAGTTCAGAATTTTATTCCCTTATAAAACAGCAATTTCCATTTAAACCAACCGCAAAACAAGACATTTTACTTTTACAACTTTCAGAATTTATTTTTAAAGATACTACAGATAGCGTTTTTTTATTAAAAGGTTACGCCGGTACAGGAAAAACAACAATTATAGGTACTATTGTAACTAATTTATGGAAAGCAAAAAAAAGTGCAGTATTAATGGCTCCAACAGGTAGAGCAGCAAAAGTGATATCTAATTACTCAAAAAAAGAAGCCTTTACAATTCATAAAAAAATATATTTTCCTAAAAAAAATAAAGGTGGTGGCGTTAATTTTGTTTTACAACCAAACAAACATAAAAACACCATATTTATTGTAGACGAAGCGTCTATGATACCAGACACACCTTACGATTCTAAATTATATGCTAACGGGTCTTTGTTGGACGATTTAATGCAGTATGTATACCAAGGACATAAATGTAAGTTACTTTTAATTGGTGATACAGCACAGTTGCCTCCAGTAAAGTTAGATTTAAGTCCAGCTTTAAATGAAAACACACTAAATCTAAACTATAACAAATCTGTTACAAAAATGGAGTTAGATGAAGTAACACGTCAAGGTTTAGATTCTGGGATTTTAGAAAATGCAACTTTATTAAGAGAAGCGTTAGCAGACGAGTTTTTTGAAAGCTTTAAATTTAACTTAAAACCTTTTAAAGATATAGTTAGGTTAGTTGATGGTTATGAGATTATGGATGCCATAAACGATGCTTACAGCACTTTAGGATATGAAGAGACAAGTATAATTGTTAGAAGTAATAAACGTGCTAATTTATATAATCAACAAATTAGAAGCCGAATTCTATTTAGTGAAAACGAACTTGCAGCAGGAGATTATCTAATGGTAGTTAAAAACAATTATTTTTGGATAAAGCCAAATACCGAAGCAGGTTTTATTGCTAACGGAGATATTATTGAAGTCTTAGAAATCTTTAGTTTTAAAGAATTATATGGTTTTAAATTTGCAGAAGTAAAAGTAAAAATGGTAGATTATCCTAAAATGAAACCTTTTGAAACCGTTCTACTTTTAGATACGATAACTGCCGAATCACCATCACTGTCTTATGAAGAATCAAATAAACTTTATGAAGAAGTACAAAAAGATTATGAGGATGAAACGAGTAACTATAAAAAGTTCCTAAAAATCAAGAATAACCCACATTTTAATGCTCTTCAAGTTAAGTTTTCTTACGCCATTACTTGCCATAAATCGCAAGGAGGACAATGGAACACTGTTTTTGTAGAACAACCTTATCTCCCAAATGGGATTGATCGCGATTACCTACGTTGGCTATACACAGCAGTAACCAGAGCTAAAGAAAAACTGTATTTAATAGGTTTTAAAGACGAATTTTTCGAAGAAAATTAAAGCAATACCTACCAATAATTAACATTAATAGACTATTTTTGAATAGTAATTTTTCAAAATAAAATATGAAAATCATTGCCATGATACCAGCACGTTACAGTGCTTCTCGTTTTCCCGGTAAACTTATGCAAGACCTTAACGGAAAACCAGTAATTACCCGTACCTATGAAGCTACAGTTAACACCAATTTATTTGACGACGTGTTAGTTGTAACAGATAGTCAAATTATTTATGACGAAATAAAACATATTGATGGTAATGTTATGATGAGTAAAAAAGAACATCAATGTGGAAGTGATAGGATAGCAGAAGCAGTAGAAGATTTAGATGTAGATATAGTAGTTAACGTACAAGGAGACGAGCCTTTTACAGAAGTTGATTCCTTGAAAAAATTAATAAATGTTTTTAAAAACGATCCAAATAAAGAAATAGATTTAGCGTCTTTAATGGTACATATTAAAGATAAAGAAGAAATTAAAAATCCTAATACTGTAAAAGTAGTTTTAGATAAAAATAACCTAGCGCTTTATTTTTCAAGAAGTCCAATTCCTTATCCTAGAGATGAAAATGTTAACGTAAAATACTACAAACACAAAGGTGTTTATGCATTTAGAAAACAAGCGTTATTAGATTTTTATCATTTTCCTATGTTAACACTAGAAGCATCAGAAAAACTAGAACAACTAAGATATTTAGAATACGGAAAAAAAATTAAAATGGTCGAAACTAATGTACAAGGAGTAGAAATTGATACACCAGAAGACCTTGAACGTGCAAAAAAGCTATGGAAATAAATTACGACAATATTAAAGTAATAGGTTTTGACGCAGATGATACACTTTGGGTTAACGAAACCTACTTTAGAGATGCGGAAACAGAATTTGCTAATCTATTAAGTCAATTTGAAACACCTAATAAAATAGATCAAGAACTATTTAAAATGGAGATGAAAAACCTTCCTGTTTATGGTTATGGTGTAAAAGGTTTTGTATTATCAATGGTCGAAATGGCTATAGAGTTATCAAATGGAACAGTCTCTAATAAAGTCATTTCAAAAATTTTAGATATTGGTAAGGGCATGATTAATAAAGATGTAGAGCTTTTAGATGGTGTAGAAGAAGTGTTAAAAAAACTCTCAACTAAATATAAATTAATTGTAGCCACAAAAGGAGACTTATTAGACCAAGAAAGAAAACTTGAAAAATCGGGACTGTTAGATTATTTTCATCATATAGAAGTTTTAAGTGATAAAAAAGAAGCTAATTACTCTAAATTATTAAATCATTTAGACATCAATCCTAAAGAATTTTTAATGATAGGAAACTCTTTAAAATCAGATATCTTACCTTTAATAAATATTAAATCAAAAGCAATTCATGTTCCTTTTCATACCACTTGGGCACATGAAGAAGTTAAATTAGATGCAAATAGTAATAATCAATTTCATACTTTAAAAACTTTGAAAGAAATACCACAATTATTACAATGTTAAAAACTATAGATATAGAAACCTGGGAAAGAAAGCAGCTTTTTAATCACTTTGCCAATTTTAAAGACCCATATTTTGCTGTAACTATTCCTTTTGATGTAACTAAAACCTATCAATTTTCTAAGGATAATAACCTAAGTTTTTTTGGTGTCTATTTGCATGCGTGTTTGATAGCAATTAATAATGTAGAAAATTTAAAGTATAGAATAATAGAAGATAAAGTAGTTAGTTATGATGTTATAAATGCATCACCAACGATATCTAGAGAAGATAAAACTTTTGGATTTTCTTTTGTAAACTATGATAAAAATTTAGATGTATTTTTAAATAATTTACATTTAGAAAAACAAAGAATTAATAACACAGATCAATTATATCCACCTAAAAACGGATTAGATTGTATACATTGTTCTGCACTACCTTGGGTAGATTTTACAGGACATAAAGAACCAGTTTCTGGCTTAAAAGACTCTGTACCAAAATTAGCTTTTGGTAAAGCAGTAAAAAGGAATAACCAATTAAAAATAAATGTAGCTATAAGTGTAAATCACGCGCTTGCAGATGGATATCATATTGGTTTATTTTCAGAAATATTTCAGAAACACCTAAATAAATAATAAATTTACAAAATAAGAAAACTAGTTAATGCAATTCAAAAATTTTCCAATGGTGTCCAAAATTGTTTTTGGACGAGGCAGTTTCAGTCAGCTAGGAGAAATATTAGAACCTAAGCGTGTAAACAGAAATGCTCCATTTATATATTTTGTAGATGATGTCTTTAAAGGTAATGCTTGGTTAACTTCACGAATTCCTTTAGCTTATGACGACAAAATAATATACGTCTCAGCAGCAGAAGAGCCAAAAACATCACAAATAGATCAGTTAGTAGAACAAATAATATTAGATTATAAAGAACGACCATCTGGTATTATTGGTATTGGTGGTGGATGCATTATGGATGTAGCTAAAGCAGTATCTATTATGCTAAATAACGATGGAGAATCTAAAGATTATCAGGGTTGGGATTTAGTTAAAAATCCTGCAGTATATCATGTTGGTGTGCCAACCATATCAGGTACAGGAGCAGAAGTGTCTAGAACAACAATATTAACAGGTCCAGAACGTAAGTTAGGCATTAATAGTGATTTTACTCCATTTGATCAAGTTATATTAGATCCAGAATTAACTAAAGATGTACCTAAAGACCAGTGGTTTTACACAGGTATGGATTGTTATGTACATTGCATAGAGTCTTTAAATGGAACATACTTAAATGCTTTTAGTAAAACTTATGGTGAAACTGCTTATGAGTTGTGTAAAGAAATTTTCTTATCAGATCATCTCACAGCAGAAGAAGCCCAAGATAAATTAATGATGGCTAGCTGGCATGGCGGGATGAGTATTGCGTATTCTCAAGTAGGTGTTGCTCATGCTATGAGTTATGGTTTAGGATATTTATTAGGTGTAAAACATGGTATAGGTAACTGTATAGTGTTTGATCATTTAGAGGAATATTATCCAGAAGGCGTTAAACTTTTCAAACAAATGAAAGAAAAGCATAACATACAATTACCACAAGGTATTTGTGCCAATTTAAAAGATAAAGAATTTGATACCATGATTGGTGTAGCATTAAGCCTAGAACCATTATGGGAAAACGCAATAGGAAAAAACTGGAAGAAAAAAATAACACCAGAAGTCTTAAAGGCACTCTACCAAAAAATGTAAAATGCGTTGGTTAGCTAAATTAATTTATTTCAAAATCTTAGGTTGGAAAGTTGTAGGAAACACTAACTTTTCTAAGGATACCATAAAAAAAGCAGTCTTAATTTCTGCGCCTCATACCCATAATTTTGATTTTATTATAGGACTACTTTTAAGAAAAGTTGTTGATTTAAAATCTAACTATTTAGGAAAAAAAGAGCTTTTTGTATGGCCAATAGGATATTATTTTAGAGCTGTTGGAGGTGTTCCTGTAGACAGAAAAAATAAAGAAAATAAAGTAGAAACCATAGCAAAACTTTTTGACGATAAAGAAGAATTTAGGTTAACATTAGCTCCAGAAGGCACAAGAAGTAAGGTAGATAATTGGAGAACAGGTTTTTATTACATAGCTAAAAAAGCAAATGTGCCAATAATCATGTTTACATTAGACTACCAAAACAAACAAAACAAAGTTTCAAGACCTTTTTATCCAACAGATAATATAGAAGAAGATTTTAAATACATGAAGTCTTTTTTTAATGGTGTTAAAGGTAAGGTTAGTAAAAATTCTTAAGCTAAAACGTTGTTGGTCTTAGCTTTGGCATCTTATTTGATATAGATATAATGTAGATATTAATGAAACATAAAGTAAACTTCCCAAGTCACTAAAAAGAAACATTATAAAGCTACAACTTACTTAAATTAAGCGCTTTCAATTACATAGTTGAAAGCGCTTTTTTTTGTTAAAAAACGTTAAACTGTGTTTGTTATAAAACTGAGAAAATAGATACTTCGTAAGTATTGCTGTATTAACAAAACAACAAAAATTATGAAAACTCAAAAAACAGTAAAATTTTTAAGTCTTTTAGCAATTGCTTCATTTGCTTTAACTTCTTGTAGCGATGACGATGAGAACGGAATGGATATGCCTATGGCAGAAGTTTCAACTAAAATTTACACATCAAATAATGCTAATGGTAATATTGATGAAATTGATGTATCAGATATGTCAAATGTAGAATCTAAAACTTTAATTACAGCAAGTACAGCTGCAGATGGAGTTTACTACGATGCAGACTCTGATGCTGTTTTTCAGGCATCAAGATCAAATCTTTCTTTAGAAGGTTTTTCTAATGTAAATATGATTACATCAGGAACAACGGTTTCTGTTGATTTTTCTGGTACAGCAGATATGACAAGTCCTAGAGAAGTTGCTGTTAACGGTAACTTTTATGTTGTGGCAGATAATAGTGATGTAGATGGTGATACAAATACTCCTGATGGTAGACTATTTATTTATCAAAAGTCAGGTAGTAATTTCACTTTAAGAAATACAATTACTACTAATTTTAAATTATGGGGAATTACATTTGCTGGTTCAGATTTATATGCAATTGTAGATGTTACAGACCAATTAGCTGTATTTAACAACTTCTTGTCAAATACTACAGATGCTACAGTTATGGCTACAAAAACAATTTCAGTAGAAGGAATTGTAAGAACACATGGTTTAGCTTATGATATGGATAGTGACGTTATGGTATTAACAGATATTGGTGTTGCTAGTGGTACGCCAACTAGTTCGTCAGATGGTGGATTTCATGTAATTTCTAATTTCTCTAATAAATTTAATAGTACAAGTAATGGTGGTACTTTAGCAATGTCTAGTCAAGTAAGAGTTGCAGGATCTAACACAATGTTAGGTAACCCGGTTGATGTTGCATACGATAGTATGACCGAAACAGTATATATTGCAGAAGCTGCAAATGGTAAGATTTTAGCCTTCAATAATATTTCTTCTGGAGGTAACCTTACACCGGTTTTAGATTATAATTTAGCGTCAGCTTCTGCAGTTTATCTTTCTAAGCAATAATTAATGGTTGATAATTGATTTGATTTGAAAGAAAAAAGGCTATTCAATTTTGAATAGCCTTTTTGTTTTATAGATAAGGAAGATTATTAATCTGTTGTTTCTTCCATGGTATGATATACGTTTTGTACATCATCATCTTCTTCAATTTTTTCTAAAAGTTTTTCTACATCTGCAGCTTCTTCTTCGGTTAACTTTTTAGTGACTTGCGGTATACGTTCAAAACCTGAAGATAAAATTTCAATTTCACGACGTTCAAGTTCTGCTTGTATTGCTCCAAAACTTTCAAAAGGTGCGTAGATTAAGATACCATCATCATCTACAAAGACTTCTTCTGCACCAAAATCTATTAATTCTAATTCTAATTCTTCTGGATCTAATCCTTCAGCATTAATTCTGAAATTACATGTATGGTCAAACATAAAAACTACCGAACCTGATGTACCTAAACTTCCGTCGCATTTATTAAAATAGCTACGTATGTTTGCTACAGTACGTGTATTATTATCTGTTGCTGTTTCTACTAAAACAGCAATACCGTGTGGCGCATAACCTTCAAAAACAACTTCTTTATAATCGCCTTGACTTTTATCACTTGCTCTTTTTATAGCACGTTCTATATTGTCTTTAGGCATATTTACAGACTTGGCATTTTGTATAACTGCTCTTAGTCTTGAGTTGCTGTCAGGATCTGGTCCACCTTCTTTAACAGCCATTACGATATCTTTTCCTATACGTGTAAAGGCTTTACTCATAGCAGCCCAACGTTTCATTTTTCGTGCTTTTCTAAACTCAAAAGCTCTTCCCATATTTGATGTTTTATTTTTGTCTTCTAACGAAGGCGGTTATTTAATTTTTTTGCAAATTTAAAAAAAAGAGAATTTAATTATTCTTCTTCCTCAATAATAGCTTCTATTGCTTGTGCTAATTTAAAATCTTTGTCTGTAACACCATCTGCATCATGTGTAGATAAAGAAATACTTAATACGTTGTACACGTTTTTCCAGTCCGGATGGTGGTTTAATGCTTCACATTCAAAAGCTATACGACTCATAGCACTAAAGCAATCTTTAAAGTTTTCAAATTCAAATTCGGCATGTATTGCATTATCAAAATATTCCCAATCTGGTAGTCTTAATAGACGTGTTTCTATGTCGTTTTTAGATAGTTTTTCCATATTAATGTTTTAAGTTTTAAAAATAAGAAATTTATACTTCTAATTCGGATAAAATGTCTTGACTTAATATTTGAAGGTGCTTTGGTAGTTTATTCTCTTTTGGTAAAACAGCAAGATAACGATCTTCGTTGGTTGTATATACTCGTTTATACAATGGATTTTTGTATCCTAAAGATGAAATAATTTCTGAGTAAAAATCTTCGTGATGCACTAGGTCTTGACTTCCAAGATGAAAAATTCCTGATTTGTTTCGGTTAATGATGTAATGAATTTGTTGAGTTACCTTGCTATCATTTGTAACATTCATTATTAAGTTAGGAAACACTTCTATTGGTAGTTTTTCTCTTAAATGTAGTTTTATTTCTTTAATTCTAGGAGATTGTACGCCAAAAACCATAGGTAGTCTTAAAACACCTATTTTGTTTTTGGGAAGTCTAAGAAGCATGTTTTCTATCTTAATTTTAAAATGACCATACATGCTATGGCTTAAAGTTTTGTCAAATTCGTAACTAGGAAATTGACTGTAAGCATCAAAAACATTTGCTGATGATAAAAAAAGTAACTTACAATCGTTATTTGTAATGTAACTAACTATATGTTGATGTGCTATAACTTGAGCAGAAAAATTACCACGAAGGGCAGATATAATTATTGTAGGTTTTATAATATCTAGGATTTCAAAAACATCATCTTCTTCTATGTTATACTGAAAAAAATGATGGTTTTTCTCATATGCATATTTATCGGTACAGTAGGTACCAAATGTGTTATAGTAGGCATACAACTCTTTATAAATGGCTTGTCCTAAAAAACCACTTGCGCCAAGAATTAATATACGATGTTTGTTGTCTTTTTGATGCTTCATTAATCTACTTCATTTCAAATAAAATGCCAGAATAAACTTGTTAAAATAAACCAATGTTTATAGCGACAAGCTTAGACTGACATAGTATTATTTTCTTTAAAGAATTATCCTTTGTAAAAAGGTAATTTTACTACCGTTGCAGGAACTGCATTTTTACGAATTTGAATGTTAATTTTACTTCCAAAATCACTAAAAATAGGAGAGACGTAACCCAAACCAATTCCCTTTTTTAATGAAGGAGACATTGTACCAGAGGTAACTTTACCTATTAGTTTTCCTTGTCCGTCTACAATATCATATCCTGTTCTTGGTATACCTTTTTCGTCTAACTCAAACGCTATAAGTTTGCGTTTTAGTACTTTTTTCTTTTGTTCTTCTAAGTTTTCTGAGTTGGTAAATTTTTTGGTAAACTTAGTAATCCAACCTAAACCTGCTTCAAAAGGAGATGTTGTATCGTCTATATCATTTCCGTAAAGACAATAACCCATTTCTAAACGCAACGTATCGCGTGCTGCAAGACCAATTGGTTTTGCACCAGCTTCTGTAACTTTATCCCAAATTTGTTTTACTTCGTTGTTTTTACAGTAAATTTCAAATCCACCGCTACCAGTATATCCTGTTGCAGAGATGATAACATTTTCTATTCCAGCAAAATCGCCTACTATAAAGTTGTAAAATTTAATTTCGGATAAATCGTGACTTGATAAAGCTTGCATTTTTTCAACTGCATTAGGACCTTGAATAGCTAGTAAAGAATATTCTTCAGATAAGTCACGCATAGTAGCGCCAAATGTATTTTTAGAGCTAATCCAATTCCAGTCTTTTTCTATGTTACTAGCATTAACAACTAATAAATATGTATTTTCTTTTACTCGGTATACAATTAAATCGTCAATAATTCCACCTTCATCATTTGGTAAACAAGAGTATTGCGCTTTACCAACAGTCAATTTTGAAGCGTCATTACTGGTTACGCTTTGTATAAGATCTAAAGCATGTTCTCCTTCAATCAAAAACTCACCCATATGACTTACGTCAAAAACGCCACAATCTGTTCTTACAGCTTCGTGTTCTATATTAACACCTTCGTATTGAACAGGCATGTTGTAACCTGCAAAAGGAACCATTTTAGCACCTAATGCAATGTGAGTATCTGTTAATGCAGTATTTTTCATTTTAAATAATATTTTTTATTTCCGTCAAGCGGAATTTTTTAGTTTTAAGTGAAACAAAAGTATTGAAAAATATTGACTAGACATTTTCATTTTGAAGAAATAACTTCAATTTATCACACACTGAAATTTCTTTTTAATTATTGAATTTATACGTTTTTAATGTTAAAAATTTAGTATTTCATTTGAAACTATATTAAACCTAAGTTAAACCAATTTTATAATTCTTTTTATAAACTATCTCTTTTGTAAATTAGAGTATTATGGAAAATATTTTAGTAGCAGGTGCAAATGGTACCACAGGAAAAAAAATAGTAAACCTTTTAAAAAAATCTCAGTATTTTAACCCAATTGCAATGGTTAGAAAAGAAGAACAAATTCCTTTTTTTGAAGCTAAAAATGTCGAGACGGTATTAGCAGATTTAAAAGATAATGTTGATGGGGCATTTAACAAATCTATTGATAAAGTTGTTTTTGCAGCTGGATCTGGAGGAAAAGATGTAGTTAATGTAGACCAAGAAGGTGCTAAAAAATTAGTAGATGCATCTATTAAAAATAATGTCAAAAAGTTTGTTATGCTTAGCTCTTTAGGTGCAGATAAACCAGAAGAAGCTAACCAACTACAAGACTATTTAAAAGCAAAACACAATGCAGACGAGTATTTAAAATCTAAAGATTTAAATTACTCTATAGTTAGACCAGGATCATTAACTAACGAGCCAGCAGCAAATAAAATTGAGTTAAAACAACACCTTGATAAACATGGCGAAATTAGCCGTAACGACGTTGCACAAACCTTAGTTAGTGTCTTAAATGACGATACAGCAAATAGAGAGACTTTTGAAATAATTAAAGGAGAAACCTTAATTGGTGAAGCTTTACATAAGTTATCTAGCTAATTATTGCGTTTTAAAATTTTAACAACACGACCATACATAACTTCAGATAGGTTCCAATTATAACCTTCAAAGTTAACGGTATTAGTAAATTGTATTACAACAGCATCTATATTTTTATGATACTTAGCGATGCTTTGATAACCAGGAACTAAACCAGTATGTTCATATTTATATATAGAGGAATAAATTTTTTGTTCCTCTTTATTTTTAAATACATCTCCGTTATTTAAAGCTCTTAAAAACTTGCCTAAATCCTCTGCAGTAGCAAGCATACCAACATCTTCGGTTTTTAAATCTTTGTCATAACCAACATAATAACCACTCATAACACGATTAATATTTACATCGTTTATGGAATTATAAGTGTTTGTTAACTGTAATGGTTTTAAGATATGCTGGTTTATGTAATCAAACTTAGGTTTTTCGGTAACTTTTTCAATAAGTTCTGTTAGTAATAGGTAGTTGGTGTTACTGTATTCGTAATCTGTATTTGGTTTAAAACTAGCAGGTAAATCTAAAACAATTTTAAGGTTTTCTTCATTTGTATATTTTGGATTTGCCCAATAATTATTAAAATCTGTATAGTTTGGTATACCACTTCTGTGCTGTACCATCATTTTAATAGTTATGGTGTTAGCGTATTCGATTCTACCAACTAATTCAGGAAAATAATCCGCTAATGTTTTATTTAAATCAATCTTTTTGTCATAAACTAATTTAGCAATACAAACCGATGTATATAATTTATCATTACTTGCAATTTTAAATAAAGCGTCAGGTTTTGCAGGAATTTTATTTTCTGTATTATGATAACCAGAAGTGTAAAATTGAGGTGATTTTCCTGCTTGATCTACATAAACAATTATACCATCAAAACCGTAATCTGAAGCTTGATTTACTTGTTCTTGAATAGTATTTGGTAAAGGTTCTACCCAAGCAGTTACAATTGGCCAAGGGACAAAGTAGAGTGAAATTACAGTGCTTAATAGTAGAACAATTCTTAGGATTAATTTTGGTTTATTTTTCATTAGTTGAAATTAAAAGTTGAAGCAAACTTATCTCTAATTTGAAAAATACTAAATATTATATTACCGAATTGTAGAAGTTAGATGATGAATTGTTATTTCAATAAGAAACGTTTCAATTCTTCATAAGAACTAATTTTAGTCGCCTTTTTCTTTTTATCCATGACGCTTAAAATTTGTGGTGGTAATTCTATATTTTCTTTAATTACATCTTCCACAACATCTAAAAACTTGGTTGGATGCGCTGTTTCTAAAAAGACACAATGCGCGTTTGGATTAGTTTTTAAATAGTCTTTACAGCCTAAATATCCAACAGCGCCATGTGGATCTGCAACGTAGTTGTAATCGTTATACATTTCTTTTAAAGCTTCGCAAGTTTCTTCATCTGTATAGCTGTAAGACGTTAGGTTGTTTTTTAATTCGTTGAAATCTTGATTATAAATTTCTTGTATACGAATAAAATTGCTTGGATTACCAACATCCATCGCATTACTAATGGTTTGAACAGATGGTTTTGGATTGTATTCTTGCGATTGTAAAAACTCAGTTACAACATTATTTGCATTGTTAGCGGCAATAAAATGTTTGATTGGTAAGCCTAATTGTTGCGCCATCATACCTGCACAAATGTTACCAAAATTTCCGCTAGGGACAGAAAATACAATGTCTTTATGTGAGTTGTGTAACTGTTTGTAAGCAAAAAAGAAATAAAACATTTGCGGTAACCAACGCGCCACATTTATCGAATTTGCAGATGTTAATTGCATTTTAGAAGTTAATTCTTCATCTAAAAACGCACGTTTTACCATGTCTTGGCAATCGTCAAAAACACCATCTACTTCTAAAGCCCTAATGTTTTTAGCAAGTGTAGTTAATTGTTTTTCTTGGATATCACTTACTTTTCCGCTAGGATAGAGGATAACTACATTTACGCCTTTTACACCTAAAAATCCGTTAGCAACAGCGCCACCAGTATCGCCAGAAGTAGCTACTAAAACTGTAACTTCGTTTGTGTTTTCTTTATTAAAATAACCTAAGCAACGCGCCATAAAACGAGCGCCAACATCTTTAAACGCCATAGTTGGACCATGAAATAATTCTAATGTTGAAATTTGCTCTGAAAGTTTTTCTATAGGAAAATCGAAAGACAATGTGTCTTCAAGAATTTGTTTAAGTTCATCTTCCGGTATTTCTGGGCTTACAAATTGTTTGATGGCTTCAAAAGCAATTTCAGCGTGAGAAAGATTATCAATAGTATCAAAAAAGGATTGTGGTAAAGGCGTTATTTTTTCTGGAAAATAAAGTCCTTTGTCTGGCGCTAATCCTTTTACTACTGCATTTTCGAATGTAGTAATTGGTGCTTTTTTATTTAAAGAGTAGTATTTCATATTGATGTCTTAGCGAAATTTTTATTTAAATTATTTTTATCCCTTCAGTATTGATTTTACACACGTAAGTATTAAATTTTATATCTGTTTTACTGTACACGTTTTGTATAGCTTTTTCAACGTTTTTTGCTGTTTTTTCGTCTTTACTTAAAGTAAAAATTGAAGGTCCAGAACCAGAAATACCTGTTCCTAATCCACCAGCGTTTATTGCAGCATTTTTTACATCATCAAAATAAGGTATAAGCTTGCTTCTGTATGGTTCTACAATTTTATCTTTTAAAGATTCACTTAACAAATCATAATCGTTAGTGTGCAATGCATGTACGAAACTGCCTACATTTGCCCATTGTTGTATCGCATGCTGTAAGTCTACTTTTTTAGGTAAAATGGCTCTAGCTTCAGCAGTTTTTACTTCGATTTGAGGATGAATTATTGTAGCATATAAATCAGCTGGTGTTGGTAATGACAGTACTTCCAATGGTTGTGTACTTTTTACCAAAGTAAAGCCACCAAAAAGTGCAGGAGCAATGTTATCTGCATGCTCACAACCACTAGCAACAGCTTCACCTTTCATTGCAAATTGGGTTAATTGTGTTGCATTGTATGGTTTGCCTAATAATTGGTTGATAGCAAAAACAACTCCAGACGCACTAGCAGAACTACTACCAATACCACTACCAGGTTTTATTTTTTTATAAATTTCAATCTCAAAACCATAATCTGGTTTTGCATCTTGATAAATTGCTAAAGCAGCAGCGCCAGCAACATTTTTTTCAACTTCAAAAGGAAGATTTGCACCTTTAATTTTTGTGATTTTAATGTCTCTTTCTTTAGTCTTTTTTATAATCATTTCGTCACCAATATGATCTAAACAAAACCCAAGAACATCAAAGCCGCAAGACACATTGGCAACAGTCGCAGGAGAAAATATTTTAATACAATCCATATTATTTGCTTCCAATTTTGATAATATCTGCAAATAATCCAGAAGCAGTTACATCTGCGCCAGCACCTGCACCTTTTACAATTAGAGGTTGTTCTGGGTAACGCTGTGTATGGAACATTACTATATTATCTTTACCTTCTAAATTATAAAAAGGATGACCTTCTGGAATTTCTTGTAAGCCAACAGATGCTTTACCATTTTTATATTCTGCAACATATTTGAGTTGACAATTATTCGCTTTCGCAGACGCGTATAACTTTTGAAAATGAGCTTCGTCTTCTATTAATGTTTCATAAAAATCATCAACAGTGTCACTTTCTAAATTCTTTTTGGTTAAAAATGATTTGTTTTTAATATCCTCAATTTCCATTTCAATTCCATTTTCACGAGCAAGAATTAGAATTTTTCTAGCTACGTCAATGCCGCTTAAATCTATTCGAGGATCAGGTTCTGTATAACCTTCAAATTGCGCTTGTTTTACAGTGTCATGGAAGTTTTTCTTGTCACTAAAATTATTGAACACAAAATTTAAACTACCCGATAAAACGGCTTTTATACTTATCACTTTATCACCAGAAGCAACTAAATTACTTAAGGTATTTATTATTGGTAATCCTGCGCCAACATTAGTTTCGTATAAAAAAGGTGCGTTATATTTTAATGATAAATCTTGTAACTTTTTATAATTAGCAAATGCGCTAGAACACGCTATTTTACTACAAGCCACAACCGCTACACTTTGTTTTAGGTATTTTTCGTAGATGTTTGCTACATCCTCGTTTGCTGTTACGTCTACAAAAATGCTGTTACGTAAATTAAGATTAACTACTTTTTGATAAAAACCTTCTATACTTGATTTGTCTGCATGATGAAAAAGTGAAGCCCAATTATTTAAATCGATACCTTCTGGTTTAAAGACCATTTTACGAGAATTTGATAGTCCAATAATTCTAACATCAAGTTTTAGGTTTTTCTTTAAATAACTGCGTTGTTGTTTAATTTGCTCTATTAGTTTTTCGCCAACATTACCTACGCCTGTTATAAATACATTAAGTTGTTTGGTATTGCTTTCAAAAAACCGTTCGTGTAAAGCGTTTAATGCTTTTTTTACATCTTTTTCTGATACAACTGCAGATATATTTTTTTCTGAAGCACCTTGTGCAATAGCGCGAATATTTATATTGTTTTTACCTAGTGTACTAAACATTTTTCCGCTAATGCCTTGATGGCTTTTCATATTATCACCAACTAAAGCAATAATCGATAAGTCTTTTTCTACAGCGATTGGATTAATTTTATGAAGCGAAATTTCATAATCAAAAGCAGTATCAATAGCTTTCTTGGCACGTTCGGCATCCGATTTATCAATTCCGAAGCAAATAGAATGCTCAGAAGACGCTTGTGTTATAAAAATCACATTGATTTTTTCATTAGCAAGGACTTCAAATAAGCGTTTAGAAAATCCAGGAATACCAATCATTCCACTTCCTTCAAGTGTAAGTAAAGCTACGTCGTTTATATTACTTATACCTTTAACGGTTAAGTTTTTCTCGTTGTCTTGTTTGGTGATTACTGTTCCAATAGCGTCAGGATCAAAAGTATTTTTTATGTGAATTGGTATGTCTAAATCTAACACAGGTTGTACTGTTGGAGGATATAATACTTTAGCTCCAAAATGCGATAATTCCATAGCTTCTTGATACGATAAATTATCAATAGGAAATGCTTGTTTTACTAGTTTTGGATTGGTTGTGTACATACCGCTTACATCTGTCCAAATCTCCAATTGATCCACTTTTAATGCAGCAGCAATAATAGCAGCAGTAAAATCTGATCCGCCACGACCTAAAGTTGTTGGTTCTCCAGAAGTAGATTTTGCCACAAAACCAGGTAATACTGTAATTTGTTTAGGTGTTTTGAAGTAGGATTTGATATTATTGTTAGTTACTTCAAAATTAACTTGAGCACGAGTAAAATTATCGTCAGTTACAATTAAATCTTGACTATTTTTTAATTCTACATCAAAACCTTGAGTTTTCATAGTTTCGGCAATGATAGTAGAGGATAAGTGCTCACCAAAACTTACTAGTTTATCAGAGGTTTTTGGTGATAATTCGTTTATCAAATAAATACCATTCAATAATTCTTTTAATTGATTAAGTTTATCTTCTACAACAGTCGTTATGGGTTTACTAGGTTTTGGTAGTAATTCGCTTATTGTTTTAAAATGAATGTCTTTAATAATTTCAAATTCATTTAAATAACTTTTATCTTTATTTTTAGCTAATTGCCCAGCTTTTAATAATTTATCTGTGATGCCACCAATTGCAGAAACTACGCATATTACAGTATCTTCTTGCGATTTTTCTTTTAAAATGGCTATAACTTTATTTATGTTTTGACTAGAACCTACAGAGGTTCCTCCAAATTTTAGAACTTTCATCTAGTTTGTATGTAATTAATTAAAATTTGTAGTTTTTAAACTACCTTAAACGGAAGATATATAGAAGCATAACCCTAGCGGGTCATTGTCATAAAAAAAGTAATAATTAAAGAAGTTGTTTTCATCTTTTTGCTTCAATACTTATCAAATGTATTACTTTTACCTTAATAAACAAACCTAAGTTTGATTTTTGATAGATTAATAAATTTAAGCTTAAATTTTATTAATAATGAAACTTAAAATGAATGTTATAATAAATTTTTATAGATGAAAATATTTTCGAAAGAACAGATTTATGAAGGTGATGCATTAACCGCTAAAAAACAAAATATAAGTTCTACAGATTTAATGGAACGTGCTGGAATACAAATTTTTAATTGGTTACACATGCGTATGCATGGTGCGCAAGTACCAATTCATATATTTTGTGGTATTGGTAATAATGGAGGAGATGGTTTAGTAATTGCTAGGCACTTAATAACCCATGGTTATAATGTTAAAACGTACATCGTTAATTACAGTACGTCAAGATCAAAAGACTTTTTAATTAATTACGATCGTATTAAAAATACAACTAAAGATTGGCCAATATTACTAAATGAAGAAAGCGAATTACCGCAAATAGAAGAAAGAGATATTATTGTTGATGCTATTTTTGGTATAGGTCTAAACAGACCAGTAGCTAATTGGGTTGTAAATATTTTTGATCATTTTAGAGCCACTAAAGCTTTTGTTTTATCTGTAGATATACCATCAGGTTTGCAAACAGATGCTGTGCCAACATCACCAAATAATGTTGTTAATGCAGGATATACATTAAGTTTTCAATCACCTAAATTAGTTTTTTTCTTACCAGAAACTGCAAAATACACAGTACAATGGGAAGTGTTAGATATTGGTATAGATCCTGAATTTTTATATACGACACCAACAGAAGCAGACTTAATTGGAAAGAATGAAGTCTTAACAATATACAAACCAAGAGAAAAATACAGTCATAAAGGTACTTTTGGACACGCTTTAATTATTGGAGGTAGTTATGGTAAAATAGGAGCAATTAACTTGGCAGGAAGAGGCGCACTAAGTGCTGGTGCTGGAAAAGTAACAGCTTTTACACCCAAATGCGGATACATTCCTTTACAAGGCGCTTTTCCTGAGTTAATGTTAATTACAGATAAAGATGAAGAAAAGCTTACCGAGATAAATTTTGATATAGACGCAAATGTTATAGCTTTTGGAGTAGGAGCAGGAACAGATAATGCGTCTATAGATGCTTTTGAAGCTTTTTTAAAAACAAATAAAAAACCTTTAGTCATTGATGCAGATGGTATAAATATGTTGGCTAAACGAGAGTCACTATTAAAGCTTTTACCAGAACGTCAAACTATTTTAACACCACATCCTAAAGAATTAGAACGTTTAATAGGGACTTGGAAAGATGATTTTGATAAATTACAAAAAACAAAAGCATTTAGTAAGAATCATAAATGTATAGTAGTTATAAAAGGCGCTAATACAATAACGGTTGCAGAGGATAAGTTATATGTAAACGTTACGGGCAATCCAGGATTAGCAACAGCAGGTACAGGAGATGTTTTAACAGGTATGATTGCAGGTATGATAGCACAAGGCTATGATTTATTATCTGCAACAGTATTTGCCATTTATTTACACGGTAAATCGGCAGACTTACTTGTAGATGAGTTAGGTTATCAAAGTTTTATAGCTACACATGTTGTTGAAGGAATACCATTAGCTTATCTAGATTTATTTAAAAAACCAGAACAACCTCAAGTAGAAGAAGAGGATGATGGTGAACAAGATTAAATAAAAAAAGCGAGCATATAAAGCTCGCTTTTTTTATTTTAAATTATAATAGATTAGATATTTAAAGTATCTAATAAAGTTCTTAGTTGTTCGTCAGAAGGTCTTGGTGCATCTGGTGTTACAATTTTTCCTTCTGGATCAATTAATATAAACCTTGGTATACCATTAATCTTATAGTCTTTAATAAAATCACTTTGCCATCCATTAGGAGCAAATAATTGCACACCAGTTAACTCTTTATCAGCTACCATAGCTTTCCAAGCTTCGTTTGCATTTTCCATAGATCCTTTGTGTGCTCTTGCGTCATCAATTGATATGCTTACAAAAGTTATGTTTTTGTCTTTGTAGTCTTCATCTAATTTTTTTAATGAAGGAATTTCTACTTTACAAGGTGCACACCAAGTAGCCCATACATCTATATAAACATATTTTCCTTTTAATTCTTCTAAAGATGTAGTACCACCAGCATAATTTTCGTAGTCTTTAAATGAAGGAGATTCAGAACCTTTTGGTAACTGAGATCTTAGTTTAATAGACTCTCCAACATATCTTTTTAAAGACATAAGCATTGGATTAATTTGACTTTTTGATGTAGCTATAATACTAGAATCTATATTTTTGTTTTTATCATAAAAAGCCATCATTTCAGATTTAAGGCTTTCTAGTTTTTTTTCAAAACCTAAGGAATCAAGATTTTTTAGAGCTTCTAAATCAATTAAACCACTTTCAAACCTTGCTTTTTCTACTAAAAAGTTTGAGTTTTCTACGTCTTTACCTTCATATTTAATAGTTTCTCTAAAGTTTTCTGCATCAACAGAAAGTTTGATATCTGCATCATTTTTAAGATAAACAAAAGCTTGTTCCTTTCCATCATAAATACCATAAACTCCAGGATTTACTTTTAAAGTGTCACTAAAAGTTCCATCTTCATTAACCTTAATAGTTTTTTTGTAATTTCTTGATTGAAATACAAATAAAGAATCACTATTAGCGTTTTCGATTTTACCAGAAAAAGTAGCGTAATCTTTAGGTTCTTGTTTGCAGGCTATTATGGCCAAACCTGCTAAGCACATTAAAACTTTCTTCATTATTGATTTTTTAATTTTCAATCAAAAATAAAAGAATAATTTGAGGATTTCTTATTTTGACGAATTATTAACAAAAACTTGCAGAATTTATCTCAAATTATGACTTTTGGGACACAATAAAAAATGTCCATGAGTTCAATTCATTATATATCATCACAGCCATTAGATTTGGCAACCATTCAATCAATAATTTTAGAAGAAAAGCATTTAAAGTTGTCTAATGAAGCTATTGACAAAATTGAAAATTGCCGTGCGTATTTAGATGATAAACTTAAATCAGAGACTAAACCAATTTATGGAATAAATACAGGTTTTGGTTCGTTATATAATGTTAAAATAGACAAAGAAAACTTAACTAAATTACAAGAAAATTTAGTCATGTCTCATGCTTGTGGTACAGGAGATGTTGTGCCTAATGAAGTTGTTAAGTTAATGTTGTTACTTAAAATACAATCTTTAAGTTATGGGCATTCTGGCGTACAATTACAAACTGTACAGCGTTTAATTGAGTTTTTTAACAATGATATCTTACCTGTAATTTATACACAAGGATCATTAGGAGCTTCAGGTGATTTGGCTCCTTTAGCTCATTTAGCTTTACCTTTAATAGGAAAAGGAAAAGTATGGTATAAAGATGCAATTTTAGAAGCAGAAGATTTAAATACATACTTTAAATGGGATGCTATTAAATTAATGTCTAAAGAAGGTTTAGCATTATTAAATGGAACGCAATTTATGAGTGCTTATGGTGTGTTTTTATTATTAAAGTCTTATAAATTATCTTATTTAGCAGATTTAATAGGAAGTATTTCTTTAGAAGCTTTTGATGGAAGAATAGAACCTTTTAATGAATTAATACACTTGGTTAGACCACATAAAGGTCAATTAAAAACAGCAGAAAGAGTAAGAGAGTTTTTAGAAGGTAGCGAAATTATAAGTCAAGAAAAACAACACGTACAAGACCCTTATAGCTTTAGATGTATACCACAAGTGCATGGTGCAACAAAAGACACTTTATCTTTTGTAGAAAAAACATTTATAACAGAAATAAATTCAGTGACTGATAATCCAAATATTTTTGCAAACGAAGATGAAATTATTTCTGGAGGAAACTTTCATGGTCAACCTTTAGCATTAGCATTAGATTATTTAAAAATAGCAATGTCAGAATTAGGAAATATTTCTGAAAGACGTGTATTTCAATTAGTGTCTGGCTTACGTGGTTTACCTGCATTTTTGGTAGATAATCCTGGTTTAAATAGTGGGTTTATGATACCACAATATACGGCAGCAAGTATTGTTAGTGCGAATAAACAGTTAGCTAGTCCTGCTAGTGTAGATAGTATTGTATCAAGTAATGGACAAGAAGATCATGTAAGTATGGGGGCAAATGCTGCAACACAAGCATTTAAGTTAATAGATAATGTAGAGCGTGTTTTGGCTATTGAGTTATTTAACGCTTCTCAAGCTATACACTTTAGAGAACCATTAAAATCTTCAGATTTTATAGAATTATTTTTACAAAATTATAGAGTAGAAGTACCTTTTGTTAAAGAAGATGAAATTTTACACGATGATATAGAAAAATCAATACTGTTTATTAATAATTTAGGTATTGATACAAGTGAATTATTTAGATAGTTTTCTCTGGATTATTATCTAAGATGTTTTTTGCCCATTTAAGACCTTCGTCTAAATTGTCAAATATAGCAAAGGGAAGATCTAAGAAAAGACTTTCTATTTCTGCATTTCTTGCAGATAATGAAGTGGAAATAACTCCAAAACCTTTAAGGTTTTCCATTTGATTTACGAAAGTACTATATTTTGTAACGTCAACAGAATATGAGTTTGTTCTGTGTGTTAAATATACAAATGGACTTTGTTTAAAATAATTGATACAAGTTTGAGCAATAATTTTGCTGGTTTCAAAGTCTACATGCACACCTTCATTTATTACCGCAATTGCAATTTTGTCTATAAATTCTAAAGTGCAAAAATCTAATGTAATTTTTATAGGCATATAGGTTGTTTTAACTCTTTATAAAGATAGAAAAAAACCTGTTAATATAAATATCAACAGGTTTTTATTATAATTTTATATTGTTATTTAGCTTCTTCTGATGATTGTATAGAAATAACTATTTCGTTATTGCCTTTATCTAGATCCATAACTATATTATCTCCTTCTTTTAATTTAGAAGTAATAATTTCTTCAGCTAAAGCATCTTCAATGTATTTTTGAATTGCACGTTTTAATGGTCTTGCACCGTATTGCTTATCAAATCCTTTTTCTGCTATAAAGTTTTTAGCATCTTTAGTTAATTGTAAGTTGTAGCCTAAACCATCAATACGTTTTAATAGTTTTTCTAATTCTATATCAATAATCATATTAATGTCTTCTTGTTCTAAAGCATTAAAGACAATAACGTCGTCAATTCTGTTTAAAAACTCTGGAGCAAAAGATTTTTTAAGTGCATTTTCAATAACACTTCTAGCATTTGCATCTTCTTGAGCTTTTTGAGACGATGTACCAAAACCTATACCAGTACCAAAATCTTTTAATTTTCTGGCACCAATGTTAGAGGTCATGATTATTATAGTGTTTCTAAAATCTATTTTTCTACCTAAACTATCTGTTAAATAACCATCATCTAAAACTTGAAGTAACATGTTAAATACATCTGGATGTGCTTTTTCAATTTCGTCTAAAAGTACTACAGAATATGGTTTACGTCTTACTTTTTCTGTAAGTTGTCCTCCTTCTTCATAACCTACGTATCCTGGAGGCGCACCAACTAATCTAGATATGGCAAATTTTTCCATATATTCACTCATGTCTATTCTAATTAGTGACTCTTCACTGTCAAATAATTGTTTTGATAACACTTTAGCTAATTGTGTTTTACCAACACCTGTTTGTCCTAAAAAGATAAATGAACCAATTGGTTTATTTGGATCTTTTAATCCAGCACGGTTACGTTGTATTGCTTTAACAACTTTGGCAACAGCATTATCTTGACCTATAACTTTACCCTTAATAAGCTCTGGTAATTGTGCTAGTTTATTACTCTCGGTTTGTGCTATTCTGTTTACAGGAACACCTGTCATCATAGAGATAACATCTGCTACATTATCTTCTGTTACTGTTTCACGATGTAATTTGGTTTCTTCTTCCCATTTTTCTTGTGCAACAGCAAGTTCTTTTTCTAAACGTTTTTCATCATCACGTAATCTTGCAGCTTCTTCGTATTTCTGTTTCTTAACTACAGAATTTTTTGTTTCTCTAACTTCTTCTAGTTTTTTCTCTAATTCTAAAATTTGTTTAGGGACATCAATATTGGTGATATGAACGCGTGATCCAGCTTCATCTAAAGCATCTATAGCTTTATCTGGCAAGAAACGATCTGTCATATATCTATTGGTTAACTTAACACAAGCTTCAATAGCTTCATCAGTATATTCTACATTGTGATGATCTTCATATTTAGCTTTAATATTGTTAAGTATTTGAATAGTTTCTTCAACAGTAGTAGGTTCTACAATAACTTTTTGAAAACGACGCTCTAAAGCCCCATCTTTTTCTATGTATTGTCTGTACTCATCTAAAGTAGTGGCACCTATACATTGAATTTCGCCACGTGCTAAAGCAGGCTTAAACATATTTGAAGCATCTAAGCTTCCTGTTGCGCCACCAGCACCAACTATGGTATGAATTTCATCTATAAAAAGAATAACATCATCATTCTTTTCAAGCTCATTCATCACAGCTTTCATACGTTCTTCAAACTGTCCACGGTATTTAGTACCAGCAACTAAACTTGCAAGATCCAAAGTAACTACACGTTTGTTAAAAAGTATTCTAGATACTTTCTTACTTACAATTCTGTTAGCAAGTCCTTCTGCAATAGCAGACTTACCAACTCCAGGTTCTCCTATTAAAAGTGGGTTATTTTTCTTACGACGTGATAATACTTGAGACACTCTTTCAATCTCTTTTTCACGTCCAACTACTGGGTCTAATTTACCTTCTTCTGCCATAGCAGTCAAATCGCGACCAAAATTATCTAAAACAGGAGTTTTAGACTTTTTGTTGCTTTTTGATGAAGGCGTATTAAATATATCTTTTGATGCATCATCTTGTTGTGCATCATCTTCAGGAAACTCGGCTTTAGGGCTTCCTGTTATATCTTCAAAATTATCATCGTTTGTAATCATTGACTTAAATTGTTCTTTTACATTATCATAATCTACTTTAAGCTTATTTAAAAGCTTTGTAGTAGGATCATTTTCGTTTCTTAAAATACATAGCAGTAAATGTGCTGTGTTTATTGATGTGCTTTGAAAAAGCTTAGCTTCTAAGAAAGTAGTTTTTAAAGCACGTTCTGCTTGTCGCGTTAAGTGCAAGTTTTTCTTTTCGTTAGAAGTTATTGATGTATTTGGGTTGGCAGGACTTAAAATTTCTACTTTACGCCTTAAATGATTTAAATCAATATCTAATGCGTTTAAAATATTAATAGCCTTACCGTTTCCGTCTCTTAAAAGACCAAGCATAAGGTGTTCTGTGCCAATAAAGTCGTGTCCTAATCTAAGCGCTTCTTCTTTACTGTATGCAATTACATCTTTAACTCTTGGTGAAAAATTATCGTCCATATTTATTTCCTTTCTGCTTTAAAAATAGTAAACATAATTAGTATAGGCAAAAACTGTACCTTAAATAATATGTTAATTGTTTTTGGTTTGAAAGTAAGAATAATCTACAAATTAACAGTGATTAAGTTATTAACTAAAAAAGGGGCTAAAATTGTTAATAAAAAACACTAAAAAAACCTAGTAAAAGGCTTACCGTTACTAACGAAAGTTTTATATTAGCGTGTTTTGAAATAATGAATATAACAAATTAAATTATATATGGCAGAAGGAGAAAAACTCATTCCGATTAACATTGAAGATGAAATGAAGTCGGCTTACATTGATTATTCAATGTCAGTCATTGTGTCACGTGCTTTACCAGATGTAAGAGATGGTTTAAAACCAGTACACAGACGTGTGCTTTTTGGTATGCACGAATTAGGTGTTAGGTCTAACACTGCACATAAAAAATCTGCAAGAATAGTTGGTGAGGTTTTAGGTAAGTATCATCCACATGGTGATACCTCAGTATATGACACTATGGTGCGTATGGCTCAAGAATGGAGCTTACGTTATATGTTAATAGATGGTCAAGGTAACTTTGGATCTGTAGATGGAGATAGTCCTGCAGCAATGCGTTATACAGAAGCGCGTATGCGAAAGATATCTGAAGACATGTTGGCAGATATCGATAAAGAAACTGTAGATCATAAGCTAAATTTTGATGATACTTTAGAAGAACCAACAGTTTTACCTACACGTATTCCTGGTTTATTAATTAATGGTGCTTCTGGTATTGCGGTAGGTATGGCTACAAATATGCCACCTCATAATTTAACAGAAGTTGTTAATGGTACTATTGCTTACATTGACAATAACGATATTGAAGTAGACGAGTTAATGCAACATATTAAAGCTCCAGATTTTCCAACCGGTGGAACAATCTATGGCTACGATGGTGTAAAAGAAGCATTTCATACAGGTCGCGGACGTATTGTTATGCGTGGTAAAGCTAATGTAGAAGAAGTTAACGGAAGAGAATCTATAGTAGTTACCGAAATACCTTATCAAGTTAACAAAGCAGATATGATTAAAAAGACTGCTGATTTAGTTAACGATAAAAAATTAGAAGGTATTTCTACAATTCGTGATGAATCTGACCGTAACGGAATGCGTATTGTTTACGTGCTTAAACGTGATGCAATACCAAATATCGTATTAAATAAGTTATACAAATACACAGCATTACAATCTTCTTTTAGTGTCAATAATATTGCATTAGTAAACGGTAGACCAGAGCTTTTAAATTTAAAAGACTTAATCTATCACTTTGTAGAGCATAGACATGATGTTGTAGTAAGACGTACTAAATACGAATTACGCAAAGCTGAAGAACGTGCACATATCTTAGAAGGTTTAATAATAGCTTCAGATAATATAGACGAAGTAATCTCAATAATTAGAGCATCGTCTAATGCAGAAGAAGCAAGACAAAAATTAATAGATCGCTTTGAGCTTTCAGAAATTCAAGCTAAAGCAATAGTAGATATGCGTCTACGCCAATTAACCGGTCTAGAACAAGATAAGCTACGTAGTGAATATGAAGATATTATAAAGACAATAGCAGATTTAAAAGATATTCTAGAAAAGAAAGAACGTCGTATGGACATTATCAAAGAAGAACTTATCGAAGTTAAAGATAAGTACGGAGATGAGCGTCGTTCTACTATAGAATATGCTGGTGGAGATTTAAGTATCGAAGATATGATTCCGGATGAGCAAGTAGTTATTACTATTTCTCATGCAGGATATATCAAGCGTACATCTTTAACAGAGTATAAAACACAAAATAGAGGCGGAGTTGGTCAAAAAGCTTCAAATACAAGAAACGAAGATTTCTTAGAAGATTTATTTGTGGGTACAAACCATCAATATATGTTATTCTTCACCCAAAAAGGAAAGTGTTTCTGGATGCGTGTTTACGAAATACCTGAAGGTTCAAGAACATCAAAAGGTAGAGCAATACAAAACCTTATTAATATTGAACAAGATGATAAGGTTATGGCATTTATCTGTACTCAAGACCTAAAAGACGAGGATTACATAAATTCTCATTATGTCATAATGGCAACTAAACAAGGTCAGGTTAAGAAAACAGCTTTAGAGCAATACTCTAGACCTCGTACAAACGGAATTAACGCAATTACCATTAAAGATAATGATGAGTTACTAGAAGCAAAACTAACAACAGGTAACAGCCAAGTTATGTTAGCCTTAAAATCTGGTAAAGCTATTAGATTTGAAGAAGCAAAAACACGTCCAATGGGTCGTAATGCTTCAGGAGTAAGAGGTATTACTTTAGGTAATGATAATGATGAAGTAATAGGAATGGTAACAGTTAACAATCCGCAAGAAGAAACTGTATTAGTCGTTTCAGAAAACGGTTATGGTAAACGTACATTTATTGATGATCCAGAAGATGGAGAAGCAGTTTACCGTATCACTAATAGAGGAGGAAAAGGTGTTAAAACTATTTCTATCACAGAAAAAACAGGAAGCTTAGTTGCAATAAAAAGTGTTACAGATTCTGATGATTTAATGATTATTAATAAATCCGGAATTGCTATTCGTCTAGCAGTAGAAAACTTAAGGACTATGGGTAGAGCAACTCAAGGTGTTAAGTTAATAAATCTAAAAGGTAACGATTCTATAGCTGCTGTAGCTAAAGTAATGAAAGATGAAGATGAAGAAGAAATAGATATTGAAAACTTAGAAGACACTGCCAACACAGATGAAGATGGCACAACTATTGCTACTAACGAAGAAGAATAAATAATTTATAAAATTTAAAACACAAATTTAAAATGAAAAAACAAGTAATTATTGCTTTAGCATTATTTGTATCTGTTTTTACTTTTGCCCAAAAAAAAGAAGTTAAAGCTTTAGAAAAAGCAGTAAAAAAAGACAATTTTGCAGAAGCTAAAACTATAGCAACACAATTAGACTCTCAAGTGTCTGCTATGGATGATGACTTAAAAGAAGATTATTATCTAGCTGCAGCAAAAGCATATTATGCTAACGGGACGTCTACTAATGCAGATACTAATAAAGCTATAGAAAATATACTTAAAGTAGAAGGAGAAGGAGCAGAGTTTAAAAGAATCATAGAAAATGATCTGTTAACAAAAGCAAATAATTTTTACTCAAGTAAAAAGTTTAATAAAGCTGCAGAAACTTTTAACATGATGTATCAAGTTAATCCAGAAGCACAGGACTATTTATATTACACCGCAGTAAGTTATATAGGTGCTCAAAACTTTGATAAAGCATTAGAGTCTTACTTAGAGTTAGATAAATTAGGTTATACAGGAGAAAAAACAATGTTTGTTGCTACAAATAAAGAAACTGGACAAGTAGATAGCTTTAACAGTAAATCTGAAAGAGATATATATGTAAAGAGCGGAACGCATACAGATCCAGAGACCCAAAATACAGAATCTAGAGCTTCTGAAATCACTAAAAATATTGCATTAATTTACATTAATAAAGGTGAAAAAGACAAAGCTTTAGCAGCTATAGAAAAGGCAAAACAAGCAAACCCAGATGATGTTAATTTATTAATTAACGAAGCAAATATTTATTTTGAAATGGGTGATGAGAAAAAGTTTCAATCAATTTTACAAGAAGCTATACAAAAAGAGCCTAACAATGCAGACTTACATTATAACGTAGGTGTTATTTACATGAATAACAAAGAGATTGAAAAAGCAAGACAGTCTTTTGAAAAAGTATTAAGCTTAAAACCTGCAAATGCAGATGCAGCATTAAACTTATCTACATCATACCTTGAAGAAGGAAATGCTTTAGTAGAACAAATGAATTCTTTAGGAAACAGTAGAGCAGATGATTTAAAATATGAAGAACTTAAAAAGAAGAAGTCTTCTCTATTTGATCAAGCAGCACAAACGCTAGTAGATTTCAAAAACAATAACACTTCTGTACCTACATCTGTTTTACAACAGTTAAAGAATATATATAATGCTTTAGGTGAAGTAGAAAAAGCAAAAGCAATTAATGCAGAGATTGAAGGGAAATAAAACCTTTAACCATTATAATAAAAAAGCCTCCTAAATTTTAGGAGGCTTTTTTTATATTATCTTTTTAATAACTCTAAGTTTATGGGTATGCATCCGTCTATCTGCATTGTAAATACCTGTATGATCTAAACGATCTATCCTTACTTTTCCATGCGCATGTATAATATAATTGTCTTGCATTATTATGCCAACATGAATAATTTGGCCTTCATTATTATCAAAAAAAGCTAAATCACCTGGTTCACTTTCTTCAATAAAACTTAAAGCTTCACCTTGTGTGGCTTGTTGTGAGGCATCACGCAATAATTTATAACCATTAAGTTTATATACCATTTGTGTAAAACCACTACAATCGATACCAAAAGGAGTTTTTCCTCCCCAAAGATAAGGAGCATTTAAATATTTAAATGCAGTTTCAATTAAATGACTTTTTTCTTGTGTTTGATCTACAAAAGCACCTTCATATTTATGATTTAATAGACTAACACCATTTAAGCTAGAGCCTAAAACAATTGTATGAAGTTGCTCATTTTCATCCTGAATAAACTCAACTAAATCTGTTGAGATTTTTAAAGGTTGATTATTTAAGTCATTATAATGTTCTTCTGTAATTTCTACATATTGTTTATTATCAATCCAGCCTTCATATTTATCAAAAGCTAATCTGATTTTACTCCATTTTTTTCGTTGCTCTAAAACTTTAAAAACATCACCGTAAATGACCTGAGAAACCATTTCACTTGTGTCTGATGCTTCTAATCTTAAAGGAACAATGCTTAAATTACAAATTCCGTATTGCATTAGTTGTATTTACTGACGTTGTAGTACTAAAGCTGATGCGCCACCGCCACCATTACAGATAGCTGCTGCTCCAATTTTTGCATCATTTTGTTCTAAAACATTTAATAAAGTAATTAGTATTCTTACACCAGAACAACCTAATGGATGACCTAAAGATACAGCGCCACCATTAACGTTTACTTTGTCGTCTGATAACCCTAAAATTTTCATGTTAGCTAATCCAACAACAGAAAAAGCTTCATTAAACTCAAAGTAATCTACATCTTCTAATTTAATTCCCGCTTTATCTAAAGCTTTAGGCAATGCTTTTGCAGGAGCAGTAGTAAACCATTTTGGCTCTTGTGCTGCATCTGCATAAGATTTAATAGTTGCTAATGGTGTTAGGCCTAATTCTTTTGCTTTATCAGCACTCATTAAAACCATTGCTCCAGCACCATCGTTTATTGTAGAAGCATTAGCAGCAGTTACTGTTCCGTCTTTAGTAAAAGCAGGACGTAATGCAGGAATCTTCTCAAGTTTAACATTTGTATATTCTTCGTCTTTAGATACTATTTTTGGTTCACCACGACGCTGAGGTACTTCTACAGGTACAACTTCATTATCAAATTTTCCTGCATCCCATGCTGCTGCAGATCTACTGTAAGATTGAATTGCAAAAGCATCTTGTTCTTCTCTTGAAAAATTATATTCAGTAGCACAATCATCTGCACAAACACCCATTGCATTTTGGTCATAAGCATCTACTAAACCATCTTTTTGCATACCATCGATTAAACTTGCAGGACCAAATTTAGTTCCAGTTCTTGCATGTAAGTAATGAGGAATCAAACTCATGTTTTCCATACCACCAGCAACAACTATTTCTGTGTCGCCTAAAGCAATGCTTTGCGCAGCTTGCATTACAGCCTTCATCCCAGAAGAGCAAACTTTATTTACAGTTGTACACGGTACAGTATTTGGTATACCTGCATAAATAGCTGCTTGTCTTGCTGGTGCTTGTCCAGTACCAGCTTGTACTACATTACCCATTAAAACTTCATCAACCAATTCTGGTTTTAAATTAATTTTATCTAAAGCACCTTTAATAGCTACAGCACCTAATTTAGGAGCAGGGACAGTACTTAAAGCACCTAAAAAACTACCTATTGGTGTTCTTGCAGCCGAGACAATTACAACTTCTTTACTCATATATTTATTTAGTTTTTATTATGTCCACGAAATTACTAATTTTTTAATAAAATTTAGACCATTCTGTGCATTATAACTAATCAAAACTGTAATTATTTATTACATTTGAAAAACTACAGTTTTTTAATAGAAGTCAATGGATAACTTAAAATAAGTTAATTTAATGCTGGTTAAGAAATATTAAGAATCTAACTAACTAGTAAAAATGTTTAAACTAAACAAAAAGGATAAAATAGGCATTCCAATTTTTTTGATTTTTATTATTATTTGTTTAATACTTAATCTTAAAAGAGATAAAAAATTGTTAAACGAAGGGAAGTTCACAATAGCAACTATTGATGATATTTATGCTATGAAAGGTGGTATGACTTGTAAATATACCTATAGTTACAATTCTATTACTTACACTCAAAATAATTATATAGGGAGATCTAAACCAAAAGAGAGTGAAAAGTATTTTGTAACTTTTTTACCAGATGATCCTGAAGTTAGTACTATATTCCTAGAAATTAAAGTGCCTGATAGCATTTACAATAAAGATGAAATTTTTTGGTCTAAAATTCCCATTAAATACAACCAAAAAGATTTTGATATAGAATTTGAATAATAAATTAGTGTAACATACAAGCTTAAAAACTTATTAGTTAGTTGAACATGAACAACAACATAAATATTTTTTACAAAAACCATTCTAACATATACAAAGTATTACTTTTTATAGCTACTACTTTTTTAATTGTGTTTTTATTTCCTAAAAGTGGTCGTTTTAAATATAACTTTGAAAAAGGAAAACCTTGGCAAACAGAAAATCTTTATGCACCATTTAACTTTGCTATAAAGAAAAATAAGTCTGAAATTGATAAAGAAAAAGAGCTTCTAAAAAGTCAATCTATAGCATATTTTAATAGAAATGAAAAAGTCAAATCAAGCGTTTTTAATGCTTTTGAAAAGTCTTTTAGTAATGTTTTTTCAGATTCAATACCAAATTACAACATTCTTAAAGAAAAAAGTAGTCAGATTTTAGATGAGTTTTATGAATTTGGAATTTTAAGCGAAAATATCAAGTTAAAGCCTGAAAAAACTGTAATTATACTTGAAAATAATGTTGAAAAAGAAACTGCAAATTTTAAAAATTTATTCAATCAATCAGAAGTAAAATCTACCGTTGAAAACGAACTAAAAGAGGTTTTTACTCCAAAAGAAATAAACTCTATAATAGCGCTTTTCTTTAATGTTATAAAACCAAACTTAACCTATAATAAAACATTAACAGAGAATGTTTTAAATGAAGCTTTGCAGTCTATTTCGGTAAATAGGGGAATGATTGAAAAAGAGACTTTAATTATTTCTAAAGGAGAAATTGTAAACGATAATAAATTTCAAATTTTAAACTCTTTGGTTAATGAATATGAGTCTAAAGATTGGACAAAATCTAACTATTATTGGATTGTTTTTGCTTATACATTATTAGTTGCTTTAGCCTTATTAATGTTATTGTTATTTATAAGAAAGTATAGAATAGATGTTTTTAACAATAATACTAAAGTTACCTTTATATTCTTTAACATATTTGTGGTTGTCTTGCTTACAACTTTGGTGGTAAGTTACAAATCAGAATATGTTTATATTGTACCTATAGCTATTTTACCTTTAGTTTTAAAAGCTTTTTTTGATGCTAGATTAGGTTTGTTTGCACATGTTATTACAGTGCTTTTGCTTGGATCAATAGTACCAAATAGTTATGAGTATATGTTTTTGCAAATTATTGCAGGTATTGTAACCATACTAACAGTTTCAGAACTTTATAAAAGAGCAAATCTATTCATATCAGTAGGTCAAATTACATTAATTTATATCATTGCTTATTTTGCTTTTTTTGTTATACATGAAGCAAGTATAGAAAACATACATACTCAAACCTTTGTACTATTTATACTTTGCGGGTTGGCTACATTGTTTGTCCAGCCATTAATTTATGTTTATGAAAAGCTATTTGGATTAGTATCAGATGTTTCTCTCCTAGAATTGTCCGATACAAATTCTAAACTTTTAAAAGAGCTGTCAAATAAAGCTCCAGGTACATTCCATCACTCATTAAACGTTGCAAATTTAGCAGAAGCTTCAGCAAATGAAATTAATGCAAATGCGATGTTGGTCAGAGTAGGAGCTCTATATCATGATATTGGTAAGATGAAAAATCCAACTTATTTTACTGAAAATCAATCGTCAGGAATAAATAGTCATGACGAATTATCTCCAAAAGAAAGTGCTCAAATCATAATAAATCACGTTATAAACGGAATTGAAATTGCTAAGAAAAATAATCTTCCCGACAGAGTAATAGATTTTATAAGAACACATCATGGTACCAGTCAAGTTTATTATTTCTATATGAAAGAAAAGGCTAATAATGAAGGTGTAAACATAGAAGACTTTAGCTATCCAGGACCAAAGCCATTTAGTAAAGAAACAGCAATACTAATGATGTGTGATAGTGTAGAAGCAGCATCAAAAAGTTTAAAAGAACCTACATCAGCAAAAATTGATAATTTTGTAGAAAATATAATAAATAAACAAAAAGACGAAGGACAATTTTTAAATGCAGACATAACCTTTAAAGAAATTGAAGCCATAAAAAAAGTGCTAAAACGCAAGTTAGCAAACATTTACCATTTAAGAATTGAGTATCCGGAATAAAATTTCAAAAAAATCACTAAAAATGTTGTGTTCTACGAGATGAAATCATACATTTGCATCCGCAATTTTATTGCAAAGTTCATTAAATGATTTAGGAGAGGTGGCAGAGTGGTAATGCAGCAGCCTGCTAAGCTGTCATCCTTCGGGATGCCCGGGTTCGAATCCCGGTCTCTCCGCAATATAGATAACCAATTTCGGGGTGTAGCGTAGCCCGGTTATCGCGCCGCGTTTGGGACGCGGAGGTCGCAGGTTCGAATCCTGCCACCCCGACATTTTATCGGTCGCGTAGCTCAGTTGGATAGAGCATCTGCCTTCTAAGCAGACGGTCACAGGTTCGAATCCTGTCGCGATCACAAAAAGCCTTACTAATTTTAGTAAGGCTTTTTTGTTTCTGGTTAAAAATTAGTTAAGTCTACAATAATTTTATGATTTTGGTTGTATTTTGTAGTTAAAAACGCTTGAAATTCATAAAATTCACTAAAAAAGGTATTTACTGCATACCAGGAAAATTTTATTTAGATCCATGGTATCCTGTAGATTATGCTATAATTTCTCATGGTCATGCCGATCATTCAAGATGGGGAAATAAGCATTATCTGTGTCATCACGATTCAAAAAACATACTGCTTCATCGCTTAGGCAAAGATATTTCGATAGAAACTTTAAATTACAACCAAATAAAAACTATAAATGGTGTTAAAGTTTCATTTTTTCCTGCTGGACATATTATCGGTTCAGTTCAAATAAAGCTAGAATATAAAGGAAAAGTTGTTGTGTTTTCTGGAGATTACAAAACTACCCCAGATTTTATAACGACACCATTTGAGCCTGTTAAGTGTCACGAGTTTATTACAGAAAGTACTTTTGGTTTGCCAATTTACAGTTGGAAAACAGAAGCCGAATTACAATCTCAACTACAGCAATGGATTGTAAATAATCAAAAACAAAATAAAACTAGTGTCTTTTTTGGTTACTCTTTAGGTAAAGCGCAAAGAATTATGTCTTTAGTAGATGGAATAGATCAGGTTTATGTACATTCAGCAATAAACAATCTAAATCAAGCTATTTCTAAATCTGGAATTGTTTTACCAAAATCAAAACTTATCACTTCAGATTTCAATAAAAAAGACATTCAAAATAAAATAGTAATTCTTCCTCCAGCATTATTAGGATCTAAACTTCTTAAAAAGATTCCTAATGCAGCAACTGCAATTTGCTCTGGTTGGATGCAAATAAGAGGAAATAGACGTTGGAAAGGCGTAGATGCTGGCTTTGCAGTTAGTGATCATGCAGATTGGAACGGACTACTTTCTGCTGTTAAAGCTACTGAAGCTGAGAAAGTTTACGTCACTCATGGTTCGCAAGCTGTATTTTCAAAGTATTTAAATGAAATTGGTATAGAAAGTCAAGAAGTCGTTACAGAATATGGTACAGAAGACAACGAAGATGCAAAAGACCAACAATTAACAACTGCTAGCTAATGAAACAGTTTTCGCAACTCATAAATTCATTAGAAATCACCAATAAAACTAATGCTAAATTAGATGCATTAGTCAATTTTTTTGAAACTGCTTTAGATAAAGATAAACTCTGGCTAATTGCTTTATTTACAGGAAAAAGACCTAAAAGACCTGTAAAAACGTCTTTATTAAAACAATGGTGTATTGAAGAAACAGGTCTACCAGAATGGCTGTTTTTAGAATCTTACAGTACCGTTGGTGATTTAGGAGAAACCTTGTCTTTATTATTGCCAGAACCTTCTAATACTATTGATAAACCGTTACATATTTACATGGACGAGCTTAAGCAACTTTCAACTAAATCTGATGATGAAAAAAAAGCCTACGTGTTAAATGCTTGGCGACATTTAGATACGCAACAACGCTTTATTTTTAATAAGTTAATTGGTGGAAGTTTTAGAATTGGCGTTTCTAAAAAAACTTTAGTAAATGCACTTTCTAAACTAACTAATATCGATGCTAATCAATTGATGCATAGTATTATTGGGCAATGGGACATCAATTCTATTTCGTTTGAAGACTTAATAAACGGTTCGCATATCAATTACGACAATTCAAAACCTTATCCGTTTTGTTTAGCGTACAGTTTGGAGAAAAATCTTGACGAATTAGGCTCAGTTTCAGACTGGCAAGTCGAATATAAATGGGACGGAATTAGAGGTCAAATTGTAAAACGAAATAACGAAATTTACATTTGGTCAAGAGGCGAAGAGTTGGTCACAAAACAATTTCCGGAGCTAGTTGAAATTGTTTCAACCATAAAAGAAGATTTTGTGTTAGATGGTGAAATTCTTGCTGTTAAAGATCAATCTGTGTTATTATTTAACGATTTACAGAAGCGATTAAATAGGAAAACCATCTCAAAAAAACTATTACAAGACGTACCAATTGGTTTTTTTGCTTACGATATTTTAGAAATTAATGATGAAGATTTAAGAGCGAAAAGTCTTCAGTTTAGACGAAAAACGCTTGAGAAACTCTTTAGTGATAATCAATTATCAAAACCAAATTTTAAACTTTCAGAAGTCATTCAATTTGATAAATGGGAAGAATTAGATGCGATAAGAAATGAAGCCAGATTGCATAATAGCGAAGGATTAATGCTGAAACAAAAACAATCTGAATATCATGTTGGTCGTAAAAAAGGCGATTGGTGGAAATGGAAAGTAGATCCTTTAACCATTGATGCTGTGATGATTTACGCGCAAAAGGGTAGCGGTAGACGAAGTAGCAAATACACAGATTATACGTTTGCGGTAAAAACAGAAGACGGTTTAGTTACAGTTGCTAAAGCCTATTCTGGCTTGACAAACGATGAAATTACCGAAATTTCTAGATGGGTTAATAAAAATGCTATCGAAAAATTTGGTCCTGTAAGAACTGTAAAACCAGAATTAGTTTTTGAGATTGCTTTTGAAGGTATTGCTTTTAGTAAGCGTCATAAAAGTGGTGTAGCATTACGTTTTCCAAGAATAAAACGCTGGCGAAAAGATAAGCCAGTTTCAGAAATTGATACTATAGAAACTGTTAAACGACTTATTACAAATCCGTTAGATGTCTAAGTTTAAAAATTCTACAGGTTATAAAATTATTGAAAATTGGATGCATCAAAACGATTGGCAACCATTTGATTTTCAGTATACAACTTGGTCTAAATATTACACTAAACATTCAGGTTTAGTTATAGCTCCGACTGGTTTTGGTAAAACGTTTTCGGTGTTTTTAGCGGTTGTTATCGATTATTTAAATCATCCAGAAGCCTATAAAAAAGGACTAAAATTAATTTGGGTTAGTCCGCTTAGATCGTTAGCTAAAGATTTGGCCAAAGCAATGACAAATGCGGTTGAAGATATTGGTTTAGATTGGCAAATTAAAGTTAGAAATGGTGATACGCCAACTAATATTAAACGCAAGCAAGAACGTTTAATGCCCGATGTATTGATTACTACGCCAGAGACTTTGCATTTAATGTTCTCACAAAAGAAAAATTCACGTTGGTTTAAACATCTTAATTGCATTGCGGTAGACGAGTGGCACGAGTTATTAGGTAATAAACGCGGTGTTTTAGCCGAATTAGCCATAGCAAGATTAAAACAGCTATCGCCAAAACTTCAAATTTGGGGAATCACTGCAACCATTGGTAATTTAGACGAAGCTCAGCAGGTTTTAATGCCTTATAAAGATTTAAAAACCATTCAAATTAAAGCGAAATTAAAGAAGAAAATCGACATTATTTCAGTCTTACCAGACCAAGTCGAAACACTTCCTTGGGCAGGACATTTAGGTCGAACAATGAGTTCTAAAATTATACCGATAATTTATGAAAATACTACGACGTTAATATTCACTAATACAAGAAATCAAAGTGAATTATGGTATCAAATCATTCTTGAAGAAGCACCAGATTTGGCTGGATTGATTGCTATTCATCATGGATCTATAGATAAAAAACAACGTAATTTTATTGAAGACGCCATTGCTTCAGGTATTTTAAAAGCGGTAATTTGTACAAGTTCTTTAGATCTTGGTGTCGATTTTAAGCCAGTAGATTGTGTCATCCAAATAGGCTCAGTTAAAGGTATAGCGCGCTTTTTACAACGTGCTGGTCGTAGCGGTCATTCGCCTTTCGAGACTTCTAAAATATATTTTGTGCCAACGCATTCTTTGCAATTAATTGAAGTCGCTGCTGTCAAAGAAGCAGTAAAACAACAACAAATCGAAACGCGATCACCAATTGTTTTGGCGTACGATGTTTTGGTACAATTTTTAGTCACTTTAGCTGTTGGTGAAGGATTTAAAAAGGACGAAGTTTTTCAACTTTTACAACAGACACATGCTTTTTGGTATTTAACAGAAGACGATTTTAATTGGGCAATTCACTTTATAACAAAAGGCGGTAATACCTTATCCTCATATGAAGAATTTCATAAAGTCATTTTAGATACAGATGGTTTATTTAAGGTAAAAAGTAGACGAATAGCCATGCTACATCGCATGAATATTGGTACAATTGTTAGTGACGCGATGCTAATGGTAAAATTCTTTTCTGGCGGTTATATTGGTATGATTGAGGAGTTTTTTATCTCAAAACTAAAAAAAGGCGACGCATTTGTTTTGGCTGGTCGTGTGTTGCAATTAAAGCAAATTAAAGATATGACGGCTTTGGTAACTTTAAGTAAGTCTAAAAAAGCAATCACACCAAGTTGGAAAGGTGGCTCGTTGCCATTAACATCATATTTAACGCACTTTTTAAGGTTGAAGTTAAGCGATGCCTTACATGCTAAAACATCCGAAAAAGAACTAAAGTTTTTAAGACCGTTATTGCAACGTCAAAATAAAGCGTCACAAATACCTAAAGCCAATCAGTTTTTAGTCGAATTAATCACTACAAAAGACGGATTTCATCTATTTATGTATCCGTTTGAAGGCAGATTGGTTAACGAGATTTTTGCTGCACTAATGGCATATCGCATTAGTAAATTTAAACCGTTGACCTTTAGCATAGCTTGTAATGACTATGGTTTTGAATTATTAAGTGATCAAGAATTACCTTTAGATGAGGCTAAAATTCATCAAATATTATCAGTTGAGAATTTAATGGAAGATGTTGTTGCGAGTATAAATGCTAGTGAAATGGCTAGCCGAAAATTTAGAGATATTGCCGTTATTGCTGGTTTGGTTGTGCAATCGCAACCAGGACAACGCAAAACTAATAAAAGTTTGCAATCGTCTTCTGGTTTGATTTTTAGGGTTTTAGAAGAAAATGAGCCTTCTAACTTATTAATCAGACAAGCTTATACCGAAGTTTTTAATCAAGAATTAGAAGAAGTGAGATTACGTGAAGCTTTTAATAGGATTAAAAACAGTGAGATTATTATCAAGTATTCAAAATCGTTTACACCATTGAGTTTTCCATTAAAAGTAGATGGATTAAGAGGCACGATGACAAACGAAGATTTGCAAAAACGTATCGAGCGCATTAAAAAACAGATGCTTAAATTTGAAGCATGAAACAATTAGCGACGATTAGTTTAAAATTTACCAATCAAAACTTAGTGTTTACCAACCAACGTGCGCTATTTTGGGAAACACAAAATGCACTAGTTTTAAGTGATTTGCATATTGGCAAATCGGCTACATTTAGAAAAAATGGTATACCAATTAGTCAATCTATTTTAATTGAAGATTTACAGCGTTTAAAGGCTTTAATAGATCATTTTAAAGCTGAAAAACTAATAATTGTTGGTGATTTATTTCACGCAGAATTTAATACAGATATAGACTATTTTAAAGATTGGTTGTTGCAATTTGATAACTTGAAATTGCAGTTAATTATTGGTAATCACGACAGACTTTCAGCTACATTATACGAAGACTTAAATATCGAAATTTTTAAACCAAGCTTAAAATTGAATCCATTTACTTTTGTTCATGATTTAAATGAATGTAAAGACGATGCATTTTATATTTCAGGACATATTCATCCAGGATATGTGCTGAAAGGAAAAGGCAAACAGTTTATAAAATTACCATGTTATCAAGTGTTTGATAATCATATCGTATTGCCAGCTTTTAGCAAGTTTACAGGCTTAAATACAAATAAAACGGACAAAAAATGCACTAACATTGTGTTTACAGAAGATGCGATTTTTAAAATTTAAGCTTTTGTGCAGTGTATTACAATTTTATTATTATCTAAATCTGTAGTAAAAAACAAATAGTCAGTTCCGCCATCTTTAACTTTAAGTTTTTGTCTTAATTGTGCAACAGTTTCAGGGAAGTTTCTAGTCGTAAAATTAGCTTTATCTAGTTTAAATTGCTGTTTAAACTTTTTCTTGTTGAAAGGCGCAATAGTTTCAATTTTAAAACGTCTTCCAGGGAAATCTATTAATTGCTCACTTGTGTATAAATGCGAATGTTTATGTAGTTTAAACACACTTAATTGTTCTGCAACGCTATTAAACGCTCCAGATTTTAATACTGCCGAATTTGGCTCGTATAAATAGGTTAGTGGCTTACTGTAATTAACTTGTGTATTAGCTTCTTCATCTAAGAAAAACTCGAAATTATATTTTTTATCCTTTTTAATATTTGTAGTTATAATTTTAACCGATTGGTCAAAACCTTTGTCTAAAATCCATAACAGTTCTTTGACCTCATTATTAACCGCAATACAATGAATTTCTTTTACAAAATTAAGTTCTTTTATACCCAAAGAAATGTCTAATAACGGTGATGTTTTAATCATGATGTTATTTGTTTTTTTGAATAGATTATCTAAATGTTGTGGGACATTAGGTAAACAATCAGACAACATAAATACTTTACCTTTTGCATCGTTACGACGTGATGGGTCAATATAAATCCAGTCGTATGTAGTTTCGTTATTTATGATATGTTCTATTCCATTATCGGCAATACAATCTATATTTTCAATTTTAAAAACGGAGTTATTGTGAGCGACAATTTTGGATAAATCGGTATTGAGTTCACAATGGGTTACTGTATCGAATTGTTTGGCAAAGTAAAAACAGTCTACACCAAATCCGCCAGTTACATCAATTAGGTTATTTCCTTTGATTAAAGAGGCTTTGTGTTTTGCTGTAACTTCAGAAGATGTTTGCTCAATATTAAGCTTGTTTGGATAGTAAATATTATCAGTTTCAAACCAAGTGTTCAGCTTGTTTTTGCAACGGTTTTTGGCTTCAATTTGATTAATAATTTCTGAAGAAATTTCAGAAGAAAAAGGTAGACCTTTCAATATTAATTCAGAGATATTTGAATTAATATTATTTTTTATAAATTCTTGAATTTCAATATTTAATATTCTTTTATTGAAATTAATCATTTAAGCCTTCTGTAAGTTTGTTTACAACACGATATTCACTTAGAAATTCTTTAGCAATAACTTTTATTGCAGTATAAACTGGAATAGCTATAATTAGTCCAACAATACCAGAAATTAGTCCAGCAATAATGATTACTAAAAAGATTTCTAATGGATGAGATTTTACACTTTTAGAGAAAATAAAAGGTTGACTAAAAAAGTTATCTACTAATTGTGCGATAATAAAACCAATCATAACATAAATGGTTTTTGGTAAAATTACATCGCTAAAGCTTTCGCCTAAATTACTAGACATACTTAATAATATTAATAAAGCTGCGCTAATTACAGGACCTAAATAAGGAATAACATTAAGCAAAGCACAAAGTGTAGCTATAATTATAGCGTTTTCTATACCAAAAATAAACAATACGATAGAGTATATTGTAAATAATATAAGTAGTTGTAATAACAACCCGCCAAAATATCTAGTTAATAAATCTCTAATTGTAACAAACGATTTTCTAAGTTTTTTTTCATGTTTTTTAGGTAATATGGTAATTAATCCATTGCTCATTAATTTACTGTCTTTAAGGAAGAAAAACGAAATAAATAGCACAGAAAATAATCCCATACTAAAGCTACCAAAACCAGAAATAACCGAATTTAAAAAGTCTGGAATAAATCCAAAATTGAGATTAGACATAAATTTTGAATCTTTTAAAGACGCTTCAACATCAGAAGTATTTAATCCAAAATGACTAATTGCTTCCACATATAAATTTTCTATATTGTTTTGCAGCTCATCAATATCTAATAAAGATAGGTTATTGCCTTGCTCTATAATTAAAGGAATAAATAGACTTATAATACCAAAAATAAAGATCAAAAAGAGAGTAATTGTAAATACAACAGCAAGTGTGTCGTTAAATTTTAATTTGCTTTTTAAAAACACAATAATAGGTCTACCTAATAAAGCTACAACACCAGCAATAGCAAGGTAAACAATAACGCTTTGTACTTTATAAATAAACCAACCTAAAAGTACTACACCTATAATTATAGCTACAGCACGAAGGATTCCGTTAGAGATAGTTTTTGATGTCATAACGTAAAGATAAACTATTTGTGGTTTAGTTGTTTAGTTATTTGGTAAAGTGCAATACTAGTAGCTTGTACCACATTCATGCTGCTATTTTGACCAAACATATCTATGTGAATAATAGCGTCACTAATGCTTAAAATATTATCTGAAACTCCAAAATTTTCATCACCAATCACTAATACAATTGGCGTATTTAAGTTGAAATTAAATTTATGTAATGCTTGGCTATTATCTGTAATTTCTAATGAAATAATTTGATGACCTTCGTTTTTTAAATTAGAAATAAAGCCGAAAGCATCTTCTATAACCTGATAATTCACGACTTTTTCGGTAGCTCTAGACGTTTTGGTCATTTTTCTGCCTAACGGAATTTCGGTTCCTGTAAACACTAATTCTTTTACACCAAATGCATCTGAAGTCCTGAACAAACTACCAATATTAGGCGCGTTAGTTACATTTTGACAAACAATGGTAATAGGAAATGTTTGTTGTTTAAAGTTGGTATTGTAATGGTTGAGTTGCAAATGGAATTTAGATTTATTTTAATATGAAATATAAAATGATAGTTACTTTTTAAGTATTTAAATTTTACTTAAAGCTAAAGTTATTGTTATCATTATTCCAATAACAGAAGCTATAATATTCTTTTTAATTAATTCTAATTTTCTTATTCCGTAAACTTGATCACTAATTTTATTTTTATTCATAAGAATGATAATTAACATTATTAATAAGAATCCGACAAAATTCAATAAAATTTTAGTTTTATCATTAAAATCATAATATTTAATTCTAAATGTCAGATTAGTAATCAGAAAATAGAAATAAGATTGAATTAAAACCCAGCCAATTTTTTTGTTAAAAAAAACACCAACAAGAGGAATAATCAAAATGAGTGATGGGACATAATATGAAGTTCTTTCTATAATTTTCAGTATGCTTTCTAGTTTAAATCCACTTTCAATATTAACTTCCCAAAACATTGAAGTCAATATGATAGCTCTGGTTACAGTTATTACGAAAATAGATATAATAGAAAATTTGATGATTAAAATCAAATATTTCTTCTTCATGATTTCGGTTGCGTTTTTCATACCTGTTAAATCAAGTCAATAAAAGCAGTTATTAAATCATCCATTTTTTAATGTTCAAACGCATATTTTACAATGTTTGCGCCCATTTTTAAAGCTTTTAAACGCACGTCTTCAGGATCGTTGTGTACTTCTTGATCTTCCCAACCATCGCCTAAATCACTTTCAAAAGTAAATAAAACCACTAATCTGTCTTCATGATACAATCCAAAAGCTTGTGGTCTTTTACCATCGTGTTCGTGTATTTTTGGTAAACCATCTTTAAATTGAAATGCTGCGCTAAAAATCTCGTGGGTATTAGGTAATTCTGCCAACTCTTGATTTGGGAATACTTTTTTTAAAGCTTCTACAACGTAAGGCTGCATTCCGTAATTATCATCTATGTGTAGAAATCCGCCAGAAATAAGATAGTTTCTAATGTTTTCAGCTTCAGCATCATCAAAAATAACGTTTCCGTGACCAGTCATGTGAAGCATAGGATATTGAAAAATATCAATACTACCAGCTTCAACAACTTCTGGTTTTGTGTTCATCGCTGTACCAATGTTTTCGTTACAAAACTTGATTAAGTTTGGTAAAGCAGTTGGATTACTATACCAATCGCCGCCACCTTTATATTTTAAGACTGCTAAATCTTGAGAAAACCCAAAGATAGAACACAGACAAAAACATAAGATAAGTTTAAACTTCATAATTATTCGTTTATAAAAGCAACGCTGTGACAGGCAACAATAGCAGCAGTTTCTGTACGTAATCGCGTATTACCCAAAGTTACAGGAATAAATTTATTTTTTATTGCTGTTTCAATTTCATTAACAGAAAAATCGCCTTCAGGACCAATTAAAATAGTAGTTTCTGCGTTGGGTTTAATTTCGTTTTTTAATGATTTTTTATCTGTTTCTTCGCAATGCGCGATAAATAAATCACCAGAAAAGTCTTGATTTATATAGTCTTTAAACGATATAGGTTGATTTAAAGTTGGCAGATATAAATGAAGCGATTGTTTCATAGCTGATTGTAAAATTTTTTCAAAACGATCTAATTTTACATTTTTTCTTTCGGAATGATCGCAAAAAATAGGCGTGATGCTAGTGATACCAATTTCGGTAGCTTTTTCTAAAAACCATTCGTAGCGGTCATTCATTTTTGTTGGTGCAACAGCTAAATGAAGTTTGTAATCTGTTGGTTTTTTAAATTCGGAATTTTCGATACTTACCACGCAGTTTTTTTGATCTGCAATAGTGATTTTTGCAGTAAACAGAAATCCTTTTCCGTTAGTGATATAAAGTGTATCGCCAACTTTTTTACGTAAAACTTTTACAATGTGTCTGCTTTCGTCTTTAGGGAAAGTAAACGTATTGTTTTGTTCTGAAATATCTGAATTATAGAATAACTGCATATAATTTTTAAAAAGACAAAAATAAAAAAGAGTCTTACTTTTGGATAAAATAAGACTCTTTATTTTAATAAATTTTAATTATTGGTCTTGTCCTGTACAAATAAAATCTCCATGGTCTAAATGCGTTTGTAATGCGTTATAACTTATTGTTATTTTATGCATATTTCCAGGATTACCTGGCGGAACATGACAAATTGTAATTTTTTTGTCGTTATTTGGTTTTTTGCCAGAATTAAGGGAAAAAGCTAATGGTAATAACGATACAGTTACCATCGCTTTAATTAAAAATAGTTTCATAATAGCTTGTTTTACGTTTACTAATGTAAGTTACGTCAAACTATTAACTAACAGTAATTTATACGATTAAAAGCTAAATTATTCTTTATAATTAATCTATAACTTTTAAAACTTTAATTTCTTTAATTTTTTTAATTCTGTGCGTTTTTAAAATTACAAAATAAGCTTGTGGCTCTGGTATTCTAACCGTGTAAATTTGTCCTACTTTGTGTTCTAGATTAAACGCTTCGGTTTCTACTTCGATAGGAAGGTTACCTTCTTTTAACCAACCAGAATCGCCACCACGTAACGCATTTTTATCCATCGAATATTTTTTTGCTAAATCATCAAACCTAACACCATCTTCGTAAGATTGAAGAATTTCGTTTTTATATTTTACAATAGTTTCGGCATCTAATTTATTGCCATCTAAATACACGTAACTTAGTCTGTAATGACGTTGGTTGTCTTTTTCTATGACTTTGTAAACTGTCGTATCAAATTCACCTTTAACTACTTTTGTGCTACCAACAGATGTGTTTAAAAGTGCGTTAGCTAGTTTGGATTGGTGCTTTTCTTCATTAAAAATAAGGATCTTGTTTTTTCTAGATTTTTTGGTTTCTAAAAATTTTTCTGCTTGTTCTGTGTTGGTAATAGTATCTAAACTTTTAATCAGTTTTTTTTGAGCAGTTGCTGTAAAAGTGATTAAAGCTAGTGTTACTGTAAGTAGATATTTCATTAATTAAATTTATAGAATTTTAGTTTTGATAGAACAAAAAAACAAAAAAAAGATGTTGTAGATAGGCTTTTTTAAAACGTTATTAACAAAATTAGATTTTTAGTCTTGCATTAGCCATTACATTTTGTGTAGTAAAATCTTTATCTAAATATTTTAAATAGCCAACAATAGCAATCATAGCTGCATTGTCTGTGGTAAATTCAAATTTAGGCACATATGTTGTCCAACCGTGTTTAGATTCGCCATCTTTTAAGGCTTGTCGTATTCCAGAATTTGCAGAAACGCCACCACCAATTGCTATGTGTTTAATGCCTGTTTCTTTGCTTGCTTTTTTTAATTTATCGGTTAGAATGCCAATAATGGTGTATTGTATGCTAGCGCAAATATCGTTTAGATTTTCTTCTATAAAATTTGGGTTATTTTTTACTTCACGTTGAATAAAATAAAGAATAGCCGTTTTTAAACCTGAAAAACTAAAATTAAGTCCGTCAACCTTCGGTTTACTAAATTTAAAAGCTTTTGGATTACCTAATTTAGCACGTTTGTCAATTTCTGGTCCTGCAGGATAACCTAAACCTAATAATTTTCCGCTTTTATCATACGCTTCTCCAACAGCATCGTCAATAGTTTCGCCAATAACTTCCATATCAAAGTGATTATTCACTTTTACAATTTGAGTATGTCCACCAGAAATAGTCATTGCTAAGAACGGAAAAGGTGGTTTATCAAAACCTTCTTCATCTATAAAATGCGCTAAAATATGCGCTTGCATATGGTTTACGTCTATTAAAGGTATGTTTAATCCATATGCCAAAGATTTTGCAAAAGATGTACCAACTAACAAGCTTCCCATAAGTCCTGGACCTTTTGTAAAAGCTACTGCACTTAATTGATCTTTGGTAATTCCAGCTTTTTTTAACGCTTGGTCAACAACAGGAACAATATTTTGTTGGTGAGCACGACTGGCTAATTCTGGCACAACGCCGCCATATTCTTCATGTATTTTTTGATTAGCAATAATGTTGCTTAAAATTTTTCCGTTATGGATTACAGCAGCAGCAGTATCGTCGCAAGAGCTCTCAATACCAAGGATATAAATATTTTGTGAGTTCATTAGCTTTTTTTAGGCATAATAATTGTTAATTTTGAGGTGTTAATTAACAACTAGATTACATTTGTTAACGTATATGCAAATGTAAGGTTTCTTTTAAAATTATAATTTTAATTCAATATCAAAAAAGCACTTAAAATATTTGGTAAGATAATAGCAATAATTGTATTGCTATTTATTATTTTAATGCTTGTGTTATCAATACCTGCTGTACAAACAAAGATAGGTAAATATGCTACAGATAGATTAAATCAAGATTTTAAGACTAATATTAATATAGATAAAGTTGGTCTTGCTTTTAATGGAGATGTACAGATAAAAGGTGTTTTAATAAAAGATTACAAACTAGATACTTTAATTAGTGCATCAGAGATTAAAACTTCTATTATTAATTTTAAGAATCTTTATGATGGCACATTAAATTTTGGCGATATAAGTTTAGATGATTTGGTGTTTAATATTAAAACCTACAAAGATGAAACTGATACTAATCTAGATGTTTTTGTAGCAAGATTTGATGATGACCAACCTAAAACATCTAAAAGTTCTTTTTTAATGTCTTCTAGTGATATTACCATAAATAATGGTGTGTTTAGAATGATTGATGAGAATAAAGAGACACCAAAAATACTTCAGTTTGATAACTTAAACATAAATGCAACAAACTTTTTAATTGATGGAAGTGATGTAAGTGCACGTATTAATACCATGCAATTTATAGATAATCGTGGTTTAGCACTTCAAAATTTATCAACAAACTTCTCTTATACTTTAACACAAATGCGTTTTGATGATTTAAGTATTAAAACCAAAGCATCTTATGTAGAGGGAAATTTAAATTTTAATTATAATAGAGAAGATTTTAAAGATTTTGAAGATAAAGTAAATGTAGATGCAAATTTTACAGAAGCTAGCATATTACTTGATGATTTAAATAAATTTTATAATGAATTTGGGATTAATCAAAGAGTTAACTTTAGTACTAAACTTTCAGGGACTTTAAATAATTTAAACACTACAAATCTAAGATTAAACACAAGTAGTAATACTAAAATTTATGGTGATATAAATTTTAAAAACCTTTTTAATAGTGAAGCTAATAATTTTGAAATGGATGGAAGCTTTACTAATCTGTCTTCAAATTATAGAGATTTAAAAGCGTTGTTACCTAATGTTTTAGGCGAAGCCATACCTTCAATTTTTGATAAACTAGGTAATTTTACAGCAAAAGGTACTAGTCATGTAACGCCAGATAATATAATTGCAGATTTAGAGATTATCACAGATTTAGGTTATGTAGATTCAGATCTAAAGATGTATAATGTTAATAATATTGATAACGCTTCTTATAGAGGAACCATTATTTTAGATCAATTTAATATAGGCAAATTATTAGACGATCCTAAATTAACAACAACATCTTTAAATGTAGAAGTAGATGGCGTTGGGTTTAAAAAAGAAAACTTATCTACGCAATTAAAAGGAGATGTTTATAGTATAAACTACAATGCTTATAATTACCAAAACATTGCTGTTAATGGTGTTTATAAGCAGAGCAAATTTAATGGTAAGCTTGTTGTTAACGATCAAAATTTAAAATTAGAATTTAACGGATTAGCAGATTTATCTCAAAAAGTAAACACTTTTGACTTTATTGCTAATGTAGATTATGCCAACCTAAAAACTTTAAATTTTTATAATAGAGACGAACAGTCTGAATTTTCAGGAATTGTAGAAATGAAAATGAATGCAAATACTATTGATGATGCAGTAGGATACATTCAATTTAAAAATACTACCTATAAAAATGAAAATGATACATATAATTTCAAAGATTTCGAAATAAACTCTCAGTTTATTGATAACGAACATATAATAGATATAAACTCTCCCGAAATTATTGAAGGTAGCTTAAGCGGAAACTTTAAATTTAATGATTTAGAGTTGCTTTTTGAAAACTCTTTAAAAAGTATATATACAAATTACAAGCCTAATAAGATAGAAGGTAATCAATATATAGATTTCAATTTTAAAATTTATAATAAAATAGTAGAAGTATTCTTACCAGAGGTAGAGTTAGCACCAAATACATTTATAAAGGGAAGAGTAGAAAGTAACGAAAAAGAGTTTGAGCTAACCTTTAAATCACCAAAAATAAAGCTATTAGAATATTTTGCTAACGAAATTGAGATACAAGTAGATAATAACAATCCATTATTTAATACTTACGTAGAAATTGATAGTATAAATACAAACGTCTACAATATTTCAAAATTCAACTTAATTAATGTAACCTTAAATGATACGCTTTATATGCGTAGCGAATTTAAAGGCGGTAAACGAAATGATGATCTTTACGATTTAAGTTTTTATCATACAATAGATCAAGACAACAATTCGGTTGTAGGTTTTAAAAAGAGCGATGTCACCTTTAAAGGTAATAATTGGCATATTAATGAAGACCGTAATAACTTTAATAAAGTAATTTTTGACAGAGATTTTAAAGATTTTAAAATTGAAGACATTTTACTTAACCATCAAAATGAAGAAATTAAGTTAGCAGGTGTTTTAAAAGACACTACATACAAAGACTTAAACCTTAATTTTAAAGATGTAGATTTAAATAAAATTATTCCAGAGATTGATAGTTTAAGTCTTGCAGGTACGATTAATGGAAAACTTAATGTATTACAAGAAAACGGTAGTTATTTACCAAGTTCTAACATCACCATAGATAATTTAGAACTTAACAAAACATATCTAGGTTCTTTTGATGCAAAAATTGAAGGAAACTCAGACTTATCAAACTATTCTGTAAATGCAAAAATAAAGGATGATGTAACAAACTCTTTTGAAGCCAATGGTAATATAAAAGTGTCAGGACAAGAACCTTCTATAGATTTAGATATAGCATTTAGAGATTTTAGTTTAAAACCATTAAATCCATTTTTAGATGGAATACTAAGTAATATAAGAGGTAAGGTTACAGGAAACACTCAAGTAGTAGGTAATCTTAATCAACCAAATTTTAATGGAGAATTATTAATTAATAATGGCGGATTAGGTGTGCCTTATTTGATGGTTGATTATAAATTTCAGGATAACACAAAAGTCATCTTAAAAGACCAAAGTTTCAACTTTCAAAAAACCAATATTACAGACACTAAACACAATACAAAAGGAAGTTTTAGTGGTAGTATAAGCCACAATAATTTTTCTAAATGGAAATTAAACTTAGGCATAAACACACAAAAACTCTTAGTGTTAGATACCAAATATACAGAAGAATCTATGTATTATGGTACCGCATTTATAGGTGGTAGTGCAGAAATTGTTGGTGCAACAGAAGCATTAAGTATAAATGTAATTGCCGAAACTAAAGAAGGTACTGTATTTAAAATACCATTAAATGACAACGAGTCTTTTGGAGATAATTCTATCATTCATTTTTTAACACCAGAAGAAAAACAAGCAAAAGAAGAAGGTAAAGAAATAGATTTTGAAGTAGATGAAGGCTTGGACTTAAATTTTGAATTAGATGTTACTCAAGATGCCGAAATTGAAATATTAATAGATAAAACATCAGGAAGTACAATAAAAGGTCGTGGTGTTGGTGGTTTATTGATAGAAATAAACACTAATAACAAGTTTGATATGTACGGTGACTTTGTAATTTATGAAGGTGTTTACAATTTTCTATACAGCGGTGTTGTACAAAAACAATTTGTTGTAGAGCCTTATGTAAGTACACTTGCATGGAATGGTCCACCGTTAGACGCCTTAATAGATATAAAAGCAAAATATAGTACACGTGCTAATCCATCACCATTATTAGATAGTGGTATTAACAGAAGTATACCTGTAGATTTAACCTTAGAGTTAACAGATCAACTAGAACGACCAACAATAAATTATGCTTTTGATTTTCCTAATACAAGCTCAACAATAAAATCAGAGTTAAATTATAGATTAGACTCAAGAGAAGATAGAGAAAATCAAGCACTTTTCCTTTTAGCTACAGGATCCTTTAGTCGTGGATTAGAAAACCTTAATTTTACAGGAACATTAACCGAGCGTTTAAATGGATTAGTTAACAACCTATTATCTACAGGAGACGGTAAGTTTAATGTTGGATTAAATTTTGAAGCAGGACAAACAAGACCAGATTTTCAAACAGATAATAGAGTAGGTGTAACTTTACAAACCAAAATATCAGACCGTGTTCTTATTAACGGTAAAGTTGGTGTGCCAGTAGGTGGATTAGGAGATTCTGTTATCGCGGGAGATGTTCAGGTTGACTTTTTATTAAATGAAGAAGGAACTTTAATAGCAAAAGTATTTAATAGAGAAAACAGCATTCGTAACTTTGGAGAAGAAATAGGTTACACTCAAGGTGTAGGAATTGCATACAATGTAGACTTTGATACTTTTGGAGAATTACTGCGTAAAATTTTCAATCCAAAAAAAGAAAAAGAAGAAGAAAATTTTAATCAAGATCCAAACGAAAATGCAACCGAACCAGAATCGGTTTTTAAGTCTGATAATACTTTCAAAAAAGACTAATTTTTCACTTTTTAAACATAAATATCCGTAGCAAAACGTCTTCAAAATTAAATAGTTATTAACGAAAACGATATAGTTTGCGGCACTTCGCAAAATTTTAGTAAAACTCATGTCAATAATAAAATTTGTTTAGTAGCTTTACAATACTAACAAATTAATTTTATGTCAAATACTATAAAAAAAGTAGCTGTTTTTACCTCTGGAGGAGATTCTCCAGGTATGAATGCAGCTATTCGTTCTGTGGTTAGAACCTGCGCTTTTTACAAAATAGAATGTGTAGGAATATATAGAGGTTACGAGGGTATGATTGAAGGCGATTTTAAACCCTTAACAGCAAGAAGTGTAAAAGATATTATCAATAAAGGAGGTACATTTTTAAAATCTGCTAGATCTGATGAGTTTAGAACTAAAGAAGGTCGTAAAAAAGCCTATGACGCTTTAGTTGCCGAAAACGTAGATGCATTAGTTGTAATTGGTGGTGATGGAAGTTTTACAGGAGCATTAATCTTTAACGAGGAATTTGGTTTTCCTGTAATGGGTATACCAGGTACAATAGATAATGATATTTATGGTACATCACACACTTTAGGCTATGATACAGCACTTAATACTGTAGTAGATTGTGTGGATAAGATTAGAGATACAGCTAGTTCTCATAATCGTTTGTTTTTTGTTGAAGTAATGGGAAGAGATGCAGGTCATATAGCCCTAAACGTTGGTGTAGGAGCAGGAGCTGAAGAAATTTTAATACCAGAAGAAGACTTAGGTTTAGATAGACTTTTAGAATCTTTAAGAAGAAGTAAACAATCAGGTAAATCTTCTAGTATAGTAATTGTAGCAGAAGGAGATAAAACAGGTAAAAACGTATTCGAGCTTAAAGACTATGTTGAAGAAAACATGGAAGAATACGAAGTAAGAGTATCTGTTTTAGGTCACATGCAACGTGGCGGATCACCATCATGCTTTGATCGTGTTTTAGCTAGTAGAATGGGTGTAAAAGCAGTTGAAAGTCTTTTGGAAGGTAAATCTAATTACATGGTAGGATTACTTAAAGACGAAATAGTTTTAACTCCATTAGAACAAGCAGTAAAAGGAAAGTCAGAAATTGATCATGAGTTAATTCGTGTATCAGATATAATGACAACATAAATAATAACTAACAATAAAATAATTAATAGAAATATGTCAACATTAAAATTAGGAATTAACGGTTTTGGTCGTATTGGAAGAATCGTTTTTAGAGCAACTTTAAAAAGAGATAATGTAGAAGTAGTAGCAATAAATGATTTATTAGACGTAGAGCATTTAGCATACTTATTAGAATACGATTCTGTACACGGACGTTACGATGGAAAAATAGAAGTAAAAGACGGTAACCTAATAGTAGAAGGAAAAACAATACGTGTAACTGCAGAAAGAGACCCAAAAAACTTAAAATGGGATGAAGCAGGAGTAGATGTGGTTGCAGAGTGTACAGGTATATTTACAACGTTAGAAACAGCAGATTACCACATTCAAGCAGGAGCTAAAAAAGTAGTAATTTCAGCACCAAGTAAAGACGCACCAATGTTTGTAATGGGTGTAAATGACAACAAATTACAAGCATCAGACAATATTGTGTCAAATGCATCTTGTACAACTAACTGTTTAGCACCAATCGCTAAAGTGATAGAAGAAAACTTTGGTATAGAAGAGGCATTAATGACAACAATTCATGCTGCAACATCAACACAATTTACAGTAGATTCACCATCAAGAAAAAACTATAGATTAGGTCGTTCAGCCTTAAATAACATTATACCAACATCAACAGGAGCAGCAAAAGCTGTAGGTAAAGTTATTCCAGAATTAGACGGAAAATTAACTGGTATGGCATTTAGAGTGCCTACTGTAGATGTTTCTGTAGTAGATCTTACTGTAAAAACGAAAAAAGAAACTTCTTTAGAAGAAATTAAAGCAGCAATGAAGAAAGCTTCTGAAGGAGAAATGGAAGGTGTGTTAGGTTACACAGACGAAATGGTAGTTTCTCAAGACTTTGTAAGCGAAGAAAGAACAAGTGTATTTGACTCAGAAGCGTCAATCGAATTAAATTCTGGATTCTTCAAGTTAATATCTTGGTATGATAACGAATTTGGATACTCAAACAAATTAGTAGATTTAGCTTTAAAAGTAAACTCACTATAATCCATAATTATTCAATTAAACAAAAGCGTAGTATATTTATAAAAAAGTGCTACGCTTTTTTGTTAAAACTAATTTTATGATTTTAATTGTTGATAGCGGATCTACAAAATGCGACTGGAAAGCGGTAGATAACCAAGGAAATCAGTTGTTAGAAAAAATCCGTACAAAAGGATTAAATCCTGCGCTTCTTTCAGAAAAGAAAATTAAAAAAGTCCTTAAAAAAAGTGAAGCCTTAAAAAAACATAGAAAAGAAGTAACTAACATCTATTTTTATGGAGCTGGTTGTGGTACAGAAAACCCAAAATTAGTACTAAAATTAGTGCTTCACGAGTTTTTTCCTAATGCAGAAATTTCTGTAGAAGAAGATACTATGGCTGCCGTATTTGCAACAGTAAACGAGCCAACCGAAGCTGCAGTAGTCTGTATAATGGGTACAGGATCAAACTGTAGTTATTATGATGGAAAAAAACTACACCAACGTGTAAAATCTTTAGGTTATACATTAATGGATGATGCTTCTGGTAACTATTATGGTAAAGAATTAATACGTGATTATTACTTTAACCACATGCCAGAAGAAATAAAAGTAGCTTTTGGAGACAAGTATAATTTAGATGCAGATTATATTAAATATAATTTATATAAACAGCCAAATCCTAACGCGTATTTAGCAAGTTTTGCAGAGTTTATGATACTTAATAAAGATTCTGATTACGTAAAAGAATTAATAAAAAAAGGTATAAGACGTTTTGCTAAAAACATGATTTTGCAGTATGAAGAAGAATTAAAAACTGTTCCTGTACATTTTGCAGGTTCAATAGCTTTTTTCTGTCAAGAAGAAATTAAAGAAGTTGCTAAAGAGCTAAACTTTACAGTAGGAAATTTTGAAAGAAGACCTATTGAAGGTTTAGTTAGCTTTCATACTAATGCTTCTTAATACCAAAGACCTATGGAAATAGCAATTATAGCACACGATGGTAAAAAAGCAGAAATGGTTCAGTTTTTAAACCAGCACAAAGACTTATTACTAAATAAAAATATAACATTAATTTCTACAGGTACAACTGGTAAAAAAGTAAAAAAAGCAGGATTTGATGTTACTAGACTTTTATCAGGACCTTTAGGAGGAGATGCACAAATTGCAGCAAGAGTAGCAGAAGGAAAATGTAATATGGTATTGTTTTTTAGAGATCCTTTAGAAAAACATCCACACGAACCAGACGTTTTAATGCTAATGCGATTATGCGATGTACATGATGTACCATTAGCTACAAATCCCGCTACAGCAGATCTTTTAATGAAAGCACTTTAACTTAATAAAGTGCTTTTTTTATGAGTTATAAACTTGATTTTCTTGTTCTGCAACACGAATAAAAGTAGTTCTTTTTGTTAGCTCTTTTAGTTTTGCAGCACCAACATAAGTACATGTACTTCTTATGCCTCCTAAAATATCTTGCAAGGTGTTTTCTACATCACCTTTAAAAGCAACTTCTACCGTTTTACCTTCGCTAGCTCTATAATCTGCTACGCCGCCTACATGTTTATTCATTGCTGTTGCAGAGCTCATACCGTAAAATTGCTTATACTTTTTTCCGTCTTTTTCTATAGTAGTACCGCCACTTTCTGTATGACCAGCAAACATACCGCCAAGCATTACAAAATCAGCTCCTGCTCCAAAAGCTTTAGATAAATCTCCAGGAATAGTACAACCACCATCACTAATTATTTGTCCACCTAACCCATGAGCTGCATCAGCACATTCGATAATTGCAGATAATTGCGGGTAACCAACAGCTGTTTTAACACGTGTTGTGCAAACACTACCTGGTCCAATACCTACTTTTACTATATCTGCTCCTGATATTAATAACTCTTCAACCATTTCTCCGGTTACAACATTTCCTGCCATAATAATCTTATCAGGAAAATTATCTCTTGTTTTCTTTACAAAATCAACAAAATGCTCTGAATATCCATTAGCAACATCTATGCAAATAAACTTTAAGTCAGGATGAGCATTAAAAATTGAATTTAGCTTTTCAATGTCATTTTTTCCTGTTCCTGTACTTACTGCTATATAATTACTAATGTCGTTGCCTGAAGTAGATAGAAATTGATTCCATTGCTCTAAAGAATAATGCTTATGTATTGCAGTAAATAGTTTGTGTTTAGATAGGGCAGAAGCCATTTCAAACGTACCAACAGTATCCATATTAGCTGCCATAATAGGTATACCTTTCCAGGTATGGTTACTGTGTAAAAATTTAAACTCTCTTTCTAAGTCTACTTGCGATCTACTTTTTAATGTAGATCTTTTAGGTCTTATCATTACATCTTTAAAACCTAATTTAATATCTAATTCAATACGCATTGATAGTAATGTTTGGGTTACTATCAAAAATACAAGTAATTAAAAAAGAAGCCTTATCTTTTTTTAAAAAGATAAGGCTGTTTTATTAACAATTGTTTATAGTTATAGCTTATTTTGAAGCAATCATACTAATTTCTACATTTACAAATTTTGGTAAGTTTGCTACTTCTACGGTTTCTCTTGCTGGAGCTGTGTCTTCATTAAAATAACTTCCGTAGACTTCGTTAATTAAAGAAAAGTTATTCATATCACTAATAAATATTGAAGTTTTTATGACATTTTCAAAAGTCATTTCTGCAGCTTCTAACACTGCTTTTAGATTTTCCATGACTTGTTTAGTTTCTGTTTTAATATCATCTAAAACAAGCTCATTAGTTTCAGGATTAAAAGCAATTTGACCTGATGTGTATAAAGTATTTCCGTTTAAAACCGCTTGGTTATATGGTCCTATCGGAGCTGGTGCTTTTGTTGTTGTTATGATTTTTTTCATAATTAATATTATAATTGTTCGTCTGGTCTACGACGTTGTTCGTATTTTAAATCTTTAAGTAAGCTTGATTTTATTCCTATGAAAAAATTCCAACGGTTATAAGTACCAAAAGGTACCCAACTAAAGTTCATTCTCCAACTTAATAAATCACGTTGAAATCTTAATTGAGTTAAACCAAATCCTTTGTTTTTAAAATCATAACTTGATGATCCGCCAATGGACCATTTTGGTGAAATTTCTATATCACCAGAGAACATTAATGAATGTGAGGATATTTCATTTTGTCTTGCTGCATTAGAGTAGTTAACAGCATAGGCAAGTCTTAAGCTCCATGGTATTTTATAATTGTAGAGTTCGGATTCTTCTTCTTCCTCTTCTTCTTTATCGACACCATCTCTATTAAATTGTTGATCTGCAAAATCTTCAGATACACCAAATAAGTCATCTGCACGTCCACCACCTTGTAACCTTTCGTTAATAGAGCTTTGACTTTCGTTAGTAGAATTACTTATACCATCACTACTTAAACTGTAGTTTAAAGTAAGGTTAGCGCTGGTCATTCTAAATAAACTTCCACCATTATCTATATTAAAAGTGTTTATTCTTCTGTTGTTAGCATCTAATGCATATGGGTCTAATGTAGCACCAAAGTTAATGTTCATTTTATTGTTTAAAATTTGCATACCACCGGTAACTCTTACAGGACTCCAATTTAAAGAGTCTCCTGCAACATTATATGATGTAGAAAAATTAAGGTTATTTAATAGTGTGATTTTTTTTGGTTCTACTTTTGTGGTGTCTCTGTCTCTTACTTTTGCTTCAAAGTTATTTGCTATACCAATACCTATAGAACTAGAAAAGGTATTGTTTGGACTACCAAAAAGACTGTTTTCAAAACGAGTATATTCTGACCTTGTTGTTCCATCTGCGTCAATAACTTCTACGGTGTCATAATAATTATCAAAAGCTGGATTAATATTATAACTAATAGATGGTCTAATAACGTGTCTTATTTTTTGTAATCTTTTGCCTTCTCCTTTTTTGTCAAAGTCAAACATACCATAAATGGTTGTACCAACACTTGTGCTAAAATTATAGGTTCTAAAAGAATCAAATTTGTTTAGTTCTTCTGTAACGATATCATCTAGCACAGGATCATAATATTTTCTAATTGGATTTAATGTCCATACTTCTTCATAATTAGCATTAGCACTTACACTAAAATAGTCAAACACTTTAAAGTTTGTAGAAATTGGTATAGAATGCCTTGCGCCAACTTGCGCATCATCAAACATTTCACTTTTAAAGAAAAATTCTTCTTCTGTACTTATTCTGTTTTCTGCTCTAACATTATATTGTAAGTTAATGTTTTGAATAATTCCTTTTTTAACTCCAGTTTTTGGTGCAAAAGGAAATATACGACTTATACTACCTTGAAACGTTGGTAGTGTCATATTTACAAGTCCTGTTTGTGTGTTTTGAGAGTGAGTAGCTGTTAAACTAATATTTGCTTGTGGCTCTCCTTGAAATGTTTTAGAATAAGAGATAGACGAAGCTAGTGTATTGTTTTGAGTGTTAGGTAAGTTTACTTGATTTACAGATTGTTGATAATAATTACTACTACCAAGGTTTACAGACGCAGAAAAACGTGAGTTAGGGTTGGCTTTACTATCTTGATTATGAGACCAACGTATGTTATAAATAGTAGTTTTTGCATAATCAGGAAAGCCACGCTCGCTAGTAATTAAATTTTCATATCTAAAACCTACGTTACCATTAAACTTATAACGTTTGGCATATTTACTTTCTAGTCTTAACCCGTAACTACCATTGGTGTAATAATCTCCGATTGTAGCTAAGTCTACATAATCACTAATAGCAAAATAATAACCACCGTTTTGTAAAAAGTAACCACGTGTACCATCTTCTCCGAAACTAGGAAATATTACTCCAGATGTGCGTGTTTTAGTTAATGGAAAAAAAGCAAAAGGTATCCAAACAGGAGTAGGGACATCATAAATATGCATTTGTGTTGGACCTGTTATTACTTTTGAGTTTGGTACAATTTTACCTTTACTGATTAAAAAATAATATTCTGGATCGTCTAAATCTTCTGCAGTAGTAAATTTTGCATTTCTCACATAATACACAGAATCATTAATTTTTTTAGTGGTTTCAGTAATTAAAGTACCTCCGTTTTGTTCTGTTTGAGAGTTATATATTAACCCTTTTTTTGTCACTGTGTTAAAAATAATAGAATCTGGTTCTATTAAGTTTTGACCTTGTTTAAAGCTTGGTCTTTGAGTATAATTACCTAGTGTATCCTTTATACCATAAGCATATACTAGATCTTTATCAAAATCTAAGATAATACTACCAGCTTTAATCTCCATATCTTCATAATAGACTTCAGCTTCATTATAAAGATACATTTTAGATTCTTTTTTCTTGTAAGCCATGTAATCTGTAGCCTTATAAGTTACAGTACTTGATAAAAGTTGAGCTTTAGGCTTAATTGTATCGTTTTTAGTAGAGTCTATTTCTTTATTACTTGCTAAAAAGCTTTCTGCATCAATGGTTAGACTATCATTAACTTCTTCTTCAGGTAATTCTTCTGTGTTTTCTACAGGCGGAATTTTTGTTCCTTCCTTAGGCAAATCTTTTTGTGCAAAGCAAACAATGTTAATAAACATTGTAAAACTCAGAGTAAAAAGTATGTTAAGACGTTGTGTATGCAATGCTTTTAAATGTATTTTTGTAAAAGTATGGCTTGGTTTTTGAATTGACAAAACTACATATATTTTTTATTGAAATATTTATATTTCGTTAAAATTTATATTCCATAATAAACCTATAAAAAAAAGGTTATAATATCTATGCAAACGAACACTTTAAAACATTTCGTATCTTTTATTATAGTATTAACATTTTTTACATTAAATAATGTTTTTGCCCAAGTAGATAAAGATAAATTTATAGTAGTCTTAGATGCTGGTCATGGTGGTAAAGATCCTGGTAAACACGCTAAATCTGGACTAAAAGAAAAAGATATAGCTTTAAAAGTTGTATTAGGAATTGGTCAGATTTTAGAAAAAGAACATGATATAAAAGTAGTTTATACTAGAAAAACAGATGTATTTGTAGATTTGTTTAAAAGAGGTAAAATAGCAAATGATGCTAATGCAGATTTGTTTGTCTCTGTACACTGTAATGCTCATACTAGTCAAGCTTATGGCTCAGAAACCTATGTTTTAGGGTTGCATAGAAATAAAACCAATTTTGAGGTTGCTAAAGCAGAAAACGAAGTTATCTTTTTAGAAGAAAATCATGAAGAAAATTACGCTGGTTTTAATCCAAACTCACCAGAATCTTTTATCGGTTTGTCCTTTATGCAAGAAGAGTATTTAGATCAAAGTATTAAGTTGGCAACCAATATTCAAGGTAATTTTACTAACAAACTAAAGCGAAAAAATAGAGGTGTAAAACAAGCTGGTTTTATTGTTTTGCATCAAACAGTTATGCCAAGTGTATTGATAGAAACAGGTTTTGTAACCAACACGCACGAAGGTAAATACCTTAACTCTAAAAAAGGTCAATCAGAGTTATCTACAGCAATTGCTAATGCAATTAAAGATTATAAAAAAGATTTAGATTTTAATGTAGGTAACCATATAGAAAAACCTATTGCAGATACGATACCAACAACAGAAAATACCATTACAAATGTTGTTTTTAAGGTGCAATTGGCTGCAAGTAGTAAAGCTTTAGACCCAAAACCGTATAACTTTAAAGGTTTAAAAGATATTTCTAGACAAAAAGTAGGTAAGCTTTACAAATATTATTATGGTTACACATCAGACTATAATCAAATACAAAAGCTTCAAATTCAAGCAAAAAACAAAGGTTATAATACAGCATTTATTACTGCATTTAAAGATGGTAAACAGATAAAAGTTTCTGAAGCTTTAAAAACAGAAAAAAAATAGCAGTCCATTAATAATTTTATTTCTAATTTTGTTACATAACCAAGTTCTAATATGATAAAAATTACAAAAGAAGTCAAAACCTCTATAATTGTTCTTACAGGTATTTTCCTGTTTATATTCGGTTATAACTACTTAAAAGGAAATAATATTTTAGAAAATGACGATGTATATTATACCGAATTTGAATACAATGCGCTTTCAAAATCTTCTTCTGTAACTATTAAAGGAAATAGAGTTGGTAAGGTAAAAGATATTGTTTACGATATAAACACTGGTAAAACAAGAGTGTCTTTTACTGTTGATGAAGAAATAAAGTTTTCAAAAAATAGTATTATAAGACTTTACAAGCCAGGTATTATGGACGGTAATGCTTTAGCTTTAATTGCTGCTAATGATAATGATTATGCTAAGGATGGTGACTTTTTAAAGTCTGAAGTAGAGCAAGGATTAGTAGATAAACTAACAGGAAACTTTTCTGAACTTAGTACAGACCTAAATTCAACATTAAAATCTGCAGATACATTATTAATTAACCTAAATGGTTTAGTTACAGATACATCAGAAAACGGATTAAAAAATACAATTGCAGAGTTAAATTCAACTTTACAATCATTTAAAAGCCTATCTTATTCAATTAACGGAGTTGTTAAGAAGAATGATGAAAATATCGCTCAAGTTTTAGAAAATTTTAAAACCGTAAGTCAGGATTTAACTACATTATCAAAAGAGTTAAAAGAAGCTCAAATAAGTAATAGTATTGAAAAATTAGAGAATACATTAAACAGTGTTAATGGTATTTTAGCAAATGTAGAAAACGGAGAAGGCTCTTTAGGAAAACTTTTAAAAGACGATAAATTATATAATAATCTTGAAGGCGCAGCATTGCAAATGGAACAACTTCTGCAAGACATGAAGTTAAACCCAAAACGTTATGTGCATTTTTCATTATTTGGGAAAAAACCAAAACGTTATGATGCTGAAGGTAATGAGATTAAAGACAATAACTAACTAAATTTAAATTGACTAACTATGGAATATATTCCTAATATTCTATTTGCAATTGTCCTTATTTTAGGCATTGGCTACTTTGTAAAAAACGTAAAAAAATTATCAAGAAACATTAAGCTAGGTAAAGATTTAGACGTTTCAGATAATAAACCACAACGTTGGAAAAACATGGCTTATATTGCTTTAGGCCAAAGTAAAATGGTAAAAAGACCTATAGCAGGATTGTTACACATAATTGTTTACGTAGGCTTTGTTATTATAAATATTGAAGTTTTAGAAATTATTCTTGATGGACTTTTCGGGACGCATAGAATAGGATTAAAAGTATTACCAACATCTGTTTACGGATTTTTAATAGGTAGTTTTGAAATCCTTGCAGCATTAGTATTTGTTACAGTTGTTGTATTTTGGTTAAGACGTAACGTTATTAAATTAAAACGTTTTTTAAGCGCCGAAATGAAAGGTTGGCCTAAAAATGACGGTAATTATATCCTTTATTTTGAAATGGTATTAATGACCTTGTTTTTGGTTATGAATGCAACAGATACAACATTTCAATCCTTAGATTCAGGTAATGTAATTAGTCAATTTATTTCACCTTTATTTTCTGGATTATCAGAAGAAACATTACACATTATAGAAAGAGCTGCTTGGTGGTTACATATTGTAGGTATATTAGTATTCTTAAACTATTTATACTTCTCTAAGCATTTACATATTTTATTAGCGTTTCCAAATACGTATTACGGTAAATTAACGCCAAAAGGACAGTTTCCTAATAACCCAACAGTAACCAAAGAAGTACAGTTAATGATGGATCCAAATGCAGATCCATTTGCTGCGCCAGCAGAAGATGATAACGCTGCAGAACCAGAAAAATTTGGAGCAAGCGATGTGCAAGATTTAAGTTGGTTAAATTTATTAAATGCTTATACCTGTACTGAATGTGGTCGTTGTACTAGCGAGTGTCCTGCAAACCTAACTGGTAAAAAATTATCACCACGTAAAATCATGATGGATACCAGAGATCGTTTAGAAGAAGTTGGTAAAAACATTGATGCAAACGGCGGTAAATTTGTAGACGACGGTAAACAATTATTAGGCGATTATATTACAAATGAAGAGCTTTGGGCATGTACCAGCTGTAACGCTTGTGTAGAGGCTTGTCCAGTTAGTATAGATCCATTAAATATTATTATGCAAATGCGTCAATATTTAGTTATGGAGCAAAGTGCGGCACCAATGGAATTAAATAATATGATGACTAATATAGAAAATAACGGTGCACCTTGGCCATACAACCAAATGGATCGTTTAAAATGGAAAGACGAGTAGACTAAAATTTTTAAAAATTGAAATATAGAGTTTTAATAGTAATCATATTCATCTTTGGTTTAAACCAAACCAAAGCACAAGATTATACTAAAGACTCATTACAATTTAAAATAATCACATCTATAAAGTATCATAAAAGTAAAGTAGAAGATATAAAATTAAAAAAAGTACTTTGTGATTATTGTTCAGAAGAACAGAAAAAACAATTAGGATTACAAGCGATTAAATTATCAGAACTTGAACAAAACGATCCTAAAAACCGTAAAGAAAACGGAATAAAAATATTATCAATATACATAAGGCTTTCAAAAGAAGACTTTAAAGCTTTAAACAAATAAACTCCTAATAGTATGAGCGAGCAATTAAATGTGCCAACAATGGAACAAATGATGGCAGAAGGTAAAAAACCAGAATATTTATTTTGGGTAGGTTCTGCAGGTGCTTTTGATGATAGAGCAAAAAAAATAACCAAAGCATTTGTAAAATTATTAAATAAAGCTAATGTAGATTTTGCTGTTTTAGGAACAGAAGAGTCAGACTCTGGCGATGCTGCAAAAAGAGCTGGTAACGAGTTTTTATTTCAGATGCAAGCTGTAACTAACATTGAGGTAATGAATATGTATGAGGTGAAAAAAATTATAACAACAGATCCTCATGACTATAATACCATAAAAAATGAATATCCTGGATTAGGTGGTAATTATGAAGTATTTCATCATACCGAATTTTTGTCACAATTAATTTCTCAAGGAAAACTAAAAGTTAAAGAGTCAGAATTTAAAGGAAAAAAAGTTACATTTCATGATCCATGCTATCTAGGTCGTGCTAACGAAGTATTTGAAGCTCCTAGAGATTTAATTCAAACATTAGGTGTAGATTTTAAAGAAATGAAACGTAACCAACGTCACTCTTTATGTTGTGGTGCTGGTGGTGCACAAATGTTTAAAGAACCAGAAAAAGGAGATAAAGATATTAACGTTTTAAGAACAGAAGACGCTTTAGAAACTGATCCAAAAGTAATTATTACTGCATGCCCATTCTGTAATACAATGATGACAGATGGTGTTAAAGCCAAAGAAAAAGAAGCAGAAATAGATGTTATGGATATTGCAGAACTAATAGCTAACACTCAAGAATAAATAAGCTTTGGAAAACCAACAAAAACCACCGTTAAAACAAAGAGTTATAACTGGTTTTATAATGGCTATTATAGGGACATTAATAGTTACATTTATTAACTATTTAAGAGATATGCCGTTCAATAGCTTATATACTACAATTAGCTTTTTTTTATTTTGGATTTTTGGCATTTTTATGGCAAAACGTAAACCTAACAACAAAAACAAAAATTTAGATTAATGTTAGTAGATTTTAATACGCTACCAGAACATTCAAGAGTTTGGATATACCAAGCCAATAGAAGTTTTTCTGAAGAAGAACTGACTGAAATTAAACAAAAATTAGATACATTTATTACCAATTGGACAGCTCATGGTTCAGATCTTAATGCTGGTTATGATATTAGATATAAACGTTTTATCATATTGGCAGTAGACCAAACATCACAATCTGCAACAGGTTGTAGTATAGATGCTTCTGTTAGATTTATTCAACAATTAGAACAAGACTACAATGTAGATTTAATGGATAAAATGAATGTATCCTACAAACAAGGTCAATTTGTTGCGCACAAAACATTACTTGATTTTAAAAAAATGGTAAAAGATAAAGCAGTATCAAAAAACACCATAGTTTTTAATAATTTGGTAACAAATATTGGAGAACTTAACGAAAATTGGGAAGTTCCTGCAGAACAAAGCTGGCATAGCAGGTTTTTCTAAACACAAACGACATGACCAAAGACATTTTTCTGCTAAACATTTCTGGACAAGATAAACCAGGTTTAACCTCTAGTTTAACTAACGTTTTGTCTCATTATGGAGCCAAAATTTTAGATATAGGACAAGCAAATATACATGACACGTTATCTTTAGGTTTTCTTTTTGAAATAGAAACAGGAAATAAGTCTTCAGCAGTATTAAAAGATTTACTTTTTAAAGCTTACGAATTGGGTGTAAAAGCAAAATTTACGCCTATATCTTTAGAAAATTATGAAAATTGGGTAACTCTACAAGGTAAAGACAGATATATTGTAACTATTTTAGGAGAACAATTAACAGCAGAACAAATATCTAAAGTTACTCAAGTCATTTCAGATAAAAATCTGAATATTGATGCGATAAAACGACTAACAGGTCGTACATCTTTAGTTAAAGAAGACGATTATCCACGTGCATCTATTCAACTTTCCATTAGAGGAAAAATAGATAATAAAGCTGAGTTTACAGAAAAATTCATGCAAATTTCTCACGATTTAGATGTAGATATTGCTTTTCAAGAAGATAATATTTATCGACGTAACAGACGCTTAGTATGTTTTGATATGGACTCTACGTTAATTCAAACTGAAGTTATAGATGAGTTAGCAGAACTTGCAGGCGTCGGAGCACAAGTAAAGGCTATAACAGAATCGGCAATGCAAGGCGAAATAGATTTTAACCAAAGTTTTAAACGTCGCATGAAATTGTTAGAAGGTTTAAGTGAAGATGTTTTAAAAAATGTAGCTGAAAATTTACCCATAACTAAAGGTGCAAAACGATTAATAGATACTTTAAAAACTTACGGATTCAAGACAGCAATACTATCTGGTGGATTTACTTATTTTGGATACTATTTACAAAAAAAATTAGGTATTGATTATGTGTATGCCAACCAATTAGAAATTAAAAACGGTGTCTTAACAGGAGGATATCTTGGAGAAATAGTTGATGGTAATAAAAAAGCAGAATACCTTAAAGAAATAGTAAAAAAAGAAGGTATCCATATTAATCAAACCATTGCAGTTGGAGATGGTGCTAATGATTTACCAATGCTAAATTTAGCAGGTTTAGGTATTGCTTTTCATGCAAAACCTAAAGTTAAAAACAATGCACAGAGTTCTATTTCAAGCGTAGGTCTAGATGGTGTGCTCTATTTGTTAGGGTATCATGATAGGCATATAGATCTAGTAGATTAATTTTGTTTATAACGCTTTTATAAAACAATCTTAAAGTCCTTTATTTATCCTACAAAATATACTAATTTGGCATAGTTTTTTAGTTGAATATATAAAAACAGACACCTCATTTTTATGCATAAATTATTTTTCTTAGCTATATTTTGTTTATTCTCAATTTTCTCTATTTCTCAAAATAGTGATAATCCTTTATTAACTAAAGACAAAGAAGCCCAAAAAAAATGGGTAGATAGTGTGTATAATAGTTTATCATTAAACGAGAAAATTGGACAATTATACATGGTTCAAGTGTTTTCTAACGGAGATGGACTATCCAAAGATGATGTATTAAAGCTTATCGAAGACAATAAAATTGGCGGAATTATCTATAGTAAAGGTGGACCAGTTAGACAGGCTCAATTAAATAATCAGTTGCAAGCTGCTTCAGCTACACCATTATTAATTGGTATGGATGCAGAATGGGGATTAAGTATGCGATTAGATTCAACCTATTCTTTTCCTTGGAATATGACACTTGGCGCTGTAAAAAATAACGAATTAATTGAACAAACAGGAAGACAATTAGGCGAGCATTGCAAACGTTTAGGTGTCCATTTTAATTTTGCTCCTGTTGTAGATATTAATACCAATCCCAACAACCCAATTATAGGCAATCGTTCTTTTGGAGAAGATAGAGATGATGTTACAGAAAAAGCTTTAGCTTTTATGAAAGGTATGCAAAGCGCAGGCGTTTTAGCTAATGCAAAACATTTTCCTGGTCATGGAGATACGTCTTCAGATTCACATAAAACCTTACCAACAATAGATTTTTCAGCAAAAAGAATTGATTCTATAGAGCTTTATCCATATAAAAAACTGATTAAAGAAGGACTATCTAGTGTTATGGTAGGACACTTAAATGTACCAAGCTTAACAGGTCAAGAAGGTTTACCATCTTCAATATCTAATATAATTATCAAGGATATTTTAAAAGAACGTTTAAAGTTTGAAGGATTAATTTTTACAGATGCCTTAACTATGAAAGGTGTTTCAGAATATGTAAGTCCTTCAATCGACGGAAATAAAGTTAATAAACTTGACACAGCAGGAGAAGTTGATTTAGCTGCTTTTTTAGCAGGTAATGATGTAATGTTAATGTCAGAAAATGTTGCTGCTGGTATTAATAAAATTGCTGTAGCATATCAAACTGGTAAAATTACTGAAAAACGTTTAGCGCATTCGGTCAAAAAAATATTAATGGCTAAATACAAAGTTGGATTAAATAACTATAAACAAATTTCTACTAAAAATTTAGTTGAAGATTTAAACCGAATTAAAGATGATGTTTTGTATGAGAAATTAATGGAGAATGCCATTACCATTGCTAAAGACTCAACAAAACAGTTACCATTTAGACACTTAGAAACTAAGAAAATAGCCTATGTAAAACTAGGTGATGATTCTGGTGATGTTTTTTATAATGAGTTAAAAAAATATACAGATGTTCATATAATTTCAGATGATAATTTATATAATTTAATTAGTAAACTTCAAAATTATAATACTGTAATTGTTGGTTTTCATAAGTCAAATGATAATCCTTGGAAGTCATACAAATTTTCTGATAAAGAATTAACGTGGTTATATGAAATAGCAAGAAACAATAATGTTGTTTTAAATGTTTTTGCAAAACCATATGCGTTAATGGATTTAAAAACGATTTCTAATTTTGAAAGTATCATAGTTAGCTATCAAAATAGTGATATTGCACAACAAAAATCAGCTCAGTTAATTTTTGGTGCTATCCCTGCAAGAGGTTACTTATCTGTTTCTGCAGGTCCTTATTTTTCCGTTGGAGATGGCGTTCAAACAAATAGTTTAGATCGATTAGGATATTCTACACCAGAGCGAGTGGGCATGTCTAGTGCGATATTAAAAAAAGTAGATTCTATAGCCAATTATGCGATAACTAATAAAATGACGCCAGGTATTCAGTTAATTGTAGCTAGACACGGTAAAGTAATTTACAATAAAAACTTTGGTAAACATACATATGAAGGTGATGAACAAGTAAAGTTTAATGATATTTATGATGTAGCTTCTCTTACTAAAATTGTAGCTACATTACCATTATTAATGGAATTAGAGGAGAAAGGTGTTGTAAGCTTAGATACAAAACTTTCCGATATCATACCAGAATACAAAAAATCTAATAAAAAAGACGTGACTTTAAAACGCATGTTATCACATTATGCACAGTTAAAACCTTGGATCCCTTTTTATTATAAAACATTAGATACACTTACAAAAAAACCGTCTTTAAAATATTATAGAAAAGAAAAAACAAAGGGATTTACAGTTAAGGTTATGCCTGACTTATATATGCGAGACGATTATAAAGACTCTATAAATGGTATTATTAAAGACACAGATCTATTATCAAGATTAAGATACAGATACAGTGATTTACCGTATTATATTTTAAAACAATATATAGAAAAGCACTACGATAAACCTTTAGATGAACTTGTTCAAGATCATTTCTACAAATCATTAGGTGCTAATTACACAACATATAATCCTTCTGAAAAATTTAGTAACAAACATATAGTTCCATCAGAAAATGATGATTATTACCGTTTCCAAACCGTGCAAGGATATGTACATGATATGGGCGCAGCAATGCAAGGTGGTGTTGGTGGTCACGCAGGTATTTTTAGTAATGCTAATGATATTGCCAAAATCATGCAGTTGTTTTTACAAAAAGGATTTTATGGCGGAAAACGCTATTTTAAAAGTGAAACATTAGATAAATTTAATACATGTTATTTCTGCGAAAGTGATAACCGTCGTGGTATAGGTTTTGACAAACCACAATTAGGAGATGTAGGACCAACTTGCGGTTGTGTTAGTATGACAAGTTTTGGACATTCTGGCTTTACAGGTACTTATGCATGGGCAGATCCAGAAACAGAAATTGTGTATGTTTTTATGGCAAATAGAACGTATCCAACATCTATGGGAAAAAACATGTTACTTAGAGAAAACATAAGAACAAATATTCAAGAAGTTATATATGAAGCAATTATTGAATAACTATAATCTTTTGTAAGTTTTAATTAAAATTATTGACCAACTTATAAATATTTGAAAGTTAAAGCCTTTCAATTAAAACCAATCAAATAAATGAGAATAGCCATAGTATGTTATCCAACCTTTGGCGGTAGTGGTGTAGTTGCAACAGAATTAGGTTTAGAATTATCCAAGCGTGGACATCAAATTCATTTTATAACCTATAATCAACCAGTGCGATTAGAGTTATTAGGTAATAATGTGCATTTTCACGAAGTAAATGTTCCAGAATACCCATTATTTCATTATCAACCATACGAGTTAGCTCTATCAAGTAAATTGGTAGATATGGTAAAGCTTCATAAGATTGAAGTTTTGCATGTACATTACGCAATTCCTCATGCATATGCTGCATATATGGCGCAAAAAATGTTGTTAGAAGAAGGTATTTATGTACCAATAGTAACAACTTTACACGGTACAGATATTACACTTGTAGGGAATCATCCATTTTACAAACCAGCAGTAACATTTAGTATTAACAAATCTGATGCTGTTACAACAGTATCACAAAGTTTAAAAGAAGATACGCTGCGTTTATTTAATATAAAAAAGGAAATAAATGTGGTTGCTAACTTTATAGATATTTCTAGGTTTAATCATGATTTTACAGATTGTCAACGTGCCATGATGGCAACAGAAGATGAAAAAATTATAACCCACATTAGTAATATGCGTGAAGTTAAACGTATACCAGATGTAATTAATGTGTTTTATAATATTCAAAAAGAAATGCCAGCCAAATTAATGATGGTTGGAGAAGGACCAGAACGCGAACCTGCAGAACGATTATGTGAAGAATTAGGTATTGCAGATAAAGTAGTTTTCTTTGGGAATAGTAACGAGATTGATCGCATACTATGTTTTTCAGATTTGTTTTTATTGCCAAGTAAAACCGAAAGTTTTGGGCTTTCTGCTTTAGAAGCTATGGCGTCAGGTGTTCCTGTAATTTCAAGTAATACAGGCGGAATACCAGAAGTTAATAAAGAAGGTTTTTCTGGATTTTTAAGTGAAGTAGGAGATGTTGAAGATATGAGTAAAAATGCGATTTATATATTAAAAGATGAAAGTAGATTTAAGGAGTTTAAGAAAAATGCTAAGTCACAAGCCAAAACTTTTGATATACATCAAATCGTTCCAAAATACGAAGCTATTTATCAAGAAACCCTTAATAAATGTAAAGTATATTAATAAAAAAAGCCATCTAATCTAGATGGCTTTTTATTTGTATTTTAATTAGTTTAGAATCTATATCTAATTCCTAAAGCGATGTCAAAATCTAAATCATCTCTATAATCTCCAAATCCTAATTCAGGTCTAGCATCTAAAGATAATTGTAATGGGATATCAAAATTATATTCAATACCAATATCTCCAGCTACAAATAGAAATGTTTCGCTATCATCATCAAGACCAGGTATATCATTGTCAAAACTATAAGAACCTAATCCTCCACCAGCACCAGCGTACCAGTTAAATCCACCATCAATATTCCAAACCCATTGGTATAAAGCAGCTAATTTAAATCCATCGTAGTTATTCCCGCTTCTTAAACCTAAGTCAGCTTCTAAACGATTGTTATCTCCTAAAGCTCTTTGATAAGATATTTCTGCCCCAAAACCATCACTATCTCCTAAACGTAATCCAATTGCGTTTGGAGAAATGTCTTGAGCAAATGTAAAAGTTGCAAAACCTAGTAATGCAACAGTTGTAATAATAAGATTTTTCATAAATTTTAATTGTTTTGGTTTTACGTAAAATTAATTATAAAACGTTTCAAATGTTAAAATTCGTTCATAAATCGTTGTTAATATTAGTTAACATGTCTTAAATTTGATTTTCAGCAAAAACATCCTAACTCTTATGAACGCTAAGCTTCAAGCACTTTCAAAAAACTTAGAAGGAACTCTTCATTTTGACCAACTATTAAAAACTTTATACGCTACAGATGCTTCAGTTTATAGGGTTTTACCACTTGCAGTTGCTTATCCAAAAACAGTAAATGACATAATTAAACTTATTGATTTTGCTAAAAACAACAAAACATCATTAATACCTCGTACTGCGGGTACATCACTTGCAGGGCAATGTGTTGGTAGCGGAATTGTAGTTGATGTTTCAAAGCATTTCAATAAAATAATAAGTTTAGATAAAAATAATAAAACAGTAACAGTACAACCTGGTGTTGTTCGTGATCAATTAAATAACTATTTAAAACCCTTTGGATTATTTTTTGGTCCAAATACATCTACGTCTAATCGCTGTATGATTGGCGGAATGGTTGGTAACAACTCGTCTGGAACAACGTCTATTAAATATGGAGTGACAAGAGATAAGGTCATTCAATTAAAAACCATTTTAAGTGATGGAAGTGAAGCTGTTTTTAATTCAAAAACTAAAGCTGAAATTCAGCAATTAAAATCTAATAATACCTTAGAAGCCAATATTTATAAGGTTTTAGATGAAATTATTTCTTCGGAAGAAACCGTAAACGAAATAAAAAACAACTTTCCAAAACCTGAAATTCATAGAAGAAACACTGGTTACGCAATTGACGAACTAATAGAAAAAGAAGATATTAACGTCGCTAAATTATTATCAGGAAGCGAAGGTACATTAGCGTTTACCACCGAAATCACCTTGCAATTAGACGCTTTGCCGCCAAAACATCGCGTCATGGTAGCCATGCATTTTAAAACTATTGAAGATTGTTTAAATGCAGTAAAACCAGCAATGCAGCACGATTTGTTTAATTGCGAAATGATGGATAAAACCATTTTGGATTGCACAAAAGCAAACAAAACACAACAAGAAAACAGATATTTTATAACAGGTGATCCTATGGCGATATTAATGTGTGAAGTTAGAGCAAACACATTAATCAATGCTAAAAACAAAGCAAATGCTTTAATTACTGATATTGAAAAATATAATTTAAGCTACGCTAATCCTATTTTAATAGAAGACGATATTGATAAAGCTAATAACTTAAGAAGTGCTGGATTAGGTTTGTTGGGTAATATTGTTGGAGATAAAAAAGCAGTTGCATGTATTGAAGATACAGCTGTAACTATTGATGATTTAGCCAATTACATTAATGATTTTACTGCTTTGATGAAGCATTATAACCAGAATGCAGTGTATTATGCGCATGCTGGTGCTGGCGAGCTTCATTTACGTCCAATTTTAGATTTAAAGCAATCTGAAGATGTTAAATTATTTAGGCAAATTACAACCGATGTTGCCAAATTAGTAAAAAAGTATAATGGATCTTTTAGTGGCGAACATGGTGATGGTATTGTGCGTGCAGAGTTTATCGAGTTAATGATAGGTAGTAAAAATTACCAAACACTAAAGCAAATAAAGTACACTTTTGATCCTGATAATATTTTTAATCCTGGTAAAATTGTAGATGCATTACCAATGGATAAAAACTTACGCTATCAACCCGATAGAGTAGAACCTAGTATTGAAACTAAACTTGATTTTTCTAAATCTTTAGGGATTTTACGCGAAGCTGAAAAATGTAACGGATCAGGAGATTGTAGAAAATTGCCAGAATTTGGCGGTACAATGTGTCCAAGTTATAGAGCAACAAAAAACGAAAAGGATACCACAAGAGCACGTGCTAATGCTTTACGCGAGTTTTTAACGACTTCGGATAAAGAAAACAAATTCAATCATAAAGAATTAAAAGATGTTTTTGATTTGTGTCTAAGCTGTAAAGCTTGTGCTAGCGAATGCCCAAGCAGTGTTGATGTTGCTAGTTTAAAAGCCGAGTTTTTATATCAATATCAAAAAGAGAATGGAATTAGTTGGCGCACTAAATTGTTTGCTTACAATAATCAATTAAATGTATTTGGAAGACGTTTTAAAGTTGTAACTAATTTTATGTTTTCTAATAAAATTTCAGCTTCATTAATTAAAAAAAGTTTTGGAATTGCGTCTAAAAGGAGCTTACCTTTATTATCAAGTGTTAGTTTAGATAAATATTATCAAAATACTAAAAATCAATTAATTGAAAATAATTTAATAAAAAAAGTATATTTATTTAATGATGAGTTTACCAACCAATTAGATAGTCAAATAGGACAAGATGCATTAACAGTGTTAAACGCGTTAAATTATCAAGTTGAAATTGTAAATCATACCGAATCTGGTCGTTCATTTTTATCCAAAGGATTATTAGATCAAGCAAAAAAAATAGCAGATAAAAATGTTGAAACTTTTAAAAAGTTAATTACTGAAAACACACCGTTAATAGGTATAGAACCTTCAGCAATTCTAACGTTTAAAGATGAATATCCTAAGTTAGTAGACGATAAAACTTCTGCAGAACATATTGCTAAACATACCTTTTTAATTGAAGAATTTATTAGTAATGAAATCGCTATAGGAAACATTACTTCAGATCAATTCACTCTTGAAGAAAAAACAATAAAATTTCATGGACATTGCCATCAAAAAGCATTGTCTAATCAAATACATAGTTTTAATGTTTTAAACCTTCCTAAAAATTATAAAGTTACAATCATACCAAGTGGTTGTTGCGGAATGGCAGGAAGTTTTGGCTACGAAAAAGAACATTTTGATATAAGTATGCAAATAGGCGAGCAAACTTTATTTCCGGCAATAAGAAAAGCTGATAAAACTACTGTAATTAGTGCTAATGGTACTAGTTGTAGGCATCAAATAAAAGATGGAACACAAAAAACTGCATATCATCCAGTAACTATATTAAAAGAAGCTTTATTGTAAAGTGTAACTTGTCAATTCTTGTGTGTTTAATATTGACGTGTTTGTTGGTAGCATATTTAAATCTACACCTAGTTGTTGTAAAATGGTTACTGTATTTTCGTTTAAAGAATAACCAGTATTAGCATTAGCGGTAATCAATCCTATATCTTTTGCATAAAATGCATCTACAGATAAGACATTTTGAGTATCTAAAAGACTTATTGTTTGTGTTAAACCAAATACAGATACTTCTGTAGATACAGATAATTCAAGTGAAATATTAGCAGATGTTACAGTATCATAATTTACACCTAAAACTTCCATATTTTCTAGGTTTTCTAACTGTGTGCTAAACAAAGAATAATTAATAGTTATTGGGTAACCTTGAAAATCTTGAGTAAAAGTACCTGACTGTGTATATAATAGTTCGCCATTTGGTGCTTCAGTATTGTATAATAACGCATTATCTAAAACAATATTAAAATCAAATCCGTCAATAGGTAAGCCTATTGTTCCGTTAGAAACTAAAGTGGTTTCTGTTAAAGATAAATCTCCAGTGGTTAAAATGCCACTCATAGTTCCATTAGCTACGCCATTATCATTAACTGATAAAGAATATCCTGAGGCATTTTCACTTTCAACCTTTAAAACGTCTTGACTATTTGTAGTTTCGTTTGTATTGTTATTTGTGTTTTCTACATCATAATCCCATTGATTATCAATGGATAGTGGTAAAAACTCACCAGAAAATTGAATTTGATTATTTATTTCTGAATCATCACTATCATCAGAACAATTAAATAAAAATAGACTTAAAAATAAGAGTAAAATAGATTGCGTAAGTTTCATGTGGTGTGTTTTTTACAAAGTAAAGAAACTTAATCTATTTTAAAAAACCGAATTATTTCATTGGTTTCATAACTGTAATTGCCGCAATCAATTCGGCTTCTGTCATTTCTTTAAGATCTTCATCAGCATAAAAAGCAGAAAGTTTATCTTCGCTGTATTTGTATAATTTCCAGCGTTTAAACTGATATTCTAAAGCAGTAAAGTTTTCAACCCAATCACCAGAATTTAAATAGTGAGTTTTTCCTTTTTTAGACTCTACGATTTCATTTTTAGGCTGGTGTATATGACCACAAATAACATAATCGTAACCGTTTTCTATAGCTAAATCTGTTGCTGTCTTTTCAAAATTACTAATGTATTTAACTGCAGATTTTACGCTGTTTTTGATACGTTTTGATAAAGAATATCTTTCTTTTCCTAAGTTAACTAACATCCAATTAGTAAAACGGTTTATTAAAATTAAAAGGTCATAACCATAACCACCAAGTTTTGCTAACCATTTAGCATTTTGGATTGAGGCATCAAAAACATCTCCATGAAAAATCCAAGCTTTTTTATCGTCTAATTCTAAAACTAATTTATTAACAACTGCAATGTTACCAATTTCGGTATCAGTAAACTTTCTAAGCATTTCGTCATGATTTCCGGTAATGTAAGTTACTTTTGTTCCTTTTGCAGCAAATGATACAATTTTTTTAATCACTTGCATATGTGATTTAGGAAAATAACGCTTACTAAACTGCCAAACATCTATAATATCACCATTTAAAATTAAATGTTTTGGTTCTATACTATTTAAATAGGTAAGAAGTTGTTTAGCATGGCAACCATAAGTGCCAAGGTGTACATCAGATATAACTACTATTTCAACTTTTCTTTTAAATTTCAATACTTTAGATTTTTTACGCTACAAATATTGATAATGTTTGTTAATACAACGTGTCTTTACAATTATTTAATTATCAGTATATTGTTAAGTTAATATTATCAATTTTTAAAAGTTGAAATAAAACCTGTTTTGTTTAGGCATTTTTTATGATTACATTAGCGTAAATTAAATATTTATGGCAGGAAATAGCTTCGGGAATTTATTTAAACTTACCACATTTGGTGAGTCACACGGAACTGCAATTGGCGGAATTATAGATGGTTGTCCACCAGGAATTGAATTAGATTTTGAAGCAATCCAGCACGAAATGAATCGTCGTAAACCTGGTCAATCAAAAATTGTAACCCAACGTAAAGAACCAGACGAAGTCAAATTTCTTTCAGGTATTTTTGAAGGTAAAACTACCGGAACACCAATTGGTTTTGTCATAGAAAATGCCAATCAAAAATCTAAAGACTATTCGCATATTAAAAATGCATACAGACCAAGTCATGCAGATTTTGTATACGATAAAAAATACGGGTTTAGAGATTATCGTGGTGGCGGACGCAGTAGTGCTCGGGAAACTGCTAGTAGAGTTGTAGCTGGAGCAATTGCTAAGCAAATGCTTAATACTATACAAATTCATGCTTATACATCTTCTGTTGGTGATATTTTTCTTGAAAAACCTTACCAAGATTTAGACTTTTCTAAAGTAGAATCTAATATTGTACGTTGTCCAGATGAAGAATATGCCGATAAAATGATTGAAAAAATCAAGCAAATCAGAAAAGAAGGTGATACTATAGGAGGAACAGTAACTTGTGTATTAAAAAATGTGCCAATTGGATTAGGCGAGCCTGTTTTTGATAAACTACATGCCGAGTTAGGTAAAGCTATGCTATCAATAAACGCCGTAAAAGGCTTTGAATATGGTAGCGGATTTTGCGGCGCTAAAATGAAAGGTAGTGAACATAACGACCAATTTAATATTGACGGAAGTACCAAAACAAATCTTTCTGGTGGTATCCAAGGAGGAATAAGTAACGGTATGGATATTTATTTTAGAGTTGCTTTTAAACCTGTAGCAACAATTATGCAAGATCAAACCACTATTGATAAAGAAGGAAATGAAGTTGAAATGCAAGGTAAAGGAAGACACGATCCTTGTGTTGTACCTCGTGCTGTACCCATTGTAGAAGCTATGGCTGCACTGGTTTTAGCTGATTATTTTTTGATCAATAAAATTTACTAAAAATATAATAAGCTTATAAAAAACTATAAACTAACTAATTACATAATTTATCTAAGGAAAAGAAATATATTATATGAAGAAACTAGCGTTACATTGGAAGATTATTATAGGAATGATACTAGGGATAATTTTTGGTTTTTTAATGAATACCATTGATGGCGGAAAATTATTTACAACACATTGGATTGCTCCATTCGGTAAAATTTTTATTAATCTTTTAAAGTTAATTGCTGTTCCTTTAATCTTAGCTTCATTAATTAAAGGAGTATCTGATTTAAAAGATATTTCAAAAATTAAAAAAATGGGCTTACGTACCATTGGTATTTACATAACAACAACTTTAGTAGCTATTGTTATTGGTTTAAGCATTGTAAATATTGCAAAACCGGGTACAGGTATGCCTAAAGATACCATCGAAAAAATTAAAATGAAGTATGAAAATGATGCAGGTGTTGTTGATAAATTAAATAAAGCAAACGCAACTAAAGATGCTGGTCCATTACAGCCTTTAGTAGATATTTTTCCTAGTAATATATTTCAATCTTTTGCAGATGCTTCAATGTTGCAAGTCATATTTTTTGCATTATTTGTTGGTATTTGTTTGTTGCTAATTGGAGAGAAAAAAGCTAAACCTATGGTAGATTTTTTCGATTCGCTCAACGAGGTCATTATGAAAATGGTCGATTTAATTATGCTATTTGCACCTTACGCTGTATTTGCACTAATGGCAAACGTAATTATAGCTTTTGATGATACAGAAATTTTACTAAAACTTTTATATTATGCACTATGTGTTGTTGGTGGACTATTCTTAATGGTATGTTTCTATTTACTACTAGTAAGCATATATGCTAAAAAATCACCATTATGGTTCTTAAAACAAATTAGTCCAGCACAATTATTAGCATTTTCAACCTCAAGTAGTGCTGCAACATTACCAGTTACAATGGAACGTGTAGAAGAACATATTGGTGTAGATAAAGAAGTTTCTGGGTTTGTTTTACCAGTAGGCGCAACAGTAAATATGGATGGAACAAGTTTGTACCAAGGTATAGCAGCTGTTTTTATTATGCAGGTAATTTGGCCAGAAGGTTTAACGTTTACCAATCAAATTGTTATAATTTTAACCGCATTATTAGCTTCTATAGGTAGTGCTGCTGTGCCTAGTGCTGGTATGGTAATGTTGGTTATTGTTTTAGAGTCTATTGGTTTTCCTGCGGAATTATTACCAATTGGATTAGCCTTAATTTTTGCAGTAGATAGACCTTTAGATATGTGTCGTACAGTCGTAAATGTTACTGGTGATGCTACTGTATCTATGTTGGTAGCAAAATCGTTAGATAAATTGCATGAGCCACATCCAAAAGAATGGGATGACAATTATGAAGATGTAAAATAATCATGTATTATAATTATTCTAAATTTAAACAGATAAAACTTAATATCTAATTATGGATGGTTTTGATAATATTGTTTCTGTAAAGTGGTTAAAAGATCATTTAAGCCATCCAAACGTTGTTGTTTTAAATGGAACAATACAAAAAGTTTCAAGCAACTTTAAATCAGAAGAACAACAAATAGAAAATGCTAGATTTTTTGATATAAAGAATGCTTTTAGTGATGCTTCAGCAGAATTTCCTAACACAATTCCTTCTGAAATTCAATTTCAAACCGAAGCACAAAAATTAGGTATTAATAAAGAAGATTTTATTGTTGTTTATGATGAATTTGGAATATATTCAAGTCCGCGTGTTTGGTGGTTATTTAAAACATTTGGACATAACAATGTAGCTGTTTTAGATGGAGGTTTTCCTGAATGGAAGGCTGAGAAATTTCCAACAGAAGTTAAAACTAAAAAACAATATAACTCAGGAAATTTTATAGCTAAATACAATCCAAATAACATTGTCTATTTTGAATCTTTAGAAGCTATAAATAAAGACCCGAATTTTAAGATAATCGATGCAAGGTCTAGCGATCGTTTTATGTGTCGCGTACCAGAACCAAGAGAAGGTTTACGCTCAGGACATATACCAAACTCGTTTAATTTGCCATATCAAAATATCTTAAACGAACATAAATTTCAGCATAAAGAACAAATAGCTTCAACTTTTAAAGATTTAGCAAATAATAATCAACATTTAGTGTTTACTTGTGGCTCTGGTATTACAGCTTCAATTTTAAGTTTAGCTGCAACACTATTAGGTTATAACAATAGCGTTTACGATGGTTCGTGGACAGAATACGGAACTTTAACAACAGGAAACATGCAAGATCCTAAACAATGGTCTAAAGAAGAATTATTAGCATACATTTTAATTTTTGTTGCTCATTCTGATTTAGAAGAAACCAAAAAAGAAAAAGAATATATTTTATCTAGAGTTGATAAGGATATTTACAAAAGAGTAGAAGAGAAGTTTAACCAAGATAATGATTACCAAAGCATACAAAATATTATCGAAGCTGTAAAAACTCATGACTATTATCGTAATGATTTAGCAGATTTATTTGCTGATATAAAATTAATGGCTTTTGCAGATGGTGGTTTTGATATCATGGAAAAAGAAGCTTATCATTATCTAAAAAAGATTTTAAAATAATTAAATTTTAAACCTCTTTACTTAAAAAAAATAAATCTCAAAACATTACATTGTCCATTAGTAACCTAAGCTAAACAAACGGTTAGACATGCCTTTTGTTTAGAACTTAACTCGTTCCTTACTAACAGAAGTAAGGGTTAAGTTAACAGTAATGCTTTGAGATCTTCTATTACTTACTCTCAATGCTAAATTAATTTGAAAGTATAAACTAAAAAATATGTAATTAGGGAAGTATAGTTTTTATCAAGTAAACTCATACTTTGGGTGAGATAAAGCTTTTAGATATATTTTTCTCATTCTTCATAAACACTCGAAGTTTCGTGGTTTTATAAATCTTAAACTCGTCGGTTCGAGTATTATGACAATAGGAGTATTTTATAAAGAACCATATTACTCCAAAAATTTGCTCTTTAACTCTGGTGTAGGAATCATACAAGCTTCTTTTTTACCGTACCATTTGTAGCGGTTTTTGGCTATAAAATCGTAAACCCAATTTCTAATAAAAGCAGGTATAATTAAAAAAATAGTAAGTAGAGCAGAAGGAAAGCCTAAATCTTTAGCAATGTATAACGCTGCTGTAGATTTCACCTTAAGTCCATTTTCTTCAGAATATAATAAAATTGAATCTGTTTTTGCGGTATCAATATTGTATTTACTAATGATCTCTTGTCCAGCTTTACCTTGTAAAGGCGCAAACATAAACTTATTTTTTTTGTCATGCTTTATTACAAATTGGACAGTGTTATTGCACAGATTGCAAACACCATCAAAAAGTATTAATTGTTTATGTTTTGGTAACTGGTTCAAATTGAATATTGTTAATTGCTAATTGTTTACTGTTTTTTCACCGCTTCTACCAATTCTAATTGGTCTAAACTTACATTGGTCGTAAAAATACCGTAGTTGACAACAGCTTTTCCTTTATCGTCAATATTATCAATACTTCCTACTGCTTTACCATCTTGCATACGTACGCGGTCACCAACTTTTAAAACTGGTTTTGGTGGTGCAGGTTTTTCGGCTTCTTTTTTCTTCGCTTCTTTCTTTTTCTTACGTATAACTTCTACCTTTTTCTCTGCTTCTTGTTTTACTTTTTGTTGTTTTGCTTTTTCGGCTTTTGCTTGTTTGGCAGATTGTTTTTTACGTTTAGAATTTTCAATTTGGACAAGCTTAAACAACTCAGACATCAATTCGCGTTTACGCTTATTGTTAAAGTAACCTTCGGCTAAATCATTTACTTTTTGACCTAAATAAATCAAACGCTGATTGCTATCATACAATTCTTGATAGCTTTCTAATTTTTTCTGAATTTTAGCATTGATTTCTTCTAACTTATCAGCTTCAGATTGCTTTTTCTTTTCGTTTTTCTTTAGGTTTTCGCCTGTTTTTTCAAGCTTAGCGCGTTCTTTTTGAAGCTTAGCAATTGTTGCATCAAAACGTACTTTACTACGTTCTATCTTCTTTTTAGCGCGGTTGATTAAGCTATACGGAATTCCGTTTTTTTGAGCAACTTCAAAAGTAAAACTACTTCCTGCTTGTCCTAATGCTAGTTTGTACATTGGCTCTAATGTACGCTCGTTAAACATCATGTTGGCGTTAATCATTTCATCTTTTTCATTAGCTAACAGTTTTAAATTAGCATAATGCGTCGTGATTATTCCAAATGCTTTACGTGCATAAAACTCTTCTAAAAACGTTTCGGCTAAAGCGCCACCAAGTTCTGGATCCGATCCTGTACCAAATTCGTCTATTAAAAACAGCGTATTCTTGTTTATTTTCTTCAAGAAATAATTCATCTGTTTTAAACGATAACTGTAAGTACTTAAATGATTTTCAATAGATTGATTATCTCCAATATCACTAACAATACGATCGAATAAGCAAACTTTACTGCGTTCGTGCACCGGAATTAACAATCCGGATTGTAGCATTACTTGTAATAAACCAACAGTTTTTAAGGTGATACTTTTTCCGCCAGCATTAGGTCCAGAAATAACTATTATGCGACTATCTTCTTTAAGCTGAATAGTTTGTGGATGCGTTATTTCCTTTTTTTCTAAATTATTTAAATAGAGTAGAGGATGAAAAGCATCACGTAAGTAAAGCTCACGATTTTCTGTGATTTCTGGTAAAATCGCATTCATCGATTTGGCATATTTTGCTTTTGCCGAAATCACATCTATTTTAGTTAAAAACGATTGATAAAGCTCTAAAAGTGGTAAATAAAATCTAATGTAATTAGTTACTTCTTTTAAGATACGTACAACTTCTTCGCCTTCTTCGTATTGTAAATTATTAAGTTCTCTAGTGTGTTGTAAGGTGGTTTCTGGCTCTATATAAACAATGCTTCCTGTTTTGCTTCCGCCCATAATTGCACCTTTAACCTTACGTCTATACATCGCTTTTACAGCCAATACACGTTTATTATCGACTACAGATTCTCTAATGTCGTCTAGGTATTCTAAATTATGATAATGGTTTAGAGCACTTGTAAAACTAGAGTTAATCTTTCCTTTTAACTTGTTAATTTGTTGGCGTAGTTGGTATAATGTTGGTGAAGCATCGTCTTTTACCTCATTAAATCGGTTTACAACACTATCTATTTTGTTTATAATATCTGTAGTAACTTCAATTTTATTGCTAAACTGCTGTAAAGTTGGATAATAGGTTTCAAATTTTTTAAAAAATTTGATTAAATCGTTACTGGTTAATGATATAGAAACTAATTTTTTTAGACTATGTGGCTCTAAAAAAGTGTTTTCAATTTTTAGTAGTTTTAATTCTTTTGTAATTGAATCGAAACCGTGATTTGGTATGCGATTATCGTTATAAAAAGACGAAATATACTCGTTAGTTAATTGTAACGAAAATAGTAAGGTCTCTTTGTCTTTATATGGCGAAATAGAAAGCGCAGCCTCATTACCCAAAGCAGTGATACAATACTCACTAACTTGGTTTAAAACGGTTGCAAACTCTAAATCTTGTAATGTTTTTTGATGAATGTTTATCATAGGTAAACTCTGCAAGGCAGATTTCTCTTTTTCTTTGTTTTGTTTGCAAATTTACGGAAATGTAAATTGAAATTTTAAAAGTCTTTATTTACTTGATCTGCTATTTTTTTATAACAAAATTAAAAAGTAAACCAACAGCTATAGCGATACCAAAGCTTAACAATGTACCTATTAGTACATATTCAGTAAGTTTTCTGTTTTTAGCTTTAGATAAATCACCAAATCTAAATACAGATTTTGCAGTTATTAGCAACCCAATAGCGCTCCATTGATTTAACACGATAAATCCAAAGACAAACAAACGCTCTAGTATACCTATGTATTTTCCTGCTTTATCTAAAGAGTTTTCTGCATCGTCTTCATCTAACTTCCATTTATTCATTATTAGTTGCATAATTACCGAAGAAACTGAAGTTAATGTCATTAATGCTAATAACAAAGCTATGACTTCTTTAGAGTAAATAATATTAATATCAAATTTATAGTTTGTATATAAAGCTGAAACAATTAGTATTACTATAATATGTGCTATCTGGTCTGCAATAAACAGATAGTGCGCTTTTATTTTATTATTTAGATAGAGTTTTATTAAATCTATTATATAATGAGATACTGTAATAACTAAAATACCTATCCAGAAACTAAATTTAAACTTTAAAAGAATTATTAAGGCTAAAGCATGTATAAGGACATGAAAATAAAGGTATTTTGATTTATGTTTCTTTTTATTTTTTTGCTTGACCCATTTTTTTGGTTGTAACACAAAATCACCAATTACGTGAGCTAATAATAGTTTTAATAAAAGTACAATCATAGGTTTAAGATTTGTTCTTTATAGAACGCGTTTAACTGCATAATTTCTTCATATCCGCCTCTTTTTAAAGCTTCGCTAATGGTGCTTTGAGATTTTCCTAAAAGTAAAGCAATGTCATTTTGGTTTTTTTCAGGATTTTCTATCACTGTACTAATTACCTTTGCAACAGTATTACTCCAACTATTGGCTGTTAACAAAGCTAGATTAATCATAATATTAATCGTGTTGTCCCATTTTTTGTTTTCAGATACAACTGTTAATGTTTGTTTTTTAAGAGATTCAAAACCTTCACCAGAATTAACAAAAGCAGTTCCGTTAGATTCAGATATAGTTTTACTATTATAAGATTGTTCTCCTAAACCTATTGCTATGCGTACATCATAAGGTTTTACTTGTTTTATTACAGCCTTAATATGCAAAGCTATACGTAAAGCATTTTCTGGATTTGTTTTTAATTGAAAACTATCGCCTCTAAATATTTCCCAATCTTTTGGTGTCTGTCCATAAAGATTAAGTGTTGACTTTAGTTGATTTAACCACAACGATGTTTGACCTTGTCTAGAGTTAATAATATCTCCTGTTAATACTGCTATCATGTATAATTTTTTATAAAGATATCGTTTTAAAATACGATTACCAAAAAAATCGTCTTTAAGACCGATATTTTAAAATATCGTTATATAAGACTATAATTATAAGTAGCAAGATATGGTCATTACAATTAATGTAAAAACAACTAGAGTAATAAATAGAGGCATTATAAACTTTAACCATTTATCAAAACCAATTTTTACTACTGCTAAAGAGGCTAATATTAAACCTGTAGGGTTAATCATATAAAATAATCCCATACCATATTGGTAGGCATTAACTACAATTTCTCTTCCAATTCCCACGCTATCTGCTAACGGAGACATAATAGGCATAGTCAACACAGCCATACCAGAACTACTAGGTATAAAAAATGATAAGCCTGCGTAGATTGCAGTCATAGCGCTTGCAAAAACACCTTTATTCATGCCTTCTGTTGCAGAGCTTGCGTAAAACAATAAAGTATCACTTATCAAACCATCAGCCATAATTACAGTCACACCACGAGCAATACCTATAATTAATGCAACACCTAATAAATCACTTGCGCCTCTAATAAAAGTATCTATAAAGTCACTTTCATTAATTTTTGCAATAACACCTATAATAATTGATCCAACTAAAAATGTAGTAGTCATTTCTATAAACCACCATTCTAAAAAGACAACACCATAAATCATAATTACAAAACATAATGCAAATACAAATAAGGCTAAACGTAATCTGCTATTAAAATTAACTTTCTTTTTGTCATGTTTAAATAGCGCAGCGATTTGTTGTTGCTGGTCGTAAACTATAGATTTAGTAGGATCATTTTGTACACGTTTACCATAACGTATAATATATATTAATGAAATGGTTAAACATGCTAAAAGCATTATAAATCTTCCCCAAATACCTGTTGTCCAGCTAATACCAGCAGCATCGCTTGCTATAATAACACTAAACGGATTAACTGTAGAACACATGGTGCCAATTGTACTCCCTAAAAAGATACACGCAATACCAACAATAGCGTCGTAACGTGCTGCTAAAAACACAGGAATTAAAATAGGGAAGAAGGCAATAGTTTCTTCAGCAAAACCAAAGGTTGTTCCACCTGCAGCAACCAATATTGTCACAAATATGATTAGGATAAATTCGCGTCCTTTTAATGCGTTAGCCAACCAACCAATTCCCGCGTCAAAAGCTCCTGTACTATTAATAATACCAATTAACCCACCAATAATTAGTACTAAAAAAATGATATCTGCTGCTTCTATAACTCCTTTAATTGGCGATTTTACAAAATCAAAAAAACCTTGTGGTTTAGCTTTTAGTTGATGGTATGTATTTGGAATATTTATTGGTTTATAAATATCTCCGTTAGTAAATTTTTCTAAAGGAATTTTAATATTTAAGTTTTCTAAAGTTTGTTGAGTTGCTGGTAAATTTTCAGTTTCAGTGATACCAATTTTAGTAAATGTGTTGTCAGCACTGTTATAGCCTAAAGTTTCGTATTTTCCTGCAGGAATAACCCAAGTTAATAAAGTTACTAATCCTGCAATGATTAGTAAAATGGTTTGTGCTGAAGGGAATTTTAGTTTTTTCATATGTATTAAATACTTATTATAATCTGAGAACTATTTTAAATTTTAATTTAAAGATGCTTCGACAAGCTTAGCATGACAATTAATTTATGTTGTCATGTCGAATGTATATGAAATATCGCATAACGCTTTTTCTAAATAATGCGATTTCTCCTTTTCAGTCGAAATGACTTATTTTATTTTGTCATATCGAACGCATGTGAGATATCTCATAATGCTTGTTGCAATAAGTGCTGTAATTTCTTTCTTAAGATCGAAATGACAAACATTTTTAAAAAATAAAGATAGTATTATTTTTATCTTTGAAAGCACTTCTATAATTAGAAGACTACCATTTTATTTACAAACTTATGAACGTTGATATTAACCCAAGTTGGAACGCTATTTTACAAGACGAATTTGATAAACCGTATTTTAAAAAATTAGCCGAATTTGTAAAGGAAGAATATAGAGAATATCAATGCTTTCCGCCAGAAAACCTAATATTTAATGCGTTTAAAAAATGTACGTTAGATCAATTAAAAGTCGTTATTATTGGTCAAGATCCGTATCATAATTACGATCAAGCCAATGGATTGTGTTTTAGTGTTAATGATGGTGTTGCGCATCCGCCATCTTTAGTTAATATTTTTAAAGAAATTGAAACAGATGTAAAAAAAACATATCCAAAAAGTGGAAATTTAGAACGTTGGGCAGAGCAAGGTGTGTTTTTACTAAATGCAACGTTAACTGTTAGAGCGCATGAAGCTGGTAGCCATCAAAAACACGGTTGGGAAACCTTTACAGATGCTGTTATTAAAACAATAAGTGAACAAAAAGAAGGCGTTGTATTTTTACTTTGGGGCGGATTTGCTAAGAAAAAAGTCAAACTAATTGACAGTGAAAAACATCATGTTTTAACATCAGGTCATCCATCTCCATTAAGTGCTAATCGCGGATATTGGTTTGGGAATAAACACTTTAGTAAGACTAATGCTATTTTAAAGAACAATGGGTTAGAGGAGATAGAGTGGTAATCATTTTAAAACACGTTTACCAATCAAAATCACTATAACTAACGGTATAAAATATACTATGAGCTGAAATGTTAATGTTGAAGATTTTTCAGTAGCACTTGCACCAGAACCAAAAATGAGAAAAGCTATTATAATTTCAACATAAACTATAATTAGATAGAGTATTGCTAAACCAATGATTTTTAAAATTGTTTTCATGGTTTACAATTCGGCAACAAGGTTTTTATAACTCCACTTTTCTTGTATAATATTTAAATCAAATAGTTGATCTTGTACTTTTTTTATAGTCGCTTCAGAGATGTTTTCTTGGCTCCATTCGGTTAGACTTAACCATTCTTGTACATCTTCTAATTCTTGCTCATATCTATTAGCAATCATACGATCAATACTTGGTATATCTTTAAACTCTGAAGTAGTAGCATTAACAATATCTAAAATGGTTTTTACATCTTCTTTGTTAGTTTTTAAAAACTCTTCTCTAACTGCTATCACAAAGCATGGCCAAGGCGAAGGACAATTACCAATACGTCTAAATGTACCGTTATCTACTAAAGGTTTTGTGGTAAATTTTTCCCACATAAAATAATCGGCTTTACCTTCTGTAAGACCTTCAACAGCGCCATCTAAGTTTTTTATGACTTCAAAATCAAGATCTTTTTCTAAATCCCAATTATTATTTTTTGCGTTTACATAAGCCATTAAATGAGATCCTGATCCGTATCTACTTATTGCTGCTTTTGTGCTTCTAAGACTTTCTATTGTATTATAATCTGATTTAGAAGCTACGTGAATTCCCCAAATTAATGGCGACTCTACAAAGACTTGAACAATTTTAGACTTATTACCTGCTATTATATCTTTAATAATCCCTTCTGTTAAAATAACAGCCATATCTATATCACCATCGCGTAAACCTTTGTTCATTGCGCCTGTTCCGCCAAAATAATCTTTCCAACGTAGATTTATGCCTGCATCTTTATATTCTCCATTTTTTAAGCCTAAATACCAAGCCAGATTGAAATGTTCTGGTACGCCACCAATGTTTATTTGTTTCATTTAATGTATTGTTATGTTTTTCCGCGAAAGCGAAATACTTAGATATGTTTATAAAGTTTAATTACTTAACAAACTTATCAAGCGTGTATTCTATTAAGTTTTCGACTACTTTTTTTGGATCTTTACTGAAAGTTCCATTAGCACGATTTGCAATTATTGCATTAAGTGATAGTGCATTGTGGCCTAAAAGTTTTGATAGACCGTAAATTACAGATGTTTCCATCTCTAGGTTTGTGACTCTAAAACCATCATGGTTAAATGTATCCATTTTTTGGTTTAAATCTGCATCAAAAAGAGGTAATCTTAATACTCTACCTTGTGGACCGTAAAATCCTCCAGCTGTTGCTGTCATGCCTTTAAAAATATTTGGTCCTTCAAATTGTTTTTCTAAAGCTTTACTATTATTTATGATAATTGGACGTGCTTTTTTACTGTCCCAATTTGTAAAGTTTATAAATGCATCTTCGATTTCTGGGTTACTAATATGATCTATCTGATAAAAGTGTAGCATTCCGTTTAAATCTAAACCGTGAGACGCCATTACAAAAGAATCTACAGGTATATCTGCTTGCAAAGAGCCAGAAGTACCAACACGTACAATATTTAACGATGTTAGTTGTTCTTTAGGTTGTCTAGTTTTTAAATCTATGTTTACTAATGCATCTAATTCATTTAAGACAATGTCTATGTTATCTGGTCCGATACCTGTAGAAATAACGGTTAAGCGTTTTCCTTTGTAAGTGCCCGTTTGTGTTTTAAATTCTCTTTTTTGAATAGAAACTTCTACGCTGTCAAAGTGTTTTGTTATTTTTTCTACTCGGTCTTGATCACCAACAAAGATGATGGTATCTGATATATGTTCTGGTTTTAAATTAAGGTGGTAAACACTACCATCTGGATTTAAGATTAGTTCTGATTCTTGTATTGCCATTATTTGATGGTATTTACTAATTTACTTTCGGTTTTTAAATATTGGAAATCTAACTTTTTTACGCCTCCAAATTGGAAGTCTGATTTCATTTCTTCAAAGAAGTTTTTTTGATGCTCTAAAGCTAAATGTCCATTTCTGTTAAGGGTTAACTGTTCTTCTTTTTCGTCATAGAATATTGAAATATTATCAATTATTCTTTTTATTTGGATATCTCCATAACCGTAATAACCTTGATAATGCAAGCCATAACCAAGTAAATGATGGCGATCTTTTATTTTATACTCATTAATTAGCTTTAAAAGATTATACTCCATCATATTTAATCCTGATCTTGTATCTGGAAAACGTTTCATGTGCGCTTTTAAACAATTGCTCATGTAAATGTAATTTGATGGACGTACGATTAATTCTTTTAATAAATTATGGTCGTTTTCGCAGTAAATACGCCATGCTTTTTGAGCAAAAGCAATATCGTCTACATTTAATTGAATTCTGTTTTCGTAATTTAACTGAATTTGTTCTGGAGTTAACTCACCAAAGCCTTTAAGTTGTTTTTCTCCTTCAATTTTCCCACAATTAACTAAGTTAATAGGTAATTGACATTTTTTTTGTTTTAGAAGACTTATTGCAGCTATCATATTGATGTGGCAAAACAGATCATATTCAAACCAAAGGATAACTTCTTCGTAACTTTCTAATTCTGAAAGTTTATCTAGCTCTTTTTTAAAAACTTCTGCTTTGTAAGGAATATTATAAGTAGACTCGATAAAATTTTTTCTAATACTGAAAAAATAATCATTATCTATTTCTTTTGTAGTAGGTCCAACGCACAACATTTCGTGCCATGTTAGCATGTCGCCTTCAAAATCTAATTTGGTTAAATACTCTGTTAATACACCACCATTTGTAATATGAAGCGTTTTTTTACCCATAATTAGCCTCCAACACGTTTTACATTAAAGCCTTTATCTTTTAATATTTCCATAATTTTATCACGATAATCACCTTGAATAATGATTTTATCGTTTTTAAAACTACCACCAACGCTTAGTTTTTGTTTTAACTCTTTAGCTAGTAGTTTGAAATCTTCATCAGCACCAGTATATCCTTCTAAAATTGTAATGGGTTTTCCTTTACGTTTTTCGTATTTACAAATTATAGGATCATCTTGTAACCAAATATTGCTTTTTTCTTGCTGTTCTTCGGTTTCTTCTGGGACGTGATCAGGAAATAGATTTTTTAATTGATCTTGTAAATCCATGTATTGTATTGTTAAGTTGGCAGTGTGTAGCCTTCAGTTATGTAAAAAAATAACTGAAGACTAACAACTGTTTACTTTTTTAACCCTAATTCTCTTAAGCGTTGGTCTAAAAATTCTCCAGCAGTAATATCTTCATATTGCTTAGGGTTGTTTTCGTCTACACAACTATCTAATACATCTAATTTCATTTCGCTAATTGGATGCATAAAGAAAGGAATAGAGTAGCGTGAAGTTCCCCATAATTCTCTTGGAGGATTAACAACACGGTGAATTGTAGATTTTAATCTATTATTAGTATGGCGTGATAACATATCACCAACATTAATCATTAATTCATCAGGTTCTGCAATAGCATCAATCCAATCTCCATTATGGTTTTGAACTTGTAAACCACGACCTTGTGCGCCCATTAATAAAGTGATTAAGTTAATATCACCATGTGCTGCTGCACGAACCGCATTATCTGGTTCTTGAGTAATTGGTGGGTAATGAATTGGTCTTAAAATGGAGTTTCCGTTATGGATATAATTATCAAAATACGTTTCTTCTAAACCTAAGTGAAGCGCTAAAGCACGTAATACATACTTAGCCGTTTTTTCTAAAGTTTGGTATGCTTTTTTTCCAACGACATTAAAATTAGGAACTTCTTTAACTTCTACATTTTCTGGATATTCTTTAGCTCGTTGTAGATCATCTTCTACATATTGTCCAAAATGCCAAAACTCTTTTAAGTCGCCTTCTTTTTTACCTTTTGCACTTTCTTTTCCAAAAGACACATAACCACGTTGTCCACCAATGCCAGGTATTTCGTATTTCTGCTTAGTTTCTAAAGGTAATTCAAAAAAGTTCTTTATTTCTTCATATAAATCGTCTACTAATTTATCGTCTAAAAAATGACCTTTAAGCGCTACAAAACCTATCTCTTCGTAAGCTTTTCCAATTTCATCTACAAATTTTTGTTTTCTCTTAGGATCATCAGATAGAAAATCCTCTAAATTAACACTAGGTATTTTATTCATAATGTGTAAAAATTATAATCTTCTAACTACAAATGTAACGAAAACTAAGCAAAAACAGTAGTTTATTTTATTCGTAATTATACTATATTTGGCATAGTATATATTATCATATTTTCAATTTTTGAAAGCTTATTAATGAAATTTGACAAATCAACCCTAAATAACGATACGCTGTTAGATCTTTACAAGCGTTTACTTAAACCTAGATTAATTGAAGAAAAGATGCTTATTTTACTTAGACAAGGTAAAATAAGTAAATGGTTTTCTGGTATTGGGCAAGAAGCCATAGCGGTAGGAGTAACATCTGCTATGCAAGACGAAGAGTATATTTTACCAATGCACCGTAACTTAGGTGTTTTTACAACAAGAAACATCCCGTTATACCGTTTATTCTCGCAGTGGCAAGGAAAAGCTAATGGGTTTACAAAAGGTAGAGACAGAAGTTTTCATTTTGGTACACAGCAATATAAGATTGTAGGTATGATTAGCCATTTGGGACCACAATTTGGTGTAGCAGATGGTATTGCTTTAGCTTCTAAACTAAAAAACAAAAACCAAGTAACTACAGTGTTTACAGGTGAAGGCGGAACAAGTGAAGGCGATATACACGAAGCCTTAAACGTTGCTTCTGTATGGCAATTACCTGTGCTATTTTGTATAGAAAACAACGGTTATGGTTTGTCTACACCAACAAAAGAGCAATACAATTGCGAGAATTTAGCAGACCGTGCTATTGGTTACGGTATGGAAAGTCATATTATAGATGGCAATAATATTTTAGAGGTTTACACAAAAATTTCTGAAATTACAGAAAGCATCCGTAAAAATCCTCGTCCTGTATTAATTGAATTTAAAACCTTTAGAATGCGTGGTCATGAAGAGGCTAGTGGTACCAAATACGTACCGCAAGATTTGATGGATCAATGGGCTAAAAAAGATCCAATTGAAAACTATCAAGAATTTTTAAAAAATGAAGGTCTTTTAACCGATGAAGAAGAGGTTAAAATTAAAGAAGAAATTATACACGAAATAAACGAACATTTAAAAATCGCTTTCGCGGAAGAACCAATTACGCCAAATTTAAACACTGAATTAAATGATGTGTTTCAAGAGTTTAAATACCAAGACATTAAACCAAAAGAAAACACGTCAGAATTACGTTTAGTAGATGCTATTTCTGAAGGGTTAAAACAATCTATGCAACGTCATGAAGATCTTGTAATTATGGGACAAGATGTTGCTGAATATGGTGGTGTTTTTAAAATAACAGAAGGCTTTGTCGAAGCTTTTGGTAAAGAACGTGTTCGTAATACTCCTATTTGTGAATCTGCCATTATAGAATCTGCAATGGGATTAAGTATTGCTGGTATTAAAAGTGTTGTAGAGCTACAGTTTAGTGATTTTGTAACCTCAGGTTTTAATCCAGTAGTTAATTATTTAGCAAAATCACATTACCGTTGGAGCCAAAATGCAGATGTGGTATTACGTATGCCATGTGGTGCAGGTGTTGCTGCTGGACCATTTCATAGTCAAACTAATGAAGCTTGGTTTACAAAAACACCAGGTTTAAAAGTTGTGTTTCCTGCGTTTCCTTATGATGCAAAAGGTTTATTAGCTACTGCTATTAGTGATCCAAATCCTGTACTGTTTTTTGAGCACAAAGCCTTATACAGAAGTATTAGACAAGAAGTACCAACCGATTATTACACATTGCCATTTGGTAAAGCTTCATTATTAAAAGAAGGTAATGATATAACAATTATTACTTACGGTGCAGCTGTACATTGGGCTTTAAATACATTAGACGTACATTCTAACATCTCAGCAGATGTTATAGATTTAAGAACACTTCAACCTTTAGATACAGAAGCTATCTATACTTCTGTTAAAAAAACAGGTAAAGCTATTATTCTGCAAGAAGATTCTTTATTTGGTGGTATTGCTAGTGATATATCATCTTTAATAATGGAACATTGTTTTGAACATTTAGATGCACCAGTAAAACGTGTAGCAAGTTTAGATACACCAATTCCTTTTATTAATCAGTTAGAAGAACAATATTTAGCAAAAGGAAAATTTGAAGAAGAACTATTAAAATTATTAGAGTATTAAAATAAAAAAAGCAAGTGAATTTCACTTGCTTTTTTTATTAGTGTGCATAGCGTTTAACGCCTCGCCATAATCCGTTTTTTGTACAACTAAACCTAAAGATTTCTCTATTACAGTGTACGTTTGATAAAGTATTTTGATTTAGTCTTCTTATAATTTTTGGTGTTTTCATGATCTTTGTGGTTTAGTTGTTATTTACTTAGTGTCTATAACGTCTTTTACTATTCCAAACGTTACTTTTAGTTCCTTTTAAAGTTTCTGATAATCGATTGTTGTTTAAAGTTCTCATAATTAATAGTTTTATTTGATTGATTTAAAATGATTTACACCTATATGACGAGTATAAAACAAAAATGTTACAGTACTTTGTATAACATAATACTGTTTTAACAATTTTTAACATTTATGTATATTGTAAAAAAATTAATAAAACCCTTTTGCTTATAGTGTTAATAGTATATTAACAAGGATTAATATAATTTTAGTATTTAGGTATAGTTTTTGAATTAATTTAGTACCAATTAATTTAAACATGAAGATTTTAATTTCATTCTTAATATTTTTTTCAATAACAGTATCAAGTTTTTCTCAAATTGATAGTGAAAGAATTGGTATTGCAATACCTGCTGAAGAAACTGAAGATCCAAAAGATGACCCAGAATTAATTATTGAACCTGTAGAAGAGCAGCAAAATGATATAAAACCAGACGATAACGATAATGTAGTAACTGCACCAAATGATGCTAAAACAGAAGCTTTACCTAAAAAAGAATTTTCTATGGTAGAAAAAAATAATTTGAGAAATCCTGGTGAATTATTTAAAAAACAACTGGATAGACAATTAAAATTTAAAGAAGACGACGAAAAAAGTAATAACGGTAGCTTAGTTAATCAGTTTTTAGGTGAATATCGTACCACAGCAAAAGCCGTAAACATTATTTATCGTGATCATCAATATCCTGATGGTGATAAAATTAGAGTATTTATCAATAAAGACATTGTTGTACCTAGCGTTGTTTTAACATCTGGATTTAATGGGTTGCTTTTACCTTTAGATGAAGGTATTAACGAAATAGATTTTTTAGCTTTAAACCAAGGAACTTCAGGTCCTAATACAGCAGAGTTTCAGGTGTTAGATGAATTTGGCAATGTTATTGCTGTTAACCAATGGAACTTAGCAACAGGTGTAAAAGCAACGATTATTGTAGTGAAAGAAAAAGATAGTCCTCTAAAACTAAAATCTCAAAGCGTAGAAAAAAATGATTCTACACAAACTTCAAATAATAAATCTAATTAGGTAATACGCCTAAACTATTAAACAATTTTGCTTTAGTTGAAAGAAATTTATTTTCAAGTTTTACAGCTTTAACCTGTACTTCAATTAATTTATTTTCTCGTGTATTAATTAAAAATACAGAGCTTTCTCCGAAACTAAATTTACGTTCTTCTGCTTTTAACATAGCATCATAATCTTGGACTATGTCTTTAATAAGTTTGTTTTGTGTAACGTAAGATTCTAACTCTTTAGTAATAGCATCTATTTTATTTTTTAATTGTAATTGGGTATCAGATAATTCAAAATTAGCATCTTGTACTTTTAATTTAGATAGTTTTAAGTCACCACGTTCTTTTCTTAAAAACAAAGGGAAAGCAGCACTTATTTTTGCTTTGTATGCTGATGAATTAAAGGAATTTGAAATATCTGGTGTTTCGGTTAAAAAGTTATATTCTAAATCTATTTTAGGTAGTAATTTATTAGCTTTTAATTTTTGATCTACACCTAAACCATCTATTTTTCTTTGCAAAGCAATTAGTTTTGGATGATTATTTAATTGAAAACTTTCTAATTGATTTAAAGCTAAAACATTATCAATTTCTTCTTCATTAATTGTTACTGGTTTTATAGTTTCGCTAATATCTACAGGTGTTTGGTTTAGCCAAATGTAATTTGAAGCTTCAAGTCTTGCTTTTATTAATTTAACTTTAGCTTGTTCTAATTCTAATTTTCTGTTTTTTACTGTTATACCAGATTCTAAACTATCTATAGCTGCTTTATCACCAGCTAAAACACTTGATTTTACACCATTAAATCTTGTAGTAGCGTTATTTAAAAAATTCTCATAAATTTTAGTTTCATTATAGGCTTGAACCCAATTAAAATAGGCTATAGAAGCATTATAAATAACCTCATTAACCATTAGTTTACGCTCTGCAACAGTTTGTTCTCTAAAAAATTTGGCTTTTCTTAAATCTGCCATTCTTTTATTGATAAATAATCCTTGTCCAACCGAAAAAGCTACACCAGCACTAAATAAGCCATCTTCAGGGACTGTATTTTCAGGATTTAAATAATATCCTGAGTTTTCTTCAAAGTTTGCTTTTAACTCTATACCGTACCATGTTGGGACTTTAAAAGTTGCATTTAGTCTTTCGTAATATTCTGTGTTTTTATAGTCTTTTTCGTTAAAACTACCTTCAACTTTAGGGTCAAATCCTCCACGAGCTTTTAGTAAAGTCGCTTCACCAGATGCCAACTTTAAATCTGCTTGTTTTGCTATGGGATGATATTGTTTTACATAACCTAAATATTCGGTATAACTTAAACTATCTAAAGTTTGACCTAGTAATAGGATAGGTAAGAGGCTAAATATGAAAATAAATGTGTTTTTCATTTTTATTTTTTAGTCTTTGTGTTTGAAGCATCTTCAGGTTGATAGTAATTTGGAGGGAAACCATTAAGCTGTCGCCATAATTCAAACCAAATAGGCACATCTTCTAATAAACCTATTGTTCTGGCTCCAGAACCAACTCTAATAGCTTCTGGCCAATCATAATCGTTTTCATCTGGTGCTAATAGTATTCTAAACTTGCCGTTTGGACTTATAAAACGTTCTATAGCTACAACTTTTGCACCGTATGTTCCATAAGATACGTTAGGCCAACCGCTAAATATTATGGCAGGCCAACCATCAAACTGTACTCTAAATTCTTCACCTAAATGTACTAAAGGTAAGTCTATTGGATCTACAAATGTTTCTATAGCTATATCATATTTAGAAGGCATAATACCTACTAATTGCTCTCCTTCTTTAAAAGTTTCGCCAATACCACCTTTAATAGCTTTATTAATAAAACCATCTTGTGGTGCTTTGATGTAATACATATCATTACGTATAGAATAATTTGTGTAGTCGCTTTCTAATTTTGATACTTGAGCTTCGGCGTCAAACTGATTAGATTGCGCAGTAAATTTATCACTTCTTGCTTTTGAAATTTTATCTGCATACTCGGCATCTATACGATTTAGCTCTACTTGTGCGTTGATAATTTCATTTTTAGATGCTAAAAATTTATTTTCTTGTGATATTAATTTTGCTTGAGTTTCTTGTAATTTTAATCGTTTAGCTTCTACATCTGTAATTGCTTTTAAACCTTCTGACTGTAATTGTTGTGTACGATTAAATTGAGTTTCAGCAATATTTAGATTTGTTTTTGCAGCTTCAAAATCTATACTATCACTTTTGGTTTTTAATCTGGCTTGTAATAGTTTGTTTTCTGCTTGTTGCAACTTTAACTTTCTTTCGTTACTTAAAGCAGCTATTTGTGTGTTAAGCGCTTTAACTTTTTCGCCGTAAGATGAAACTGAAGATGATTTGGCTTTTATTTGTTGATCGGTTCTTTCAACTAAATTAGGGTCAAAATATTCATTCTTAATTTCAGAAATATGAAGAATTGTATCTCCTTTTTTTACAAAATCACCTTCTCTTACATACCATTTTTCTATACGACCAGGTATAGGAGATTGTATGGTTTGTGGACGTTGATCTGGTGTTAAGGTTGTAACCTTACCTGCTGCTGTTATATTTTGGGTCCATGGTAAGAATAATATTATTATACCTACAACACCAAAGGTTACTAAAAAGCGGTTAAACGCTTTAAAATGCTCTTTACCAAATGCTTTTTTACCGCACTCGTACTTGGTTAAATCTAACCTATTATCAAGCTTATTATTTGAAATATTTAACATCTTATTTATTGTTAATTATTTGACCGTTATCTAATGATACTACTTTACTTAATTTGTTTTCCCAAAGTTGATTTTGGCTAACAACAATTAATGACCAATCATGCTTTTTGTCTATTAAAAAGTCTATTATTTTTGACGCTTCTTTTTGATCAAAATGATCTAATGGTTCCTTTAAAACTAATAGTTTTGGCTTTTTTATTATGGCTCTTGCTAAAATGATTTTTTTAGCTGTAGTGTAAGAGATTTCTTTTCCTTCTGGACGTAAAATAGTATTTAAACCTTTTGGTAAGTGCTTAACATAATTAGATAATCCTACACTTTGTATTGCCCAATCTAAGTCTGACTTTGATATTGACGGATCACCAAAAGTAATATTATCTTTTAACGTACCTTCAAAAGGAGTTTCTTCTTCTAGTGTTTGCCCTAAATGAGCACGATATTGATTAAGGTTTAAACTAACAAGAGAATGATTATTAACAAAAACATTTCCTTTTGTTGGTTGAATGATGCCAGATATTAGTTTTAATAAACTTGTTTTACCAGATCCATTTGTACCGTTAACTAAAATTCTATCTTTATTATTAATTTTAAGGTTAATATTTTGTAGGATAGGTGTTTCTTTATCAGGTACTTCGTAATAGATGTTTTCAAATTCTAAATTGAATTCTTTATTATCAAAATCTATAATCTCTCCATCTTGTGGCTCTAATTCTTTATCAACTACTTTTCCTAATTTTTCAATAGAAGTAAGTACATCATAAAACGTTTCTAGACCAAGTATTAATTTTTCTACAGAATTAATTACTAATAGAATAATAATTTCGGCAGCAACAAATTGACCAATATTCATTTGCTGATTTAAAACCAATGCACCACCAATAACTAAAAGCCCAAAAGTTACTAAGACTTTAAAACCAATTAATTGAATAAATTGCATAACCAGTACTTTAAAGTGAGATTCTCTTGCGTCTAAATAATCGGTGACTAATTGGTCGTTTTTAGAAAGCGCTAAATTTGTTTTTCCTGAAAGTTTAAAACTAACTATAGATCTTGCTATTTCTTCTAACCAATGTGCAACACGGTATTTGTGGTCTGATTCTTTTATGCTTGTCTTTAAGCCTTTTTCTGCAGTATATTTAAATACAATATACATTAGTACTATTAGTAATACACCATAGATGATAAAAAATGGATGGTAAAATGATAGTAGTAATAGGCCAAAAATAATTTGAAGTATAGCAGCAGGAAAATCTACTAAAATCTTAGCCAATCCTTTTTGTACAATGACGGTATCAAAAAAACGATTTACTAGTTCTGGAGGATAATAACCTCTTAATGCGCTCATTTTAATTTTTGGTAATCGATATGCAAAATCAAAAGATGCTCTTGTAAATATTTTTTGCTGAATATTTTCTATTATTCGTATTTGCATTAATTGTAAAACACCAACAAATATGACTCCTAAGGTTACTAAAATGACTAAAACAATCCAAGATGTACTTACTTGAGCTGCTTGTAACAAATTAATAATTGCCTGAATACCTAAAGGTAAAGATAGGTTAACTAATCCAGCAAAAATGGCGTAGAAAAAAACTTGTTTTAAATCTTTTTTGTCAAGCTTTAATAGGTTGATAAAGCGTTGCCATGCTGTTAATATTTTTTTACTCATTAGGTGAAATATTTAAAGTGTTAAACACTAAATCTTTATAAAATTCTGTCGGAGCTTCATTTGGTTTTAATCCAGAAATGGATTTAAAATGATCTTTTAAATATTGCTGATGTAAAGATCCTTCTATAACTGTATTAGCTAAACAAAAAGCATATTTATAGTCTTTATTTGCTTCTTGTATTAATTCTTTAAGCCTAATTACTAGTCTTTTGTAAATCGAAAAGTAACCTTCATCGTTATCCAAGTCGACCTGTTTTGTTAGATAAGACTTACTGTATTCGTTAATAATAATGCGTTTTAAAACAACTTCGTCTATATGTTTAAAAGTACTATCTAAGGTTGTAGTCTTTGTCAAAACTTCTATAGCTAAGTCTAATTTTTTTAAAGGATCTGCAATATTGTTTATAGCAAATACTAATTGATATTCTGTCCAGCTCCAATACCATGATGCTAAATAGACTAGTAAATTATGTTTATTTTCAAAATAGCGATATATACTACTTTCATTAGAGCCAATTTTGGCTCCTAATTTTTTAAAAGTAAAATCGTCAAAACCTATTTCGTCAATTAATAAAATGCTGTTTTCAACAATACGTTTTCCTAAATCTGAAGACTCTGGATCTTTTAGAAAGATATTCTCGTTAATAGTAATTTTTAAATTAGATAGTAACTTTTGCATATAACATCTATTTATTTGCAAATTTAATAGTATTACTATCGGTTTTGAAATTAGTTAACTATAAATTAACTTTTCCCTTGTTACTTAGACTTTTAAAAGTTGAATTATCTGGAAATTCAAAAATTTCTAAATCAAAATAAGGTACTGCTGCTAAAAAGTGATCAAATAAATCACTCATAACATACTCGTAATTTTGCCAACGCTTATCTTTACTAAAGCAATAAATTTCTATAGGAATACCTTCTGCAGTAGGTTGTAGTTGTCTTGCCATCAATAACATTTGGTCATTTATCGCAGAGTGTTGTTCTAAATAGGTTTGTATAAATTTTCTAAAAACACCTACATTAGTTAGATTTCTACCATTAATTAATAAAGACTTATCTGCATTGTTAGCTGTATTATATTGCTCTATTTTTTGTTGCATATTAGTTAGGTAGCTTTCTATAATTTGAATACCTTTTAAACGCTCTATATCTTCATCAGTTAAGTATTTAATAGAATTTTGCTTGATTAACATATGTCTTTTAATACGTCTACCATCAGAATTTGTCATACCACGCCAGTTCTTAAAAGAATCTGAAATCATGGCATAAGTAGGTATTGTGGTTATGGTATTATCCCAGTTTTGTACTTTAACCGTTGCTAGATTAATTTCGGTTACTTCACCATCTGCACCATATTTTTCAAAAGTTATCCAGTCTCCAATTCTAACCATATCATTTATAGCGACTTGAATACTTGCTACAAAACCTAAAATAGTGTCTTTAAAGATTAATAAGATAATGGCAGATATTGTACCAAATCCTGCTATAAACTTTGTTAACGACAACTCTATTACAACAGCTATTGCTAATAAAATACCAGCAGACCAAGCAAAAATCATAAAGACCTGTATATAGCTATCTATTGGTTTATCTTTAAGTCTTGGCAGAGTTTTAAAATAACTTTTTAAAGTATTTAATAAGCTTCTAACTATCCAAAGACCTAAAATTATAGCAATGATTGTAGTTATTTTTTCAAGAACAATATGAAGGTTTTCAAAGTCATGAAAAACAATCGGAATACTCTCATGCACTAAATATAAAGCAGGCACATGCGCCGTATTAGCAGGAACACGATTAGAAATTAATAAATCGTCAAAATTAGATTTTGTAGTAGAAGCAATTCTTGCCGAAATAAATCTTAGAATCGTTCTTACAATCAAATCGACAATAAATATACCTACCAAAGCTATTACAAATAGCATAAGCATATTCATGTATTTTGCAGAAGTGTCTGTAAAACTTAATTCTTTAAAATAATTGTAAAAAAAGTGTTGATATTTATTCATGTTGATTGTTTGTAACAAGCAAAAGTACAGAGTTTTTGATTATTTAAACAACTAAATAAATTAAAGATACGTTAAAGTATTTCTGGTAAATTTTCTAATAAAGCTACATCTCCAGATTTCATATTTTCTAGAAGAATATTACCAATTCTAACGCGGACTAATCTTAATGTAGGAAAGCCAACAGCGCTAGTCATTTTTCTAACTTGTTTAAATTTACCTTCTGTTAAAGTTATAGATATCCAAGTAGTTGGTCCATGTCTCTCGTCTCGTATTTTTTTAGTACGTTGCGGTAGGTTAGGAGTAGATTCTAAAATTTTAGCTTTACAAGGTTTTGTATCGTATTTCTTTCCGTCAAAACCAATTTTGACTCCAGTTTGTAAATCTTGTATCGCTTTCGAGGAAATTGCGCCATCAACCAAAGCATAGTATTCTTTTTCTATTCCAGATTGGTTAATGTGATTACTCAATTTTCCATCGGTAGTTAATAGTAATAAACCTTCACTTTTTTTATCTAATCTGCCAATTGGCATTGTACCATCTGTAAATGTACCAAGCTCTGATAAAAAGCGTTTTTTTTGCTCATGCTTAGCATTGCTGTCAAACTGACTAAGCATTCCATAAGGTTTATATATTTTAAAGTGTTGGTGTTTAGTTTTCATTTAAAATTTTAAAAACCAACTCTTTAGTTAGTTGCTGTCCTTTTGCTTTCTCCCTAATTAAATCGTAGCTAAACCTGAAATCGCAACCATTTTTATAGTCGCTACAACCGTAAGCGGTTTTTCCTTTTATAATTGTACCTTTTTTACATTTAGGACAAGTTTTTTCTTCTACATTTGTTTTTGTCGCTTTCGCGGAAATTTCTTTTTTAGGCTCTAATTTTAATTTAAAATTATCATCAAAACGAAGCAAACCTTCAACAGAAGCCTCATTAACCTTAAATCCTTTTAGGTTTACAGTAGATCCTTTATCTAATAAGCGTTTGTATTGATTTTCTGATATTTTTTTTGAAGCATATTCAAAAGGTAAAACAAAATCACAATCTTTTCCATATAATGTGCAACCGTAAGCCGATTTTCCTTTTAATAATTGTCCTTTTTTACATTTTGGACATGTTTTACCTACAATACCTTTTTTTGAAGTTTTTTTAGATGGTGATTTGCTGGCGTTGGCTGGTTTATTATTAGTATAACTTAATTTAGCTTGAACCTTTTCTGTTCTAACTTCGTACACCAAATGGTCTACCATTTTTTTCATGTTATTGATAAATGCTACAGCGCTATATTCACCTTTTTCTATGTCTTTTAGTTGTTTTTCCCAAAGACCTGTTAGTTCTGCAGATTTTAATAATTCATTTTGAATTAAATCAATCAACTGAATACCGGTAACCGTTGGCAATACCTGTTTTTTATTACGTTTTATGTATTTACGTCTAAACAGCGTTTCAATAATATTGGCTCTTGTAGATGGACGACCAATACCATTTTCTTTCATTAAATCACGTAACTCGTCATCATCTACTTGTTTACCTGCGGTTTCCATTGCACGAAGTAATGATGCTTCCGTAAATTGTTTTGGTGGCTTGGTTTCTTTTTCTAAAAAAGAAGGTTCATGCGGACCTTTTTCGCCTTTTTCAAACGTGGGCAAAATGCCAGTTTCTTTAGTTGGTTTGTCATTTGTTTCAAAAACAACACGCCAACCTTTTTCAAGAATTTCTTTACCTGTAGTTTTAAAGTTTACAGCTTCTGCTTTACCAATTACGGTTGTGTTTGAGACTTTACATTCTGGATAAAATACCGCTATAAAACGTTTGGTAATAATATCGTAAACCTGTTGCTGATTGTACTGCAAATTGGTTTGTACACCTGTTGGAATTATCGCATGGTGATCGGTTACTTTAGCATCGTCAAAAACCTTTTTAGATTTTTTAATTTTTTGACCTAAAAGTGGCTGAATTAATTGACTGTAATTAGTCAAGTTTTTCAAAATCCCTGGTACTTTAGGATAAATATCGTTTGGAAGAAATGTAGTGTCTACACGTGGATAGGTTACCACTTTCATTTCATATAACTTTTGAACTATTTTTAAAGTTTCTTCTGCCGAAAAGCCAAATTTTGTATTGCAATACACTTGTAAACCTGTTAAATCAAACAGTTTTGGAGCAAATTCATTTCCTTTCTTTTTAGTGATGCTTACAATTTCAAAATCGTGTTCTTTAACAATGTTAGCTAATTTTTCGCCATCTTCCATTTTAAGAAAACGTCCTTCTTCGTAGCTAAATAATGTATCACGATAAAGCGTTTGTAGTTCCCAATAAGGTTGTGGTTTAAAGTTTTCTATTTCTTTCCAACGGTTAACAACCATGGCTAGCGTTGGTGTTTGCACACGACCAATAGATAAAACTTGTTTGTAACCACCATATTTTACGGTGTATAAACGCGTAGCATTCATCCCTAAAAGCCAATCGCCAATTGCTCTAGAAAACCCAGCATAGTATAAGTTATCGTATTTTGTGCTAGCTTCTAATTTTTCAAAACCTTCTTTTATGGCTTCTGTGGTAAGAGAAGATATCCATAATCGTTTAACTTCACCTTTATAATTGGCTTGGTCTAAAACCCAACGTTGTATTAATTCTCCTTCTTGACCGGCATCACCACAATTTATTACAACGTCTGCTTTATCAAATAAGGATTTTACTATTTTGAATTGTTTTTTAATACCAGAATCGTTTGATACTTTGGTTTCAAACTTATCAGGTAACATGGGTAAGTTGTTTAAATCCCAACTTTTCCAATAGGGTTTATAATCGTTAGGTTCTTTTAGTGTGCATAAATGACCAAACGTGTAAGTTACCGCATAACCATTACCTTCAAAGTAGCCATCACGTTTGGTTTTGGCGCCTAAGACTTGAGCAATTTCTCTTGCTACACTAGGTTTTTCGGCTATACAGACTTTCATTTAGATTAAAAAATTTAGTGTTGCAAATTAAATGAAATTGTTAAGTTTTGGAAGGAGTTTTATGACTAAGTTATTAACGGTTAATCACCACCAAACCATAAAACTTTTTTTAATTTCTCCGTTTGGAAATTTTAACCAAAGCATTGGCGCGTATTTTTCTTTATAGAATGTTTTTAATTGAGGAAGCATTTGCTCATAGTTATTCCAGTTTACATTTGGGTTTACATCTACTAACCAATCTAATTTTTTAGGAATATAAAATTTACAGTGTTTAAAATTTTCTAAGTTATTATAGTTGAAATAAAAGCCATAAACACAATCATTATTTAGTGTTTTAAGCATGATATTTTTGCTATAAGGCATAAAAATTTGAGCTTTGAAATAGATTTTCTGTTTTATATCTACTGGTTTTAGATTTAGTTGTTCTAAGTAAGGTGTTGTTGTGTTAGAATAGAGTAGTGGTAATTGCTTGTCTTTTAGCTTTTTTAGTTTTTGTGCTAAAGTATCTTTACGGTTTGGTCCAATACAATGCTCAATTTCTGTCTCTCCAACAGTGGTGTCAAAAAGGTAGAATTTATATTGAATTTCTAGATGAAATGGCTTCTCTTCATCCAAATAAATAGCATCAATCTCTCCAATTGTTACTTTATTTTTATTTATAACTTGAAGGTTTTCTGATAATAATTTGATTGATTTAAATTGTTTTAACTCTTCAAAAACAAAATGCTCTACTAATTGTCCTAGTCTTAACTTTTTAGTTATCAGCTTTGTAAAAACAAATTGTTGTGGTAAGGTTTTAGTAAAAGGTGTAATCCCAAAAACTTCAGAGTTAAATAAATGTGGTGTATTAAAAAAACCACTAAAGTTATCTTTATAATTTTCAATTATTCTTGTCATATTAAGGGATAAATGTAATCAATAAATTTTTTTCGCTAATTATTCGTCATAAGTCTATTATCATTGTATTTTTGCACATCTTAAATTTTATAGAACTATTAATTAATGTCAGTCCAAACACAAGAATTACAAGAACGTACAGAAGGGAAAAGTTTATATAATTATCAAAAAGGAGCTATAGACAAGATTTTTACTTGTTTTGAAGAAGCACCAGATAATTATCACTTGCTTTATCAATTACCAACCGGTGGTGGTAAAACAGTAATCTTCTCTGAAATTGTTAGACAATATCTTAAAACTAGAAAAAAACAAGTTTTAGTAATGACGCATCGTATAGAGCTTTGTAGACAAACCTCTAGAATGTTGTCTGAGTTTGGTGTGTCAAACAAAGTTATAGATAGTAAAGCAGATTTAAGTGATCAAGGTGACTATAATTGTTTTGTAGCAATGGTAGAAACTTTAAATAACCGTTTAAATGATAATAAACTTGATATTTCAGATATAGGTTTAGTTATTATTGATGAAGCACATTATAATAGTTTTACCAAATTATTTAAGTTTTTTGATAATTCATTTATACTTGGTGTTACAGCAACACCATTAAGTAGTAATATTAACCTTCCTATGAAGGATAATTATAATGAATTAATTGTAGGAGAAACCATACAATCTCTTATAGAAAATGAATTTTTAGCACGTGCCGAAATCTATAGCTATAATGTAGGTTTAACATCTTTAGTTGTTGGTGCTAATGGTGATTATACTGTAAAATCTTCAGAAGATTTATATACCAATACAGACATGTTAACTAAGCTTTTACAAGCTTATGAAGAGCGTTGTAAAGGTAAGAAAACATTAATATTTAATAACGGTATTAATACATCTCTGCATGTTTACGATACCTTTAGACGTGCTGGTTATAAAATTGCTCATCTTGATAATAACAATACAAAAAAAGAGCGTAAAGCTATTTTAAAATGGTTTAAAGAAACACCAGATGCTATCTTAACGTCTGTAAGTATCTTAACTACTGGTTTTGATGAACCTACAGTAGATTGTATCATGCTAAACCGTGCGACAAAATCATTAACATTATACTATCAGATGATTGGTCGTGGATCTCGTATTTTAGATAAAAAAGACAAGTTTACCGTTATAGATTTAGGTAATAACGTACATCGTTTTGGGGCATGGGGCGCAGATTTAGATTGGCATAAAATTTTCCGTTCTCCAAACTATTATTTAGATGGTATTTTAAGTGATGAAGAACTTGAAAATAATTTTAAATACGAAATGCCAGATGACATGCGTGAGCAGTTTAAAAACTCAGAGCATGTATATTTTGATATCAAAAAAACCTATATAAACTCAATTAGAGCAGGAGAAAGCTCTAAAGTAGTATTAGAACGCTCTATCGCACAGCATGCTCATATTTGTGTAGAAAATAGTGAAGATATGTGGGACGCCTTAGCTTTAGCAAAGCTTTTAGGAGATGATATTGATTACAGAATTGGTAGATACACAAAATGTATTAGTAAAAGTACACATAACTTTGTAGATTGGCTTAAAGACGATTACCGTAAAAAATTAAATGCTAAAATAAGATCTGAATTTGACGAGATCTATGAAGAAATTCATGGTTTTCCTCCTCCAGAAGAAGAATAAATTAATATATTAACAAGTCTAACGACTACAAATAAAACAATATGACTTTTAAAGACTTAGGCTTAGATAAAAATTATACAAAATCTTTGAAAGAGATTGGTATTAAAACACCAACCGAAATTCAAGAACAAGCCATACCTATATTATTAAGCAGTAATACAGACTTTGTTGGTTTAGCCCAAACAGGTACTGGTAAAACTGCAGCTTACGGTTTACCTTTACTACATAAAGTTGACCCTAAAAAAAGTCATGTTCAAGCATTAGTCTTATCTCCAACTCGCGAGTTAGTTCAACAGATAAAAAAACAACTTTTTAAGTTTACTAAGTATAATACAAACCAAACTTTTGTAGAACCTGTTTATGGTGGAGAAAAGATAGATATACAACTTAAAAATTTAGCGCGAACTACACATGTTATTGTGGCTACTCCTGGTCGTTTAGTAGATTTAATGCAGCGTGATGCTGTAGATTTATCTAACATTAAAACAATTGTTTTAGACGAAGCAGATGAAATGCTAAGCATGGGTTTTAAAAACGATTTAACAACTATACTAAACGCTATAAAAAGCAAAAAAAATACTTGGTTGTTTAGTGCTACAATGTCTAAAGATTTAAAAGATATCGTAAAAAGATACATTGCAGATAATGCTATCCGTATTGAAATTGACAGAAATAGTATTGTCAATAAAAATATAAGCCACTTCTTTATAGAAACTTCAATTCATCAAAAAGCAAGTACAATCATGCAAATTTTAGATGAAAGAGCAGAAGAACGTGGTATCATTTTCACACGTACTAAAGCAGGAGCACAAGCTTTAAAGCATCAATTACAAGTAGAAGGTTTTAATGTAGATGCATTAGAAGGCGATATGACCCAAAAAGATAGAGATAAGGTTATGCGTTCTTTTAAAAACGAATCTTTACAATTTTTAATTTCTACAGATGTATCGGCTAGAGGTATAGATGTTAATGATGTTAGTTTTATTATCCATCATCAACTACCAGAACATTTAGAATATTATACACATCGTAGTGGTAGGACAGCAAGAGGCGGTAAAAAAGGAGTTTCAATTGCTTTAATTTTACCAAGTGAACACAGCGAGGTGACTAAGGTAGAACAAGCACTAGGTATAAAAATGAAACAAATAACAGTTTAATAATATAGCAAAAAAAAGCGACCTATTTGGTCGCTTTTTTTATAGTTATGTATTAATGATGGGTTTTCATTTTACCCTTTCGTTTAGCTAATTGATTATCTAATTCTCTAACAGCTTCACTTACACTTTTATGAAAAGTATCTTTACTGTCTTTAGCAAATAATCTAGGTCCTGGAGCACTTAATCTAATACTAGATATCATTCCTGTTTTATCATCACTAGTATTTTCTACTTTAAAAAAAACATCAGCTCTAACTAAAAATTCATACTTATTAAAAAGTTTTTGAACTTTTTCTGTTGTGTATTCTTCTAAAGCCTTACTAGCCTTTACATTGTCATATTCAAATTTTATATCCATATTGTTTTGGTATTAAAGTTCCTTTTAAAGATAATTAAAATAGATTTTTTTTCATATCGTTTTATTAAAAATTTATGACAATTAAATATTGTTTACCTTTAGACTTCAATCAAATATATAATTTAATGAGACTCTTAAAAACTTTATCCGTTTTGTCTGTATTTGCATTTATCTCATGCAACAATTCAGACTCAAAAACGCAAGTATCTAAAGCAGATACTGCTGTAGATTTTAAAATTGATTATGAAAAATTCACTTTAGATAATGGCTTAGAAGTTATTCTTCATGAAGATCATTCAGATCCAATTGTTGCTGTTGCAACCATGATGCATGTTGGATCTAACCGAGAAAAACCAGGTAAAACAGGATTTGCACACTTTTTTGAACATATGAGTTTTAACGACTCTGAAAATGTACCTGTAGGCGCTAACAGAAAAATGATTCCAGAATGGGGCGGAAGCCGTAATGGAGGAACATGGAGTGACGGTACCGTATATTACGAAGTGGTGCCAAAAGACGCTTTTGAAAAAATATTATGGATAGATTCAGACCGTTTTGGATACATGATTAATACGGTAACCAAAGAGGCTTTAGAGCGTGAAAAACAAGTTGTAAAAAATGAAAAACGTCAACGTGTAGATAACTCTCCTTATGGATATACAGATGAAGTTATTAGAAAAAATTTATATCCAGAAGGACATCCTTACAGTTGGACAGTAATAGGGTCTTTACCAGATTTGCAAGCAGCCACATTAGAAGATGTTAAAGAGTTTTATAATCAATACTATGGCGCAAGTAATGCATCTTTAGTAATTGCAGGTGATATTGATGTTGAAGAAACTAAAAAACTAGTAAAAAAATGGTTTGGAGAAATACCAAGCGGACCAGAAGTTGAAGAGTTAAATTTTGAACCTGTTAAATTAGATAGTGTTAAAGCATTGTACTTTGAAGATAACTTTGCAAAATTACCAGAATTACGTATGGTAATCCCTACAGTTAAAGAATATCATGAGGACACTTATGCTTTAAATATTTTAGGACAAATATTAAGCGGAAGTAAAAAATCGCCTTTATATAATGTTATTGTAGAAGAAGAAAAATTAGCTCCAGGAGTTAGCTCTTACCAAAGCAGTAGTGAACTTGCAGGAGAATTTGTATTTAGAGTTCGTGCAAATGCCAATACAGATTTAGATAGCGTAAAAGTTGCTATAGAAGAAGGCTTAAAACGTTTTGAATCAAATGGTGTAAATGAAAAAGAATTAAAACGTATTAAAGCAGAGCTAGAAACACAGTTATATCAAGGTGTTAGTACGGTTTTAAATAAAGCATTTCAATTAGTGCAAGATAACGAGTTTGGTGGTGATCCAAGCTACATTACAAAAACAGCAAATTTAACTAACGCTGTTACTGCAGAAGACATTATGCGTGTATATAATAAATACATTAAAAACAAAAACTACTTAATGACCAGTTTCGTGCCTAAAAACCAAATAGACTTGGCAGTAACAAATAGCAAAGAAGCAGAAGTTTGGATTGAAGAAGTAAAGCAAAACGTTGCTAACGAAGAAGTAAGTCAAGGAGAAGAAGCTGTTTACGAAAAAACACCAAGTAAATACGATAGAAGTGAGCCACCTTTTGGAGAATTACCAGTATTTAAATCTCCAGACATTTGGAAAGGTCAATTAGCTAACGGTATGGATTTATATGGTATAGAAAATACAGAAGTTCCATTAGTTCAGTTTGATATTACAATTCCAGGCGGACAACTTTTAGACCCAAAAGGAAAAGAAGGTGTTGCTAGCTTATTTAGTGATGTAATGATGCAAGGTACTGCAACAAAATCTCCTGCAGATTTAGAAGAAGCTATTGGATTGTTAGGTGCTAATATATATATGTATAGCAGTGATGAAGATTTTCATATCGCTGGATCATGTTTAACTAAAAACTTTGAAGAAACTATTAAGCTAGTTAAAGAGATTATCTTAGAACCACGTTGGGACGACAAAGAATTTGACCGTCTAAAACAAGCTTTAGAAACAAATTTAAAAGGACGTGAAGCTAATCCAAATGCTATTGCAAGCAATGTTTACAGTCAATTGTTATATGGCGAAGATAGCCGTTACGGTATCCCAAGTTCTGGTACTTTACAAAGCACTAAAGACATTACTATGGAAGACATGAAAAGTTATTACAAAAATTTAGTACCAAGTCAAGCTACTTTCCATATTGCTGGAGATGTTAATAAAGACGAAACTGTTGCAGCACTTCAACCATTAAACCAATGGAAAGGAGTAGCGGTTTCTATTCCAGAAGCTGATGTTAAAACAAATGACACTGCAGGAAAACTATATTTTGTAGATGTTCCAAACGCAAAACAATCTGTATTATATATAGGTAAACTAGCCTTATCTGGTAAAGATGAAGATGCTAATAACTTAGATTTTGCTAACGAAATTTTAGGTGGAGGCTCTAGCGGAAGGTTATTCCAAACCCTAAGAATTGGTAAAGGATATACTTACGGTGCATATTCTAGTATTTCGCAAGCTAATATTATTAGTCCATTTACAATCAGAACAAGCGTACGTGCTAATGCTACTTTAAAATCTTTAGAAATTATTAAAAATATGGTTAAAGATTATGAAAATAGCTTTTCAGAAAATGAAGTAGAACTTACTAAAAACAAAATCTTAAAAGGAAACACAAGAGCATACGAAAGTTTAGGTGCACAATTAGGCATTTTAAGACAAATAAGTAAATACGATAGAGCAGAGGATTACCTTGATAAAAATCAAGAAGAGTTAATTAACATGACACTGCAAGACTACAAGTCAATTATTAATAAATATATGGATGAAGAAGACTTAACTTATTTAGTCGTTGGTGATAAAGCTACACAGTTTGAAGAAGTTAAAAAGCTTGGTAAACCTGTTATAGAACTTGATATTTATGGTAATAAGCTATAACCATAAAATATATTAGTAAAAAGGCGCAACTTAGGTTGCGCCTTTTTTTTATTTCTAAATATTAATAACTGTTAAACCTTTATAGTTAAATATTAAAGTTTGCTTAAATGATTTGACAATGCCTTTAAATCAAAGTATATTATTGTAAACCAAAAAATTACAGTTATGAAAAAGATACTTACCATTTTAGCATTTTTAATTACCACATCAATTTTTGCACAAGATACTTTCACTCAAAAACATTCTGAAAAATTAGATAAAAGAGCTACAGAAATTGCTAAAGCATACGACAAACAATTAGAAATGACCACCAAACAATTTATGCTGTTTGAAAAGAAAGTAGAGGAGTTTTTAATAACAAGAAATAAAATAGAAAATAACTTCACAGGAAAAACCAAATTAGCCAAATTATACAATATGCAGCGTGAAGAAACTGCAGAAATGGCAGATATTTTAACATCAATTCAATTAGATGTTTATAAGCAGATTAAAGATGATATTCAGCCATTAGAAACCATTAATAAAAAATAAAAATTATGAAGTTACTTAAAACATCAAGTTTGCTTTTACTAGTCATTTTATTTATAAGTTGTAATAACACAGTAAATGGGCAAGTGCCTAAAACCGTAAAGACAGCTTTTAAAAATAAGTATCCAAGTGAAAAAAATCCGAATTGGGAAAAAGATTCACATGGAAATTTTGAGGCACATTTCAAAAAAGATGGAAAAAAATACCGTGCAGATTTTTCGCCTAAAGGAAATTGGATTGAAACAGAATTAAGCATTAATAAAGAAGATCTGCCGAAAGCAATCAAACAAGTAATTAACAACAAGTTTAAAGATGAAGATATAACAGAAGTAGAATATGTGCAAAGTGCAACAAAAGGCATATTTTATGATGTAGAATTTAAACAAAAAGGTAAAAATAAAGATGTAGAATTTAGAGAAAATGGACAAATCATTAATTAATTTATATGTCATTAAACTAATTTAAACACTCAACCTTTCAATATATACATATGTAAAACACTTATAAAATTAAGTTAAATCACTTGGAAATATTTTCCATGGTATTTATTTTTAATAAAAAATTTAAAACATGACTTTATATAACGATTACAATTTAAAAAACACAACGCTTAAAAATAGAATAGTAATGGCTCCGATGACGCGTTGCAGAGCAATAGATAATATTCCAAATGATTTAATGACAGAATATTACAGTCAAAGAGCAGGAGCAGGATTAATTATAAGTGAAGGAACTTCTCCTTCAGTCAATGGGCTTGGTTATGCGCGTATTCCTGGCGCTTTTAGTCCTGCACAAATTGAAGGCTGGAAACAAATAGCAAAAGGAGTACATAAAAATAACGGTAAAATTTTTGTACAACTTATGCATTGCGGAAGAATGGCTGTAGATGAAAATATTCCTGATGGTGGAGAAGTTTTATCTGCAAGTCCAATAAAAGCTGATGGCGAAATGTATACCGATACAAAAGGAATGTTGCCACATACTACACCAAGAGCAATGACATTAAAAGATATAGAAAGCACCCAAAACGAATTTGTTAATAGCGCTAAAAAATTAATAGATGCAGGAATTGATGGTATCGAATTACACGCTGCAAACGGCTATTTATTAGAGCAGTTTTTAAATCCAAAATCAAACGTTAGAGATGATAATTACGGTGGAAATTTTGAAAACAGAGCTCGTTTTGTGCTAGAGACAACAGAAAAAGTAGTTGCTGCTATTGGAAGTGATAAAGTTGGAATACGTGTTTCACCATACGGTGCTAACGGAGACGTACAGTATGACTATGACGATTTAGTAGAGCTATACAACTATTTGGCTTTAGAGCTTAAAAAACTAGATATAGCTTACATACATATTGTAGATCATACAGCAATGGGCGCACCAGAATTTAAAACAGATATTAAAGCAACCATTAAAGGAAGTTTCGCAGGTACTGTAATTTCTGGTGGTGGCGTTGTTAGTGAAGCAGATGCTCAAAAAGTTTTAAATGAAGGTATGGATTTAGTTTACGTTGGTAGACCATTTATATCAAATCCAGATTTAGTTGAAAGATTTAAAAATCATAAAGAATTACAAGACCCAAATCCTGATACGTTTTACACACCAGGAAAAGAAGGTTATACAGATTATTAAAAGTGAATCCCTTAGAATTTTATACGATTAATAGTTTAGATTAATTAGTTTTAAAACGCTTAGTGCAATCTAAGCGTTTTTTAATTCTTATAAATTATAATTATAGAGTACAAATATTAAATTTCTATTTTACATAATATAAATTATAGAACATTTGTAATAATTAGCGTAATAGCACGAAGTGCTATTTTACATAGTCATCGATATAATGTCTTTAGACTTATATCGTAAATGATTATTAAAGCTAAATATTTTCAATCCAAAATAAATATAATTGTCATTCCGTACTTAATGCGGAATCTATATCTTAAGATATAATAAATCAACTAATCAGTGAAACTATCATAAAATTTAATTTTAGAAATAATGTGATTTCTCACATTGTTCGAAATGACTTTAATAAATATAAAAAATAGTCATTTTTCATAATTCTCATAATTTTAATATTCTGTACAACTGACAATAAATTTTTAAATACGCGATTCTCAGCGATTAGAAAAATAGTAATTTAAAGGATTAATTATAACAAATCATTTTTTTTTATTAATTCTATTTTACATAATTATTATTTGTCATTTCGCACTAGATACAGAATTTATTTTTTTAGACAAATTTTATCATAAAAAAACGCTTTAGAATGTTCTAAAGCGTTTTTCATTATAAATCTAATTGTTGATAGATTCTTTTATTATGTGATTTCTCACTGCGTTCGAAATGACTAATAATATATTAGTTTATACCAACAACTTCTAAATCAAAGATTAAATCTTGACCAGCTAATGGATGATTAGCATCTATAACAATATGATCTTCATTAACTTCTGCTACACGTAATTGTTGTTGTGATCCATCTGGTGCAGATGCAACTAAGCCCATGCCAACTTCTGGAGTAATTTCTTTTGGTAATTCTTCTTTTGCTACTTTTTGAAACAATTCTGTACGCACATCTCCGTAAGCATCTGCTTTGGCTATTGTTACAGTTTTCTTTTCGTTAACTGCCATATCAATTAAAGCGTTTTCAAAACCAGGTATTAATTGTCCTTGTCCTAATTGTGCTTGTAACGGTTCTCTTTCTGCCGATGTATCAAACACTTGCCCATTGGTTAATTTACCTGTGTAATGTACTTTTACAGTATCGTTTGCTTTTACTTTACTCATAATTTTTGTTTATAATTTGTAAATAGTTACAAAGGTATGGCTCTTATATTGGTTTGACGAATAATTAAGAAATACTTTAGATTTTCAACGGTAGACCACTACTCCACTTCCAACTTATAACCAACACCATGTACGTTGGTTAGTTTAATACTTTGGTCTTCTTGTAGTTTTTTACGCAGTTTAGAAATGTAAGTATCCAAACTTCTACCAACTACAACACCATGGTCTTCCCAAACGCGTTTAGATAAAGTTTTGCGTTTAATAACTTGGTTTGGTTGTGCTATAAAAATGCTAAGAAGCTCGCATTCTTTTTTAGATAAAGTAATTACTTTAGCCTGTTTAATTAGCTTGTTTTGTTCTGGATAAAAGGTATAACTACCAATAGTTTTAGCATTTGTACTTATAGGTTGTCTTATTGCTTTGGGTTTAGATCTCAACTTTATAAACAATAATAATCCTATAATTAATAAGGCTAACGGTATAGTATAATAAGCAAAAGACGTTGTGGTTTTTATTGTATAAAAAGCTACGGTTATAGTGTAGCAATCTTGTTTTAAAGCTCTGCCGCTACAAGGTACAATACCTTGTTCTATATCTTGTTTCATTTGGTAGCTATACGCTACTTGGTTATCGCTACAACGCTGTACTTCGGTAATATAATTATTAGGTAAATTAGCTTTTTTAAAACTTGTTTTTACTTGCTGTACTAAACTATCAGGATGTATGCTTAACCGTGTATTAAATTGTAATTGGTAATGGTTATCGCCCAAATCTTGTATCGGCGGTACTACCGTTGTGCTGTCTTGATTACTTAATAATAGTTGGTGACCAACATCTCTTAAAGCTATTTTTACTACTTGGTTTGTTGCTGGTTCTTGTGTTTTTGTGCAAGATTGTAATACCATACTAACCAAAATTAGTACGATTATAGGTTTTAAAAATAGGCGAGTTAACTTCATAAGTATTGTAAATAACATACATTTTTATGAGATTTTACAACAGTTGACACTTCTTTTACACTTTTTTGACACTTTTAACGGCTTATCGCTATAGTTTTATAATATCAAATTTTTTAAATCTCATTAATCATTAAATTTAAAGTTATGAAAAAACAAATTTTAATCCTTGGTATAGTAATTATTGCGTTTGTATTAACAGCGTTTACCGTTTTTAAAAAAGACATTAAAGACGTTGCACCAACGCAAATAACCACTACTGAAACTGAAGACGTAATTTATGGACCTAAGGAACACGATCCAATTATTAAAAATGAAGTCTTTGAAGATTTTATCTATGAAATTGGCACACGTTTTATGCCCATTAAAAAATCAGTAGTCATTAATGCAAAAAAACTAAAAGATGTTTACGACATAGAAACACTAAACAGTATGAAAACTTTACAAGCTGTACGATTACTAAAAGTGGTTAACGATAGACAACAAGATTTAAATTTAGCCGGAACAACTACAACTTTTACTACAGAACAACTTAATTACTTACAAACGTTAGATTATGGCGACAATATTGTTTTTAGAACAGAATTTATAGATAAATATTCTGGCGGTTATAACTACTCTACACCACATCATACCATTGTACCTGACGTGCAAGCGCAATATTCTGAAGGTTTTAAAGCATTAAAAGCCTATTTTAAAGACCAAACCGAAACAGTTAGACAAGATGTTGATCCTAAACAGCTAAAAGCAGGTAAACTATACTTTACTGTAACCAAAACAGGAGATATTGAAAACATACATTTGGACCATAGTTCTAACTACCCAAAAGTTGATAGGCAACTTATTAAATTATTGAAAGATTTACCTAGTACTTGGACACCAGCAAAAGATGAAAACGGTAACACTGTTGACCAAGAGTTAGTTATTTCTTTTGGGTTAATGGGTTGTTAGATTTTTTCAAATAAAAAACCTCTTTAATTTTAAAGAGGTTTTTATTAATATTTTATGTAGTGTTATATTTTAGTAACGTTAACAGCATTCATGCCTTTCATACCTTTTTCTAGTTCAAAAGATACTTTGTCATTTTCAGCTATTTGACTTTTAAGTCCGCTTACGTGACAAAAATATTTTTCATTATTTTCAGAATCGATAATAAATCCAAAACCTTTAGATGTATCAAAAAAAGAGACTTTACCTTGTCTTATAGGATCTTCTTGTTCACCTTCTTCCTTTTTTGGTACACCAAGTACAATTTCTTCAGAATCTATTTTCTTTTTCATATCTGGATCTGGTGGTGTATCTACCAAATTTCCGTTATGATCTACATATGCAAATTGTATACCGTTAGAACCACCATTAGCTTCTTTTTCGGCTTTGCGAGCTTCCATTTTTTTACGTTTATCTTCTCGCTTTTTTAAACGTTTTTTTTCTTTTTCACTTTTGTTAAATGTTTGTTGTGATTTTGCCATTCGCGTATTTTAAGTTTTTAATTATTTCATTTAAAAGAAAGTAATTAATGCGATACGCTTAAAAATTCTGAATAGTTAGTGAAGTAAAGAATTAGAAAGAATTACTTGCTATAAATGAGTATACAAATATACGGTTAATTTATTTAATATTTTTTCGGTTAATTAAGTTTCAGGGTTTATTTTTGTTTAAAATTTTTTGAATGAGTTTACTTAGTATTTTCAGAATTATCGCCTTATTAGAAGGTGTATCTTATATATTATTACTTTTTATTGCAACACCTATAAAGTATTTTGCAAACGATCCTACATATGTTAAGCTTTTAGGTATGCCACATGGGTTATTGTTTGTAGCTTACATTGCTTTGGCTGTGTTGTTAAAACCAGAGCAAAAATGGAATAACCGTACGTTTTTAGTTGTACTTGTTGCTTCTTTAATTCCTTTTGGGACTTTTTACGTAGACAAAAAGTTTTTAGCTAAAAAAAAGTAGGCTTCTCTCCTACTTTTTTAATCGGTCTTTAACGTATTCTATTTGTGTTTTTCCGTGCGGTTTAGGTTTTCCATCTTCACCTAAATTTACCATAATAATATCTTCTACGGTAATAATAGTTTCGCGTGTACGCATATTACGTACTTCACATTTAAGTGTCAGCGATGTGCCACCAAACTTTTTAACATCAATACCAATCTCTACAATATCACCTTCGGTTGCTTTACTCATAAAGTTAATTTCACTCATGTATTTAGTAACCACTTTATTGTTTTCTAATTGTACTATGCTGTAAAGTGCTGCTTCTTCATCAATCCAAGCTAGTAATTTACCACCAAACAAAGTACCGTTTGGATTTAAGTCTTCTGGTTTTACCCATTTTCTTGTATGAAATCTCATAGGCTAAAATAAATTTTGTTGTTGAGCTTCGTTAGGGACTTTTAATTGAGCGCCTAATTCTGCATTTAATTGTTTTATAAAATATGCTGAAAGTAAAGGTGATTCTTTTTCAATGTTTTGATGTATAAAAAAGTCTATCTCTTTAATTCCTTGTGTTTTCCAAGTTTTTAATCGTTTTATCCAATCGTCAAGTCGTGTATAATCTGTAGGGTGATTAGCGCCAACGTAACGCACAAAAGCAGTTGGGTTGGTTAATCGCATATGCATTAAATCGCGTCTTCCAGCTGTATCAACAATAACATTTGATATGTTATTAGTTTCTAAAAGTTGAAATAACTCTTCTGAAACAGTTGGATCGTTATACCAATCTGTATGTCTAAACTCTACTGCTAAGGGAATTTCTTTTGGCCAATCTTCAATAAAATTAACAACACGATTAAAATCTTTTGGCGCAAAATTATTATGCATTTGCAAAAAGATAGTGCCTAACTTTTCTTGTAAATTTACTGCAGAATATAAATAGTTATCTACAACTTCTTTAACTTCGTTAAGACGTTTCCAATGACTAATTTCTTGATTTAGCTTAGGAAAAAACTTAAAATTTGATGGTGTTTTTTCTCTCCATTTCTTAAATTGTTCTGGTGGGAAAATACGGTAAAATGTAGCGTTAAGTTCTATACTATTAAATTGTGAAGAATAATACTCCAATTCGTCTTTTGTGCCTTTTGGATAAAAACCCTTAAGATCTGCTCTGTTCCACTTAGCACAGCCAACATAAATTTCTGGTTCATTATCATCTTTAACTAAATTAAGCACACGTTTTGTGTCTTTATGGTCATTAGGTAAAGTAAAATCTATATCTTCTGGGTTAGTAACGCTTCCAAATTTCATTTAATACATATTTACTTCAAAATTACAATTTATAGATTGTTAATAAGACCGTTAAAAACAATTTTTTACTATGTCTGTATTACTATTTTTTATCGATAATTTTAATAAAATTACTATCATGACTACACGAGATCAACAACTGTTAACTGCAAGACCAATTATTGAAAGTATTATTATTAATGAAACAATGAGTAGTGAAGAACGCTTTCAAAATGAAACGTTAAGACCAGTAATTAAATTGCAAAATGATTTATTTATTGAGGTTTTTAGAAACTACATTGCAAAACATAAAAATGTATTTTATCAATTGACATTAGAAAAGCGTTTAAATTATATTGAAAATGCTATACATAAAGACATTAAGTTTAGAAACAGCCTTAAAGGTATGGTGATTGGTCAATTTACAGTAGATGAATATTTGACGTATATAAAAAACTCGTCTTCGCTAAATAAACGTATGATGAATATTGTAAAACAACGTTTACAAAGTAATATTCAATTATTTGAAAAGCCTAAATATTTATCTGCGGTTTAATTGAGGTTAATCAATTATTGATATTCCATTTAAATCTGTTGTTAAGACATCGCTCATATAATCAAAAAATGGACGAATGGCTTTAAATGCTGTATCTACTTCATTTATAAAGTTATCTGATAAAACTTGATTGTCTGTAAACGGTTTAGTAAAAATATACTGTTTACGACGAATTAAGTCTATTGCTGGATGTTCTTTATCAAATCCTTTTGGTGCTGTTTTAAGGCTGTCTCCTTTAAAATCTCCCCAAATAGTTGAAAAGCTTTTATCGTTTAAAATATCGCGCATCTCTTGATCGTCTATTTCAAACTCTTTTCTAATGCGTAGTAAATCTTCTTTATTTGGATCCCAAAACCCTGTAGCAATAAAACTTTCGTTATTTGGCTGAATATGAATATAATATCCACCTCTAAGTTTAGGTTTTACACGATTAAAGGAACAACCAAAATGGGTTTTATAAGGTTGTTTGTTTTTAGAAAACCTTACATCTCTATATATTCTAAACTGCTTTAACTTATCTACTTGGTCATGTTTATTAATTAGAGTAAATAATTCCTCATTAAACGCTTTTACTTCCTTTTCTATAGTTTTAAATTCTGGTTTTCTTTCATTAAACCAATCTCTATTATTATTTTTTTCTAGTTGTTTTAAAAATGTGAATACGTGTTTAGATATAGTCGATTTCATTAAGATTTAATTTTTATTAAAATTACAAAAAAACCTCAGTTTAAACTGAGGTTTTTTTGTTTCATAGCAATTTATGTAGTTATTAATCTACTGCATCTTCTACATCATCTGCAACATCTTCTACAGTATCTTCTACTTTTTCTCCTGTAGATTTTTCTTCTCTACAAGATGTAAATGCTGCTGCTAATGAGAACATTAAAATAAATGCATAAATAGATTTTTTTAAAGTAAATTTCATAATATTTGGTTTTAAGTGGTTAATATTTATTGCTCATCAGTCATTTCTTCGACTTCTGCTTTGCTTTCTTCTTTAACTTCTTCAATTTCATCTTCTACGTCTTCCATTGCATCTTTAACATCGTCTGAAGCTTCATCAATGTCGTCTTGCATTTCATCCATAGTTTCTTCAATTTTTTCTTCTGGTGTTTTCTTTTCTTCTCTACAACTTGTAAACACTGTGGTTAGTGAGAACAAGATTAAGAAGGTGTATACTAATTTTTTCATCATTTTTTGGTTTTTATTGGTTAATAAATAGAACTAATCAGCTAGCTTATTTTTGCTTCTAAATTATTTTAAGTAACTGATTAGTTGACTAGTATTTATCTAGTTGCTCCTCTTAATAGTGATACTACAAATAATACTAAAAAGACAAAGAATAAGATTTTAGCAATTCCTGCAGCTGCTCCTGCAACGCCTCCAAATCCTAAGATTCCGGCTATAATTGCGATAATGATAAATGTGATTGTCCAACGTAACATAATTTTTTGGTTTTAAATGGTTATTAATAAACTAACAGCACTTTGCTTTTAGTTGTTAGAGAATTGTTTCTCTAAATTTTGTGCTTCAAATGATAATTTATTATCAAATTGAAGTGTTCTGATAGGGAACGGAATGTTAATGTCCGCTTTATCGTATGCTTTTTTAATTTCTATAATTGCTGTACTTTTTGCTCTTAATTTTTCTAGAGCATTTTCGGCATCAATCCAGAATCTGCATAAATAGTTGATTGAACTTGATCCGTATTCTGTAAAATAAAACTCTACATCTTCTGGTTTTTCTATCTGATCAAAAGTATTACAGATTGTTTCTTTAGTTAATTGCTCTACTTGTTCTAAATCCGACTCATATCCAACACCGCACTCTAAAAACACTCTCATTTTTGTAGTTAGTGTGTAGTTTTTTAGTGGATTTTCTAAAATCTTTTTATTAGGAATAACTACAATGTTATTATCTGCTTCTTTTAAGGTGAAATCTTTAAGGTTAATATCCATAACTTCTCCAGAAAATCCATTGGTCTCTACCCAATGTCCTATTTGTATTTTCTTTCTAAAAGACAATACAATACCCGCAAAGGTGTTAGATAATGTACCTTGTAATGCTAATCCAATTGCTAATCCAGCAACACCAGCACCAGCTAATAATGAGGTTAATGTTTTACTAAGATTTAATATACCTAAGGCTAAAAATAATCCAGCTAATACTACAACTACTGCAGAAATGCGTCCTACCATATTAGTTATAGAGTTTTGTTCTACTCTTCTAGCCATTAGCTTGCTTACATATTTGTTTACATATTTTGAAACAAAATATGCGGCAAATAATACTAAGATTGCTAAAATTAAGTTTGGTATATTGGTTACTATTATATTAAACCAGCCTTCTAATTTATCTATCAATAAATTATATGCTTCGGATAATTGATCTTTCATAATGTTAAATTTTTAAGGTTAGTACTGTATCTAAATTGCTAAAATATTAGCTAGCTACTGCTTCTTCCTTTAATTGCTCTGTAGACTTTTTTGTCCAAGCATTTAACATCCAGCTGGTTTTTTCTAATTCTCTTATATATGCACCAACTAAATCAATTGTACCTTCATCTCCTGCATTTTCAGCAGAATCTATAACACTAGACATTTGCGCTAAAATAATTTTGTGGTCGTTTAAAAGAGTTTCTATCATTTTTTGGTCAGAAATCATAGCGCTTTCCTCCTGTACAGTAGCTATTTTAATGTAATCACTAAATTTACTAACAGGATGATGTCTAAGTGTTAAAATTCGCTCAGCTATTTCATCAATTTTAATTTGTGCGTCATTATACATGTCTTCAAACTGTTCATGTAGGTCAAAAAAGTTTTTTCCTAATATATTCCAGTGAAAACTTCTTAGTTTTTGGTAGTACATATGATAGTCAGATAATAATGTATTTAAATCCATTACTACTGGTAATAATTTTTCATCTTGCATATTCAAATAACTCATAATCAATATTATATTTTGGGTTGTTTATTTTGTTTAACAGTTCTAAATTACAATTAAACAATATTGATTACTAGCCATTTAACTAGCTTTAACTAATAGCTTAGCCTTTTAACATAAAATTGTGTTAAGAAAAAAAGAAGGTGTTAAAAGGATTAACAGTTTAATCAAACTCTAACTTATGAAGAATAAGTCCAGATGCAGGAGCTACATAATCTATAGCAACAGTGTTTTCGGGTGTTAAGCTAGATTTAATGTCGTTTAAAGTAAGTTCTCCTCTACCTAAATTGATTAATGCACCCATCATTAATCGTATTTGATTACGCATAAAACCTTTACCTCTAACACGAAGCATATATGTCTTTTCCGGAAAGAAATTTGCAGAGTAAAGTGTGTTTTCTACGATTTCGCAAGTATCAATTTCTCTTTCGTAAACACCATGATCTGTTGGTCTAAAACAATAGCTTTTTAGATAATGTCTACCTTCAAAAAGTTTTGCGCCTTCTTTCATCACTTCAATATTCAACGGATCTAAAATAGTAGTCATTATTGGTGCACAAAACGGATGAAATTTACCACCAAATGCAAAAATGTATATGTATTCTTTTGTTTTTGAAGATTGAATAATATTAAATTTATTATCTACTTCTTTTATAGATTTAGCACGAATGTCTTGAGGTAAATTGTAATTAAATAGCTCTAAAAACGCTTTAAAATCTTCAATAGGTTCTTCTAAAAACAACTCAAAAGCAGCGTTTTCTGCACTAACCATAGCATCAGTACGACCAGAAACTAAGGTTTTAAATGGTTTTTTATTTAAAATGAAATTTAAAGTACGATCTACCATTAAATGTAACGTCTTTACATTGGGTTGTTTTTGCCAACCGTGAAAACGATAGCCTAAGTATTGAATGGTGATAACGTAAAAAAATTTCTTTTTCATAATTAATGCCGAAAATAAGTTATTACATTTCAATTGGCAAAAATTTTATAAATTGTATATCATTAAAAACTAACTAAATTTTAAAATTATGACAACAACCACACAAAAACCTCCAATTTGGTTCTGGGTAATAAGCGTTATTGCTTTAATATGGAATGCAATGGGCGTATTAGCTTATATTGGACAAGCATTTTTAACCGAAGAAGCTATCGCAGCAATGCCACCAGAACAACAAGAAATTTATAGTATAGATTTTCCTGCTTGGTATACTGCTGCATTCGCAATTGCTGTTTTTGCTGGATTTGGAGCATGCATCCTATTATTATTGAGAAAAAAACTAGCTAACATCTTTTTTATAGTTTCTTTTATTGCTGTAATCGTTCAATCTATTTACACGTTTTTCATGTCACCAATCTCAGATAAAATGTCTGGATTTGATACAAGTATGTCAATTTCAATACCTATAATAGCTATTCTATTAATAGTATTTTCAAATAAAGGAATTGCAAAAGGTTGGCTTAAGTAATAAGTTTTAACTCCCATAAAAAAGCATTAGAAATTTCTAATGCTTTTTATTTATTAATAAATCTTAGATTTGTTTATCAACATTTATAATTATGGTTTTATCTACTTTAGATTGGGTAATAATTGTCTTTTTTTTAATTCTATTTGCAGGAATAGGAATTTTTGTTTCTAAACAAGCCGGGAAAGACACAAAATCATTTTTCTTATCAAGCCGAAACATGCCTTGGTGGTTACTTGGTGTAAGCATGGTTGCAACAACATTTGCTGCAGATACACCTGGATTAGTAACCGAATTGGTTAGGACCAACGGTGTTTCTGGAAACTGGGTTTGGTGGGCAATGCTACTAACCGGTATGTTAACCGTATTTTTTTACGCTAGATTATGGCGCAAAAGCGGAATAACAACAGATCTAGAGTTTTACGAGTTACGCTATAGCGGAAAAACGGCTAGTTTTTTACGCGGATTTAGAGCTATTTATCTTGGTGTTATTTTTAATATCATTACTATGGCTGGCGTATGTTTGGCTGGTGCAAAAATTGCAAATATTTTATTAGGAATATCACAAGAAGAAATGCTACTTTACGCTTCTATCATTGTAGTTGTTTATTCAACATTAGGAGGATTAAAAGGTGTGTTGATTACTGATTTCATACAATTCATTATTGCAATGGTTGGAAGTATTTGGGCTACAATATACATAGTTAACATCCCTGAAATTGGTGGAATAGAAAATCTTTTAATCAATGAAAATGTAGTAGATAAATTAGCATTCTTTCCTGATTTTAGTAACACAGAAGCATTAATTACTTTACTTATTATTCCGTTAGCAGTACAATGGTGGAGCACGTGGTATCCTGGTGCAGAACCTGGTGGCGGTGGTTATATTGCACAACGTATGCTAGCTGCTAAAAACGAGAAACACGCGACTTGGGCAACTCTATTTTTTAATGTAGCACATTATGCAATTCGTCCTTGGCCTTGGGTTGTGGTTGGTTTGGCTTCAATTGTTGTTTTTCCTAATTTAAATTCTATTTCAGAAACCTTTCCCAACCTTACAAAGCAAATGCAAGGTCACGATGTAGCTTACGCAGCAATGATGACGTATTTACCTGCTGGATTAATTGGTATTGTTTTAACATCGCTAATTGCAGCGTTTATGAGCACTATTTCGACTCAATTAAATTGGGGAAGTTCTTACATAGTAAACGATTTTTACAAACGATTTCTAAAACCAGAAGCTACGGATAAAGAGCAGGTTTTAGTTGGACGTATCTCTACAGTATTATTGATGTTATGTGCTGCATTATTTTCATTTTATTTACAATCGGCAGCAGATGTATTTAATTTATTACTTCAAATTGGTGCTGGAACAGGATTACTTTTTATTTTGCGTTGGTTTTGGAGCAGAATTAATCCGTACAGTGAAATTGCAGCTATGGTAATCTCGTTTTTAATTGCTGTTTTCTTCTTTGTAAACGGAAAATTAGATACACCAATGGTAACAATTGCTGGACATTGGCAATTAGTTTTAGGTGTAGTAATTACGACTTTTGGTTGGATTATCGTGACTTTACTAACACAACCTACAGATGCAAAAACTTTAGCTACTTTTAATGCTCTAATTTTTGGTAACGAATCAAAATTTAAAGGATTTGGCAACAAAACAATTAGTTTTTTCTGTGGTGTTTTTGGTGTATATGCGTTATTATTTTCAATTGGAAGTTTTATTTATGGCAATACCTTAAAAGGATTTGTTTTATTAGTTATTACAACTGTTTTAGGAATTATTATTTATAAATTGAATAAGTTTTAATTATGAATTACCCTTTTGATCCAAAATTAAAACATCATATTATTATTGGTTTGTTACTTGCTATTTGGATTTTTGTCTTTCTTTATTTTACAGAACCTTTGGACGTAGACGAGTTTGGCGATACAGAAAAACTAATATACTTGCCTGGATATGGCATAATTGGCGGTATTTCTTATCTTTTATTTTTGCCTTTACAATACAAAATATTGCCTTATAAGATAAAAAAATGGACTATTGCTAAAGAAATTGTTTTTCTGCTTACCTATACCATTATAACTCTAACGTTTGTTAGATTGTACTACTTATATGTAATTATGGATGGCATTCCAAACCCTTACACTTTGGGTTACATGCTTAAAGCTATTTTACTACCTGCAGCTGGTACTATTATACCTATAATCATAATCGCTAGATTTGCTTTTGGTAAATATTTTGAAAAACAAGTTGAAGATCAAAAAATAGAAATTAAAGGTGAAGGTAATTTTGAAGGTATAAGATTGCATTTAAATGACCTGATTAGCATACAATCTTCAGATAATTATATTGAAGTATTATATCTTTCAGGAAATGAATTAAAAAAAACCTTAATAAGAAATAAGCTTTCGGTTATAGATGAAACTTTTGAAGAATTAATTAGAACACATCGTTCATATCTTGTTAACCCATATCATTTTCAGCAATGGAAAACCGAAAAAGGAAAGCATTTTTTAATTTTAAATCATGCTATCGAAATTCCTATTTCAAAAACATATTTAAGTAGCATAAAACAACGGTTTAATTCTACCACAACAACATAACATTTCGCCCCAAAGTCAATAAAACAAAGGGTTTTATCAAGATTAGATTTTAATTTAGCAGTATCGAAGTTTAATCAAAATTTAATAAAGATGAAATCTATTGTAATGCTAATTTTAATCGTTTGTCTATCTATTTTCAACCTAAATGCACAACAACAAGTACAAAAAGAAATTGTCTTAGTCGGCACAATGCATAAGGTTCCAAAAATTGTAAAGCATAGTTATAAACCTATGCTAAGACGTGCCAAAAAATATAATCCGACAGCAATATATGTAGAGAGTCCTAAAGGAAATGACAGTTTAAGTTGGGCATATTTAAAAAATGGATGGTCTAAAAGTTATAAGCAATTCTACCATTTGTCAGATTCTATTAAAAACGTTTTTACACCAGATAGTACTAAAGTTTTATCACTTTTAGAAAAAGACTTTTCAGCCATGACGAAACAAGATTTACAATATTTACAAAAAACATTTGCTTACCATAGAGACGACGCTAATTTTGGATTTTACAGTTATATTTTAAAGCACGGCTTAAAAGGAAGTAAAAAACCAACACGTTATGAAGATGGTGATCTTACTTATAAATTAGCCATACATCAAAATATTAAACTATTAAATGCTATGGATGATCAACGAACCAACGATAAATATCATGAAGGTTGGTCTAAATGTTATAAAGAGGGAAAAAATAATGGGAATAACGCTATTATGAAAAAACTAAATAAAAAGGACTATAACTCGGCAATTTTACCTGCGATATTTAGAGGTTTAGGAAAACACACCAATAAGAAAAAATCTTTGCAAACAAGCCATCAATTAGCTGCATTTACTTACACAAAAAATATGACCGATGGTTGTAAACAAGGCGAAAAATACTGGAACGAAAGAAATATGCGTATGGCAAAAAACATCGGTGAGAGCGTAAAAGCCTCAGATAAAACACGAAATATTGTTATTGTTGGTGCTGCTCATATAATAGGGCTAGAAAAGGAATTAAAAGAAAATTATCCGCAGTTTAAAACAACGCTTGTAAACGAATTATAAAGCAAAAAACGCTAGATGCTTATCTAGCGTTTTGTTTATCTCTTTGTTTAAGTACATTTATAACATCTTCTAATTTAAACCCTTTTGCTTGCAATAACATTAAATAGTGAAATAATAAATCAGCGCTTTCATTTAAAAATAAATCGTCGTTATTGTCCTTAGCCTCAATTACAACTTCTACAGCTTCTTCGCCTACTTTTTGAGCCACTTTATTAATTCCTTTTGCAAATAATGAAGCTACATACGATTTTTCTGTGTTACCGGCTTCTACTCTACTTTGTATTGTGTTTTCTAATTGGGTTAAAAACCCATAAGTTTCGGTATTAGATTCATTCCAACATGTATCGCTTCCTGTGTGACACGTTGGTCCTTTTGGATTTACTGAAATTAATAACGTATCGTTATCGCAGTCGAGTTTTATGTCGACTAAATTTAAAACGTTACCACTTTCTTCTCCTTTGGTCCAAAGTCGGTTTTTGGTCCGGCTAAAAAAGGTCACTAAATTCGTGTCTTGGGTCTTTTTAAACGCTTCTTCATTCATATACCCCAACATTAACACATTTTTGGTTGTGGCATCTTGAATGATTGCTGGGACTAATCCGTCGTTATTTTTATTAAAATTTATGTTCATTATATTTTTACGCTTTATGAAATCCTGAATCAAGTTCAGGATGACAAGTTATAATCTAACAGAAATGCCTTCCTGTTTTAATTCTTCTTTTAAGTCTTTTATTTCTATTTCACCAAAATGAAATACACTTGCAGCCAAAGCTGCATCTGCTTTACCAACTTTAAAGGTATCTGTAAAATGTTGAATAGTTCCTGCTCCACCAGAAGCAATTATCGGAATATTTACAGTGTCTGACAGTTTAGCTAAAGCTTCGTTTGCAAATCCGTTTTTTGTTCCGTCGTTATTCATTGAAGTAAATAAGATTTCGCCTGCGCCTCTTGTTTCAACTTCTTTTGCCCAATCAATTAAATCTAATTCGGTTGGAATACTTCCTCCAGCTAAATGCACTTTCCATTGTCCGTTAACTTGTTTGGCGTCTATAGCGACCACAACACATTGGCTGCCAAATTTACTTGATAATTCGTTTACCAATTCTGGTCGTTTTACTGCTGAAGAATTGACAGATATTTTATCTGCACCAGATTTTAAAAGTACATCTACATCTTCAACACTTGAAATTCCACCACCAACGGTAAATGGAATATTGACTTGTTCGGCGACTTTCAGCACCATTTCAATCATTGTTTTTCTACCTTCTAAAGTTGCAGAAATATCTAAAAACACCAATTCATCTGCGCCTTTTACCGCATACTGTTTTGCTAATTCTACAGGATCGCCTGCGTCTCTTAAATTAACAAAATTAACGCCTTTAACGGTTCGACCGTTTTTAATATCTAGACAAGGTATGATTCGTTTTGTAAGCATAAATTCTATTCGTCATTGCGAACATAGTGAAGCAATCTTTTACAAAGAATGAGATTGCCACGCTTACACTCGCAATGACATTAATTTTTTATTATAAAAAGCGTTCTAATTCTTTCAAACTTATTCTGTTTTCGTAAATGGCTTTTCCGATTATGACTCCATCGCAACCTATGTCTGCTAAAACTTCAACATCTTCAATAGTTGTTACTCCGCCAGAAGCAATTAGTTTTACAGATTGATCTGCGCTACCATTGGTACATTGGTTGATTATTTTTTTATACAAATCTACTGATGGTCCTTGAAGCATTCCGTCTTTTGAAATATCTGTACATACCACATACTGAATACCATTTTTTTGATAATCTTGAATAAACGGAACAACCTCTAAACTACTTTCTTCTAACCAACCAGAAATAGCGATTTTCTCGTTTTTACAATCGGCACCAAGGATAATTTTTTGGGTACCGTATTTATTAATCCATCGTAAAAAAGTGTCGGTGTTTTTTACTGCTATACTACCACCTGTAATTTGTTTAGCACCAGAATTAAAAGCTATAAATACATCGTCGTCGGATTTAAGTCCACCACCAAAATCAATTTTTAAATTGGTTTTGGTTGCTACCTTTTCTAGCACTTTATAATTGACTACGTGATCTGCTTTAGCGCCTTCTAAATCTACCATATGCAAGTATTCTATGCCTGCATCTTCAAATTGTTTGGCAACTTCTAGCGGATTTTCATTGTACATTTTTGTTGTGCTGTAATCACCTTTAGTTAATCTTACGCACTTTCCTTCTATTATATCTATTGCTGGTATTATTCTCATTTTTTCGCCTTTTGCTTTTAGCTTTTAGCTAATCGTTTTATTATTTTATAAATTGATGAAATTTCTTAAGATTTGTTCGCCTGCCAAGGATGATTTTTCTGGATGAAATTGCACACCGTAAAAATTATCTTTCTGTAATGCTGAAGCGTATTCTACATCATAAGTTGTTATTGCAATTGCCTCTTGGCATTGTTCTGCATAAAAACTATGTACCAAATACATAAATTCATTCTCTTTGATATCTTTAAACAAATCTGATTGAAGGTTATTAATCGTGTTCCAACCCATTTGTGGCACTTTTACTGCGTTTGAAAAGCGTTTTACAGCTACATCAAAAATGCCTAAACCTTTTGTATGTCCTTCTTCTGTAGAGTTACACATTAATTGCATACCTAAACAAATCCCTAAAACAGGCTGTTTTAACTGCGGAATCAACGAGTCCAAACCTGATTCTTTTAGCTTTTCCATAGCACTACTCGCCTCGCCTACACCAGGAAAAATCACTTTGTCTGCTGCTTTAATTTCTTCAGGGTTATTAGTTAACAACGCTTCAAAACCTAGTCTTTTAAAGGCAAATTGAATGCTTTTGATGTTTCCTGCACCGTAATTTATGATTACTATTTTCATTTTTAAGCTTTTGGCTTTTGGCCTTTAGTTTTTAGCTAACAGCTAAACGCTAAAGACTAGAAGCTAATTACAACATTCCTTTTGTACTTGGTAAAATCATTTTTTCAACGTCACGTTTTACAGCCATTTTTATTGCTTTTGCAAATGCTTTAAAAATAGCTTCAATTTTGTGATGCTCGTTTGTGCCTTCAGCTTTAATGTTTAGGTTGCATTTTGCACCATCTGTAAAGGATTTAAAGAAATGAAAAAACATTTCGGTTGGCATTTTACCAATCATTTCGCGTTTAAAATCGGCTTCCCAAACCAGCCAGTTTCTACCACCAAAATCTATTGCAGCTTGCGCAAAACAATCGTCCATTGGTAAGCTAAAACCGTAACGTTCTATACCTAATTTGTTACCTAAAGTCGTTGCAAATACTTCACCTAAAGCAATTGCTGTATCTTCAATCGTGTGATGCTCGTCTACTTCTAAATCACCATCGACTTTAATATTTAAATCTAATTGTCCGTGACGCGCAATTTGGTCTAACATATGGTCGAAAAACGCAATACCTGTATCGATATTACTTTGTCCTGTTCCATCAAGATTTAAATCGATTTTAATCTTGGTTTCGTTGGTGTTTCTTTCGATGGTTCCTGTGCGTTCTTTAGCTTTTAAGAATTTATAGATTTCTTCCCAATCATTACTTTCTAAAGCGATAAACTTGTCTAAAGCGTCTCGTTTTACCGTAATTTCGTCTGTTCCTAAATTGGTATTGTCGTTAATAAAAATACCCTTCGAACCCAGATTTTTAGCTAATTCAACATCGGTTAATCGGTCACCAATAACAAACGAATTTTCTAAATCGTAATCTTCGCTAAAATATTTGGTCAACAAACCTGTATTTGGCTTTCTAGTTGGTGCGTTATCTTTAGCAAATGTTTTGTCAATAAACTGTTCTTCAAAAATAACACCTTCGTTTTCAAAGGATTGAATCACAAAATTATGTACTGGCCAAAACGTGTTTTCTGGATACACATCTGTTCCCAATCCATCTTGATTGGTAATCATTACTATTTCAAAATCTAATTCTTTAGCGATTTTACTTAAATACGTGAAGACTTTTGGATAAAACACCAACTTCTCAAAACTATCGATTTGCTCGTCTGTTGGTTCTTTAATTAATGTGCCGTCTCGGTCTATGAATAGTACTTTTTTCATTGTTTTTTATGTTTTCGTCAGTTCGAGTGATTTTCTTTTGAAAATCGTATCGAGAACTTTAGCATCTCGATACAATTTCTCATTCTTCGAAATCACTCGATGTGACGTTTATATATTTTTTAATACTGCAATAAACTTCTCATTTTCTTCACTTGTACCAACCGTAAAACGCAAACAGTTGTTGCAAAGTGGCTGGTTGGTTCGGTTACGAACAACAATGCCTTTTTCAACTAACTGATTGTATCGATTAGTCGCATCATCAACTTTTACTAACACAAAATTGGCTTGTGTTGGATATATAGTATCAATCCAAGTAATCGATGCTAACGCTTTAATTAACAGGCTTCTTTCTGAAATTATATTCTGAATTTCGTTTTGAACCTCTTGTTGCTTTTCTAAACGTTGAATTGCCTTTAGCTGCGTTAGTTGATTAACATTGTATGGAGGTTTTATTTTGTTTAAAATTGAAATAATTTCGGTTGAAGCGAAGCAAATCCCAAGTCTGATGCCTGCCATTCCATAAGCTTTAGATAGCGTTTGTGCAACTATCAGATTTGAAAATTCTGATAATCTCGATATCCAACTTTCATCTTCTGAAAAATCGATATACGCTTCATCAATCACTATAATTCCATTGAAATTAGTTAATAATTTTTCAATTTTTGAAGCTTCAAAACTATTCGCTGTTGGATTGTTTGGCGAACATAAAAACAACAGTTTTGTGTTGCTATTTTGAGTGTTTAAAATATCATCTACTTTTGGTTGGAAATCAGCATTCAATTCAACTGTTAAAACGTCTATAGCATTTGTATTTGCTAGTACGTTGTACATACCGTAAGTTGGTGGCAATGTGATGATATTATCTTGATTAGGCTCACAAAATGCTCTAAAAATTAAGTCTAACACTTCATCACTTCCGTTTCCTAATAAAATATTTTCGGTTGGAATGTTTTTTATGCTTGACAACATTGATTTTACATCTTTTTGTTGCGGATCTGGATAACGATTTACACCATTTTCAAACGGATTTTCATTAGCATCTAAGAAAATCATTTGGTTTGATGTTGCGTCTTTAAACTCATCTCTCGCTGAAGAATACGGCTTTAAGGCTGCGATGTTTGGTCTGACTAAGTTATTTATGTTGAAAGTTGTTTTCATTTAATTTGATTTTCGTCAGTTCGAGTGATTTTCTTTTGAAAATCGTATCGAGAACTTTTACATCTCGATACAATTTCTCATTCCTCGAAATCACTCGATGTGACGTTTGCTATATATCTTTTAATCTAATAGAAACTGCGTTTTTGTGCGCTTGTAAACCTTCTGCTTCTGCCATTAGTTCTATGGTGTTTCCTATATTTTTCAAACCTTCTTTTGTGATGTTTTGAAATGTAATTGCTTTTGTGAAACTGTCTAAATTTACACCAGAATAGGCTTTGCTAAATCCATTAGTTGGTAAGGTATGATTGGTGCCAGACGCATAATCGCCAGCACTTTCTGGTGTGTAATTACCAATAAATACTGAACCTGCATTTTGAATGCCTTCAACATAAAAGTCGTTGTTTTTAGTTGCTACAATAAAGTGTTCTGGACCATAATCATTAATTAAATCTAATGCTTCTTCATCAGTTTTCACTAAAATAGATTTTGAATTATTGATAGCTTGTTGCGCAATATCTTGTCTTGGTAATGCTTTGATTTGCGTATTGATTTCAGTTTCAACTTCATTTATAAAATTTTCAGACGTTGATACTAAAATCACTTGACTATCTGTTCCATGTTCTGCTTGACTTAATAAATCTGAAGCTACATAACTTGCATTGGCGCTATCATCTGCAACAACCAACAATTCGCTTGGTCCTGCAGGCATATCGATAGCTACACCAAATTTAGTAGCTAATTGCTTGGCAACAGTTACAAATTGGTTTCCTGGACCAAAGATTTTATAAACTTGAGGAATTGTTTCGGTTCCAAACGTTAATCCTGCAATCGCTTGAATACCGCCAACTTTTATAATTTTAGTCACACCACAAAGTTGTGCGGCGTACAAAATTTCGTTGGCAATTTTACCGTCTTTATTTGGTGGTGAACACAATACAATCTCTTTGCAACCAGCAATATTTGCTGGAATTGCTAACATTAAAACTGTTGAAAATAAAGGTGCTGTACCAGCAGGAATATAAATTCCAACTTTTTGAATAGCACGTTTTTCTTGCCAACAGGTAATTCCAACAGATGTTTCTACGCTTACCCTTTCTGTTTTTAGTGCTTTGTGAAAGGTTTCAATATTTGTCTTTGCTTGGTTAATCGCAAATTTTAATTCTGATGCTAATTTAGAAGATGCGTCCTCAATTTCTTGCTCAGTTACAAGATTAGATCGTAAATCTACGCCATCAAATAAGCTAGTATACTTATTTATTGCAGCATCACCGCTACGTTGTACGTCTTCAAAAATTTGATTGACCGTACTTTCTATATCGTTAACGGTTTGTGTTGGTCGCTTTAAAATTTCTGACCACGTTGTTTTATTTGGGTATTTTATTGTTTTCATATTCATTTCCCACGAAAGTGGGAATCTTTTTTAGTGTTGTTGTGTTATTACGTTTTTGCTTCTGGATAAAAAGACTTCGACAAGCTCAGTCTGACAATTATATTTCTTTGAGATGCTGAATCAAGTTCAGCATGACAATGACTTAAAGTACCATATTTTCAATTGGACAAACTAATATACCTTCTGCTCCATTGTCTTTTAATTCGTCAATAATTTCCCAGAAATCGTTTTTATTGATTACAGAATGCAGTGAGCTCCAACCTTCTTCGGCTAACGGTAAAACGGTTGGACTTTTCATTCCTGGTAAAATATTTATAATGTCGTCCACTTTGTTATTTGGCGCATTAAGTAAGACATAGCGTGAGTTTCTAGCTTTTAAAACCGATTGTAACCTAAACTGTAACTTGTTTAAAATCGCTTGATTTTCAGATGAAATTTGAGGTGAAACTGCAAGTACAGCTTCAGATTTTAAAATGACTTCAACTTCTTTAAGATTGTTTTTAAATAAGGTGCTTCCGCTAGAAACGATATCTACAATTGCGTCTGCTAATCCAATGTTTGGTGCGATTTCTACAGAACCGTTAATGATGTGCAAATTCGCTTTGACATTGTTGTCTTTTAAGAATTGGTTGACTGTGTTTGGGTACGATGTTGCGATACGTTTTCCTTCTAAATCTTTAATGGAATTATAGCTTTTTCCTTTAGGAATCGCTACAGACACTTTACAGCTAGAAAACCCTAATTTTTCTGCAACAGTGATGTCTTGTCCTTTTTCTACCAAAACGTTTTCTCCAATAATAGCGACGTCTACAACGCCATCTTTTAAGTACTGAGGAATGTCTCCGTTACGTAAATAAAAGACTTCTAATGGGAAGTTTTTAGCCGAAGCTTTAAGCTGGTCTTTACCATTATCGATAGAAATACCAACATCTTTAAGGATTTTCATAGAATCCTCATTTAATCGTCCTGATTTTTGAATTGCAATTTTTAGTTTACTCATTTTTCTTTTTTAGTTAAAAGTGTTTGAGTAAATCTTTTTTGGGTAAGATTCCTGTTTTAACAGGAATGAAAAAAACCGCTTGATTTACTCAAACGGTTTTAAAAATATCTTGGTTTTATTCAATACATTTCTAGCTCGCTTGAGTGCAAGTATGGAAATGATGATGATGTAATTGAATAAAAGTCATGTCTTGTTTTGTTCTGTACAAAGATTGTAAATTAATATTTAAAATTCCAAATTATGAAATGTTAAAATTAATTTAATTATTATTGATTACCTAAAATAATAGGCATTCCGCTTTCGCCAGAACCAATTATAACTACTTTACTATTAGGTGATTCTGCTAATTTATTAGTAGCTTCAATACCTTTGTCTTGAAGAATTTTATCTGTTAAAGAAGCACTTAAAATTCTATTAGCATCTGCTTTACCTTGTGCCTCGATACGTTGTTTTTGAGCTTCTTTTTCAGCAGTAACTAATCTAAATTCATACTCTAAGGATTCTTGTTCTTGTCTAAGTTTTCTTTCTATTGCTTCTTTAATTGTAGGAGGTAACGTAACATCTCTAATCAAGACATTATTAAGTTGAATGTATTGACTTTCTACAATTTTTCTAGTTTCTTCAAAAATTTCTTCTTGAATAGCATCTCTTTTAGTAGAATATAGTTGTTCTGGAGTATAACGACCTACTACACTTCTTGCAGCACTTCTTATAGCAGGTTGTAAAACTCTGCTTAAATAATTTTCTCCTTTCTCATTATGCAATTTTCCTAAGTTTTTAACATCTGGTTCGTATAGCACCGATGCATCTAATTTTATATCTAATCCATTAGATGATAATACAGACATTTTTTCTGGAATTTCTTGCTGACGTGTTTCGTAATCTATAACTCTATTCCATGGAGCAATTATATGAAAACCTGGACCTAAAGGTGCTTTATTAGAGTCTACTCCATCTCCTAAAGTTTCATATAAAACTGCAGCATGACCTGCATCTATGGTGACAGCAGATTTAGCTATGATAATTATAAATATAACTCCCGCAATTATAAAAGGGAATGCAATTTTTGGTAATCTTTCCATTGTAATTTTTATTTTAAATTAATCCTTTATATTTCCTGATAAACCATTCTAAAGCTAAGCATAATGCTATAAAAAATAGTAGATAATACCAGTCTATCAAAGGTACAACTCTTTTATTGGTTTTAAGAATTGGCTGATAGCGATTATCTGATAATAAACTATCTGCCAAAGTAGAAGTGTTATCAATAAAATAAGCTTGACCTTTACTATTAGTAGCAACTTGTTGTAACTTTGTTACATTAGCGTTTAAAAATTGTTGCTCTACATTAAATGGTATAATTTTAAAATTACCTGACGATGATAATTTATCTGTAGTAGAACTAACTGTAAAACTGTAATCTCCAGCGTCTAAACCATTTAAATTAACTTGATAACTGTTGTTTTTTAATATTAATGGTCTTGATATTTTTTGATTAGTGTCCTTATTATTAAGTGAAATATTTAAGTTTTCAGTTGCATCAAATTCGTAGTTTTTATTGAAATATTGTGCGCTGATAACAATTTTATCACTACCGTTATAAAATGAATTATAATCGACTGTCAACCTATTTTTACGTTGATTTGAAGCTAAATACTGCACCATTTTACCAATAAAAGCATCAAACGCTTCAAACGACTGATCGTTTAAATAGTTTTGAGAACGCCATTTCCATAGGTTTTCTCCAAAAAGAATCGCTTCTCTTCTACCATTAGTTTCAAAAGTTGCTAAAAGAGGCTCGTTTGTTGGAATACCAGAAACGGTTTTATTCAAAATAGATTGGTAAGGCACAGAAAAATTTGGTACGCCAAAATTAGATTTTAATGGAGGAAAGCTTTCAAAACCGATATCATCTACAATAAAATTGCTATAATTTTGATTAAGGTTAGCTTGATAATCTTCGGTTTGAGATGTGATTTCTAAGTTATAATTTTTGGATACCGAATTTAAGAATCTCCAATCTGTTTTTACTCCAGAAATCACCCATTTATTTTTATTTTGAACTTCTAAAGCTTCATATAATTGTTTAAATGAATTGCTTGGTTGATACAGTATAATTAATTGAAAATCATTTAATTGATTTAAAGTTTCATTTGGTTTTAAAAATGAAACTTCGCGCTGCTCATTGCTTTCAATACTTTTTTTAATAGCACCTAAATCTGGGTGCAAAACAGTGCTAACAACTGCAACTTTTGTCTTTTGATCAATAACTTCTACAGCAAAATTTTTATGATTATTAATCTTATTTTTTTCAGTTGAAATTGGAACTATTTGAGCTTGATAACTTTTAACACCAACAGAAGATGCTGGTAAAGTAGTATTAATGATTTGTGATGATTTGTCTTTTGAAAATGTAATTGTCTTTGAATATACCACTTTACCGTTTTGTGTAATAGTAAAGTTTTTAGTTACTGTTTCATTTCCGTTATAAACAATAATAGCTTCAACTGGAAATCTATTTTTTAAATACGCATATTTATTGACATTTAACTGACTAATTTTTAAATCGGCATACGTTATGGTATCACCCAATATAATTGGATATATAGGTTGTTTATAGTTGTTAGCAGAAAATTGATAATCGCTACCTATAGTTTGATTTCCATCAGAAATTAATAGTGTTGGTGCTGTTGTATTTTTATAGATTTCTGATAAATCTCTAAATACTTTATTTAGGTTGGTTTGTTGGTCTTTAAAATTTAAACTATCTGATGTGTTTAATTGATTTCCAAAAGTGAAATATCCAACATTAAACTTATCATTAATCTTTTGATTTTCTTTTAGTTGACTTATAAATTCAAATTCTTTTTCATTTTGTTTTAAATGAGAAATAGATGCTGAATTATCTGCTACAATAACTAAATTAGGTTTTTCTGTATATGTAGAATTTTGTTCAAATTTAGGATTAATTAAAAGCAAAAACACAGAAAAAAAGGTGAAAAACCTTAAAAAAACAAAAAGCGCATTGTCTTTTAATGCGCTTTTTGTTTTGTATTTATACTGGAAAAGCGCTAAAAGTAGCGCTATAATTCCTGCTAATATGATTAATAATATATCTTGTGTAGACATCTTTTAATATATGAAGTACTATTTTGTTATAGATAAATAGTATTTCAAAAAAAAATCTAGGATGAAAATTTACGTTAACATTCCGCCATCAACGTTAATCGTTTGTCCTGTTACGTAAGCAGACATATCACTAGCTAAAAACACACAAGCATTTGCAATATCTTCTGGCGTACCACCACGTTTTAATGGTATAGCATCACGCCAACCTTGCACAGTTTTTTCGTCTAATTTTCCTGTCATTTCAGTTTCGATAAAGCCAGGTGCAATTACGTTACTTCTAATATTTCTAGAACCTAACTCTAAAGCTACAGACTTAGAAAAACCAATAATACCAGCTTTACTTGCTGCATAGTTAGTTTGTCCTGCATTACCTTTAACACCAACAACAGAACTCATATTGATAATAGATCCTTTACGTTGTTTAAGCATAGTACGTTGCACAGCTTTTGTCATGTTAAATACAGATTTAAGGTTTACTTCGATTACTTTATCAAAATCTTCTTCGCCCATACGCATTAACAAGTTATCTTTAGTAATACCGGCATTATTTACTAACACATCAATACTACCAAATTCAGCTAACACATCTTCTGCTAATTTTTGAGCTTCTTCAAAACTAGCAGCGTTACTTTGATATCCTTTAGCTTTAACACCTAAAGCGTTTAGCTCTTCTTCTAATTCATTTGCTGCTTCAACAGAAGAGCTATATGTAAATGCTATATTTGCTCCGTTTTGAGCAAAGACTTGTGCTATTCCTTTTCCTATTCCTCTTGAAGCACCTGTAATAATAGCTGTTTTATTTTCTAAAAGTTTCATTTATAATTCTGTTTTCAATTAGTATTTCAAATATAGTTATTTAGAATGTTATTGATAAGAAAAAGCCTCATAATTGTCATAAAATTATGAGGCTTTAAATAGTTTATGTTATTGGGCTTATCCCATTACTTCTGCTACTTTTTTACCTATTTCTGCTGGAGAATCTACTACGTGGATTCCGCAATCTCTCATAATAGCTTTTTTAGCTTGAGCAGTATCATCAGATCCACCAACAATTGCTCCTGCATGCCCCATTGTACGACCAGCTGGCGCAGTTTCACCTGCAATAAATCCAACGATTGGTTTTTTACTTCCTGAAGCTTTATACCAATTAGCTGCGTCTGCTTCTAATTGTCCACCAATTTCACCAATCATAACAACACACTCGGTTTCAGGATCATTAATTAATAATTCTACAGCTTCTTTAGTTGTAGTACCGATAATTGGATCACCACCAATACCAATTGCTGTAGTAATACCTAAACCTTGTTTTACAACTTGGTCTGCAGCTTCGTAAGTTAATGTTCCTGATTTAGAAACAATACCTACTTTTCCTTGTTTAAATACAAAACCTGGCATGATACCAACTTTTGCTTCACCTGGTGTAATTACACCTGGACAGTTAGGACCTACTAAACGACAGTCTTTACCTTTGATATAATCTGCAGCTTTAATCATGTCTGCTACAGGAATTCCTTCTGTAATACAAATAATTACTTTAATACCAGCGTCTGCCGATTCCATAATAGCATCTGCTGCAAATGCTGGTGGAACAAATATGATTGAAGTGTCTGCTCCTACTTTTTCTACAGCTTCTGATACTGTGTTAAATACAGGTCTATCTAAGTGAGATTGACCACCTTTACCTGGTGTTACACCACCAACAACGTTGGTACCGTATTCTATCATTTGACCAGCGTGGAAAGTACCTTCGCTACCTGTAAAACCTTGAACTATTATTTTTGAATCTTTGTTTACTAAAACGCTCATGTTTTGTATTATTAAGAATTTGTAAATGTTTTTATTTTTTTGTGTAACAAAAATAAGTTTTTGATTGCTATTACTAAAGTATTTTTAAACTTTAATTTCAGAAAATGAGTTTAAATTTTGAGAATTTTCGTCTGCTAGCTGACTTATTTCATGTCCTCTATAAAGTTGTCCATTTTTAATTTCCCAAATTGAAATAAAATGCGCTAAAGGTTCTTCATCTTCAGGTTTTTCAATTGAAGTTACATAAATGGTATATCTTGCTGTTACTGTATTATTATCCTCTAACAAATGACTAAGCTTGTAATTAAATGAATGAAATGCTTTTTTTAAGGTTTCTATTCGCTCTTTAATCATTTTATAATCAGAACACATGTAGCCTTTACTACTATTCCAATGCAATAAGCAATCTTTATGAATAAACTTTATGGCTTCGTTATCTTTAGCTAAGTCTAAACTATAAAATGATTTTACAACCTCTTTTGCTGTCATTACTTTTCTTTTAATTGTTTTAAAATTTCAGGAATTTTTTTGACGTATGCTAAATCTTTCAGTTTCTCTCTAGATTCTTCTATTGGCGTGCCAAAATACGATTTTCCGCCTGCAATAGATTTTGTAACACCTGTTTGCCCTAATACATTGGCTTTTTTACCAATAGTTATACCACTAGTTGTACCAACTTGTCCCCAAAGCGTAACTTCATCTTCAATAATACAACAACCTGCTATGCCTGTTTGAGAAGCTATTAAGCATTTTTTACCTATTACAGTATCATGACCAACTTGAATTTGGTTATCTAGTTTAGATCCTTCACCAATAGTAGTATCTCCAGTAACACCACGATCGATGCTACACATAGCACCAATATCTACATTATCTTTAATGATAACGCGTCCACCAGATTTTAATTGATCAAAACCTTCTGGTCTGTTTTTATAGTAAAAAGCACTTGCTCCTAACACACAACCTGCATGTATGGTAACGTTGTTACCTATAATTGTATCATCGTAAATACTTACATTAGAATGAATGACACAATTATCACCAATAGTCACGTTATTTCCTATAAAACAATTTGGTTGAATTATGGTATTTTTTCCAATTTTAGCAGTATCTGAAATTGCAGAACTTGAAGGTGTAAATGGTTTAAAATGATTAGTTAGCTTATTGAAATCTCTAAAAGGATCATCACTAATTAATAAAGCTTTTCCTTCTGGACAATCTACTTCTTTATTAATAAGTATTATTGTTGCTGCGCTATTTAAAGCTTTGTCGTAATATTTTGGATGATCTACAAATACGATATCTCCAGGTTCTACAACATGAATTTCATTCATGCCTAAAACTTCAAAGTTTTCATTGCCAACAAACTCGCAATTAATTAGTTGCGCTATTTGCTGAAGTGTATGAGGTTTTGGGAATTTCATTTTAAAAAAACAAAAGAGTTAAATTATTCTTTAACTCTTTCTTTATAAGTTCCTTTTTCTGTTTCAACCTTAATTTTATCACCTTCATTTATAAATAAAGGTACATTAACAGTTGCACCAGTTTCTACAGTTGCAGGTTTTGTAGCATTTGTTGCTGTATTACCTTTAACTCCAGGTTCTGTCGCTGTTACTTCTAAAATTACTGTAGCAGGCATATCTACAGAAAGTGGCATATTATCTTCAGAGTTTATCTGAATAGTTACCACTTCTCCTTCTTTCATTAAATCTGGTCTATCTAAAGCAGATTCTAAAAGTCTAATTTGAGTATAATCCGCTTCGTTCATAAAATGATAAAACTCACCATCATTATATAAGTATTGAAATTTGTGAGTTTCCACTCTTACATCGTCAAGTTTATGACCTGCAGAAAATGTATTATCTAATACTTTACCTGTAGTTACACTTTTTAATTTTGTTCTAACAAATGCAGGACCTTTACCAGGTTTTACATGTAAAAACTCAATGATTTTATATATATCATTGTTATATCTAATACATAAACCGTTTCTAATATCTGATGTTGTTGCCATTATTTACTTTTAATTTGAATTTTTAATTTGATGTAAAATATCCTTTCATAATTCCACGATGAGAATTTTTGATAAATTGAAGGATTTCGTCTCGTTCTGGAGTTGCTTCCATTTCAGCTTCAATAATTGCAGCTGCTTGAGAGTTATTATAATTTTTTTGATAAAGAATTCTGAAAATATCTTGAATTTCTCTAATTTTTTCGGTTGTAAAACCACGTCGTCTTAAACCAACAGAATTTATACCTACGTAAGATAGAGGCTCTCTTGCTGCTTTAACAAAAGGCGGAACATCTTTACGAACTAAAGATCCACCTGTTACAAAAGCATGATTACCAATTGAACAAAATTGGTGTACAGCTGTCATACCTGCTAAAACAACATAATCACCAATGGTTATATGTCCTGCTAAGGTACTATTATTAGAGAATATACAGTTGTTACCAACAGTACAGTCGTGTGCTATATGGCAATACGCCATAATTAAACAATTATCTCCAACAACAGTTTTCATTTTATCTGTTGTACCTCTATTTATAGTTACACATTCTCTAATGGTTACATTGTCACCAATAATAGTTAATGTGTCTTCGTCGTTATATTTTAAATCTTGTGGTACTGCAGAAATAACTGCACCAGGAAAAATGTTACAGTTTTTTCCTATTCTAGCACCTTCCATGATGGTTACGTTACTACCTATCCATGTACCTTCTCCAATTGTAACATTATTATGGATAGTAGCAAATGGTTCTATAACTACATTTTTTGCAATTTTCGCTCCAGGATGAACGTATGCTAATGGTTGATTCATTTTTTAGTCGTTTTTAACTTTAGTTATTTGCGCCATTAATTCGGCTTCTGCACATAATTTACCGTTTGCATAAGCGTAACCTTGCATATGACAAATACCACGACGTATTGGTGTGATTAATTCGCATTTGAAGATTAAAGTATCACCTGGCATTACTTTTTGTTTGAATTTAACGTTATCCATTTTCATGAAAAATGTTAAATAATTTTCAGGATCTGGTACAGTACTTAATACTAAAATACCACCGGTTTGCGCCATAGCTTCTACTATTAAAACACCAGGCATTACTGGTGCACCAGGAAAGTGACCTCTAAAGAAGTCTTCATTCATGGTTACATTTTTTGCTCCTATTACATATTGATCTGTAAGTTCAAAAACTTTATCTAATAATAAGAATGGCTGTCTATGTGGTAACATATCCATAATTTGATTAACATCCATTAAAGGTGTTTGATTTAAATCAACTTTTGGAACATTGTTACGTCTTTCGTTTTTAATTAATTTAGACATTTTTTTTGCAAATTGTGTATTTACAAAATGTCCTGGTTTATTAGCTATAACTTTCCCTTTTATATGTGTTCCTATTAAAGCTAAATCTCCTATAACATCTAACAATTTATGTCTGGCTGCTTCATTTGGATGATGCAAGGTTAAGTTATCTAAAATACCATTTGGTTTAACTGCTATAGTATCTTTGTTAAATGCTACTTTAAGTTTTTCTATAGTGTTAGGTGATATTTCTTTATCTACATAAACAATTGCATTGTTTAGATCGCCACCTTTAATTAAACCGTGTTCTAATAAAGATTCTAATTCGTGTAAAAAACTAAAAGTCCTTGAACAAGAAATATGATCTTTAAAATCTGCCATTTTATCTAAAGTAGCATTTTGAGTTCCTAAAACTTTAGTTCCAAAATCTACCATTGTTGTAACCTTGTAATCTGAAGCTGGCATAACTAAAATTTCGCTACCAGTTTCTTCATCTGTATAAGAAATAACGTCTGTAACTTCAAATACTTCTCTTGTTGCTTCTTGTTCTACAATACCTGCTTTTTCTATAGCTTCTACAAAAAACTTAGACGAACCGTCCATTATTGGTGGTTCAGAATTATCTAATTCTAATAAAGCATTATCAATACCCATTCCTACTAATGCTGCTAAAACATGCTCGCATGTCTGTATTGTTACCCCATTTTTTTCTAAGCAAGTACCGCGCTGTGTATTAGTAACATAGTTAGCGTCTGCTTCAATTACTGGAGCGCCTTCTAAGTCTATACGTTTAAAAGCAAAACCAGCATTTTCTGGCGCTGGCTTAAAGGTTAATGTTACATCTTTACCTGTGTGTAAACCAACACCTGTAAGAGATATTTCACTTTTAATGGTTTTTTGTTTGACGTCTGTATTAATTATTGCCATTATTGTTTTTTTCTAAGTCGTTTACAGTTTTAACTATTTTTGGTAAGTTTTTAAAATATACATAAGATTTATTAAAATCACCGTAAGATAGTGCTGGTGAACCTTGTAATACTTCATTGTCTTTTACATTTCTGCCTATACCAGATTGTGCTTGTATTTTTACATTATTACCAATGGTAATATGTCCTACAATACCAACTTGACCACCAATTTGGCAATTTTCTCCAATTTTAGTCGAACCAGCGACACCGGTTTGTGCAGCTATTACGGTGTTTTTCCCTATTTCTACGTTGTGAGCTATTTGTATTTGGTTATCTAACTTTACGCCTCTTCTTATAATTGTAGACCCTAAGGTAGCCCTATCTATAGTTGTTGCTGCTCCTATGTCTACAAAATCTTCTAATATTACGTTACCTATTTGTGGTACTTTAGAATATTCTCCGTTTTCATCAGGTGCAAAACCAAAACCATCTGCGCCAATTATGGCTCCAGAATTAATCACACAGTTTTTACCTATTATCGATTCTGAATATACTTTTGCTCCAGAAAAAACAACCGTATCGTCTCCTATAGTTACATTGTCTCCTATGTAACTACTAGGAAAAATTTTTACATTATTACCTAAGGTAACATTATTACCTATATAAGTAAATGCACCAATGTAAATATTATCTCCTTGATTTACATTATCTGAAATAAAAGAAGGTTGCTCTATTCCTGATTTATTAAGCTTTACTTGATTGTAATATTCTAATAATTTAGAAAATGCTTTATAAGCGTCTTCTACTTTTATTAGTGTACAACTAAGGTCTTGTTCTGGTATAAATGTATTGTTTACAATAGCAATTGATGCTTTTGTAGTATATATATAATGTGTGTATTTAGGGTTTGCTAAAAAGGTTAATGCACCTTCTTCCCCTTCTTCTATTTTTGATAATTTAGAAACTTCTACTTGAGGATTTCCCTCTACGACACCTTCTAAAATACCAGCTATTTGTTCTGCTGTAAATTTCATTATTGGCAAAAATAGAAAAAATGAATTAAAGTTTCTGCTTTGGATAACATATATAATGTTTTGTTACCTTTTTTGATAGCGCTTTTAAATTTAATTGGTCAGAAGCTTTAACTACATCATCAACTTTTCCAGACTTGTAAAGAATCTTTATATTCTGCTTACTTCTTGTATATGCCTGATTACTTATTTCTCCTTTAAATACAAAATACTTCGCTTCATCCTCTGTAATATTATATTTATCCATTAAAGATTTTAAGTGAGTAGATAAAATGTCTTCTTTTATTGGTTTCTTCTTTATTTTAACTTTAAGTAGTTGTCTATCAATTATCATTTCACATAGATTACTCAACACAAAATCTTCATGATGCTGCCAAGATTTCATTGCAGAAATGATATCATAATCATCTAATTTTGCAAAAGTATCTAAGCAATTATCATCAAATTCGTTTAATGTTATTTCATTTTTCAAGAAAAACTGTAATGGTTTACTAGCTTCTAATTTTACGCCTTGCCTACTTAGTTCTTTTGCTCTTTTTAAAACTCTTATTACAAGCTGTTCTGCTACTAAACTTGTTTTATGTAAATAGACTTGCCAATACATAAGACGTCTTGCTACTAAAAATTTTTCGACACTATAAATACCTTTATGTTCAATAACCAGCTCATCATCTTTTACATTAAGCATTGTTATTATACGTTCGCTATTTATATTTCCTTCAGAAACACCTGTATAAAAACTATCTCGTTTTAAATAGTCTGCTCGGTCCATATCTATTTGGCTAGATATTAACTGAAGCATAAACTTACGATGATAATCGCCTTTAAAAATCTTTATGGCTAGTGTTAAATCGCCGTTAAATTCTTCGTTTAACTTTTGCATAAAAAGCACAGAAATTTCTTCATGAGATACACCATTTACTATGCTGTGTTCCATTGCATGAGAAAATGGACCATGACCAATATCATGTAACAAAATAGCTATATAAAGCGCTTCCTCTTCTTCTTTATAGATTTTAACACCTTTAAAACGAAGTACTTGCACCGCTTTTTGCATTAAATGCATACAACCAATAGCATGATGAAATCTAGTATGATGCGCGCCAGGATATACCAAATATGACAAACCCATTTGCGAAATACGTCGCAACCTTTGAAAATATTTATGCTCTATTAAATCAAAAATTGTCGAGTTTGGTATAGTAATAAATCCGTAAATTGGATCGTTTAATATTTTAAGTTTGTTTATTTTTCTCAAACTAAATCTTTACATTATAATTAGATAACAAATATACATGAACAATATAAATATTCTTTGGGTAGACGACGAAATTGATTTACTTAAACCACACATCATATTTTTAGAACAAAAAAACTACAATGTTACAACTTGTAATAGCGGTACAGAAGCATTAGAAATTTTAAATGAAAAGAATTTTGACATTGTTTTTTTAGATGAAAATATGCCAGGACTAACAGGACTTGAGACTTTAAATGAAATTAAAGAAATAAAAGATACCATTCCTGTTGTAATGATTACCAAAAGTGAAGAAGAATATATTATGGAAGAAGCTATTGGTAATAAAATAGCTGATTATTTAATAAAACCTGTCAATCCAAATCAAATACTATTAAGTTTAAAGAAAAATTTAGACCACTCAAGATTGGTTAGCGAAAAAACAACTTCTAATTACCAACAAGAATTTAGAAAAATAGCAATGGATCTTGCTATGGTTAATAGTTATGAAGATTGGGTTTCATTATATCAAAAACTGATTTATTGGGAAATTCAACTAGAAAATATTGAAGACCCAAGTATGTTTGAAATCCTAGAATCTCAAAAAAACGAAGCCAACATACAATTTGGTAAGTTTATAGATAAAAATTACCCTACTTGGTTTCAGCCTAACACAGACGCACCAATATTATCTCATACGCTTTTTAGAGAAAAAATTGCTCCAGAACTTAGTAAAGAGCAACCTACATTACTTATTGTAGTAGATAATTTAAGGTATGACCAATGGAAAGCATTTGAGCCAACTGTAGCTAATCATTATAAAAAAGAAAATGAAGAAGCATTTTATAGCATTTTACCAACCGCTACACAATATGCTAGAAATGCTATTTTCTCTGGGCTAATGCCAGCCGATATGGAAAAACTTCATCCAAATCTTTGGAAGAATGATACAGATGAAGGAGGAAAAAACCTATATGAAGCAGATTTTTTAGAAGCCCAAATCAAAAGATTAGGCTTAACACACTTAAAACATGAGTTTTACAAAATTACAAACCTTAAAAGCGGTAAACAATTAGCAGACAATTTTAAAGGTCTTAAAGATAACGATTTAACTGTTGTTGTTTATAATTTTGTAGACATGCTATCTCATGCAAAGACAGATATGGAAGTTGTAAAAGAACTAGCCTCTAATGATAAAGCATATAGATCCTTAACCCAAAGTTGGTTTAAAAACTCACCTTTATTAGAGATGATTCAACAAGCACAACAACTTGGTTTTAAATTAATCATTACAACAGATCATGGTACTATAAATGTTAAACATCCTTCAAAAGTAATTGGAGATCGTGACACCAGCTTAAATTTACGATACAAAACAGGACGAAGCTTAAGCTATGAAGAAAAAGATGTTTTAGTTGCAAAAGACCCAAAAACAATACACTTACCTTCTATTACGATGAGTAGCTCTTTCATTTTTGCTAAAAGCGATTTGTTTTTTGCATATCCTAATAATTACAACCATTATGTTAGTCATTATAGAAACACTTATCAACATGGTGGTGTGTCTTTAGAAGAAATGATTATTCCTTTTGTTGTACTAAATCCTAAATAAGCTAATTTTGCAAAAAAAATAATAGTGAATTTTACATATACATTAGATCAACTAGAAGAGGCTTCTAATTTTGTTTTAAAAAATGCTAAATCCAAAATCATCCTTTTTGATGGCGAAATGGGTTCAGGAAAAACCACTCTAATTAAAAAACTTGTAAAGCAACTAGGAAGTCAAGATACTGTAAGCAGCCCTACTTTTTCTTTAGTAAACGAATATGAAACAAATGATAATATTATTTATCATTTTGATTTATATCGCGTAAACGAAGAAGAAGAGCTTTATAATTTTGGAATAGAAACATACATATATAGTGATAAGTATGTTTTTGTTGAATGGCCTGACTTATTAAAAACAATGTTACAAGAAGAGTATACAGTTTTAAGTTTTATAACCACTAACAATAGCTCTAGACAAATTAAATTGACTAACACTAAATAAAAAATCTCTTCTTTTTTTAACAAAAAAATGTATTTTTGGTGCGTTTGCGGTTTTAACCACAACAAAAAATTGGAAAAATATATTTTTTAACATTATTTTAACATTTAGCTTGAAATCATATTAGTTTTCAACATACTTTAGCGGTATTAATTAATTAAATCCCTAACATTATGAAAACTAAAAAGTATGTAATTGCCTTAGCAATTTTTGGTGGCGTTTTATTCACTGCACAAGCGACAAATCTTATTGATTTAAATGAACAACAAACAACAGAAATCGACAGGAGTAAAATCAAAGTTCCAACTCACGGATAATAAAAGTTTTATATTAGGTACAATTGTAGCAACAATGATTGCTATTACACCGTATCTTTTTTATTCTTACGAGAGTGTTCCAGACAGAAAAATCTGGGACACTTTTTTGTTTACTTACGATAGCAAATATTATGGAAGTGCTTTAGCTGGTGTTTGGACAATAATGGGGAAGTTTATTCCGCTTTATTTGTTGATAATATGGTTTTTCACCTGTAGACACTGGTGGTATCATGCCCTAATAATTCCTATTATAATGTATATATTTCAACTTATTAATGTTATAAATGAAGACTTACAGTATGTTGATAGCAATCAATTTAAATACCTAATTATAGCTATGGCTATTGTTATTCCTTCAATTTACTTAATAAGAGCTAGAATATTTCATAAAATAAATTCTGTTAATAAATCAATACAAGAATTAGAGGATGAATTAACTTTTAAACCAAAATCGCTTTGGGGAAAAATTAAGCAGTATTTTTAATGTTTAGCAATTACAATTTATTTCGTAATTTGTTTCATATTTAAAAACTGACTTATCAATGTCTAAATCCATAACGCCGTTTTCTAAAGCACAACTTATCCCTCAAGAAGAAACTTTAGAAATTTATAAGCATAAAAGCGAACTTTTTATCGGTATACCAAAAGAGACTGCTTTTCAAGAAAAACGTGTATGCTTAACTCCAGATGCTGTTTCTGCTATAGTTAATAATGGACACAGAGTTCTTATAGAATCTGAAGCTGGTCTTGGCGCTAATTTTTCTGATAAAGATTATAGTGAAGCTGGTGCCGAAATTACAAAAGATACAGCTAAAGTTTATAGTTGCCCTATGATTCTAAAAGTTGAACCACCAACTTTAGAAGAATTAGATCTAATAAATCCTCAAGCAACACTTATCTCTGCGTTACAAATAAAGACTCAAACTAAAAAATATTTTGAAAAACTAGCAGCAAAACGCATAACAGCACTAGCTTTTGAGTTTATTAAAGATGATGTAGGTGCTTACCCTGCTGTTAGAGCTTTAAGCGAAATTGCTGGTACAGCATCTGTACTTATAGCATCAGAACTATTAAGCAGCTCTAGTCAAGGTAATGGTCTAATGTTTGGTAATATTAGCGGTGTTCCTCCTACAGAAGTTGTTATACTAGGTGCAGGAACTGTTGGCGAATTTGCAGCAAGAAGCGCTATAGGATTAGGAGCTAATGTAAAAGTATTTGATAATTCTATAACAAAATTACGTTGCTTACAAACTAACTTAAATCGTACAATATATACGTCTACTATTCAGCCTAAATATTTAAGTAAAGCTTTAAAACGATGCGATGTTGTTATTGGTGCTGTAAGAGGAAAAGATAGATCTCCTATCATAGTTACAGAAGCAATGGTTGAAAACATGAAAAAAGGCTCCGTAATTATAGATGTTAGTATTGATATGGGAGGTTGTTTTGAAACCAGCGAAATTACATCTCATAACAAGCCAACATTTAGAAAACACGATGTTATTCATTATTGTGTCCCTAATATTCCTGCAAGATATTCTAGAACAGCTTCTGCTTCTATCAGTAATATATTTACACCTTATTTATTAAAAATAGCAGATGATGGCGGTCTTGAACATGCCATTAGATTTGATAAAGGTTTAAAAAACGGTCTTTACTTTTATCATGGAATTTTAACTAGTCGTGCAGTTGGAGAATGGTTTGATTTAAAACATAGCGATATTAACCTTCTTATTTTCTAAAAATACTTTTAGAATTTATTATTTAAGTGAAATCATTTTACGAATTTTGCTCAAATTTTAAACTACATGAAATTTATTCACAGATTAGGATATTACCTTGGTGGTTTTGCTATCGGATTAGTATTATTAGCTTTTTTTTTAAACGGAAGTAAAACGTCTTGCCAATATGATTATGGTCCAGAATCTAGAGTGTTGAAAGATATAAATAATAAAGTGTTAAAATACTCAGAAGATAGTCAAATTTTACTGCAAAATAAAGAAATTGATACTACTACCATAAAAAACATACTAAAAGAAGGAGATGTTGTTTTCTCTAAAAGTGAACCAAGAAAAGAACCTTGCGGCATTTATCATATTGAAAAAGAAAAGGATAATAAAACTATTATCCTTACTGTAAAAAACTGTAAAAAAACTGTCACTTTGCAATCAATAAAGATTAAAGATTAAGCATTTTTTCTTCTCTGTCTTTCTTTTTTAATTAATGTTAATTCTCTACTAGTTTGTCCTGCAACAGATGTATTTTCTTCTGCTCTTCTAATCAAATAAGGCATAACATCTTTAACAGGTCCAAACGGTAAATATTTAGCAACATTATATCCTTTAGCTGCTAAATTAAAACTAATATTATCGCTCATACCGTAAAGCTGTCCAAACCATACACGATTATCTTTTATATCAATATTTAAAGTCTCCATAAGTTCCATTGCAATGTAGTTACTAATTTCATTGTGTGTTCCTATGAAAACTGAAATATCATCAATGTGATGTAAAATAAAAGTTAAGCAGTCATTAAAATTAGCATCTGTAGTTGCCTTATCTTTACAAATTGGACTTTCGTAGCCTTTTTCTTCTGCACGCTCTCTTTCTTTTTCCATGTAAGCGCCTCTTACAATTTTATAACCAAGCTTAAATCCTTGCTCTTTTGCTCTTTTATGAGAAGCTTTTAAAAACTCCAACCTATCATGACGATAAGTTTGTAAAGTATTATAAACTATAGGAACATCTGTATTGTAAGTTTTCATCATTTCTTCAGCTAACTCATCTGCAGCATCTTGCATCCAACTTTCTTCACCATCTATTAAAACTTCTACGTCTTTCTGTTTTGCCAAACTACAGACGTCATGATAACGTTGTACTATTCTATCCCATTCTTTTTGTTCTTCTTCTGTAAATGGTTTTCCTTCTCCTTTTTTCTGAAATAAGTAAAAACGACCAAAACCAGTAGGTTTAAATACAACTATTGGCATAGCTTCTCTTTCTTCACAAAATCGAATTATTTTAATGATTTTTTGAGCTGCGTCATCAAAATGAGATTCTACTTCTTTTCCTTCTACAGAGTAATCCAAAACAGAGCTCACTTTAGCTTCATACATCTTATCTATAACATCCAAACAATCTTCTTCACTTACTCCACCACAAAAATGATCAAAAACAGTTGCTCTAATAAGACCTTCGATAGGTAAATGAGCTTTTAAGGCAAAGTTTGTTGCTGCTGTACCTATTCTAACTAACGGTTCGTTAGCTATCATTTTAAACAAAAAGTAAGCACGATCTAATTGAGAGTCGCTTTTAAGTTTAAAAGCTATCTCTGTATTTTCAAAAAGTTTTTTATCAACCATTATCAAAAAAATTATGTGCAAATATAAATGAACTATAATAGAAATTATTTAAAAAACTCCTTATTTTTACACTTCATTTTACACAATATGACAGCTATCCAAACACAAGATTACACTATTAATTTTAATCAAAAATCTTACGATAATCTTAACCAACAAATAAATAATAAAAATTACTCTTCAATTTTCATCTTAACCGATAGTAATACTAATAAACATTGCTCATCACAACTTTTGACCAATATAAATACAGATATTAGAATTGAGATTTTAGAGATTGAGCCTGGAGAACAGCATAAAAACCTAGATACTTGTAGTAGTTTATGGAAAGCTTTAAGCGAACTTGGAGCAGACAGAAAAAGCTTAATGATTAATTTAGGTGGTGGCGTTGTTACAGATTTAGGTGGTTTTGTTGCATGTTGCTACCAACGTGGTATTGATTTTATAAATATACCCACTACCCTATTATCTATGGTAGATGCGTCTATTGGAGGTAAAAATGGTGTAGATTTAGGAGCTTTAAAAAACCAAATAGGCATAATAAAAACACCTGTTATGGTTTTAATTGACACCTCATTTTTAAACAGTTTACCACAACGCGATTTGCGTTCTGGATTGGCTGAAATGATTAAACATGGACTAATAAATAACCCAAAGCATTATAGTGATTTACAAAACTTATCTAATTTAACACTTGAAGATTTAGATTGGTTAATTTATGACTCTATTAATGTAAAAAAAGAAATTGTTGAAAAAGACCCAACAGAGCAAAACCTAAGAAAAACTTTAAATTTTGGCCATACACTTGGTCATGCTATAGAATCCTACTACTTAAACCAAGTAGACAAAGCTTTACTACATGGTGAAGCGATAGCTATAGGAATGGTTTTAGAAAGTTTTTTATCACACAAAATACTTGGGTTAGACATTAATTCTGTCGAAAAAATTAAGTCATTTTTAATTAAAACATTTGGTCAACCTAAAATTGACCCTAAAGACTTTGAAGGAATTATAGGGCTTATGAAACATGACAAGAAAAACGAAAATGGTAAAATTAAATTTGTGCTTTTAGAAAATATAGGAACCTGTAAAATTAATCAAGAAGCACCTAATGATTTGGTTATCAAATCTTTTGAATTTTATAATAATTAACACCTTTATATTAAAATAAATTGTAATTTTAAATACTTTACTTTTTACATGACTACACTAACCTCTTAATTATCAAGTTATTAGGTATGAAAAAAGTTATTATCGATTACAAAAAATTAACACCTGAAGTATTACAATTACTTACAGAAAAATTTCCTGATGGTTATGGAGATGATGATATTATCAAATTTGATGATCATCACAACCACAGTATTGAAGCTATTGAAGTAAAAACAAAAGATGCTATTTATCTTGTAAAAGTTAGTAGTAAACTACACTACACTATGACAAATTTTGATAGCAATTTAGATTTTACAACTAATAGCGACGGACATGTTGTGATGGATTTTAATAAAGACACAACACTGTGTAATGATATCGTTTTAATTGATGAGGAAGAATAAAAAAAAACGCTTCAGATAATTATACCTGAAGCGTTTTTAATATTTTAAAAATGAAAAAAGCTTAAAGCTCATTAAAAATACTGTGCATTAAACGCTTTTTATCATTAATACTTTCTTCCATAGATATCATTGTTTCTGTTCTATAAACACCTTCAATATCATCTAGCATAAAGATTACATCTTTTGCGTGTTCTGTATTTTTTGCTCTAATTTTACAGAATACATTAAATTTTCCTGTAGTAATATGTGCAACAGTAACAAAAGGTATTTCGTTTATACGCTCTAAAACAAAAGTAGTTTGCGACGTGTTTTGTAAAAAAACTCCTACGTAAGCAATAAAAGAATATCCTAATTTTTTATAATCTAAAGTTAAAGAAGACCCTTTAATAATACCTGCATCTTCCATCTTTTTTACTCGTACATGAACTGTACCAGCAGAGATTAATAATTTTTTAGCGATATCTGTAAAAGGAACTCTTGTGTTATCGATTAACATGTCAAGAATTTGATGATCAATTTCGTCTAATTTAAACTTTGCCATTTTATTGAATTAATAGATTTTAGGCAAAAATAGTACAAAATCTTTGATTATTCTGTATTTTAAACAAAGATTTTTAGTGTTTTAATGATTTTTTCACATTATTCACAAAAACGAAATCGTTTTCGTAACCTTCATATAACTGTTCCTTATTTACTGTCCTTACCTCTAAATTATTGGCTTCAATCCATTTATGAGCAAAAAAAGAATCATTTTTAAAAATTTTCTCAACTTTAGGAATAAAATTCAGTTTATTATCAATCAATTTTTCTTGAAATTGAATAACTACATCTTTAATTTCTCCGTCTATTAATGCGTCTTTTATAATAACATCATAAAATAGTTTTTGATTTTCTGGTATATCAAAATAAGCCTTATAATTGTCACCTTTTATATCTTCCTTAGTTATACTTAATAACCCTGCTATTATAGCTTGATATGTAAATCGTCTTACTTCTTCCCTATTATAGTCATCTTTGTAATGTCCAGCTTCATATAAAATTGTTGGAGTTTGTTTCATTTGAAAGCTATCACCAACACAATTAGCATTAAAACCGTCATCATAACGACCAATTTGATTAGGTAACTCGGTTTGCATAAAACTATTAATCGAGGCTATAATCTGCATAGCTATAGCTCTTGTGCTATTAATATCTCTTTCTTTGTTTACTGCTGGAGATAAAAAAGACAATGTTGCTACATTATTTGTTTTACCTGCACTAAATATGGTACGTTGTCCATGTAAATTAAAACAAAAGTCAGGTTTAAAAGCATTATAACAATCTAACAGTACTTTACTTTCTGGTTGTGATAAATCCTGAGCGTCTCTGTTTAAATCTACATTATTAGCATTTAGTCTAGTATAAGCTTTAGCTCCATCAGGATTAAGCATGGGTATTATTTTAATAGTACAGCATTTTAATATATCATCAAAATAATTGTTTTTAAAGCTGTTTAATAAGTCAAAAATTGCTTTGGTGGTTGTAGACTCGTTACCATGCATTTGCGACCACATTAGTATTTTTTTTGGTCCATTACCAATAGTTATAGAATAGATCTTTTGATCTAATACAGAACGTCCAATAATTTCAGTTATAAAATTTGAAGGTAATTTATCTATTAAAGGAGCTATGTCATTTAATGAAATATAACGCCCAAATAAAGTGTGTTCTTTATCTTGTTTATGTCTAGTGTTTAAGTCTGTTATTGTCATATTAAATTTTATACGTTACAAATGTAAACAAACTAAACTTTACAAATGTAAACAACATAATTTACAATTGTAATTTACGTTTGTAAACATCTGTAATCAATATTAAAAGGCTTTTTAATTAAGAAAGTAGATGAAAGCTCAAACAAATAAAAATCACTTATTGATTATTGTTTATCAGTTATTTATACTGTTTATTTAAAGTTTAACTTTAAATATTTTAACTGTAAATAAGCAATAATATTTACATAATTAACTATTTTTTTACAATTGTAACATTGAAATTTGAACTTCTTTGTTTACATTTGTATCACTATGATAAACAATACAGAATTTGCTAAAAGACTTCAAAAAGTCATAGATTATTACGGTGAAAGTGGCTCTTCTTTTGCTGAAAAAATCGGTGTGCAACGCTCAAGTATTTCACACATACTATCTGGAAGAAACAAACCAAGTTTAGAATTTGTTTTAAAAGTCCTATCCTCTTATCCTGAAGTAGAATTGTATTGGTTGTTAAATGGCAAAGGAAATTTTCCTGCTGAAAAAAATTCAACAGAAATTAAATCTGAAATTCCTACTCGACCAGAATCACAAAATTTATTTTCTGAAGTTGAAGAGAAAACTCAAGAAACAAATTCGACTTCAATTTCACGAATTGAACAAAATTCAAAAAAAGAAATTGATCGTATTGTGATTTTTTATAAGGATGGTAGTTTTCAAAATTTTGAGAATTCGTAACTAAGTCCATAAAATTTTCAAATACGAAAGTTATAAGTAGGTGAAAAATTATACGATTTTAATAAGCTAGTTTTGTAATTTTGTAGTAAATATTTTTTTATGAAACATTTTATCCTTTTGCTTTTAACATTAAGTCTATTTAGTTGTTATCAGGTTGAAAGAAATTGTAAAGATTTTAAAACAGGTAAGTTTACTAGTGAAGTAACCATTAATGATAAACTGTATAAGTCTACATTTTTTAGAAATGATACGCTACAAGTAGAAACTTACGAAGGTAAAACCGATAGTTCTTCTTTGCGATGGATTAATAATTGCGAAGTTATTTTTAAAACTATAAATCCAAAGAGTATGGCAGAGCAAAAAGATATTCATTTAAAGATATTAACCACAACAGATTCTACTTATACCTTTGAATATTCTTATGTTGGCGAATCTAAAAAACAAAAAGGTATAGCTTATAAACAACAATAACCATGATAGAGTTTTTAACCTCTAGTGATGCCATTTTTGCATTACTAACGCTTACATTTTTAGAGATAATTTTAGGAATAGACAATATTGTGTTTATCTCTATCGCTGCAAATAAACTTCCTGAAGAACAACGTGGTAAAGTCACAAATATTGGATTATTATTAGCAATGGTACAAAGAATAATCCTTTTGTTTTTTGTGTCTTTTTTAGTTGGTTTATCTAAGCCTTTTTATACTTTAGATTTAAATTGGATGCATTTAGAGTTAAGTTGGCAAGCTATAATTTTATTTGCTGGAGGATTATTTTTAATCTATAAAAGTACTTCTGAAATAAGAGAAAAAGTCTCTGATCCAAAACATGATGAAGATGAAGTTAAAGGCAAAGCTATTAAATCTTTACAACAAGCTATTATACAAATATTAATTATAGATTTTATTTTCTCTATAGATTCTATTTTAACAGCTGTTGGTATGACTAATGGTTTATCAGACAATCACAACTACAATTTAATTTTAATGATAATTGCGGTTGTTATTTCAATAATAATAATGATTGGTTTCGCTAATAAAATTAGACGTTTTATAGACAAAAACCCAAGTATACAAATACTTGGGCTTTCTTTTTTAATCTTAATTGGATTTATGCTAATTACAGAAGCTGGACATTTATCTCACACAACTTTCTTTGATAAAAAAGTTGGTGCAATACCTAAAGGATATCTATATTTTGCTATTGCATTTTCTTTATTTGTCGAATTTTTGAATCAGAAAATAAGCAAAAAACCTACTAAAAAAGTGTAGGTTGACCGGAATCATCAAGGTTACTTCCTTCTTCTAAATCTTCTGACGGTTTTGAAGAAACATCTTCTTCGTCTATTACATCAATGGTATCTGCTGGAACGTCTTCTGGCGCTTCATAAGGTAAAGGATCTAAAAGACTTATTTGGTTAACCTTATCTTTAGTTAATTGATTACCAAGTGCATTTATACCTTTAATTGCTATAAATTCTTCTAAATTAACTTGAAGATTTTCCTTTCTATCTTTACCTCTTTCTTTAGTAAATTCTACTTCCGCCATAGGTTTCCAATCGGTAGACACAATTTCTAATTGTGATTTTGGATGTTCTGATATAAATAAATCTTCTTTGCTTTCGTTTTCAATTAAAAAACGTTTTACGTAGTAACGTTCTTTATCACCATCATAATAAATTGCTGAAATTGGCTTTTTAGGTATCCATTTTTCCAAAACAATCATATCGTCATCAAAATGCGCTGTTACTTCTGGAATTATAGTTTTTACATAACCACGTTGGTTGATTACTAATAGTCGATCTTCACCTCTAAATTCACCTAACAATTCTCCTCTACCGTCTACATTTAAACGCTGTACTGTATCATCAAACCATATTTTACGTGGTTTTAACGTAGACACACCTTTTTCTTTTAATTCTATTTTTTTGATAGCATATTTGGTGACCAAATTACCTTTACTTGCACGACCTTTTATTAAAATGTCTGCAAAATCTATATCCCATTTAAGTTTTTTAATACTTCCAACTTGTCTTAAAAATACCGAAATGACTTCGGCTTCTCCATTAGGGTTTGCAGAGAAATACCAAACTTTACTCGATTTATTTCCATTAGTTAAGTCGTACTCTTTATCTCTAGTCATGGAAGTTACGGCAAAACGTTTGATATACGAAGGTCCTTTGCTTCCATCGCGATAAATCATATTGTAAATAGTACGCTTGTCTTTCTTTTTAAAGACTGCAACGTGAATAATATTTTTACCGATAAAGGTTTTACTATCTACTTTAGTGACCATCATTTTACCTTCGGCAGTAAACACAATAATATCGTCTATATCACTACAATCGCAAACATACTCGTCTCTTCTTAACGATGTACCAATAAAACCTTCTTCTCTATTTACGTAAAGTTTTGTATTTCTAATCACCACTTTTGTAGCATCTACATCTTCAAAAGCGCGTAGTTCTGTTTTACGCTCTTTACCTTCGCTATATGTTTCTTTTAAGCGTTTAAAGTACGCTATTGCGTAATCTATTAGGTTAGCTAAATGATGTTTAACTTCGGCAATTTGATCTTCTAAAGCATCAATTTTTTGTTGCGCTTTATCGATATCAAATTTAGAAATTCGTTTAATTCTAATTTCGGTTAAACGTACAATATCTTCTTCTGTAATGGCACGTTTTAAATGTTTTATATGTGGTTGAAGTCCTTTGTCTATCGCTTGGATAACGCCTTCCCAAGTTTCTTCTTCTTCAATATCACGATAGATACGGTTTTCTATAAAAATACGTTCTAACGATGCAAAATGCCACTGCTCTTCAAACTCGTTAAGTTTGATTTCTAATTCTTGTTTTAATAACTGAACTGTGTTGTCTGTACTACGACGTAACATTTCAGAAACACCAATAAATAACGGTTTGTTATCTTCAATCACACAGCCTAATGGCGAAATAGAGATTTCGCAATTTGTAAATGCGTAAAGTGCATCTATAGTTTTATCTGGTGAAATTCCTGACGGTAAATGCACCAAGATTTCTACTTCTGCAGCAGTATTATCTTCTATTTTTTTGATTTTGATTTTACCTTTGTCGTTCGCTTTTAAGATAGAATCTATTAACGACGATGTTGTTGTACCAAAAGGTACTTCGGTAATTACCAATGTGTTTTTATCGTATTGCGAAATTTTTGCACGCACACGAACTTTTCCGCCACGCATACCGTCGTTATAATCGCCACAATCTGCAATACCTGCTGTTGGGAAATCTGGTAAAATTGTAAAACGCTTACCTTGAAGATGCTTGACAGACGCATCGATAAGCTCTATAAAATTATGTGGTAATATTTTTGTTGATAATCCTACTGCAATACCTTCTCCGCCTTGTGCTAACAATAACGGAAACATTACTGGTAAATTGATTGGTTCTTTACGTCTACCATCGTAAGATGCTTGCCATTCCGTAATTTTTGGATTATAAACTACATCTAAAGCAAATTTAGAAAGACGCGCTTCGATGTAACGTGATGCTGCTGCGCTATCTCCGGTAAGGATATTTCCCCAGTTACCTTGTGTATCAATTAACAGGTCTTTTTGACCAATTTGTACCATAGCATCTGCAATACTGGCATCTCCATGCGGATGATACTGCATGGTATGACCAACAATATTAGCTACTTTATTGTAACGACCATCATCTAAGTCTTTCATGGAGTGCATGATACGACGTTGCACTGGTTTAAAACCATCTTCTATTGCTGGTACTGCACGTTCTAAAATAACATAAGACGCATAATCTAAAAACCATTCTTTATACATACCAGTAATCCTGGTAATGGTTTCGTTTGCGTCTTGGTTTTGGTCGTTTGTTAAGTCTTCGTTTTCTTCTTCTGCCATATTGTTATTCCTGTCTAAAGGAAATTATTTATTTAGACTTAAATATAAGTTTTAATTATTCGATAGTTAAATAATATTCTACATCTATCAATTCAAAAGTATTTGATATACCTGTTGAATGCGGCTCTTCAACATCATATGTAATAACACAACTTGAATTTGCATCAATTGATGTACAAGAATTTATGCCATAATTAGTTGAAAATTGGATATTATCTGAATTAATAGTTATTCTTTGTATACCTTCTACTGGTTGGTCGCTAAGGTTATTTAATTGAATTTCAAATTGTAATCTAGACGTATTATTACCTGTGTTTTGTGTGTATTCAAACTGAATTACATTATAGCTAAAGTCTTCTAATTTTTGAGGTTCTATTTGTTCTGCACTAGTTGGCTCTGAAAAATCACAAGGCACTTCTTGTTCTGTGTTATAGCTGTAAGATGCTCCGTCAAGAATATAAAACTGAGTTATGGTTATTGTTTTTGTGCAACTTTGAATTGAATCTTCGTTTTCATCGTTAGAAGAACAATTAAAACATAAGAATAAAACAAATAATAAATTTAATATAGCTTTATATTTCATCCTACTTCTCTTCTATTAAATCCATTTCAACCTTTAAGTTATCTATAATAAACTCTTGTCGCGATGGTGTGTTTTTACCCATGTAAAAAGACAATAATTCTTCTATAGACATATTATCGTCAAGCATTACAGGATCAAGTCTTATATCGTCACCTATGAAATGTTTAAATTCGTCTGGACTAATTTCACCTAAACCTTTAAATCGTGTAATTTCTGGTTTTGGCTTTAGTTTTTCTATAGCGTTACGACGTTCTTCTTCACTGTAACAATAAATAGTTTCTTTTTTGTTTCTTACCCTAAATAATGGTGTTTGTAAGATGTAAAGATGTCCGTTTTTAATAACTTCTGGAAAAAACTGTAAGAAAAAAGTAATTAACAACAGTCTAATATGCATACCATCTACATCGGCATCGGTTGCAATTACGATGTTATTGTAACGTAAATCTTCTAAAGATTCTTCTATATTTAAAGCTGCTTGAAGTAGATTAAACTCTTCGTTTTCGTAAACTATTTTTTTGGTTAAACCGTAACTGTTTAACGGCTTTCCTTTTAAACTAAAAACCGCTTGCGTATTAACATCTCTAGATTTTGTGATACTTCCCGAAGCCGAATCTCCCTCAGTTATAAACAATGTAGTTTCTAGATTTCTTTCGTTTTTTGTATCACCAAAATGCACACGACAATCTCTTAATTTTTTATTATGAAGACTTGCCTTTTTAGCACGATCTTTAGCTAATTTTCTAATACCAGAAAGCTCTTTACGTTCACGTTCGGCTTGTAATATTTTACGTTGAAGCTTTTCGGCTGTTTCTGTATTTTTATGTAGAAAGTTATCTAAGTACGTTTTGATAAAATCGTTAACATAAGTTCTAACGGTTGGTAAGTCTCCACCCATATCTGTAGAACCTAATTTTGTTTTAGTCTGACTTTCAAAAACTGGTTCCATTACCTTTATGGCAATTGCAGAAACAATAGACTTTCTAACATCTGAAGCATCGTAATTTTTACCATAAAAATCTCTGATAGTTTTTACAATAGCTTCTCTAAAAGCATTTAAATGCGTTCCTCCTTGCGTTGTGTTTTGTCCGTTTACAAAACTGTTGTAATCTTCGCTATATTGTGTTTTACTGTGCGTTATTGCTACTTCAATATCGTCACCACGTAAGTGTATTATTGGATAAAGTTGATCGTCTTCTTTTATTTTTTCTGAAAGAAGATCTTTTAATCCATTTTCACTAAAGTATTTTTCGCCATTAAAAACTATGGTTAAACCTGGATTTAAGTACACATAGTTTTTAAGCATTTTTGCTACATACTCATGACGAAACTTGTAATTTTTAAAGATAGTTTCGTCAGGAATAAATGAGACTTTTGTTCCTTTTCGTCTTGACGTTTCTTCTAAAAACTCTTGATCTACAAGGTTTCCTTGCTCAAAATCTGCAGATGCACTTTTACCATCACGTGATGATTCTACTCTAAAATATGTTGATAAAGCGTTAACTGCTTTTGTACCAACACCGTTAAGTCCTACAGATTTTTTAAAGGCTTTAGAATCGTATTTACCACCGGTATTCATTTTAGACACGACGTCTACAACTTTTCCTAATGGAATACCACGACCATAATCGCGAACGATTACTTTATTACCTTGTATGGAAATCTCAATGGTTTTTCCTGCGCCCATAACAAACTCGTCTATCGAGTTGTCTAATACTTCTTTAAGCAGAATGTATATACCGTCGTCTGGCGAAGATCCATCACCAAGTTTACCAATATACATACCAGGTCGCATACGGATGTGTTCTTTCCAGTCTAACGAGCGTATATTGTCTTCGGTATAATTTGTTTGTTCTGACATAAATTTAGGTGCAAAATGTGAGATATGTTGCTAATATAATACAACCCAGTAAAAAATGAAATAGTAGACTATGAAATTAATTAACAATATATTTTGATAAGTTGGAATATAATTTTTCTGACACGAATTTCACGAATTTTCAATCATTCGCTTGTGTTTTCATTTTAACTCAGTCACTTCTAAACAAAAAAACGAGATGAATTTTCATCTCGTTTTTAATGTCTTAAATCTTAATATCTAATTGTGAAGCAATCTAAAATGTTAATTACACATTAAATCTAAAATGCATCACATCTCCATCTTTTACGATGTATTCTTTACCTTCAACACGCATTTTACCAGCTTCTTTTACTTTAGCTTCGCTACCAAACTCAACATAATCATTATAAGCAATAACTTCTGCTCTAATAAATCCTTTTTCAAAATCGGTATGAATTACTCCTGCTGCTTGTGGTGCAGTTGCACCTACATTTACAGTCCAAGCTCTTACTTCTTTAACTCCTGCAGTAAAGTAGGTTTGTTGGTTTAATAATTTATAAGCAGAACGGATTAATTTTGCAGATCCAGGTTCGTCTAATCCTATATCTTGTAGAAACATTTGGCGCTCTTCGTAATCATCTAATTCATTGATATCTGCTTCTGTGCCTACTGCTAATACTAAAACTTCAGCATTTTCATTTTTTACGTTTTCACGTACTTTTTCAACATATTCATTACCAGAAACAGCACTACCTTCGTCTACATTACACACATACATTACTGGTTTTTCTGTAATAAACTGTAATGGTTTTACGTAAGCTTTATGGTCTTCTTCAGAAAAATCTAAAGCTCTAATCGATGTTCCTGCCTCTAAAGCTTCCTTAATTTTTAATAAAACAGCTTCTTCTTTTTGAGCTTCTTTATCGCCTGTTTTTGCAGCTCTTTTTACTTTGTCAAGCTTTTTTTCTACTGTTTCTAAGTCTTTTAATTGCAGCTCTATATCTATAGTTTCTTTATCTCTTATTGGATCAACACTACCATCTACATGAACAATATTATCGTTATCAAAACAGCGTAACACGTGTAAAATTGCATCTGTTTCTCTAATATTTGCTAAAAATTGATTACCTAAACCTTCTCCTTTACTAGCTCCTTTTACTAATCCAGCGATATCAACAATTTCTACTGTTGCTGGTAAAACACGTTCTGGTTTTACTAAACTTTCTAACTTTTCCAACCTTGGATCTGGTACATTTACCACACCAATATTAGGCTCTATCGTACAAAACGGAAAGTTTGCACTTTGCGCTTTTGCATTAGACAAACAATTAAATAAAGTCGATTTTCCTACGTTTGGTAAGCCTACAATTCCTGCTTTCATTGTTATATTTTATTTTTAACGAGTGCAAATGTACACATTAATCCAATAAAAAATCCCAAGTGTTAACTTGAGATTTTAAATTTTTAGATAAATATTATGTTATCCATCAGGATGCATAAATTTTTGTTTACCAAGTAAGGTTTCTTCACTTTCTACGTGATCATCATCAGGAACACAACAGTCTACTGGACATACAGCAGCACATTGTGGCTCTTCATGAAAACCTTTACATTCTGTACATTTATCAGGGACAATGTAATAAATCTCATCACTTAAAGGCTCTTGCGCCTCATCTGCATCAACTTCTTTTCCATCAGGTAAAACCAATTTACCTTCTAAACTTGTTCCGTCTTTATATCTCCAATCGTCAGCACCTTCGTAAATTGCAGTGTTTGGGCATTCTGGCTCACAAGCTCCGCAGTTTATACATTCGTCTGTTATAATAATTGCCATAGCGTAATTTCGTTTTTGTTTACTTAACTTTGTACAAAAATAAAGCCAAAAATACGGTTATACAAATTATAATGGGTAACAAATATTACATAACTACAGCTTTCGCCGAATTAGGCCAATTTTTAAGCCAATTTACTACTAAAGGAATTGAAAAAAAAGAAAATGTTCTACATAATGACTTGTTTTTTGATGGATTTAAACATCAAATAAAATTAGCCAAAGAACATAATGGCTGGTTTACTGAAAACAATATTTTATTCGCTTTAGAAGGCTGGGCTAATTTATTGACTGAAAACAATTTAAAGCAATGGTTATTAAGTTATAATTTAAACGAAGTCAAGCCAAAAAAAGTAGCTATTATAATGGCAGGAAATATCCCTTTGGTTGGATTTCATGACTTTTTAAGTGTTTTAATCACTGGACATGATGTGTTGGTAAAGCAATCGTCTAACGATAAACACCTTTTACCTTTTTTAGCTAAATATTTAGAATATGTTTCTCCTGAATTAAAAGGAAAAATAACATTTACCGAAGACAAACTTCAAGATTTTGATGCTGTGATAGCAACAGGTAGCAACAATACTGCTAGATATTTTGAGTATTATTTTAAAAATAAACCATCAATAATTAGGCAAAACAGAAACTCGGTAGCAGTTTTAACTGGTGATGAAACTGAAGATCAACTTAATGCCTTATCAGAAGATATTTTTAGATATTATGGGTTAGGCTGTCGCAACGTTTCAAAACTATTTGTACCAAAAGACTATAATTTTGATAGCTTTTTTAACGTGATGTATAAATGGCATCCTATAATTGAAGAGGCTAAATACGCTAATAATTATGATTATAATAAAGCAGTCTATTTAATGAGCGAATTTGACATGCTAGAAAATGGTTTTTTAATGATTAAAGAAGACCAAAGCTACGCATCTCCTATCGCAACTGTTTTTTATGAATACTATGATAGTTTAGAACAACTTCAAAGCAAGCTAAACATTGATAAAGATTTAATTCAATGTGTTGTGTCTAAAGGGCTAACCGAAAACGATGTAGATTTTGGTATGACCCAAAAACCACAACTTTGGGACTATGCAGATGATATTAATACTATTGAGTTTTTGTTAAAAATATAGTTGATAAATTATCATATTAATAACATTTTTTACAGTATTAATTAGCACCTTTGTAATGCTAAACAAACTATATATACTGTAAATCTCTTACAGTGTATGCATAAAATATTAAAAAATGCAAAGACACAATTTTAGCGCAGGACCATGCGTATTGCCTCAAGAAGTATTACAAAAAGCCTCTCAAGCGGTTTTAGACTATGACAACGGATTATCTTTAATTGAAATTTCTCATAGAAGTAAATCCTTTGTAGATATTATGGAGCAAGCAAGATCTTTGGCTTTAGAATTACTTGGTTTAGAAGGCAAAGGTTATAAAGCTTTATTTTTACAAGGTGGTGCAAGTATGCAATTTTTAATGGTTGCTCAAAATATGTTAGAAAAAAGAGCTGCGTATCTAAATACAGGAACTTGGTCTGACAAAGCTATTAAAGAAGCTAAAATCTTTGATGACATTATTGAAGTTGCGTCTTCTAAAAATGCTAATTACAATTATATCCCTAAAGGATACGAAATCCCAGAAGATTACGATTATTTTCACTGTACATCTAACAATACCATTTTTGGAACACAAATAAAAGAGTTTCCAAACTCACCAATACCAATGGTTTGTGATATGAGTTCTGACATATTTTCAAGAACCTTAGATTTTTCAAAATTTGATATTATTTATGCTGGTGCTCAAAAAAACATGGGTCCTGCTGGTACTACTCTAGTTATAGTAAAAGAAGATGTTTTAGGTAAAGTATCACGCAAAATACCTTCTATGTTAGACTACAAAGTGCATATTGAAAAAAGTTCAATGTTTAATACGCCTCCAGTATTTGCAGTATATACTAGCATGTTAACATTACAATGGTTAAAAGATTTAGGAGGTATTAAAGCAATTGAAGAAGAAAACGAAAAGAAAGCGCGATTAATTTATTCTGAAATAGATTTAAATCCTCTATTTAAAGGATTTGCTGCTAAAGAAGATCGTTCTTACATGAATGCAACTTTTACATTAACAAACGACGATTTAAAAGAAACTTTTGATACCATGTGGAAAGAAGCTGGTATTAACGGACTTAACGGACACAGAAGTGTTGGTGGTTACCGTGCAAGTATGTATAATGCTTTATCACTAGACAGTGTTAAAGTATTAGTAGAAGTTATGAGCGAATTAGAAAGTAAAGCTTAATCATTTTTAAACAGAAAAAGAAAATATAATAATGAAAGTATTAGCAAACGATGGTATATCAAATAGCGGAATCGAAGCTTTAGAAGCTGCTGGATTTGAAGTTAATACCACTACTGTAGCACAAGAACAATTAATAAATTATATTAATAACAATAATATAACTGTACTTTTAGTAAGAAGCGCAACAAAAGTTAGAAAAGACATCATTGACGCTTGTCCAGAACTAAAAATAATAGGTCGTGGTGGCGTTGGTATGGATAATATAGATGTAGACTATGCACGTAATAAAGGTATACATGTAATCAATACTCCTGCAGCATCTTCTCATTCTGTTGCAGAACTTGTTTTTGCTCACCTTTATGGTTTAGCAAGATTTTTACATAATGCCAATAGAGACATGCCTTTAGAAGGAGACACTAAATTTAAGGCATTAAAAAAAGCTTATGCTAAAGGAACAGAATTAAAAGGAAAAACACTAGGTATTATTGGTTTTGGGCGTATTGGACAAGCTACAGCAAAAGTAGCTATTGGAGCAGGAATGAAAGTAATTGCTTTTGATCCATTTATTGAAAAAGCCGATTTAGAATTAGAGTTTTTTAATGGTCAAAAACTAAATTTCGATATTAAAACTGTGTCTAAAGAAGAAGTTATCAAAAACTCAGACTTTTTAACACTTCATGTACCGGCACAAAAAGAATATGTGATTGGTAAAGACGAATTTGATAAAATGAAAGAAGGTGTTATTATTGTAAATGCAGCTCGTGGTGGTGTTTTAGATGAAATCGCTCTAGTTAATGCTATTGAAAGCGGAAAAGTAGCAAGAGCAGCACTAGACGTTTTTGAAAAAGAGCCTCAACCAGAAATTCAATTATTAATGAATAGTAGCTTATCTTTAACTCCGCATACTGGTGCAGCAACTAACGAAGCACAAGACAGAATTGGAGTTGAGTTAGCAGACCAGATTAAAAGCTTGCTTTTAAACGATTAAAATTTACTTTTTATCGGTTTTCTTTTAAAAAATTTATTAATTAAAGTCTCAAGAATAGCTTGGGACTTTTTTTTTGTAATTTACAATCACAAATTTTAAACAACTTTAAAACATAATAAAATGGCAGGTATTTTAGACTTATTAAATTCAGATTTAGGAAAAACAATAATTAGTGGTGTTTCTGGATCTACAGGAACAGACGAAAACAGAACAGGAAGCGTATTAACTATGGCTTTACCTGTATTAATGAAAGCTATGGAGCGTAACGCTTCTGCATCTCCAGAAGGCGCTCAAGGATTACTTGGAGCTATAATGGATAAACATGATGGTAGTATTTTAGATAACCTTGGAGGATTATTTAATGGCGGTGTTGATGAGTCTGTAAAAACTGATGGTGATAAAATTTTAGGTCATGTTTTAGGTGCAAAAAAGCAAGGTGTAGAACAAGTAATAGGACAAAAAGCTGGTTTAGATGCTGGTTCTGTTGGTAATATCCTTAAAGTAGCTGCACCTATTTTAATGGGTGTTTTAGGTAAACAAGCAAGACAAAATAACGTTAGTTCTACTAATGATTTAGGTGGTTTACTTGGTGGTTTACTTGGTGGTAGTGAAGCTAAAGAAGAACAAAGCTTTTTAGAAAAAATATTAGATGCAGATGGCGATGGTAGCGTTGTAGATGACGTAGCTGGTATGGTTTTAGGAGGAGCTAAGAAAAAAGGCGGTCTTGGCGGACTTTTAGGAGGATTATTTGGAAAATAATTATTATTAAATATTTCAAGAAAAAGCCAAACAAAATGTTTGGCTTTTTTTATGTAATAATTTTAGTAACTTTAGTAAAAACAGAACGATGAAAAATTTAGCTTTAGCTGCTTGCATTATTTTAATTGTTTATAGCTGTACTACATCTAAAAAAACTGTAGAAGCAGATAACAGTTCTGCACAAATTGGAGATACTATTAAAATAACTAGTGATAAAACAGAATACGAAATAATCATAATAGAACCAGGTTTTAATGTTTGGTTAAATACAACTGCAAGACCAGAAGGGTTTTACAATCAAACTTATTTAGAAAATAAAAATATTTTCTATGTACAAGCATGGAATAACAGAGTTTCACAACCACAACGTTACAATCCTAATTTATATGAAATGCAAATTGACTATCGACAGAATATTGATTATGGTTATGAGCTTAATTATAAATTGTATAATTACTTTATTTACTTCCAAAATAAATATAATCAAAATCTTTTAGGTGGTCGTGTGCCTCCTTTTTAAATCGTTTTGTACTTTTGCAAACTTAAAAAACAGCTATGAAAGTATTTAAACAACGCTGGCAAATTCAAAAAAATTGGCAGCTTCTATTTCCTATTTTAGGCTTATTAGGTTTACTTTATTCTGGATATAAACTAGCTAATTTATTTTTTGAAAATATTTACCTTAAAATTAGCTTTACTATTATTATTACCTACCTATTATTAAAGGTTACTTTATTCTTGTTTAGCAAATTAGAAGATAAATGGAAAGTAACTTATAGATGGGAATTAATAGCTATCTTTATAGTATTTGCCATTACAGGATCTTCCTCTGTGTTTATTGGAAGACCTTTAATAAAATATATAGGAATTACTAAAGAAAACTTAAATCCTTTTATTTATTGGATTTTATATATTATTATTGGCCTCATTTTTTACCAAGTTTTACTAGTATTTTATGGTTGGTTATTTGGTCAATTTCAATTTTTTTGGAACTTTGAAAAGAAAATGCTAAAACGTTTTGGTTTAGGACGTTTTTTAAACGAATAAATGTACACTATTAAACACATACTAACAAAAGGCTTTGCTGTACTACTTACAGTAGCTGTGTTGTTACCTGCTGCGGTAAAAGCTATGCATGTGTTTGAAAACCACAAACATGAGGTGTGTACAGATAAAACTAGCGATCATCACTTACACCAACTAGATGTAGATTGTGACTTTTATAAAATAAAACTCAACAATTCGCTATCATTTTCTGTATTTAGTTACACACTTTTAGAGGTTAAAAATAATCACAAACCTATTCATTCTCAATACCAATTTATTAGCTCTTACCAGAGATTAGGTATTGTACTTCGTGGTCCGCCACAATTTGTATATACGCAGTTATAGATTTCGCTTTCGCGATATCAAATTTATTATTTAAAACACTTTATACAAATTCATATTTAAAAACATGAAACAATTTTTATTTATGCTAATTGCTATGGTATCTACCGTAACAATTGCACAAAACTATATATCTGGACAAGTCACCATTAATGATTCTTCAGAGCCTATTCCTTATGCAAATATTTATTTTCCGCAGTTAGAAAAAGGAACAACTACCGATGACAACGGAAATTTCACTATTAATAATTTACCTTCTGGTGTTCAAAAAATAACCATTTCGGTGATTGGTTTTGAGACCTTTTCAGAAAACATTACGCTACCAGCAACAAGTCCGTTTCAATTTCAACTAAAACCTTCTGCTATAGAAATGAGTGAAGTTATACTTTCAACGCCATTTCATAAGCTTCAAAAAGATAATGTAATGAAGGTTGAACAAGAAAAAATAAGCACTTTAAAAGCAAAAGGTGCTGTAACTTTATCTGACGGAATCACTAATATCGCTGGTGTAGAAAGCATTACAACTGGTATGGGAATTGGTAAACCTGTTATTAGAGGTTTAAGTAGTAATCGTGTGTTAGTTTACGCGCAAGGTGTACGACTAGAAAACCAACAGTTTGGTGCAGAACACGGTTTAGGCATTAGCGATGCTGGTATAGAAAGCGTCGAAGTGATTAAAGGTCCTGCTTCTTTACTTTACGGTAGTGATGCACTTGGTGGCGTTTTATATCTAAATCCTGAGCGTTTTGCAGATCCAAATAGTAATGCAACTAATATAAACACTAGATATTTTACAAATACAGATGGTTACAATGTTAATTTTGGGCATAAAGCATCTGCCGATAAATTTAAATTCTTAATTAGATTAGGCCAAGCAGAACATAGCGACTATCAAACCCAAGATTATAGAGTAACCAATACACGTTTTAGAGAACAAGATTTAAAGACTGGTTTAGGTTACCAAAGCACCAATTTTAAAACCGATTTTAGATACAATGTTAACCTTTCTAAACTTGGTATTCCTGAGGAAATTGGAATTCAGTCTGATTTAAAAACACCTTTAGAGCCTTACCAAAGCTTAACCAACCATATTTTAAGTTCAAAAAGTACATGGTTTTTTGATAATTCTAGCTTAGATATTAACTTAGGTTATATCTACAACGATAGACAAGAATTTGAAGACCATCATCACGAAGATGAAGACGACCATGATCATGACGAAGATGCGCACGAAGAAGAACACCACAAAGACCAAGCGCCAGCACTACACATGAAGCTAAAAACCTTTAACTACAACATTAAATACAACTTACCTACTATGGGTAAATTTGAAACCATTGTTGGTGTACAAGGTATGCTTCAAAACAACAGTAATTATGGCGAAGAACAATTAATACCAGACGCAACAACTAATGATGTTGGTGTGTTAGCCACATCACATATTCATTTTGAAACTTTTGATGTGCAATTAGGTGCACGTTTTGATCACAGAAATATAGATATAGACAATGCTATTACTAAACAATTTAACAGCTTTAATGGTGCTGCTGGTATCAAAGCTAATGTGACTAAAGCTATCTTAGCAAGATTAAACCTAGCTACTGGATTTAGAGCACCAAATTTATCTGAGTTAGTGTCTGATGGGACTCACCACGGAACAAATAGATACGAAGTAGGAAATATAAACCTTAAAAATGAGCAAAACTTTCAAACCGATTTAGCCTTAGAATATGCTAACGAGCATTTTGAAATTTTTGCCAACGGTTTTTATAACCACATTAATAATTACATCTATTTAGCGCCTAACGGAAACTTTATAAACAACACACCTGTATATAACTATTTACAAAGTAATGCGCGTTTATATGGTGGCGAGTTTGGTGTACACTTACATCCGCATCCTTTAGATTGGTTACATTTAGAGTCTAGTTTTGAAACCGTAACAGGACAACAAGATAATGATGATTATTTACCATTAATACCTGCTAACAGTTTAACCAATACGTTACGTGCAGAGTTTAATACCAATACCCTAAAAAAAAGTTATGCATTTGTAAAACTACGTACCACGTTTGCACAAAACAATGTTAGCCAATTTGAAACTACAACACCAAGCTACAACCTTTTAAGCGCTGGTGTTGGCACAACGGTTACATTATTTAAAAATCCTTTAGATATAAGTATTGCAGGTACAAACTTAACCAACAAAGTGTACATTAACCATTTATCACGCTTAAAAACAGATGGTATTGCTAATATGGGACGCAATATTAGTTTTGCTTTAAATTATACCTTATAACTGTTAATAACATAGTGAAGATTACTTCAAAAAAATCCCGACTTAGCGTTGGGATTTTTTTATATTTATTAAATTATAAATTTTAAATAAATTTTGGAGAATATTTTAAATTGGTTAAATAGCTTCGTAAGAGACAATTCTTTAACTTCAGTTCTTTTAGTTTCATTAGTTTTAAATATAATATATGATCTACTAAAAAAACTTTTCTTTTCTATAATGAAATTCTCCATAACTAAAACAAATAGATGGTCATTAAAAAATATTGAATTTTTAGTTAATCATTATAAAGATGAATTAAAATCACTTAAAAAGATATCTGAAAATAATAATGATGAATTGTTAAATTTAATTGAGGAAACTTATAACTACTTTTTATTTTGTTTAATAATTGCAATCTCTCTTTTATTTATTAATAAAGTAACTAGTGATTTGTTTTTTTACAGCTTTCTTGGAACTTCAACTACTCTAATTATGAAAATTATTGGAAGTATAATTTACAATTATAGATTAGTTAAAAAATCAAAAAAAATTGAATTCCATGAGAAGAGAATTAAAAGAAAAATTAAAACTTTAAAAGAATTAATAAAAAAATATGAATAAAAAAACACCTCAAAAAGAGGTGTTTTTTTATTCAGCGTTATGAAAATCAATCCTATTTCACTTCTATAGTTTGATCTTGTTTTTTATTTGAAAATACATAGGTATATAACCACATGATAGTAAAGGTTGGGATGACGTCAAAACCAGGTAACGCCTCTTCTATAAACGACACTACTGCTGCTACTCTACCCGTTTTACCTTTATAAAGTTTGGTCATTAACCATGCAGATGCTGGTGCCCAAATAATATCTCCAAATTCGCCAATACCAGGTATAATAAAAGTAACATATCCTAAAGCATCAAAAAGCAAACCTAAAAACAGTTTTGTGTATTTGTTTGTGTTGTTGTTCATTTATAATATTTTAAATTCTAACAAGTTATAAGCAAATAGTGTTCCAAAATAAACAAGAAAAAATAGTAATAAGTTACTAAACTTAATTAGTCACCATTATTACTCTCTATTAATATAAATTGTTCTTTATAAACATCAATTTTGACCTTTATATTAAAATCTTTGATATAACATAATGTCAAATCACTTTACAATAAAAATAGTGTTTTCTGTTAATTTACGGGTTATAATCTATAGTTTCAAAAAAGATTTTAACGTTATATTATGAGAAAAGTATAACAACAAAGTTAGTTTTGTGTCTTTAAGTGTAACAATTATATTTTAGTTTACTCTTTATTGAGAATACCGAAATTTTTAAACCATCATGAAAATTTTATTTAAAGCGCTATTTTTCATTTTTATAAGTTGTCAATTACAAGCTCAAGACAAAAAAACTTATCAAATCAAACGTACTGATATAGCTCCAAAAATAGATGGTATTTTAGATGATAAAGCGTGGAATGACGCACAAATTGCTACAAATTTTACCGAGTTTAGACCTGATTTAGGCGACTTACCTAGTAAAGAGAAAAGAACAGAAGTTAAAATGACTTATGATGATTCTGGAATCTACATTGCTGCTTACTGCTATGATAATCCAGAAGATATAATGACACAGTTTACACAACGTGATAATTTTGGACAATCAGATTTTTTTGCTATTATTTTTAATCCAAATAATGATGCGCAAAACAACACTAATTTTTTTGTATTTAGTTCTGGTACACAAGCAGATGCTGTAGAAAGCCCAAATAATGGTGAAGATTTAGGCTGGAACGCTGTTTGGGAAAGTAGTGTAAAAATGCAAAATGACGGTTGGATTGTAGAGGTTAAAATACCATATAGAGCTTTACGTTTTACACAACAAGAAAACCCAACTTGGGGTATACAATTTCATAGACATTATCGTAAAACAAGAGAACAAATGACATGGAATCCTTTAGATCCAACAAAAGGTAATAATGGATTATACCATGCAGAATTAAAAGGATTAAAAAACATTACGCCTCCAACAAGACTTAGTTTTTTTCCTTACGCATCTGGCTTAACAAGCTCTTTTGACGGAGAAACAGAAACCGAACTTGCTGCAGGTATGGATGTAAAATATGGGATTACAGAAAATATTACTTTAGATGCTACTTTAATACCTGATTTTAGCCAAGCTGGTTTTGACAATGTCATATTAAACCTTGGTCCTTTTGAGCAACAATTTTCAGAAAGACGCCAGTTTTTTACAGAAGGTATTGATTTATTTAGCAAAGGTAACCTCTTTTACTCTAGACGTATTGGTGATGCACCTAGCGGATTTCCTATTTTAGATGAAGATGAAGATATTGTCGAATATCCTGAAAAAGTTCAGCTATTAAATGCAGTTAAAATTTCCGGACGTACAAAAAACGGTTTAGGTATTGGGTTTTTTAATGCTATTACAGAAAAAACCTATGTAGATATTAAAAAAACTGAAGTTTTAAACCCAAATTCTGAAGCTGAAGAAATTAGAAAATCTAATAGACGCGCTATAGTAGAGCCATTAGCTAACTACAATATCATGGTTTTAGATCAGCAGTTTAATAAAAACTCGTCTGTAACTTTAATCAACACCAATGTTACTAGAGATGGCGATTTTAGAGATGCTAACGTTACTGGTTTTTTAACCAATTTAGTCAATAAAAAGAATACCTATGGCGTCTATGCTAACGGAAAGATGAGTACGTTTAATGACGTATCTAATAAACAAAATGGTTATGCTGTAGAAGCAGGAATTGGAAAAATTAGTGGTAAATATCGTGTATCTTTAGACTATAATTATGCAGATGTTAATTTTGATCCAAACGATTTAGGTATTCAATTCAGGAATAACTACAGTAACTATAGCTTTGACGCTAGTTACCGTATTTTTGAGCCTACTAAGCATCTAAACAATATGTATTTAGGCACATGGTTTAATTATAACATGCTAGCTACGCCAAGCGTGTATACAGGAAAAAACACTGGTTTTAACTTTAATGCAACTAATAAAAAACTACACAGTTTTGGTATTAATGGTAATTGGAATATTGGCGAACAACATGATTATTTTGAGCCTCGTAATGGTTTTAATAGCTTTTTTACAACCAAAAATTACGCTCAAGCAAACATGTGGATTTCTTCTAACTACAACAACTTTTTTGCTATAGATGCTAACTTTGGTTACGGTCGATTTTTTGATAAAGAGCGTGATAATTTTAATAATTATTGGTTTGGTATCAATCCAAGGTTTAAGTTTAATGACAAGTTTTTACTATTACTAGGTTTTGATTATGACGATTACACAGCAGATAGAGGTTATGTAAACGGTCAACAAATTTACGATCGTATAATTTTTGGTCAACGCGACAGAAAGCAAATAACCTCAAATATATCCGGCAGCTACAATTTTAACTCTTTTAACGCATTAACACTAAGTTTTAGAAACTATGTAAGTTCTGTAACCTATGACTCTCAAATGTATGTATTACAAAACAACGGTAGTCTTGTACAGTCTGAAGTTTATACAAAAGATAATATAAGTTACAATCCTAATTTTAATCCAGACATTAATTTTAATACATGGAATTTAGACTTAAGCTATACTTGGCAATTTGCACCTGGTAGCCAATTAACCGCTTTATATCGTAACCAGATTTTTAATCAATCTTCAAACTCAGAAGCTAGTTATTTTGATACTTTAGACGATTTGTTTAAGCAAAAGCAGCGTAACACTGTATCTTTAAGAATGGTTTATTTTATAGATTATAACGATTTAAAAAAGGTATTTACTAAAAAAAGTAACTTAATCTAACCTTGCTAAAGCTAATTTAAAGTAGTAATTTTCAAGCTTTATATAAGCCTATGATTAAAGCAAAAAACATTCATAAATATTATGACGATTTACATGTCTTAAAAGGTGTAGACGTTACTATTAAAAAAGGTGAAATTGTCTCTATAGTTGGTGCTTCTGGCGCAGGAAAAACCACCTTACTTCAAATATTAGGCACCTTAGATTTTATTGATAAAAACTCAGAAACAGAGCTAATTATTAATGATAAAAATATTACAGAATTAAACGAAAAACAATTAGCTGAATTTAGAAACAAGCACATAGGTTTTATTTTTCAATTTCATCAATTATTACCAGAGTTTACTGCTATAGAAAACGTATGTATTCCTGCATTTATAAAAGGAACTAATAAAACAGAAGCTAACAAACGCGCTAAAGAATTATTAGACTTTTTAGGTTTGTCACACAGGTACAACCATAAACCTAATGAGCTTTCTGGAGGAGAACAACAACGTGTTGCAGTAGCAAGAGCACTAGTTAACAACCCAGAACTAATCTTTGCAGACGAACCTTCTGGTAATTTAGATAGCGAAAGTGCAGAAAACCTTCATAATCTATTCTTTAAACTTCGTGATGAATTTGGGCAAACCTTTGTGATTGTAACACATAACGAAGAGTTAGCCAATCTAGCAGATAGAAAACTTACAATGGTTGATGGAAAAATTGTTTAACTTTTTTCTTATCCGTGTTTATATTTTTACTAATTTAGTTAAACAAAATTTCTGACTCTCAAAATAATGCAGCTAAACACGATTCCTAAAAATGATAAAGAAAGGCTTTTAGCTGTAAAAAGTTATAAGCTAAACAGATGTCAAAAAGACATTAGTTTTAACAATATAACTGCACTGGCTACAACAATAACCAATATGCCTGTCTCATTAATTTCTATAGTAGATAAGGACGAAGTTTGGTTTAAATCTGCAAAAGGCATGCAAATTAGTAGCTCTGAAAAAGAATTATCCTTTTGTAGTTATGCTATAGCTAGTGATGATGATGTTTATATAGTAGAAAACACAAAAAAAGATTTACGTTTTGTAAACCATCCTTATACTAAAAACGGAGATAAATCTATAGCTTTTTATGCAGGTGTATGTCTAACAGATAAAGACAACCATAAACTAGGTACTTTATGTGTGATAGATCATAAGCCTAATGCAATAAATAAAGATCAAAAAGAAGCACTAAAACTACTAGCGCAACAAGTTGTAAAATTAATAGAGCTTAATAAAAGTAATGTCAATCTTAAACAAACTAAGAAAAAACTAACTAAAAAAAATAAAATGCTAAAAGGATTTGCATCTCAGGTAGCACATGACATGAAGATGCCTTTAGCTAACATGATTTTAACTACAGACATATTAAAATCTAAATACAAAAAACATATAGATGATACTGGTATTAATTATTTACAAAACATTAAATCTTCATCTTTATCATTAAGTAGCTATATAAATAACCTATTAAACTATTACGAAAATAGTAATACATCTTCAACTTCTGTAGATACTTTTTCTTTTAATCATTTACTAGAAGAAGTTATAGATATTATAAATATCAAAGTAGACTGCACCATTAATTTACCCGAAAAAGACTTTGATATTACAAGTAACAGAGCTGCTTTAGAACTTATTTTACTTAATTTAATTACCAACAGTCTAAAATACAACGATAAAGAAGAAACTATAATAGATGTAGAGTTAGACACAACCCAAGAAGATCTTAACTTTATAACAGTAAAAGATAACGGTATTGGCATACCTAAAAAAAAGCAGAAAAAAATATTTAAGTTATTTTCTACCATTGAAGAGACTGATAGATTTGGCCAAAAAGGTCATGGTATTGGCTTATCTACAGTAAAAAAATTAGTTACAAATTTAGGCGGAAATATAACTGTTAACTCTAAAGTTGGTGTTGGTAGTACTTTTAAATTTTCTATCAAAAAATAAAAATTGAAGACTATAGAAAATCTCAAAGAGTTTTTAGACGAAAAAGTTATTCTTTATAATAATCCTAAATTTATTGAGAGTGACCCAATTCAAATTCCGCATAAATTTTCTAAAAAAGAAGATATTGAAATAGCAGGTTTTTTAACCGCTACAATTGCTTGGGGAAATCGTAAAAGCATCATCAATAACGCTAATAAATTAATGGATTTATTAGATCATTCGCCATACGATTTTATTTTAAATCATAAAGAAGAAGACTTACAACGCTTTGACAACTTTGTACATCGCACTTTTAATAGTGTAGACTGTATTACTTTTATAAAAGCACTTCAAAATATTTATAATAATCACAATGGTTTAGAAGCTGTTTTCAGTAAAGGTAGAAATGAAAATTTACAGCATTCTATTTCTCAATTTAAACAGATTTTTTTTGAGATTAATCACTTACCAAGAACTCAAAAGCATATTAGTGATCCCTTAAAAAATAGTGCAGCAAAACGTATTAACATGTTTTTACGTTGGATGGTAAGACCTAACAATACTGGTGTAGATTTTGGAATTTGGAAAAGTATTAAACCTTCAGAATTATCTTGTCCTTTGGACGTGCACTCTGGCAATGTAGCTAGAAAACTTGGGCTTTTAAGTAGAAAACAAAATGATGCTAAGGCTTTACAAGAATTAGATAAAAATTTAAGACTATTAGACCCTATAGATCCTGTTAAATATGACTTTGCTTTATTTGGTTTAGGAGTTTTCGAAAAGTTTTAACATAATTCAAAACCTAGACTCTTATATTTACGTAAGCTTATCACAAACCAAGCTTACCTACACAAATAATGATTGCACCCAAATTACCAAAAAACGAAAAAAAACGTTTAAAAGCAGTAAAAGAATATAAACTACTAGACACATTACCAGAAGAAGATTTTGATAATATAACTAACCTTGTAGCTAATATTTGCGATGTACCAATCTCTTTAATTACACTTATAGACGCTGACAGAAATTTTTTAAAATCTCATTATGGCATACCTTTTAATGAGTCACCAAGAAATATATCTTTTTGTGGTCATGCTATTTTAGAAAGCAATTCTATTTTTATTGTTGAAGACGCTACTAAAGATCAACGTTTCTACGACAATCCTTTAATAAAAGATCACGACGTTAAATTTTATGCAGGTGTACCATTAATCAATCCAGAAGGTTTTCCTTTAGGTACATTATGCGTTTATGATGTAAAACCCAAACAACTTACTAAACAACAACAAGAAGCTATGGTTATTTTAGCTAAACAAGTTGTTAATCTATTTGAGTTAAGATTAAAAAACAATCAATTAACCAACGCATATTATTTGTTAGATGAAAGACACCAATCCTTAAAAACTTTTGCAGGAAAAGTGTCTCATGATTTAAAATCGCCTTTAGCAAATATTACATCATTATCTCAATTATTTAAAGATGAATTAAAAGCGTCTAATCCTGAAATAAATTTAGAATATTTAGACTTTATTGAAGAGTCTGCAGATACGTTAAGAGCATACATAGACGGAATTTTAAAACATTATAAGTCTGAAGCGTTACTACAAGACAAAAAACAAACTATAGATTTGTCTAATATTTTTAATGATGTAAAACAGATGCTTAGCTTAAAAGACGCTCAGTTTAAGTTAAAAAACACTACCAACTTAGGAGACATCAATAAATCTGCTATAACTCAAATTATTCTTAATTTGGTAGATAATGCAATTAAATATAACACAAACAATAATCCTATAGTAGTATTAGATTATAAGGAAGACAAAACTCACCATCATTTTTCTGTTTCAGATAATGGTAATGGTATTCCTGATAGTAAAAAAGAATCTTTATTTGACCTCTTTAATACAGCGCATGATGCAGATAAGTATGGAAATAAAGGTACAGGAATTGGATTGTATACTGTAAAAACTTTAGTTGAAAAATTAGGTGGTGAAGTTAGTCTAACATCAAAAGTTAATGAAGGAACGACTTTTAGTTTTTCAGTAGAAAAATAAAAAAAGCCTGATATTATTATCAGGCTTTTTCACAATATTATAATGTTTTATTTATTTCATTTCTTTTTTAAGCTTTTTGGATAATGTAGCTTGATCCTTGTATAATTTACCACTCATGCCTAAACACTGCCCATCTTTAAGCATCATTTTGTCTCCATCTTTTGTAATATAACTTCCATCAGTTTTAACAACTGTTCCGTTATTTAATTTTAAATCAGATTTGAGTAACTCTACACCTGTTTTTTTATAATGAAAAACTTTTTCATTTAGTAAAATAACATAATTGGCGTCTTCTACCTGCATTTTATCTTGAGCCATAACTGCTCCAGTTGTTATAAACAGAGCAAATATAAAAAGGAATATTTGTTTCATCTTATTTAGATTTTAATATTAATAAATATAATAATTTTTTACTGTTTGATTTTACATTTAACTTATTATTCACTTATTATACCAAAACAAAATAAAAAGCTTGGTACAAAACCAAGCTTTTCAAGTTCTTATAAATAATTTACTACAAGATTAACCTTTTAGCCAAGCTTGTCTAATTTCTTTTTGCTTTTGTGTAGCTTCAGGGTTTTCGGTAATATTTTTTCCTGTAGTATAAGACTGTGTTAGTTTTGTTTTTACAGTATATTCTTTACCATTTCTATCAATAACAACTTCTACTTCTTGTCCTGGTTTCCACATATACATATCTGTTAAGATTTTTTGCGCAGTCATAAAAGAAAAGGCTTCACCGTTTACGGTTTTCATTACATCACCAGGTTGCACACCATTATCTGCCCAAAAACTGTTGTTTTTTACAGCTTCAGAAAATGGAAGTTTCATAGTTTCTTGATTAGGAGCAAAAATTAACTCGCCACCATTCTGGATGTAATTAGTTTTTACTTTTCCTTCACTCATCATTAAGCCTACTTTTTCAAAATATACATTATAGTCTATTGGTGTTCCTCCAACTACATGTGTATTTAAAAACTCTCCAACGCTTGGGTAAGTCATTGCTGTGATTTCGTCTATTAATTTATCGTCTTCAAATGGTTTGTTTTTTCCGTATTTATTAGATAATTCTTTCATTAAAGATAAAATACCACGCTGTCCATTACTTTCTTCACGCATAATGATATCAATACACATACCGATTAAAGCACCTTTCATATAAACGTTATAATATTGTGGTGCGTAAGGCTCATCTAAAACATTTTCACTCATTTCGGTAAAACTCATTGAGTCATTCATGTTTTTAGCAGTTTGAATTTTTTGTAAAATATCACCGTAAAATTCTTGGTTATCCACTAAACCTTGATCTACTTGAAATAACGTTGCAAAATATTCTGTTACACCTTCATACATCCATAAATGCTTAGAAAATGTAGGTTGGTTATAATCAAAATAATGTACATCTTCAGAGTGTACACTTAATGGTGTTACGATGTGAAAAAACTCATGAGACACGACATCTATCATACTTTCTGCTAAAGCATCAAATGGCATATCTTCTTGTAAAACAACTACTGTAGATGTATGATGCTCTAAAGCTCCAAATCCTTTAGGAGAACCTTCTGATCCATCAGATAAGTATAAATAGATATCGTAACGAGGTGTGCTGTTTATATCGCCTAAATATGTTTTTTGAGCTTGCATCATTTTTTCAACAACACCTTTAATTTCTGTAGCTGAATGTACTTTGTTAGGAGAGTAAACACTTAATACAATTTTAATGTCTCCTACTTGAAATTCTTCTACATCTAATTCTCCATAAAACATTGGGTTATCTGTAATGTCAAAATATCTTGGTGCAAAGTAGCTTGATGTGATTAAGCTTCCGTCCTCGCTTGTTTTATTTGAAGTTTCCTGCAAAGCAGATGTACGTTTAAAGTTTGCTGGCGCAGTTACATCTAATTTATATTGACTGTTTTTTAAACTGTCAAAATATCCTATAAATCCATGTAAATTCATTACATAATTTGTTGGCTCTATGTTTGTTCCTGCTGGCGAAAAAGGTTGCTCGCCTCCTATTCCTCCTTCAACTTCTTGATCAAAAGTATCATTTACATAATAGGTAATATAATCTAAGTCTTTAGCATTAGTAATTGTCCAGGTATTTGTGTCTACCTTACTTGTAGATAACTCTTCTCCTTTATAATTAAAAGCTTTAAAACTATCAATATATTTACCAAAATCGCTTACCGAGTATGTTCCTTGTACAACTCTTGGCAGTCTATACGTTACTGTTTCTGTAGTAAAACGACCAGGGTTAATGGTTACTGGTACTTTGTCGTTTGTAACTTTAGATAAGTCTATTGAAGTTTCAATAGGTGTTTGTGTTGCTAAAAGACTTGTAGTGGTTTTAGATCCACCACAACCTACTAGTAAAAGTCCTGAAGCAAGTGTTGATAATAGGAGTTTTTTCATATTTAAATATTATTTGTTAATGGTCTTGGTAACAAGACGCTCAAAAGTAAAATTTGTTACAATCGTAAAGATTAAGATTTTGTTAAAATGTTAATTTCTTATTGCTGTTTTTAATTGTTCAATTATTATCTTTGACAAACTTTTAATAACACATGCAGTTTAAAAACCCAGAACTTCTTTACGCGCTTTTCTTACTGCTAATTCCCGTTATTGTTCACTTATTTCAACTAAGAAAGTTTCAAAAAGAATACTTTACAAACGTTGCTATTTTAAAAAAGGTACAATTACAAACGCGTAAAAGTCAATTAATTAAAAAGTGGCTAGTCTTATTAACTAGGCTACTACTTTTAACCGCTATTATCATTGCTTTTGCTCAGCCTTATTTTTCAAAAACTAATAGTTTTAACACAGAAAAGGAAACCGTTATATACCTAGACAACTCGTTTAGTATGCAAGCTAAAGGTAATAATGGTCCACTTTTAAAACGTGCAATACAAGATATCATTACTTCTATTGATGAGAATGAAAAATTCTCACTAATTACCAATACTGATAGTTATAGAAACACAACTATAAAGGCAATTAAAAACGAATTACTTCAACTTGAATATTCTTCAAATCAATTAAGTTATGACGCTGCTTTATTAAAAGCTAAAAAGCTATTTTCTAATAAAGCAAATAGCACTAAAAACTTGATTTTTGTGTCAGATTTCCAACAAAAAACACAAGAATTTAGTATTGAAAAAGATTCAAGTATTACTTTAAGTGTTATTCAGTTAAACCCTGTAAGTAAAACAAATGCGTTTATGGACAGTTTGTATATTTCTAAACAAAACGCAACTAATTATGAGTTGACTGCTTTATTAAAAAGTAATCAAACTACTACTATTAATTTACCTGTTTCGTTATATAATAATGATCAATTAGTCTCAAAAGTTTCAGTTGAAATTAAAGACGAAAACAAAGCTGTTTTTACAATACCTAACAATCAAACTATAAAAGGTAAAATTACTATTGATGAGGCGCAACTTCAATTTGATAACACCTTATACTTTAGCATAAATACGCCTTCAAAAATTAATGTTTTAGCAGTGTCTAACGATGATGCCAACTATTTAAATGGAATTTTTACTGAAGACGAGTTTAATTTTACAAAAAAAACACCAAACACATTAGATTATGCCCTTTTTGATACACAAAACCTAGTAATATTAAACGAAATTGAAAACCTACCAAATACTTTAATTACTGCTCTTAAAGTCTTTACAGACAAAGGTGGCGTCGTTGCATTTATACCTAACATTAAAGGAAATCTATCAAACTACAATACGTTTTTACAGCAATTTAACTTTAGTGGTTTTAATTCAATTTTAGAGCAAGAAAAGCGCATTACATCTATAAATTATGCACATCCAATTTACGCTAATGGTGTTTTTGAAAAACGTATAGATAACTTTCAGTATCCAAAAGTCAATCTGTATTTTCCTCAAAATGCATCTCAAAGTACTGCTATCCTTCAATTTGAAGATAACAAACCATTTTTATCTCAACGTAATAATGTGTTTGTTTTTAGCGCTGCGATTAATGAGGACAATTCAAACTTTAAAAATATAAATCTAATTGTTCCTACATTTTATAACATTGCAAAACAAAGTTTAAATGCTGCCCAACTTTATTATACAATCGGTCAAAACAATCAATTTGATGTGTCTGTAAATTTACAACCAGATACTGTATTAACTCTTGTTAATAATGACGAATCTATAATACCAGAACAACAATACTACAACAATAAAGTGGTTATAAAAACTAACGATTTACAAGAAAACGCTGGTGTTTATGAAGTAAAGAATAAAAATGAAATTTTAGAATACGTAAGCTTTAACTACAACAGAAACGAAAGTGATTTAACCTATCAAAACCTTGAAAACATAGAAGGCATCAATGTTTCAAACTCTGTTAAAGAAGCTTTTAACACTATAAAAAATGACACTAAAGTTGATGAGTTATGGAAATGGTTTGTAATTTTGGCTTTAGTGTTTTTAATCATAGAAATGCTCATCTTAAAATATTTTAAATGAACGTCTTAATCAAATCGGCAACAGTAATTGATACATCAAGCAAATTTCATAATCAAATTGTTGATGTTTTAATTGAAAAAGGAAAGATTTCACAAATTGCTAAATGTATTAAAAACACTAGCAATTTTAAAGAAATTGAGTTAGATAATTTACATATCTCTCAAGGATGGTTTGACTCTAGCGTTTGCTTTGGCGAACCTGGTTTTGAAGATAGAGAAACTATAGAAAACGGTTTAAAAACAGCTGCAAAATCTGGGTTTACAATCATTGCGTTGCAAGCTAACACAAATCCGATTATCGACACCAGTTCTGACGTTACTTTTGTCTTATCAAAAGCACAATCACAACCCGTTGATTTGTTACCAATTGGCGCATTAACAAAAAATAGCGAAAGCGTTGATTTAGCTGAACTTTTTGACATGAAAAACGCTGGTGCAGTAGCATTTGGCGATTATAAAAAACCAATTACTAACCCTAATCTATTAAAGATTGCTTTACAATATGCTAGTAATTTTGATGGCTTGGTATGTAGTTTTCCTTTAGAACAAAAAATTGCTGGTAAAGGTATTGTTAACGAGCATGTTTCTAGCACTATATTAGGTCTAAAAGGAAGTCCAAATTTAGCCGAATCTTTACAAGTGGCTCGAGATTTATACATATTAGAATATGCTGGTGGTAAACTTCATATTCCTACCATTTCAACTAAAGAAAGTGTAAAGCTAATTAGAGAAGCCAAACAAAAAAAAATAGACGTTACTTGTAGTGTTGCTATACATAATTTGTTTTTGACTGACGATGTTTTAAACGAATTTGATACACGTTACAAAGTCAATCCGCCATTACGTACTCAAGACGATATAGACGCTTTAATTGAAGGTATAAAAGACGGTACGATAGATATGGTAACCAGTGATCATAATCCGCAAACCATAGAAGAAAAGAAAGTAGAATTTGACCATGCCAACTACGGTACTATTGGATTAGAAAGTGCTTTTGGTGCTTTAAACCAGATATTTTCTACTAAAAAATCTATTCAACTATTAACTAAAGGAAAAGAACGTTTTGGTACTGTAACTTCTAAAATTGAAGAAGGAGAAGTTGCAAACATCACGCTATTTAATCCAAATGAAAAATACGTATTTGGTAAGTCAAACATTCTATCAAAATCAAAAAATAGTGCCTTTTTAGGACAAGAATTAAAAGGAAAAGTTTATGGTATTTATGCCAATAAAAAAATAGTTTTATAATGAATCAAAATACAGCTGAAGAAGGAAAAACATTAGCAGTAGTAAGCTACTTAACCATCATAGGTAGTGTTATTGCTATCATAATGAATAACGATAAAAAAAACGAGTTTACAGCATTTCATAACCGTCAAGGTTTAGGACTTTGTTTAATGTATATGATTATTGGATATTTTATTAGTCAATTTGATAACATGCAAATCTCTGTCGCTTTTTGGGTAGGAATGGGTTTATTATTTTTCTACGGAATTATAAATGCTATTAGCGGTAAAATGCAAGCTGTTCCTCTAGTAGGACCTTTTTTTCAAAAAATTTTTTCATCATTAGGAAAATAGAAACATGACAGATTTAAGCTTAGAATATATATCAAGACCTTCAACTTTAAAAGAAAACGCACCATTACTTTTACTCTTTCATGGTTATGGAAGTGATGAAAACGACTTATTTAGTTTTGCATCAGAATTACCTGAAGAATTTTTAATAATTTCTGCTAAAGCACCTTACCCAATGCAGCCTTTTGGTAATGCATGGTATGCCATAAATTTTGATGCTGAAAAAGGAAAATGGAGTGATAACGAGCAAGCCAAACAATCTAGAGATTTGATTGCTAATTTTATAGATGAAATTTTAGCTAAATACAACGCAGATAGCAATAATGTAACGCTTTTAGGCTTTAGTCAAGGCGCTATTTTAAGTTATGCTGTAGCATTTACATATCCTGAAAAAGTTAAAAATGTTATTGCTTTAAGCGGTTATGTAAATCCTGATTTATTTGAATTAAAAGGTCCAGAAACATATAAAAATCTTAATTTTTATTGTTCACACGGTAGTGTTGACCAAGTTATACCTATAGATTGGGCTAGACAAACCAAACCGTTTATGGAGCAATTAGGAGTTAACTATAAGTATAGCGAGTTTCCTGTTGGTCATGGTGTTGCGCCACAGAATTTTTATGAGTTTAGAGAATGGTTGAAAGCAAACTCTAATTTGTAGGATACAATAAGTGATCTAAAACTTTAAAGTTTAACTGATTATCAGGAGTAATTTCATATTTAATTAGTAATTCTCCCCAAAAAACACCATCAGAAAAATCTGCTATAACCCATTTATGGTTTAGTATTTTTATAGAATTAAATTGCATTTTTTTGCCACCTGAAGCTGCATAAGGAATTAGTGGATGCTCTTCTCCTGGCGCGTCTGTTAAATCGTATAATTCATTTTCTATAAGTATTGTAAGCTTATCAGTATCAATACCTCTATCATAAAAATAATCCTTAGCTTCTTGGTTATACCTAAAATCAAACATGATAAAATCATTTAGCTGATTGTTTAAAAGCGCTAAAGAATCTTTCATTCTTATATTTTTTTCTTTTAAGCTTTTAAACTGACTATCATTAGCTTTTACATAGTTTTTAGTGTTTACGTACTGAAACAAAACAACAAGTAACGTAAAGATAAACAAGTACATAAAAATTTTATTCTTCATTATAATATTTGATTTTAAAGTTTAATTTGAAGCTCATCGTAAGCTAAAAACACATTTTTAGGTAGCTTTTGTTGGACTTCTTCATGAAAACCTAATAAATGACTTATGTGCGTCAAATAAGCCTTTTTAGGTTGTAATGTATTTATAATTTGTAATGCTTCTTCTAAATTTAAATGCGAAATATGAGTCTCTTCTCTTAAGGCATTAATCACTAAAACATCTAGGTTTTTTAGTTTTTCCATTTCTTCATCAGGTATGGTTTTAACATCTGTTAAATAAGCAAAGTTGTTAAATCTAAATCCAAATACTTGTAATTTATGATGAAAAACTTCTACAGGAAGCACTTCTAAATTATTCAATTTAAAAGGTTTGTTTTCAATTTCATTTACCTGTAAGTTTGGTACGCCAGGATATTTATTTTCTGTAGCAAATATATAAGCAAAACGTTGCTTAAGTTGTTCTACAACTCTCTTATGTGCATAAATAGGTATATCTCCTAGTCTAAAAAAGAAGGGTCTAATATCATCTAAACCAGCAGTATGGTCTGCATGTTCGTGCGTAAAAATGATTCCGTCAATTTTATTTACATTAGCTCTAAGCATTTGCTGTCTAAAATCTGGTCCACAGTCTATAACATAGGTATAATAATCCCATTCTACCAAAATTGAAACACGCAAACGTTTATCTTTAGGATTTTTACTTAAACACACTGGATGTGTACTTCCTATAATAGGAATTCCTTGAGATGTACCAGTACCTAAAAAAGTAATTTTCAAAATCTATAAAATTTGAAAACAAAAATAAGTTAATTTTTTTGTTTACTATAGTTATTTGGTACCTTTGTAACACTAAATTTATAGGGATTTTTTTATGGAAATTACGCTAAAAGGAGATAAAGAATTTGAAAATATTCCATCCTTAAAAGATAAAGCGCTTCGTATTAACTTAAACGAAAACATTTACGGTACTTTTGCCGAGATTGGTGCTGGACAAGAAACTGTAAGACATTTTTTTAGAGCTGGTGGCGCATCTGGTACTATCGCAAAAGCAATGTCTGCTTATGATAAAAGTTTTAGCGATGCTATTTATGGTATTGAAGATGATAGACGCTACGTTACTGAAGCTAGGTTACGCAAAATGCTTCATCATGAATATAGATTAATTGAAGAGCGTATAGGCAGAGAAAGTAACCCACATAGAATGTTTTTTAGTTTTGCTAACACTGTTGCTACAATAGATTTTGCAAAAAAATATAAAGGACATGGTTGGGTTGGTATTAAATACCAAATCGATCCTGAAGATAAAGAAGTTAACGAAATTATTCTACATATTCGTTTTAAAGAAAATGACGCAAGATTACAACAAGAAACTCTTGGTATATTAGGTACTAACTTAATTTACGGCGCATTCTATAAATACAACGAACCTAAAAAATTATTAAGATATTTATACGACCATTTAGATAAAGACCAATTAGAAATTGATACAATTAACTTTTCTGGTCCTGTATTTAAAAACGTAGATAACCGTTTAATGAGTTTACAGCTAGTTAAAAATGGAATGACTGATGCTGTAATGTTTGCTCCAGATGGTAATAACGTACTTCCTGCAAGAGTTTTATATAAGAAAAACATTTTAGCACTTCGTGGTAGTTTTAGACCTGTAACAAAGGTAAATATGGACATGTACCAGAAGTCTTTAGATATGTTTATTAAAGAAAATAAAGTTGACGAAGAAAGAACACAAGTAATTTTTGAAATCACTTTATCAAACCTAAGAGCAGAAGGAGAAATAGACGAGCAAGACTTTATGGATAGAGCACGTTTACTATGTTCTTTAGGACAAACCGTATTAATATCTAACTTCCAAGAGTACTATAAATTAGTAGAATATTTCTCTCAATACACTAAAAACCGTATGGGATTAGCAATGGGTGTAAATAATCTTGTAGATATCTTTGACGAGAAGTATTATCGTCATTTAAGTGGTGGTATTTTAGAGGCTTTTGGTAAGTTATTCTTTAAAGATTTACGTGTATATCTTTACCCTATGGAAAATGAAGATGGAACCATTACCACAAGTGATAACTTAAAAGTACATCCACGTATGAAAGAGCTTTATAAATTCTTTAAATACAATGGTAAAGTTGTAGATATTGCAGACTATGACCCATCAACATTAAATGTTTTCTCTAGAAAAGTCTTAAAAATGATTGCCCAAGGTGAAGATGGTTGGCAACCTATGTTACCTGAAGGTGTCTCTAAATTAATTGCAGAACAAAGTCTGTTTGGTTGCGAAACCGAAGAAATTCAGAATAAATAATACAGTTTACAATAAATAAAAAAAAGGCGCTAATTATAAATTAGCGCCTTTTTTATTTTTAAAAGATTAAATTCAATTAAATTAACTCTAAAATTTGAGCTGCATGATCTTTAGTTTTTACTTTATCAATAACATGCGCTACTACTCCATCTTCATCAACTAAAAAAGTTTTACGATGTATACCATCATACTCTCTACCCATAAACTTTTTTAATCCCCAAACACCAAATGCATTAATTACTTCTTTTTCTTCATCAGCTAATAAAGGAAAAGGAAACTCATATTTGTTCTTAAAATTGCTTTGTCTTTTTTCAGAATCTGCACTAACACCTAATAACTCAAAACCTTTATCTTGTAAAACTTTATAATTATCTCTTAAGTTACATGCTTCTGCAGTACAACCTGGCGTACTTGCTTTTGGATAGAAAAAAACAATTAATTTTTTTCCTTTATAGTCAGATAAAGATACAGCATTACCATCTTGGTCATTAACTGTAAAATTTGGTACTTTATCACCTTGTTTTAATGTATTCATAGTTGTAATTTTGATTTATTCAAAAATACAAATTAATGACTAAGCAAGAAAAGGTACATTTTGTTATAAATACGTTAAATAAGTTATATCCTGAAATTCCTATTCCTTTAGATCATAAAGATCCATACACTCTTTTAGTTGCTGTTTTATTATCTGCTCAATGCACAGATGTTAGAGTTAACCAAATAACGCCTTTATTATTTGCAGAAGCAGATAACCCTTATGATATGGTTAAATTAACTGTAGAAGAAATTAAAGAGATAATAAAACCTTGTGGCTTATCACCAATGAAAAGTAAAGGTATTTACGGTCTTTCAAAAATTTTAATAGAAAAACATAACGGTGAAGTCCCGCAATCTTTTGAAGCTTTAGAAGAGTTACCTGCTGTTGGACACAAAACAGCTAGTGTTGTAATGAGTCAAGCATTTGGTGTACCTGCTTTTCCTGTAGACACACATATCCATCGTTTGATGTATCGTTGGAATTTATCTAACGGAAAAAGCGTAGCTCAAACCGAAAAAGACGCTAAACGCCTATTTCCTAAAGAACTATGGAACGATTTACATCTGCAAATCATTTGGTATGGAAGAGAATATTCTCCAGCTCGTGGTTGGGATTTAGATAAAGATATTATTACAAAAACCATTGGAAGAGCTACAGTTTTAAAAGAATATCATAAAAAAACGTCCTAATGTTTTAGGACGTTTTTCTTTTAATTTTGAAGTGATTCAAACTTCATGCTTTTATAATTTATAACACTTAAAGCCTTAGAGTAATTAAGGATAAAACTTATTGTTTCATCTTTTGGGTTCAATTTAAAATCTGATTTAGGTTTTTTAGAGTAAAGTTTTGCCATTTAATGTAGATTTTTAGTTTGTTACTACATTATAACGGATAAGATTTAACTTTATTGCTTATCCTAATTTGTTAAAACAATATTGTACTTTTCTATTACTTTTCTCATATTAATTAATGCATATCTCATACGTCCTAAAGCAGTATTTATACTTACTCCTGTGCGTTCTGAGATTTCTTTAAAACTCATATCTTTATACATACGCATTACCAAAACTTCTTTTTGGTCTTCTGGTAACTCGTCAATCAAACGTCTTACATCTGCTTCTACTTGACCTTTAATAATTGTTTTCTCTGCATTTAATGCATTATCACTTATTACAGAAAAAATATTAAAATCTCCTGAGTTGTCAAATTTAGGCATACGACTGTTTTTTCTAAAATGATCTATAACCAAATTATGAGCAATACGCATTACCCATGGTAAAAACTTACCTTCTTCGTTATATTTACCTCTTTTTAAAGTTCTTATTACTTTGATAAAGGTATCCTGAAAAATATCTTCAGATATATCTCTATCAAAAACTTTAGAGTATATAAAACTGTAAATTCTTTGTTTATGTCTTGTAATTAAAACTTCTAGAGCAGATTCTTCGCCTCTTATATAATTACTCACTAATTGAGCATCAGAGATTAATTCTTTTTGCATAATCATTACTTTTTTTGCACAGAAAACGTGTTTCGGGCTTGGGGTTTATAAATTAAAAAAGTAATGTTTTGCTATAGGCAAAAGTGTTTGTGGGTTAATTGATATGTTTCAAATGTAACAACAATTATTCCAAAAATGCAAACATAATTTCAAGTTTTAACATTTTAATGCACAATAATCTATTTTTTAAGCTGAAATTGTTGTGTTATCTTTGCAAATCTATACGAAAATTGACTATGAAGACTACGCTTTCTGCAGTAAACCCTAAAGAGAACATCATAATTAAAGGTGCTAAATTACATAACCTTAAGAATATAGATGTTGTTATACCTAGACGTAAATTAGTTGTTATAACAGGTCTATCAGGTTCTGGTAAGTCTAGTTTAGCATTTGATACGTTGTATGCAGAAGGACAACGTCGTTATGTAGAAAGTCTTAGTAGTTATGCACGACAATTTTTAGGTAGACTTAACAAACCTAAAGTAGACTATATTAAAGGTATAGCGCCTGCAATTGCTATTGAGCAAAAAGTTAATTCTACTAATCCACGCTCTACTGTCGGAACGACAACCGAGATTTACGACTATTTAAAACTACTTTTTGCACGTATTGGTCGTACCTACTCTCCTATTTCTGGTAACGAAGTCAAAAAAGACACTGTTACAGATGTTTTAGAATTTATAAAAACTATTGATTTAAAAGAAAAACTTTTACTTCTAGCTCCTATTTATTTAGAAGAAGGAAGAGCACTTCAAGACAAACTTAGCACCTTAAATGCTCAAGGATATTCTAGAATTAAAGTAAAAGATGAAGTTTTAAGAATTGATCAAGCAAAAGATTTAACATCTACTGAAGATGTATTTTTAGTTGTTGATAGAATTGTAACAAAAGACGATGACGATTTTTATAACCGATTAGCAGATGCCATTCAAACTGCTTTTTTTGAAGGTAAAGGGAATTGTTACATTGAAACCTTAAAAGACAATTCCATAAGACATTTTAGTAATAAATTTGAATTAGATAACATGCAGTTTTTAGAGCCAAATGTGCATTTATTCAGCTTTAATAACCCTTACGGTGCATGTCCAAAATGTGAAGGTTACGGTGATGTTATTGGTATTGATGAGGATTTAGTAATTCCAAATACTGCGCTTTCTGTTTATGAAGAGGCTATTTTCCCTTGGCGAGGCGAAAGTATGAGTTGGTACCGTGATCAATTGGTAAACAATTCGCATAAATTCGATTTTCCTATACACAAACCCTATTTTCAATTAAGTCAAGAACATAAAAATTTAATTTGGGAAGGTAATCAGTATTTTGAAGGTTTAAATAGCTTTTTTGAAGAACTAGAAAGCAAAGCTTATAAAATTCAAAATCGTGTAATGTTATCTCGCTATCGCGGAAAAACAAAATGTAACGTTTGTGGTGGTAAACGTCTTCGTAAAGAAGCTAGTTATGTAAAAGTAGGAAACGCTACAATTACAGATTTAGTAGAAATGCCATTAAATAAATTGTCTAATTTTTTCAACCAATTAGAATTGAATGATTATGACACTAAAATTGCCGAACGTTTACTTATAGAAATAAAAAATCGTTTAAACTTTTTAAGCAACGTTGGTTTAGATTATTTAACCTTAAACAGACGATCTAACACACTTTCAGGAGGAGAAAGTCAGCGTATTAATTTAGCAACATCACTAGGAAGTAGCTTAGTTGGTTCTATGTATATATTAGACGAACCTAGTATTGGCTTGCATCCAAAGGATTCAGAAAAACTAATATCGGTATTAAAATCGTTACGCGATTTGGGTAATACAGTAATTGTTGTAGAGCATGATGAAGATATCATGAAACAAGCCGACACCATTATAGATATTGGTCCCGAAGCTGGTACTTTTGGTGGTAAAGTTGTCGCAACAGGAACGTTTAAAGACATCTTAAAATCAAAGTCACTAACTGCTCAATATTTAAACGAAACTTTAAAAATAGAAGTCCCTAAAAAACGTCGTACAAGTAAGTATAGTATAGAAATTGTTGGTGCTAGAGAAAATAATTTAAAAAATATTGATGTTACTTTTCCTTTAGAAATGTTAACCGTTATTACAGGTGTTTCAGGAAGCGGAAAAAGTACATTGGTTAAGAAAATTTTATTTCCTGCCATTCAAAAAAAACTAACTGGATTTAGTGATAAAGCAGGTCAATTTTCAGAATTAAAAGGAAATTTTAGTAATATCAAGCATATTGAGTTTATTGACCAAAATCCAATTGGTCGTTCATCACGCTCTAATCCTGTAACTTACATCAAAGCTTACGACGATATTAGAGCTTTGTTTGCTAAACAAAAACTAAGTAAAATAAGAAATTTTGCTGCTAAACATTTTAGTTTTAATGTTGATGGTGGACGTTGCGAAACCTGTAAAGGTGAAGGCGAAGTTACAATAGAAATGCAATTTATGGCAGATGTACATTTAGTCTGCGAAACCTGTAATGGTAAACGTTTTAAAAAGGAAGTTTTAGAAGTTACTTTTGAAGATAAAAGCATTGATGATGTGTTAAATATGACCATTGACGACGCTATTTCTTTCTTCGATAAGCACAAACAAAATAAAATAAAAAACAAACTTCAGCCTTTACAAGATGTTGGTTTAGGTTATGTAACACTAGGTCAAAGTAGTTCTACCCTTTCTGGTGGTGAGGCACAGCGTATAAAACTAGCTACATTTTTAGGTAAAGGAAATACTAAAGACAAAGCCTTATTTATTTTTGATGAGCCTACAACAGGTTTGCATTTTCATGACATTCAAAAATTACTAAAATCGTTTTATGCTTTAATTGAAAAAGGACACTCTATTATTGTTGTCGAGCATAATTTAGATTTGATTAAATGTGCAGATCACATTGTAGATCTTGGTCCTGAAGGTGGTGAAAATGGTGGACAATTAGTAGCATTTGGTACACCTGAAGAAGTTGCAAAAGTTAAAGAAAGTGCAACTGCTAAATACTTAAAAGATAAGATCTAATAAATCATAAAGGCTAACACTGCAATTAATATTGAAGCAAAAGGAATTATCATGCCCATAAAAATTGTAGTTATAGCTCCGCTTTTTATAAAACTTAAAAACCAACCTTGATCGTAAAACTTTTTGACTGCTATAAAAAAGTAGAAATAAGTAGATAAAACCAATAAAAAGTCTAACCAATCGGGCATATCATAAAACCAGTTTATGCCTAAATCTATAGCCATTACCGCAAATATAAAAGAGAAAAAATAAAAGCTAAATACCAAATGGAAGGCGTATCTTCCTTTATTAAAATAGAAAACCTTTAAAAGCAACGCAAAAATTGGTAACAGAAAAAACATTGCTATAGGAAAACTATCTGTAATGGTTTGATAAATAGACCCGACACCTTTATCTTTCTGAAATTTAAACATTTGCTCAAAAAACTTTCGTTTTAAATAACCTGCATCTTCAGGCATTCCCATTTTTTTTAAGATAATTTTTTTGTCTGCTCCTGCATCAATTAAAGAGTCTATTTCTTTTTCATCATAAGTAAAAGAAGTTCCAAAAACACTACCATTAGCTTTTCGGTCTTTAGCGTCTATTTTTTCATTTACTAAAGAATCTAACTTTATAGAATCTGCTACTCTTTCAAAAGCTTCACGGTATTCTTTTTCCTTTTTTACTGCTAATTCTTCCTGTATAGCTTTATCTAATTTTGTTCTAGTTTCTCTAATATAAAATGAGAAGATGAAGAAAAAAACTACCGAAACAAATAAATAAAACTGTGCAGGATGTAAATATGTTAAACGTTTGCCTTGTAAAAACTTTTTTGGTAAAAATCCAGGTTTTGTCATTAAAGGCAAAAAGCTCTTTAAAAATTTAGAATCCCATAGTAAATAATTATTAATCGTATTATAAAAAAGACTTCTAACTGTTAACTCTTCTCTATTTTTCATACCACAACAAGGACAAAACTTAAAGCTATCTTTAAATTCTGTTTCACAGTTTTCGCAAACTTTATATTGAAGTGACATGTTGGTAGATTGTTTAGGTAAATGTAAAAATAAACTTTAAAAGATGTCTAATTTCTTTTTTAAAATTGAAATAGTAAAAATATAATTTCGTATCAAAACACCAGTAAAACCAACGTGTTTCAAGTTTGGCACAGCTATTGAAACTAATTTATCAAATAGCGATTGCCGAAACGCTAAACAGTAGGCAAAATCTAAATCCTTAATACTATGAAAAAACTAGTACTATTAATTACAGGTGTGTTAATGGGATTAACCACTGTAACAGCAGAAAATAAGTCTGAATCGCAAGGTGAAGATTTAGTTGTTAACCCAAACCGTTTTGTACAACCTATTATGTTTGTAGAACGTGGTGTAGAATTTTTAATCTTTCCTGATGGAAGCTTTGATTTTAATACTCAATTAGATTATACACAAGGTGATAATTATTACAGACGTAGCAATGCAAATGTAAACACAAGACGTAGCAGTATAAATCGTACTTATGGAGCACCAGGTACTTACAATACCTATTATGGACCAACAAACAACGGAACCATTGTTTTACACGATAGATCTGGTAAAGTAAGACGTGTTGGCTATGTGTTTTTAAATTATAATAGACAAGGACAGGTTAAACGATTAGGGTCTGTTTATATAAGTTATAATAGACAAGGCTTGGTAAGTCGTATTGGCGGAATGCGTTTGATTTATAACAGACACGGAAGGTTAATTAGAACAATTGGTCATGTAAATAGATACAATACGTCTTTTGTGTTAGATAATAACTACGGAAATCCATACGGATCACCAATAGATAATAATTATGATTACAATTATAATAATGACGATTTTTACTACTACAGAAATGGTGTAAAAACCGAAAAACCTAAATTGAAAAAATAATTTCAATCAAAACAAAAAAACCTCGTAAGTCTTTATTTACGAGGTTATTTCATTTTACAACCTAATAACAATTACAGCAGTTTTGGTTTTTGGCATGATGCTTGTAAATATTTAAATGTTCAATCATAAAACAATTAGTTATGAAGAAATTATTCCTTTTATTATCAGCATTTACTTTAAGTATTTTTGCTGTTAATGCAGACACAACAAAAAACGCCGAAAGTTTAACTATAAACGAATCTTATAACCGAGGTTATGGCAATTCTTTCATTTTTACAGAAGCAGGAATTGAGTTTTCGGTTTTTGCAGATGGGCAATTTGACTTTTATATACCAAATTACGGTCCTAACGTAAATGTTTCAGTAAACACTCCAAATGCTTCTATTAGTTTTAATACTGGTTATGATTATAACCCATATGTACAATATGATGAGTATGGTGCTATTATACAAGTTGAAAACACACCAATATTCTATGATTATTATGGACGTGTAAATCAAATTGGTAATGTTAGGATTAACTATAACAATCGTGGTTTTGTTACTAGAGTTGGCGGACTTTATGTTCATTATAACCGTTATAACCGCTTTTCTCACTGTACAGGATTTATAAATATTTACAATAGAGTTTATGTATATAGACCTTGGCATTCATATTATGTAGTACCTGCTCCGTTATACAGAGTTGTTTATACTACTCCATATAGAAGATATTATAGACCTATTAGATATGCATATTCAAGACCTTTTGTAAACAATTACAGACGTACAACTGCTGTAGCAACAAGACGTGGTAATACAATATCAAGAAACAGAAGTTTAGCTACTCGTGGTAATGGTAGAGCTGTAAGAAATATTACAAGAAATAATGTGCCTAGAACACGTAGTAATGCAACTACTTCTTCTCCTAGAACCAGAGGAAACGCAGTAGCTTCCAGACCAAGAACTAGAGGGAATAGTTCTGCTACGCAACCTAGAACACGAGGAAATAACTCTATTAGCACTCCAAAAACTAGAGGTAATTCAAAAAATATTACAAAACCTAGAACACGCAGTAATAGTAATATTTCCAAACCAAGAACAGTTAGAAATAACACTGTTACTTCTAAGCCTAGAACTAGAATACAAACTAGAGCTAACACAAGTAGACCAAAAACATCTACTAAAGCAAATACAAGTAGATCTAACTCAAGATCAAAAGCATCTTCAAGTAGATCAAGTTCTAAATCAAGAAGTACATCAAGATCGTCTTCTAGATCTGGAAGAAGAGGATAAAATATTTATAACACTTACTATAAGTCCTATAACAATGGTTTATAAAACCTCAAGTTATAGGGCTTTTTTATTTCTTTAAAAATGAATTTAAAATTTCTGTAATTTCTGAAGATAAATTAAGCTTATAAACGCTTAATCCATAAATTAATACAAGAAGTAATGATTTTAAACCGATGTTAATTATTGAATGAAAAGGAAATTCCCAAAAGAATAAACCAAAAGCACAAACTAAAATTAGTAACGCAGAGTTTAATGTTTCTTTGGTAAACGGTTGAATTTTAAATTTACTATAAACAAATAACAACTTTACAGTATTGTACACAAAAATGGTTATACAGCTTGCGTAAGCTGCACCATTAATACCGTAAACGGGAATAAAAACCAGATTTAAAATTATGGTTAAAATAGCCAACATAACTCCAAAGACTAATACCATTCTATAATAATCACTATTAAAAAGAATAGCGTTATTGTTTCCTAAAAGATTATCAAATAGTTTAGCTAAACCAATAACTAGAACTACTAAAAAACCTTCTGAGTAATTATCAGGAATCATTGTATATAGCTGATTGATATTGACTATAATTGCTAAAAAGATAAATCCGCTAATTATGAATAAATTCAACGAGCTTTTTTGGTATAATTTTTTAAGTTCAACTTTATTTTTTTCATTTAAAAATTGTGCTGTTAATGGGTTTGTTATTTGATGCATAGATCGTGATGGCACACCAATAACCGTAGCAATATAAATAGCTACGCCATAATAAGCTACATTATTTAATGCTTCAAACTGACCAATCATAAACTTATCAATTTCAAGAATGATATTTGCAATAGAGCCTGCAATAATTATTAATGAAGAGTATTTTAAAACACTAGATAATTTAGGAATTTTAACAAATTTAAATACTGGTAGTTTTAAGTTGAAAGCATAAAGTTTCATCACGACCATTCTTACAATATAAACGATAACTATACCATAAATAAGCTGCTGTACATTTAAATATCCAAAATGAAGTGCTAACAACAAAATAGAAATACAAAGTCTATGAAAAACCTCTTTCATAAAATTACCAAACACACTATGTAAATGTACTTTACTCCATGCATAAAACACCTCAAAGTAAGCAAAAGCAATGGCGCAAACGTAAATTAACCAACTGTAATCTTTGATGATTGGGTTTTCTTTTGCAAGCCAATTTCCAATGGTATCATATGCTAAAACACCTATAAAACCTAACGGAATAATAACAATTAAAGGCAAAAATAACATTAAGGTTAAAAACCCATTTTGTGATTGTCTAGTCTTAAAAGACGAAAAGAATTTAATTATCGTATTATGTGTACCAAAAGCCATTAAAGGCATTAAAATATTGGCTGTAGAGAGTATAAAAGTAATTAATCCAAAATAGTCGTCGGATAAAAATTTAGTGTATAAAAACACTACATTAATAGCACCAATACCAAAACCAAGGTAAGTAATTACCGTGTTTTTTATGGATTGATTAACGACTATACCCATTAAGTTTACAAATTAAATTTTGTGGTTGAAATTTATAGATTATTAATCAAATCTACTAATTGTTTTGTTAACGCTTGTCGCGAAAAACGTTGCAAACCAATAGCATTAACCTTTAAAGAATTATTTTGATAATCTTCAAAAAGTTGCTTAATAGCTGTTTTTAAAGCTGAAAATTCTGAGTAATCAAAAAACTGTCCTGTATTTGTTTGCTTAATAATTGTTTCAATATCCGCACCTTTAGGTCCAACTGCTAATATTGGTCTATTAGACACCATATATTCAAATAATTTACCAGGAATAATAGCTTTTGTGTCTTCAGAATTTATTTCAATAAGCAACAATATTTGTGATTTTTTTTGAAACTTAACAGCTTCACTATGTGAAACATACCCAACTTTATTTACAAAACTAGATAAACCATAACTATTTAAAGAATTTAACACATGCTCTCCAACTTCACCTACTAAATTTAATTGAAAATGTTTTGCGAAATTTTCATCTTCGTTAACAAATTCAGAAAGTGCTTGCCATAAAATCTCAGGGTTTCTTTTAGATAATAAAGAACCTATGTGAGATATGGTAAATTTTTCATCTAAATCGTTAACTATTACTTTTTCTTTATCGTAACCGTTTGTTATTACGCTAATTGGCTTGTCTGTAATAGTTTCAAATTCAGTTTTTGTACTTGGACTTGTTACCACAATGTGATCGGCTTGATTAAGCACTTTTCTTTCTAATTGCTTGTGTTGCTTTTTTGCATAATTGGTTAATTTAAGCTGCTTATGGTAACCTATACTTGTCCAAGGATCTCTAAAATCTGCAATCCAATTAACATCTAATTTTTGTTTAATTTTTAAACCGATTAAATGTAAACTATGTGGCGGACCAGTTGTAATTACAGTATCTATATTAAAATCTTGAATGTAAGTTGTTAAAAAATTAGTAGATGGTTTTACCCATTGTTTTCTAGCGTCTGGAATAAAAAAGTTACCTCTAATAAATAACAACAAACGTTCTGGTATGCTTTGCTTGTTTTTTTCTTTTATAATCCCTTTACTAATTGTTTTGGTTTGTTTAGAAAACAAATTAGCCAATTTATATGGCTCTTTTATGGGTTGTTTTAAAATGATTGCATTTTCAGGAATTTCATCCTTTAAAGTCTTATCAATTATAGGGTAATTAGCATTAGAAGGACAATAAACAATTGGCTCTATATCGTGTTCTGGTAAGTATTTTACAAATTTTAACCAACGTTGTACACCTGGTCCTCCAGCTGGTGGCCAATAGTAAGTCACTATAAGAACACGTTTAGTCATATTATTCTGGTTTACTAGTTTTAAACAGATAAAATAATCCTCCTATTATTAAAAGGAATAATATTACCGAACTTGTTAAAGCAATCTGACTACCAGTTTTAACTACTTTTGGCTCAAATTTAAACTCAATAGTATGATTGCCTTTTGGTATTTGTAAACCTCTTAATGCGTAATTCACTTTATAATGAGGCTTTTCGTTTCCGTCAATATAAGCATTCCAACCATTGGCATAATACATTTCTGAAAATACTACAAAACCATCATTTGAATTATTTGAACTGTATTTGATATAGTTAGGTTTATAAGTTTCAACTTTTATAGATGCTGTAGAATCTACTTTGAAAGTTTTTGCTTTAAGATCTGTTATACTAAAAACAGCTACATTTTTATTATCTAAACTATCTAATATTTTTATTTCTTGATCTGCATTTTTAACGTTTTTAAGTTGTTTTACAAACCAAGCATTTCCGTTAGCGTCATTGTTTAGATATGGGAAAGGCTCTCCGTTTTCACCTTGTCCAATAATATACTTAGCATTAAGCATATTAAGAACATTGATGTTATTTTTTGATAGGTAAAACTCGTATAAATCTTGGTAACGTTTAGGTTTTGCGGCGTGATAACCACCTAAAGCATTGTGAAAATAACTTGCTTTTGCGCCACCTGAAGTTAAATCATACACTCTATAATTAGAATCGTCTTTTAGGATTTGTAAATCGGCTTTATTAGCTTGATATGGACGTTCCATTTTAATTTTAGAAACAAAATCGTCATTGTTAACATAACGTCTATCTACACTTACAAGATCTATTACAATAAGAACAGCAAACGCAAGAATAACTTTAGTTTCGTTGACTTTTTTCTTTAAGAATAAATAAATAATTCCCGCGGAAAGCAACACGAAAAATAAAGTTCTCAACGTATCCATTGTTAAGAAGCTTGCTCTGTCTTCGCGTAAAGCATCAACAAATTCTTGACCGTAATTTTGACGATAATACCCGTCATTACCACCAACAAAATCAAATACTCCAAATAGTTTTCCTAACAGAATTAAAACTGCAAATCCTGCAGTTATCATTGTTGTTTTCTTTAGTGCGTTTAGCTTTTCTTCATCAGAAGTATTATCAAATAATTTTTTTATTGCAATTATTGCCAAAATAGGTATACACAATTCTAAAATAACTTGTATTGAACTTACTGCTCTAAATTTATTGTATAACGGTACGACGTTTATAAAGAAATCGGTTAGAAATTCTAAGTTCTTACCATATGATAAAAGTAGTGATAAAACTGTGCCTCCAACAAGCCACCATTTTATTCGACCTTTTACTAAAAACAATCCTAAAACAAAAAGAAAAATCACAACCGCTCCAATGTATGCTGGAGCTTCTACTATGGTTTGATCGCCCCAATATGTTGGTGTACTTTTTGCGTATTCTTTAGCTTCTGCTGGTGATACGCCTCTATCTGTAAAAAATTTATACATTGCAGAGTTTTCGCCAACATCTTCTCCACTTCCACCACCATAAAATCTTGGGATAAATAGGTTAAAACTTTCAATTATGCCATAACTGTATTCTGTAATGTACTCTTTACTTAAACCGTTTGTGTTTTCTCGATTTGTACCGTCAGAATTGATGGTTAATTCAGATTTTCCGCGTGTACTTTCATTAACATATTCTTTTGTAGCTAAAATATTTGTAGCATTAAGACCTATAGACAAAATTACAGCAACAACTAAAATACCAAGAGACTTAAAATAATGTGGTAATTCTTGTTTTTTATAAGCGTCTATTAAATACACTATACCTAAAACTATAACTAGCAATAGTAAATAATACGTCATTTGATAGTGATTTGCAACAAGCTCTAATCCCATTGCAACAGCTGTTAGTAAAAAACCAGCGATATATTTTTTTCTGAAGGTGAGGATAATACCGCTTAAAACTAAAGGCATATAAGCAATAGCATGTGCTTTACTATTATGGCCAACGCCAAGTATTATGATAAGATAAGTTGAAAAACCAAACGCTAACGCGCCTAATCCAGCCAATTTCCAGTCTACTTTTAGCACTAAAAGCAAAATATAAAACCCTAAAAAGTAAAGAAATAAATAATCTGCTGGTCTTGGCAAAAAGCGTAATGATAAATCTAATTTTTTGATATAATTATTTGGGTATTTTGCGCCTAATTGATAGGTTGGCATACCGCCAAATGCACTATTAGTCCAATAGGTTTCTTCTCCAGTTTCAGCTTTAAAATCTTTTTGCTGTTTTGCCATACCTTGGTAATGAACAATATCACTTTGAAAAATCGTTTTTCCCTGCAAAACGGGATTAAAATATAATAAAGCGCAAACAATAAAACTAACCAACACAATAATGTGTGGCAACAACTTTTTGAAAGAAAACGGCATAAATAATTATAAATTCAATGAGGTTGAAAATTACTCAATTTCTTCGTAATCTACATACTCACCAACATTTTTATTTGAAGATTTATTTTCTGGCATTTTGTCTATAGTCACTTCACCTTCTTTATTAATTGGTTCTTGACGTTGTTGATTAAATGCACCACCAAAACGTTCTTCAGCTTTTTTGGCAGCGTATTTAAATAAGACAGGCGCAAAAATTCTTGATAGGATTTTAAATCCGTAGTAAATTAATAATATTATTAAAATGGTTCTTAATAAACCCATAATTCAAATTTTATTCTATAAATACAAAAATACAATTCTCTAATTTTAATTTCGTTATTTAATAGCTAAAAAAAATATAAAATCTCTATATTTGACTTTAAACAAATAGCTATGCTTAACCCAAAATTCTATTGTAAATACATATTATTTTTCTTCAGTATTTCAGCATTTTCTCAGTATACCGAAGTAATAAACTCTAACAGACCTGGCGAGTCTAAAAGCGCTTTTGCTGTTGGTGTTAATGTTGGTCAGATTGAAGCTGGTCCATACACTGTAAACGAAAAACATACACCTTTAAAGAATGAAGCTAAAGGTTTTGGTATTGACTTTGCGTTACGCTACGGTTTACTTTGGGAAGAGTTAGAAATTAATCTAGAAGGAACTTATCAAAACGATACGTTTACAGATAATAGATCTTCACTTTCTCCAAATGAAACAAACCGATCTAACTTTAGAAATTTTGCTTTAGGAGCCAAGTATTTAGTCTATGATCCTTATAAAAACAAAGAAGAAGAAAAACCTAATTTATATAGTTATCATGCTAATAGAAAATTTAAGTGGAGTAATTTAATTCCTGCAGTAGCTGTTTACGGTGGCGTTAATTTGGATGCAAAAGATAATATTTACGTTCCTTATTCTAACCCATTTACAAGTCCTGCTTATGAAGGTGGCGTTAATTTTAAAGCTATGGTTGCTACGCAAAACAACTTTAGTAGCGGTTGGGTATTTGTCACTAACTTTTCTATGGAAAGGTTAGGCACAGATTTTTCTAGCTTTCAATACATTTTAACACTAACAAAAGCTCTAAACGAAAAATTTGTTCTATTTGGAGAAACTCAAGGTATTAGCGGAGATTATTATGCCGATAATTTATTTAGATTTGGTGGAGCTTACCTTTTTGGAAAAGATTTTCAGTTAGATACAGCACTTACATTTAATACTAAAGATACACCTTCTGTATTTAGTTTAAACTTTGGTGCATCTTATAGGCTTGATTTTCATAAAGATCCAAAAGTAGATAATGGTACTAATGTGATGGATGAATACGAAAGAAAAGCTAACAGAAACAGAAATAAGAAAAAGAAAAAAGGTGATGACAATAATGCTGACGATGGAAAACGCAAGAAAGAAACACAAGTCATCAATTTTGACGACGAATAATCCTATTTTATAATCTATGATAACTATTAAAGAAGTAAAATCTAAAGCAGATTATAAAGCTTTTGTAAAATTTCCTTTTAAAATCTATAACGATTGTAAGTATTGGATTCCGCCAATAATAAGTCAAGAACTAGAGGTTTTTAACACTGAAAAAAACCCTGTGTTTAATGATGCAGATGCAACATTATTATTAGCTTACAAAGATGGTAAAATAGTTGGTCGTGTAGCTGCGATTATTAATTGGTTAGAAGTAAACAAACAAGGCGATAAAAAAATGCGCTTTGGCTGGTTTGATTTTATTGATGACTTAGAGGTTAGTAAAGCATTAATAGAAGAAGTAATCAAGATAGGAAAGAACAATAATTTAGAGTTTGTTGAGGGTCCTGTAGGTTTCTCTAACTTAGATAAAGTTGGTGTTTTAACTGAAGGGTTTGATTATCCTAACGATATGATAACATGGTACAACTATTCTTATTACCAAAAACATTATGAAGCACTTGGCTTTATTACTGAAAAAACTTATATAGAAAGCACCTTTAAATTTAGTAATGTAAATCCTGAAGCTTTTACTAAAATTCAAGATTTAATTAAAAGACGTTACAAATTAAAACCACTTAATTTTACTAAGACTAAAGAGATAATGCCTTACGTAGATAAGATGTTTGACTTGTTTAACCTAACTTATTCAAAACTGTCATCTTTTGTTGAAATTACTGATATTCAAAAAGAATATTTTAAGAAAAAATACATCAACTTTATCAATCCAGAATACATCAAATTTGTTGTAGATCAAGAAAACAATCTAGTAGCTTTTGCTATTGTTATGCCTAGGTTTACTGAAGCATTAAAAGAAATGAATGGTAAATTATTTCCTTTTGGATTTTTAAAACTTTTAAAAGCTAAAAAAGAAAGTAAGAGTGTAAACTTTTATTTAATTGGTGTACATCCTGATTATCAAAACAAAGGTGTACACGGTATTATTTTTAACGAATACTACCCTATTTTTAAAGAAAAGGGTATAGAAGATTGTTACCGCACGCCAGAATTAGAAAACAATGAAGCTATACATAAAATTTGGAAAAACTTTGATCCAAAAATTATAAAAAAACGAAGTACTTACCGAAAAACATTATAAATAAAAAAATCCGATTTAAATATTTAAATCGGATTTTTTGTTTTGTATGTAAGGGGGAATTATTCGCCCATTGCTTTTATTAATGCGGCAGACATACGCTTGTAAGTACCATTTACAAGACGTTCTCTAATTGCATCAAAAGCATCTAATGTTTCATTTACATCTTCTAAAGTATGAGTCGCAGTAGGAATCATTCGTAATAAGATTAATCCTTTTGGTATTACTGGATAAACAACTATAGAACAGAAAATACCATAATTTTCTCTTAAATCTTTAACTAACGCCATAGCTTCTGGAATACTTCCGTTAAGGTATACAGGAGTTACACAACTTTGTGTAGTACCTATATCAAAACCACGCTCTTTTAAACCAGATTGTAAAGCGTCTACAATTTTCCATAAGTTTTGTTTTAACTCAGGCATTGTGCGTAACATATCTAAACGCTTTAAAGCTCCTTCTACTAATTGCATTTGTAAAGACTTTGCAAACATTTGAGAACGTAGATTATATTTTAAATAATCTATAATCTCTTGATCTGCTGCTATAAATGCTCCTGTACTAGCCATAGATTTTGCAAAAGTTGCAAAATACACATCAATATCGTCTTGTACACCTTGCTCTTCTCCTGCTCCTGCTCCTGTTGCTCCTAATGTTCCAAATCCATGAGCATCATCTACAAATAATCTAAAGTTGAATTTTTCTTTTAACGCTACAATTTCTTTTAAACGACCTTGCTCACCACGCATTCCAAAAACACCTTCAGAAATCACTAAAATTCCTCCACCTGTTTGCTCTGCCATTTTTGTAGCACGCTCTAAGTTTTTTTCTAAACTTTCTATGTCATTATGCTTGTAAGTAAATCGCTTACCATGATGTAATCTAACTCCATCTATTATACATGCGTGTGCATCTACATCATAAACAATAATATCGTCTTTAGATACTAACGCATCTACTGTAGATACCATTCCTTGGTAACCAAAATTTAATAAGTAAGCCGCTTCTTTGTTAACAAATTCTGCTAATTCATTTTGAAGTTTTTCGTGTAAATCTGTGTGCCCAGACATCATACGTGCTCCCATAGGATAAGCAGAACCATATTTTGCTGCTGCTTCTGCATCTACCTTTCTTACTTCTGGGTGATTTGCCAAACCTAAGTAATCGTTGATACTCCAAGTAATTACTTCTTTACCTTGAAATTTCATACGATTAGAAATTTGTCCTTCTAATTTTGGAAATACAAAGTAACCTTCTGCTTGCGACGCCCATTTTCCTAACGGTCCTTTGTCTTTGTATATTTTCTCAAATAAGTCTTTCATCTTTAAATGATTATTAAGCCTATGGCTTAAGCTATTAGTATTTAGTTAGATTGAGCAAAATTAGGCAATTTTACTATTCTTGCATAATAAATTGTCAATCTGTTATTAACAAAAAAGTTAACCAAAATGAATTTTCATAATGGCTAACTTTAATTTTATATTTTTAAACGTTACTTAACGTATTGAATGCTTTGTGCTGCTGCTTCATTTTGACTATCAAAAAAGCCTTGATCGTTCATCCATTTATCACTATAAACCTTACTCATGTATCTTGAACCATGATCAGGAAAGATAACTACTACCTTGTCTGTTGGTTTAAAGTAGTCCTCTTCGTTTAGTTGCTTTAAGGCTTGCATTGCTGCTCCAGAAGTATATCCTACAAATAAACCTTCTGTTAATGCTATTTCTCTTGCTGTATGTGCACTTTCTTCGTCTGTAACTTTAACAAACTTATCAATAACATCAAAATCTGTAGCTGTAGGTATTAAATTTTTACCTAAACCTTCAATACGATATGGATAGATTTCATCTTTATCAAACTCACGTGTTTCATGGTATTTTTTTAATACTGAACCGTAAGCATCTACACCAATAATTTTGATGTTTGGATTTTGTTCTTTTAAGTATTTTGCTGTACCAGAAATTGTTCCTCCTGTACCACTACAAGCTACTAAATGAGTAATTTGACCTTCAGTTTGGTTCCAAATTTCTGGTCCTGTAGAATTGTAATGTGCGTCTAAATTTAGTTGATTAAAATATTGATTTATGTAAACCGATCCTTTAATCTCGCTATGTAATCGTTTAGCTACTTCATAATAACTTCTTGGGTCATCTGCACTTACGTTTGCTGGACAAACATATACTTTTGCACCCATAGTTTTAAGCATGTCTATTTTATCTGCTGAAGACTTAGAACTTACTGCTAAAATACAATCGTAACCTTTAATAACACTTACCATTGCTAAACTAAATCCTGTGTTACCAGAAGTAGTTTCTATGATGGTGTCACCTGGTTTGATTATACCTTGCTTTTCTGCTTGTTCAATAATGTATAATGCTATTCGATCTTTTGAAGAATGACCTGGGTTAAAAGCTTCTACCTTAGCATGGTAGTTTCCTTTAAACTCAGTCGCCATTTTGTTTAGTTTTATTAGCGGCGTATTACCTATTAGATCTAATGCGCTATTAAAAACTTGTTTACTTTGTTCCATAAATGCTGTTTAAAAGCTACTTATTTTTTGGTTTTAATTACTAAAACCTGACAAAAATAAGCATTTTTTTTTATTAATCGGTAATTCCTTCTAAATAGAATAAAAAAGCATATTCTAAAGCAACTTCTTTTAAAGCTTCAAATCTACCTGATGCGCCACCATGTCCTGCATCCATATCTGTTTTTAACAATAACAAATTATTGTCTGTTTTTAATTCTCTTAATTTTGCTACCCATTTAGCTGGTTCCCAATATTGTACTTGAGAATCATGTAGTCCTGTAGTGACTAATAAATTAGGATATTCTTTTTCTACTACATTATCATACGGTGAATAGGATTTCATGTAATGATAATAATCTTTATTGTTAGGGTTACCCCATTCGTCATACTCTCCTGTGGTTAATGGAATAGTGTCATCTAACATAGTTGTTACCACATCTACAAAAGGCACTGCTGCAATAACACCTTTATATAATTTTGGGTTTAAGTTTATTACTGCTCCCATTAATAATCCTCCTGCACTTCCTCCCATTGCGTATAAGTGCTCTGAAGATGTATATTTTTTTTCAATTAAATATTTTGAACAATCTATAAAATCTGTAAATGTGTTCATTTTGTTTAGAAGTTTTCCATCTTCATACCATGGTCTTCCTAAGTATTCGCTACCTCTAATATGAGCTATTACATATATAAAACCTCTATCTAACAGACTTAATCTTATTGTGGAAAAATAAGGATCTATTGTAGAGCCGTAACTTCCATAAGCATATTGAAGCAAAGGATTTGTTCCATCTAATTTGATACCTTTTTTATAAACAACAGACATTGGTATTTTTTTTCCGTCTCTGGCTGTCGCCCAAATCCTTTCGGAAGTGTAATTGTTTTTATCAAAACTTTTATCTAAAACCTCTTGTTCCTTTTTAATTTCTTTAGTTTTAGTCTTAAAATTATAGTCTATTACAGAACTTGGCTGTGTTAATGCATTAAATGTATACCTTAAAACATTACTATTAAAATCTGGGTTATTACCTATGCTTGCTGTATAAGTTTCGCTTTCAAAATCAAGATAGTAATCTTCTTTTTTATCCCAACTTATTATACGTAAATGGTTTAGTCCATTTTTACGCTCGTTAACGACTAAATAATTTTTAAAAATTTCAATATCTTCTACTAAGACATCTTCTCTGTGAGGTATTACATCTACCCAGTTTTCTTTTGCTGTAGCTGTTTCTAATGTTTTTTGGACTTTAAAATTAGTCGCTCCATCTTTATTGGTTATTATGTAAAAGCTATCGTTATAATGTGCTATAGAGTATTCTAGGTTTCGTTCTCTAGATTGAAACACTTTAAAGTCGCCTTCAGGATTATTAGCTGGTAGTATTTGATATTCAGAAGTTTGTGTACTAGAGCTTCCAATAATTAAGTATTTTCTTGATTTAGACTTGTAAACATAGGTATGAAAAGTTTCATCTTCTTCAATAAAAACCAATCTATCATCTTCAACCTTTTCTCCTATTTTATGACTGAAAATTTTATCCGACCTTAAAGTAACTTCATCTTTTTTAGCATAGAAGATAGTTTTATTATCACTAGCCCAAGTAGAACTTCCCGTCGTATTTTCTATAGTATCATCTAAAATCTCTCCAGTAATTAAATTTTTAATTTTTATGGTATATTGTCTACGACTAACAGTATCTATTGAAAATGATACTAACGTATTATCCTCACTTACAGAAAAACCACCTATCTTAAAGTATGAATAGCCTTTAGCCATTTGGTTACAATCAAACAAAATTTCTTCTTTTGCTTCTAAAGTTTCCTTTTTTCTAGTGTAAATTGGGTAATCTTTTCCTTGCTCAAATTTGGTGATATACCAGTATCCATTAAATTTATATGGTACACTTTGGTCATCTTCTTTTATTCGAGATTTCATCTCTTCAAAAAGAGATTTCTGAAAACTTTCTGTAGATTTTAATACTGCATTGGTATAATCATTTTCTGCGTTTAAATATTCTAAAACGTCTTTATCTTCTCTTTGATTAAGCCAGTAATAATTATCTACTCTTACATCATTATGTATGGTAAGCTCTTTTTTTATTTTTTTTGCTTTTGGAGCTATTAATTCAGAATTAAAATCTGTCATTTTAGTTCAATTTTTTAGGAAAAAGCAAATGTAAAGTTAAATAACAAAACAGCTAAATCATTTAATGAATAATTGAGTTGAAATTTATCTATTGAAATTAATAAATTTGCAGTTATAATTTAAAAACTAATAAAGATGTTTGGAGACCTAATGGGAATGATGGGTAAGCTTAAAGAAACCCAAAAAAAAGTTGAAGAAACTAAAAAGCGTTTAAATACTGTTTTAGTTGATGAAAAAAGTAATGACAACCTATTGCAAGTCACATTAACAGCCAATAGAGAGATAAAATCAATAAATATTGATGATGCATTACTAAAAGATAAAGAACAACTAGAAGACTATTTAATTTTAACTTTAAATAAAGCTATTACTAAAGCTACAGAAGTACATGAAACAGAAGTAGCTGCTGTTGCTAAAGATGGTATGCCAAATATACCTGGCATGGACATGTTTAAATAATAGTGTAAACAAAAAAAGGAAGCCATTTGGCTTCCTTTTTTATTATGTCCATCTACTCTTATTTAGAGTTGATAACTCTAAACTGAGTACGTCTGTTTGCTAAGTGTTCTCTTTCTGTACAAGATACACCATCAGAACATCTGTTAGTTAATCTTGACTCACCATAACCGTTAGAAGTAATTCTTGAAGAATTAATTCCTTTAGAAATTAAATAATTAGTTACAGCTTGTGCTCTTCTTTCTGATAATAATCTGTTAGATTCTTTAGATCCTCTTGAGTCTGTATGAGAAGCAATCTCTACAGATACACCATCTGCTAGTACTGGTAATAATTTAGCATCTATTTCTGCTTTTGCTGCAGGTGTTAAAGTTGCAGAACCTAAATTCCAGTTTATGTTAAGGTCATTATACTCTACTAATTTACAGTCAACTTCTTTCCATGTTGTTAAACCTCCTTTAGTTTGTAAAACTTCTTTTGTAACTGTTTTATTAACAGCAGGTACAACAGACTCTTCTACTCTAGCATCTGAAGCTAAAACAGTTTTCTTGATTGTAGAACGTTTCTCTGCTATATCTATAGTTCTTGTAGTTGGAGGTGTAGACATAACCACACGCTTCATTGTTTGAGTAACTTCTGGAATAGCAACTACACGAGTTGTTTCTGGAGTAATGATTTTTTTCTTAACTGTTTTTGTAACAGCAGGAATATCTATAACTCTTGTTGTAGGAGGAGTTACCATTACAACACGCTCCATAGTTTTAGTTATTGCAGGCACTTCGATAACTCTTGTCGTTGGAGGAGTAACCATTACTGTTTTCTTAACTGTTTTTGTAACAGCAGGAATATCTATTACTCTTGTTGTTGCAGGAGTTTCAATTACTTTTTGAGTATAAGTAGCCATGCCACAATCATCTGCTCCTCCATTAGAATTATCACATCCTGGAGTAGTTATTACAGAAGCATCTGAAGCTAATTCAGTAGTATTTATTGTAATGTTTTGTGCTGGTACACTTTTATAACACCAGTATCTACAATCGTTAGGGTCACTTGATTGACACTCTGCAGCTGGTGTATCGCTCATTTCCCACTTTGCAGTTGCAGGTTTAACCTCTATAACTTGGTAACTAGAAGTAAATTTAGCTGGTACAACTTTTAAAGTGTTACCAAATTCTCTTTTCTTATATGTAATAGTTTGTGTTCCCCAAACAGCAGGAATTACTTCTAATTTTTGACTTGCAGATTGAACAACTACTGTTTCTTCTCTTGTTTCGTATTTAGCAGGAATAACCTCTAAACGTTGCGTTGCTGGTTGAGTTACTACTTCAAAAGTACGAGTTTCGTAAACAGCAGGAACTACTTCTAATCTTTGGCTAGCTTCTTGTACAACAACTGTTTCTTCTTCGTAAGAAACTGATGATGGTATGATTTCTAATTTTTGACTTGCCTCTTGTACTACTACATCAAAATTCTGAGTTTCGTACTTTGCTGGAACTACTGATAATTCTGTTCCTGCTTTTTGCACAATAACTTCTTCTGTTACTGTGTTGTAACTAGCTGGCACAACAGATAGCTTTTTATAAGCTGGTGCCACTTGTACTGTTACATCTTGGTTTACCCATACATCTGGAGTAACACAACGAACATAACATTTTCCTGGTTCAGGATTTGTTGGTAGGTCTTGTGCAAATACTGCTGTACAGGCTACAAAAGACAAAATCGTTAGTAATACTTTTTTCATTTTTTGTTAATTTAAGTTTATAAATAGATTAATAAAAGACTATAAATTAGCATTTTACAACTAATTTCAGACAAAAAAAGCACTATTCAAACTTATTTTAACATTAACTGTTAAGAAAAACCAAAAAATCGATAAAATGCATAAAAAAACGACATAAACAGCTTCTAAATTATATTAAATCTATTTTTAAAAAAGTGACTTAATTACATTTTCTAAAATATCAACTTCATTATCAGTAATTTCCAAATGTGTTACCATTCTTAGTTTGTTATTTCCCATATTGGTGATAAGAATTTTATTGTCAGAAAGCGATTTCAAAAACTTTTCGCTTGTTTCATCATACAATTCAAAAATAACGATGTTTGTTTCTACTGACTCTACATTTTTAACGTAATTAGATTGTTGTAATAATTCTGCTATATACTTTGCTTTTTTATGGTCTTCGGCTAATCTTTCAATATTATTATCTAAAGCATACAAACCTGCAGCAGCAAGAAAACCTACTTGTCGCATGCCTCCACCTAATATCTTTCTAATTCGTATTGCGTTTTCCATAATTGCTTTGTCACCTACTAAAACGGATCCAACAGGACAACCTAAACCTTTACTTAAGCAAACAGATATGGTATCAAAAGCTTTACCGTATTGTTCTGTAGTTTCTTCTTTTGCTACTAAAGCATTCCATAATCTTGCACCATCTAAATGAAATCCTAAGTTATGTGTTTTACAAAGTGATTTTATTTTTAATATTTCGTCAAAATCCCAACATGCGCCGCCACCTTTGTTTGTGGTATTTTCAATTTCGACTAATCTGGTTAACGGACTATGATAAAAATCTGGTGGATTTATTGCTTCTTCAACCTGTTTTGCAGTAAACATTCCTCTATTACCATCTATTAATTTACAAGAAACGCCACTATTAAAAGATGCGCCACCACCTTCATAATTAAAAATATGAGCATATTTATCGCAAATTACTTGGTCGCCAGGATTGGTGTGTAATTTAATAGCAGTTTGATTAGCCATAGTCCCACTAGGAAAAAACAATGCTTTTTCTTTTCCAAAAAGTTTAGCTATTTTTTCTTCTAAAGCGTTAACTGTTTCATCTTCATCATACACATCATCACCAACTTTAGCCTGCATCATTGCCTCAAGCATTTTTGGTGTTGGTTTAGTTACCGTATCACTTCTTAAATCTATAATCATTAGTATATTTTTTAGAGATAAAACTATAAATATTGTTTTAATAAATTTTAGAATCTTACTAATAATTTTATTTTTGTTTCAAACAATATATTATATGATTACAACAGATCAAATTAAAGATCTTAATAAACGCCTTAAGTCTTTAAGGCAATATCTTTGACTTAGACGCAAAGACAATAGAGCTTCGTAACGAAGAAGAGAAAACATTTGACCCGAATTTTTGGAATGATTCTAAAGCTGCGGAGCAAGTCATGAAATCCATCAGAGAAAAGAAAAAATGGATAGAAGACTATGACAATGCTAAAACTTATATTGAAGATTTAGAAGTTATATACGAGTTTTTTAAAGAAGAAGAAGCTAGTTTAGAAGATGTTGAATCTAGGTTTGAAAAAGCAGAAACTGCTATAGAAAATCTTGAATTTAAAAATATGCTTTCTGAAGAAGGTGATAGCCTTAGCGCTGTTTTACAAATAACAGCTGGTGCTGGCGGTACAGAAAGCTGCGATTGGGCAAGTATGCTTATGCGTATGTATTTAATGTACGCAGAAAAAAATGGTTTTAAGGTAAAAGAACTTAACTTTCAAGAAGGTGATGTTGCAGGCATAAAAACAGTGACTTTAGAAATTGAAGGCGACTTTGCTTTTGGATGGTTAAAAGGAGAAAACGGTGTACATAGATTAGTAAGAATTTCGCCATTTGATAGTAACGCAAAACGACATACAAGTTTTGCTTCTGTTTATGTTTATCCTTTGGTTGATGATACTATTGAAATTGAAATTAACCCAGCAGATATTGAAATTACTACTGCTAGATCAAGTGGTGCCGGAGGACAAAATGTAAATAAAGTTGAAACTAAAGTACAATTAACACACAAACCTACTGGAATTCAAATTTCGTGTTCCGAAACAAGATCTCAACACGATAACCGTGCTCGTGCCCTACAAATGCTAAAATCTCAGCTTTATGAAATTGAACTTCAAAAACAAATGGCTCAACGTGATGATATTGAAGCTGGTAAAATGAAAATTGAATGGGGAAGCCAAATACGAAACTATGTTATGCATCCATACAAATTAGTTAAAGACGTACGTTCTGGTCACGAAACTGGTAATGTAGACGCTGTAATGGATGGACATATAGAACCATTTTTAAAGTCTTATTTAATGATGATGGGACAACAAACCGAAGACAATAATAACCTCTAAAAATTAATATGATTAAAATATATCACAACCCAAGATGTAGAAAATCTAGAGAAGGATTACAAATTCTTGAAGAATCAGGTAAAGATTTTGAAATTGTAAAATATTTAGAAAATACGCCTACAAAAGAAGAACTTTCTGACATCATAAAACTACTAGGTATTAAACCAATTGACCTAGTTAGAAAAAATGAATCTATTTGGAAAGAAAACTACAAAAACAAACAATTATCTGACAATGAAATAATTACAGCAATGGTTGAAAATCCTAAGTTAATAGAACGACCAATTGTTGTAAATAAAAATAAAGCTATTATTGGAAGACCACCTGAAAATATTAAAAAAATTATTTAAATTGTATCGCTATTAATCATTAATATTTAAAACCATAAATAATTATAGAGTAATAAAATTTCCCCTTAAACAATAATGATAGTAATATATCACAACCCAGACTCTCCAAACTCAAATAAGTGTTTAGAAATTTTAGAGACAAGTAAACATGATCAAGAAGCTATCAAATATCAGGATAAACCTTTAGATAAAATAAAGCTTCAAAAAATAATAAAGCTTCTTAAAATTAATCCAGAAGAACTAATTAGGAAAGAAAGTAAAGTCTGGAAAGAAAATTTTGATCACTTGCATCAAGATAATCATAAGTTTAATAACGAAGAGCTTTTGGATCTAATGGTTGAGTATCAAGAAATTATTGAAAGACCAATAATTATTAACGGAGAAAAAGCTGTAATAGGAAAACCTGCAAAACGTATTTTTGATATAATTCCAGACTAATTAACGTACGTTAACACTATTCATTTTTATTTAACAAAGCTTTAACCAAGTCAGGTTAAACCTGTAAGTATTTTTGGCGTCTTAGAACAAAAACCTAATTATGACTAAAAAAATACTAACCAGTTTTATTCTTTTATTTACAACGCTAATTTTTGCTCAGAACGAAAAAGAAATTACAGTAAAAGGTAAAATTGTAGACGCTAGCACTCAAACACCATTAGAATACGCAACAATTGTATTTACTAGCACAACAGATGCAAGTGATGTTACAGGAGGAATAACAGATACCAAAGGTAATTACAACATTAAAGTTGCAGCAGGAACTTATAACATTTCATACGAATATATAGGCTTTAAAAAGCTAACAATCAATAACAAATCAATTACTAGCAATACAAACTTAGGTACCACTTCCCTATCTGTAGATGCAGAAACTTTAGATGAAATTGAAATCGTTGCCGAAAAAACCACTGTAGACATTAGACTTGATAAAAAAATCTACAACATTGGTAAAGATTTAACGACAGCTGGAGGAACTGTAAGTGACGCTTTAAATAATGTCCCTTCAGTTTCTGTAGATATAGAAGGTGGTATTAGTTTAAGAGGTAACGAAAATGTTAGAATTTTAATTAACGGTAAACCATCTGCTCTTGCTGGTTTTGGAGACAGTAATGTGTTAAGTCAGCTTCCTGCAGAAGCAATAGAGCGTGTAGAGGTTATTACATCGCCTTCTGCTAGATATGATGCCGAAGGTACCGCTGGTATTTTAAACATTATTCTACGTCAAAAAGAAACTTTAGGTTTTAATGGATCTATTAATTTAAATGCTGGTAATCCAGATTTAGTTGGTGTTGCTACAACATTAAACTACAGAACAGAAAAATTCAACCTATTTTCAAACATAGGTTTTAGATATTTTGACGCACCAAGAACAAGTGATAGTGACACCTATTATTTTGATTATTTAGATGAAGACGGTATTTTACAAACACCAGAATATAGACAAATTATAGAAGACCAAGATGTTACTAGGCTTAATCGTAATTATAACGGTAACATTGGTATGGAATACTTCTTATCAGATAAAACATCTTTAACAGGTAGTTTTTTCTATAGATATGGTGAAGATGCAGATTTATCTACAAATATTTCAGAACGTTATAATGGTGGTTTAGTAGAACAAACTACAAGATACGAGCGTCAAAATGAAGAAGATAATAGCTACCAATTCGCATTAAATTATATCACTAAATTTGATGATAACGGACACCAATTAACTGCAGATTTTCAATATGTAATTGATAAAGAAGAGCAATTTACATTTTTAGATGAAAATTATGATTTTACCGAAGATGCTAATCCAGAACCATTTCAAAGAGAACAAATTTATCAAACAGAAGATCAAAAAGAATATTTAGTACAGGCTGATTATGTATTACCAATTGGTGAGGATTCTAGATTTGAAGCTGGTTACCGTGGTAGTTTTCAAAATGAAGTAACAGACTATCTTTTAGAACAAGAAAACATTACAGATGGATCTTTATTTGTAAACGATACTATTACAAACGTTTTTGATTATTCAGAAAACGTAAATGCACTTTACACGCAATACGGTACCAAATTAGGTAAATTCTCTTTTTTATTAGGTCTTAGATTAGAGCATACACAATTAAAAGGAAAAATTGACTCAAGATTATCAGATCAAGAATTAAACGACGCTTTTAGCTTTCCGATTGATACAGATTTTGATAAAAACTATTTAGGTTTATTCCCAACAGTAAACTTAATTTATAATCTTGCAAAAGAAGATCAGAAAGAAGAAAGTATAACATTAGGTTACAACAGACGTATAAACAGACCGCGTGGTTGGTTTATTAACCCTTTTCCTACCAGATCAAGTAGAACAAGAGTTTTTCAAGGTAACCCAAATCTTGACCCAGCATTTTCTAGCACTTTTGATTTAGGATATTTAAAGCGTTGGGATAAATTAACATTAACTACATCTGTGTACTACCAACACGAAACAGATTCTTTTGAGCGTGTACAAGAAAACACCGGAAGCGTAACAACAGATGGTATTAATATTATTAGAACAATTCCTGTTAACTTATCTACAAACAAACGTACTGGAGCCGAACTTGGTGTGTTATTCAACCCAGAAAAATGGTTACGTTTAAACTCTAGTATTAACTTTTTTCAATTTAATACAGAAGGAGAATTTAACGGTGTAGATTACAGCGCAAAAAACACAAGTTGGTTTGCTAGATTTAGTAGTAAAGTAACTTTACCAGCAAAAATAGATTGGCAAACAAATGCATTTTATAGAGGTGCAAGATCTGATGCACAATCTGATACAGACGGAATTTTCTCTATGGATTTAGCATTTAGTAAAGAGATTTTTAAAGATAAAGCTACTTTATCTTTAAACGTAAGAGATGTATTTAACTCAAGAAAAAGAAACTCTGTTACAACAACAGCTACAGAACGTGTAACTTCAGAATTTCAATGGAGACAACGTCAAATTACATTATCTATGATTTATAGATTTAATCAGAAAAAAGATCGTAATAGAGGTAGCAGAAATAACAACTATAATGGTGATGACGAATTTGAAGGATAGTTAGCAGTTAGCAGTTAGCAGTTAGCAGTTAGCAGTTAGCAGTTAGCAGTTAGCAAACTATAAAAAAGGGTTTATTAAATTGTAATAAACCCTTTTTTTATATCCTAAAATATCAATCAACTGTCATTCCGAGGTATCGAGGAATCTTATAATCTTAAATAAATAGATTCTTCGCTTTCATTTCGACTGCGCTCAATGTGACAACTCTAAATGACAAAACCACTTAATATAACACATAAAAAAAAGGGAAATTCTAAAACTATTTTAGAATTTCCCTTTTTAAATATGATTAATAAAAAACTTAAGCCTGTTGTCTTTTTGCTTTTTTCTCTTCTTTAATTTCTTTTAAACGCTCTATTAAGCTTCCTCCAATCCAATAAGGAACTACAAATGTGATTAAAAAAATCATTAACCAAAAGCCTATGGTTAAGATAGTTAAAAATGCTAAAAAGCCTAAATATTGGTCAAATTCGAACATGATTACGTCTAATTACTTGTTTATTGTTACCGCAAAGATACTTATTACCTTTTTTTTAAACAACACTATCCTAAAAATTATTAACAGAGTTGTTAAGAAATTTGATTAATTCTCAGAAAGTTTGAGCATAATACCATTATGAGGTTGTCCCTTATGCTCTAAAAATATAGACGAAATATTACTTAAGTCTCTTATTACGAATTCTCCCACAATATCTTTATTAAAACTATTAATATCTAATGGTGTAATTTCAATTGTAAATTTTCGTTTAAACTTCCATTTATAAATTTCTTTTTTAGTTTCAGAATAAACAACCTGTAAATAATAATCTTCACTAAAATTAAATCTAACCTTATCTGCATACTTTGTTAAAGTTACTATCATTTTATCTGAAGAACTATCAACAGTTTCAAAATCTACTAATTCCCATTGTTTTAATAAAATACTTATGTTAGTATTGTCTTTTTTTTGAGCAAAACTAATGGTGGAGCAAAACAAAAAGATAAAGAAGATTGACCTATTTAAATTCATGATATTAAAATAAATTATTATTAAACCACAATTTCGACAAATTATTCAACATCTCAAATACAAACCCTAAAAAGTATTTATTTCTTATTAACATTCACTTAATTAAGACCTCAATTTTTTATAAATTTGTAGTCTTATTTTTATAATCAACTATACCATGGAATACAGAATAGAAAAAGATACAATGGGCGAGGTTAAAGTGCCTGCAGACAAACTTTGGGGCGCACAAACAGAACGCTCTCGTAACAATTTTAAAATTGGTGCGCCTGCATCTATGCCTTTAGAAATTGTTTACGGTTTTGCTTACCTTAAAAAAGCTGCTGCTTACACTAACTGCGAGCTTGGCGTGTTACCGGTAGAAAAACGCGACCTTATTGCTAAGGTTTGTGACGAGATTTTAGTAGGTAAACATGATGATCAGTTTCCGTTAGTGATTTGGCAAACTGGTTCTGGTACGCAATCTAACATGAATGTTAACGAGGTTATCGCTAACCGTGCGCATCAATTAGCTGGTAAAACTATTGGTGATGGCGATAAAACTATTCAACCAAATGATGATGTTAACAAATCGCAGTCGTCTAACGATACATTCCCTACAGGAATGCACATTGCAGCGTACACAAAAATTGTAAAAACAACCATACCTGGTGTTAAACAATTACGCAATACTTTAAAAAAGAAATCTGAAGAATTTAAAAACGTTGTAAAAATTGGTCGTACACACTTAATGGATGCAACTCCATTAACATTAGGACAAGAGTTTTCTGGTTACGTATCTCAGTTAGATCACGGTTTAAAAGCGTTAGAAAACACGTTAGACCACTTAAAAGAATTAGCGTTAGGTGGTACAGCTGTTGGTACAGGTCTAAACACACCAAAAGGTTACGATAAACGTGTAGCAGAATATATTGCTGAATTTACAGGTTTACCATTTATCACAGCACCAAATAAGTTTGAAGCGTTAGCTGCACACGATGCAATTGTAGAAAGTCATGGCGCTTTAAAACAAATTGCTGTGTCTTTAAATAAAATTGCTAACGATATACGTATGATGGCGTCTGGACCAAGATCTGGAATTGGAGAGATTATTATTCCTGCTAACGAGCCTGGAAGTTCTATCATGCCAGGAAAAGTAAACCCAACACAATGCGAAGCTTTAACCATGGTTTGTGCGCAAGTTATGGGTAATGATGTGGCGATAACTGTTGGTGGTACACAAGGACATTACGAGCTTAACGTGTTTAAACCAGTTATGGCGGCTAATATTTTAGAGTCTGCACAATTAATTGGAGATGCTTGTGTAAGTTTTGATGTAAATTGTGCATCTGGTATAGAGCCAAACCACGCAGTGATTAAAGAATTATTAAACAATTCTTTAATGTTAGTGACTGCTTTAAACACAAAAATTGGTTATTATAAAGCTGCCGAAATTGCTAACACAGCACACAAAAACGGTACTACTTTAAAAGAAGAAGCAATTAATTTAGGTTATGTAAGCGCAGAAGATTATGACGAATGGGTAAAACCAGAAGACATGGTTGGAAGTCTTAAATAATAACTTTATATACTTTAAAAAAGGAAAACCGTTAAAAATTAACTTTTTAACGGTTTTTTTGTGTGTAAGTTAGTTATTAATATGTGTGTAGTATTATAACAATACAATTATACTTAAAACATCAAGTTTATGCATTAACATATGTTAATGGTTTAAATTATTTCTTATTCTGCTTAATTGCACAGGTGTAATACTTAAATAAGTTGCTATTTGATATTGAGGTATTAAATTATCAATATTTGGTATTTGTTTTCTTAAACTCAAATATCGCTCTGTAGCATTCATACTTAAAAGCTCTTTATGTCTTACATCGTTTTGACATATTAAATTTTCTAAATAACTAAAATGAAACTTTAATATATCAGGATGTTGTTCTCTTAAATTAATGTATTCGTTATAATTTGTAACTATTACAGTACATTTTGTTAAAGTTGCATAATAACAATCTGCCGGTATTTGTTTGATTATAGCATTAAAAGAAGTGAAAATATCTAAAGGTTTATAAATTGCTTTTGTAAATTCTTTACCTTTTTCATTTACAAAATAAGATCTACAATACCCATCAATAATAACATAAACGCTGTTAGGTATATCTCCAACATTTTCTAAAATTGTTCCAGCTTTAAGCTCTCTAACTTCTGTTATTTCTTTTAAAAGGTGCAAAGACTCATAAGAAATATCATAAAACTCACTTACATTATCTTTAAATGCTTGTATTAAGTCAGGTGTTATCATTTGATATTTTAAGGGATGTTTGATTAAAATTAGTTAATCTTGACATAGTACAAAAAAGTTTTTGAAAAATTTGACTTAGATTTAAATATTCGACAAACTGCATTATTATTGAAAAGAACGAATATTTCAATTATAAATTTTTATTAAAATATCTATCTTTGAATTTCATCTAAAAATAACCATATGTCCATATTAATTACCAACATAAAATCATTACTTCAAGTTAGAGAAAATTGTCCATCGTTTATTTCAGGTAATGACATGAAAACGCTACCTACAATAGAAAACGCATATCTCTTAATAGAAAATGATACAATAGTAAATTATGGACCAATGGAAGATGCATCTTCCATAGAAGCAGAAACCACTATTGATGCAACTGGTAAATTTGTATTACCTACTTGGTGCGATTCTCATACGCACATTGTTTACGCTGGTAATCGTGAATTAGAGTTTGTAGACCGTATTAATGGGTTGACTTACGAAGAAATTGCTAATCGTGGTGGTGGAATATTAAACAGTGCTAAAACACTTCAAAACACTTCTGAAGAAGAACTTTACAATCAATCTATTGCACGCGTTAAAACCGTTATGAAGTTAGGTACAGGCGCATTAGAAATTAAATCTGGTTACGGACTAACTCCAGAAGCAGAACTTAAAATGCTTCGTGTAATTAAACGCATAAAAAAAGAATTTCCTGTAAAAGTAAGAGCCACGTTTTTAGGTGCACATGCACTACCACAACATTATAAAAACAACAAACAAGGTTATTTAGATGAAATTATAAATGTAATGCTACCACTAATTGAAAAAGAGCAATTAGCAGACTACATTGATATTTTTTGCGAAAAAGGATATTTTGATTTAGATGATACTAAACAAATCATAGAAGCTGGTAAAAAACATCATATGGCTTCAAAAATACACGTAAATCAATTTAATGCTTTTGGAGGCGTAGCGTTAGCTGTAGAAAACAATGCTTTAAGCGTAGATCATTTAGAAGAAATGAATGATGAAGACATTGAAGTTTTAAAAGGTAGTAATACCATGCCAGTTGCGTTACCGTCTTGCTCCTACTTTTTAAGTATTCCGTATACTCCTGCAAGAAAAATGATTGATGCAGGTTTACCTTTAGCTTTAGCTACAGATTATAATCCAGGATCTACACCAAGTGGTAATATGAATTTTGTCGTAAGTACAGCTTGCATAAAAATGAAAATGACACCTGAAGAAGCTATTAATGCAGCAACCATTAATGGTGCTTATGCTATGGGTATAGACAAACAATACGGAAGTATCACCAGAGGTAAAAAAGCAAATGTAATAATCACTAAACAAATACCTAGCTACTATTATTTACCGTATTCTTTTGGAGAAAATAATATAGAAACTGTAATTATTAACGGTCAAATTATTGCATAAAAAAAGCCCAAAATTAATATGGGCTTTTTAGTGGAATAATTAACAATATCTACATTGTTACTGAATATTATTTAAGTGTAAATTCAGAGCTAGATACCAATTCGTTTCCGTTAAATACGTTAACTTGATAGCGACCTTCTTCAAAATCGTCGTCTGTATTATTACTTACAAACTCACATATATCTAAGTTTCCATTTTCGTAATTAAACTTACTAATAACACTATAATTTAAAGTTTGCTCTCCAAAAGTTACTTGTTGATTTGCTCCTAAAATATTGTTTTTTGGATCAATAACTTGCACGTATAACTCCTTATCTCCAGATTGTACCAACTTGTTTTTAGCAACAGTATAGCATACTCTAATTTTGTCTACACGTCTAGCTCTTTCCATAGGTACTAATTTACCATTGTTACGCACTAAAACACCATATCCTTTAAGGTTTACTGTATTTAAAACAGCTGCATTTTCCATAACTTCAGCTAATGCTGTATTTTGTATCATTAAAGAGTCATTAAACATTGCTCTTTCTTCAAGTTGCACTTTTGTACTATCTAAAGTCGTTGCAAGCTGCATATTCTCTACTTTTAAACGGTCATTTTCTGTTAATAAAACATCCATTTCTTCTTGTAATGCAAGATACTTTTGTTTGTACCTCCATAAACTTTTTACGTTAGTTTCTGCTGTTTGTAAAGAATCTATAAGACCTTGTATTCTTTCTCTTGCATCTACTAAATTTTGATTAGTCACTTCGTTTTCGCTTAATGCTAAGTCGTACTTAGACTTCATTGCATTTAAGTTAGCTAATACATCATTTTTTTCTGTTTTTAATTGCTGCTCTGTTTCTTGTTTTTCGCTATATAAAGATCCAGTATAAACAGCTGTACCAATAAATAACACTAAAGCTATACCTAATGCTACTTTTAATCCTGTGCTTGCAGTGTTGTTTGCCATAATATTTAATTTTTTTTAAGGGTGAAACGTTAATTCTTTATTTTGGATAAACTTTGATTTAAAAACCTTAATTTTATTCTACAAAACTTATAAAAAGCAAATGGAAAAACTAATTTTATTAGAAAAATTAGAAGTAAACAATTTACTTAATACTCGTGATGGAGAAACAAAATTTGGTGAACAAATCAAGTTATTATCCAACGTTTCTAATATATACGACGCAATTAAATCTTTAGACGTTGACTACGTTATTTTTGGTTTACCAGAAGATGTTGGTGTATTCGCAAACCTAGGAAATACTGGCACTTACAACGCTTGGAATGCCACAATTAAAGTTTTGTTAAATATACAAAGTAACCCTTATACAGCAGCTAATAGAGTTTTGATATTAGGACATTTAGATTTTACTGAAGAGTTAGAACAACTATCAAAACTTAAGCAAAACGACAAAAAACATATACAAAGTGCAAGAAAATTAGTTACCGAAATTGATAAACACGTTACAGACTTAGTTTGTACAATTATTAGCGCTGGTAAAACACCTATTGCTATTGGTGGCGGACACAATAATGCTTACGGAATGATTAAAGGCACATCTTTAGGATTAAAAAAGCCAATTAATGCAATTAATTTTGATGCGCACACCGATTTTAGAAACTTAGAAGGAAGACATAGCGGAAATGGTTTTAGCTACGCATACAACGAAGGTTTTTTAAAAAAGTATTTTATTTTTGGCTTGCACGAAAACTATACCTCTACTCCAATTTTCGAGAATTTAGACACTGATAAAAAGCTAGACTACATAACCTATGAAGACATAGAAGTAAGACAAAAAACATCATTTAAAAACGCTTTAAAACGAGGTAAGGATCATATTTGTAAAAATGAATTTGGTATCGAAATAGATTGTGATGCTATCATTAATATACCTAGTAGTGCAAAAACACCTAGCGGATTTAGCGTAGAAAAAACAAGGCAATTTTTACATTATTTTGCAAAACGAAAACATGTAAAATATTTGCATATTTGCGAAGCTGCACCAACAAAAAAGACAGCTAATCAAGTAGGAAAATTAATTACTTACTTAATAACCGATTTTATTAAAGCTAAAAACACCAAAAATGAATAAACTAAAAATTGAATATATAAGATTAGCTTTAGCTTTTTTAGTTTTTGTTTATATAGTAACTCATTTATTTTTATACATAAATCGTATTGATTCACAATGGTTTAAAGCGTTAGCAGAATTATTTACTATACCTAGTTTAGTTTTAATAATCGCAATACCTATTTGGATGATTATTGATTTGGTAAAAAAAAATATTGTAGATAGATCAATTCTTAATTTAACCTTTTTCATTTCGTTTATAAGTTTACTACTTTTTGGATTTGCATTTATATATTTAAATTAATGACTGGAACAATTCATATTATACCATTTAATAAACTTTACAGTAAAGATTTTTATAAACTTAATAAAGAATGGTTAGAAACCTATTTTTACGTAGAACCTTTAGATGAAGACGTTTTAAGTCAACCTGAAAAGTATATTATTAACAAAGGTGGTTATATCTTTTTTGCAAAATTAAACGATACTATAGTTGGTACCTATGCATTTATGCCATTAAAAGATAAAGAAGGTTTTGAGCTTACAAAAATGGCTGTTTTACCTGAAATGCGAGGTCAAAAAATTGGACAAAAACTATTAAACCATGCTATAAATTTTGCTAAAGAAAATAAGTTTAAAAACTTATTACTTTATTCTAACAGATCTTTAGAAAACGCCATTTATTTGTATAAAAAAATTGGATTTAAAGAGGTAAATCTAGAACCAAATACACCTTACAAAAGAGCAGATATTAAAATGGAATTTAATATGAATTAAATAAAAAAAGCACTCTACTTTTAGAGTGCTTTTTCAATTAAAACTAACAAATTAATTAAGCAACAACGCTTATAGTATTTTCCTCTTTTTTAACCTGTTTTTTAGTTTCAAATTGATTTGAAGTATTTTTTGCGCCACCAGCCTTTAAAGCATTATCGCCAGCAAAAAATGTTTTATGGTCGTCTCCTAAATCAGATCCAGCCATACGTTGGTGTTTTACACAAGCTACACCTTTGCGTATTTCTTGTCTTTGCACGTCTTTTACATAAGCTAACATACCATCTTTACCAAAATACCCTTTGGTTAAATCATTCATGTGTAACGCTGTAGTGTGATATGTTGGTAATGTTATTAGGTGATGAAAAACTCCTGCTTCTCGAGCTGCATCCATCTGAAATGTTTTAATTTTTTGATCTGCTCTAAACGATAATTCGGTATTATCATATTCTGCATCCATCAAATTATTACGGTCGTAAGCAGTCATGTTTTCACCTTCAGCTAACATTTCTTCATACACTTGATTTCTAAAGTTTAAAGTCCAATTAAACGATGGTGAATTATTGTAAACTAATTTAGCATTAGGCACAACATCTTTTACACGATTTACCATATGTGCTATTTGCTTTACGTTTGGTGTTGGCGTTTCTATCCATAAAAGATCTGCACCATTTTGTAAGCTAGTAATACAATCTAGCACTACTCTATCTATATTAGAACCTTCTTTAAATTTATACAATCCGTTGGCTAATCGTACAGGTTTTACCAATTGTCCGTTTCGTTTTAGCAACACTTCATTTTCGGTTACGTCTTCAATATTAACTGGATTTGCATCTACAAACTCTAAATATTTAGATGCCAAATCGCCTTTAGTTTTACTTACCGGAAGCTTTTGTGTTAATCCTGCACCTTCAGAATCTGTTCTTGCCACAATAATCCCATCATCAACTCCAAGCTCTAAAAATGCATATCTAACCGCATTTAATTTTGCTATGAAGTCTTCATGTGGCACAGTTACTTTACCATCTTGATGACCGCATTGTTTGGCATCAGACACTTGGTTTTCAATCTGTATCGCACATGCACCAGCTTGAATCATTTTTTTAGCTAATAAATACGTCGCTTCTTCATTACCAAAACCTGCATCTATATCTGCTATAATTGGAACAATATGCGTTTGAAAATTATCTATTTGATCTTGTACATCTTCGCCTAATTCTAAACGTCTAAATAAATCGTTTAATTCTATTGCATCTGCTTGACGTAAAAAATCATAAATCTCTGCAATTAAAGCAGGAACTGCTGTTTTTTCGTGCATAGATTGATCTGGTAATGGTCCAAATTCTGAACGTAATGCAGCTACCATCCAACCCGATAAGTATAAGTATCTTTTATTTGTTGTATTGTGGTGTTTTTTTACAGCAATCATTTTTTGTTGTGCCACAAAACCATGCCAACAACCTAAAGACTGTGTATAATTTGAAGCATCTGCATCATATTCTGCCATATCTTTTCGCATAATAGCTGCAGTGTATTTTGCAATGTCTAAACCTGTTTTAAACTGGTTTTGAAACCTCATTCTTGCGCCATTTTGTGCCGAAATTGCTTCCCAAGTCGAACCAAATTTTTCTTTTAAATCTTGTATTGTTTGTAAAGCAGAATTGTAATTAGTATCAAATAAATTTTTCATAATTTTGTAATAGTTATTTATTATTAATAATTGGATCCTGTTGATTGTTGCCGCAATCGCAGGATCATTTTTTTATAAGTATTTATAAGCTGGTAATGTTAAAAACTCTTCAAATTCGGTAGCAGTTACCAAAGATTTAAATAACGATATCGCTAATTCAAATTTTGTGTTTTTAATAGCATCGTCTCCTATTTCTGTGATCAATTTTTCAACTTCATCATCAAAAATATCAGTAAATAATTGGTTGTTAAACACGCGTCCATCTTCAAGAGTTACTTCATTTTTTAACCATTGCCAAACTTGAGTTCTCGAGATTTCTGCTGTAGCTGCATCTTCCATTAAATTATACAGCGCAACTGCGCCAAAACCACGTAGCCAGGCTTCGATATAAAGAATACCGACGTTTATGTTTTTTCTTATTCCTGCTTCGGTAACAGTTCCTTTTGGGATTTCTACTAAATCTTCTTCTGTTATAGTAATATCATCTCTTGTTACGTGGAGTTGATTAGGCGTTTTCATGTACTTATCAAATTCATTCATTGCTACTTCTACCAATGCTGGATGTGCTACCCAAGTCCCATCGTGACCATTTTTTACTTCGCGTTCTTTGTCTTTTCTTACTTTTTCTAACGCAGCTTTATTAGCTGTTTCGTTATTTTTTATAGGAATTTGTGCCGCCATTCCGCCGATTGCTAAAATGCCTCTTTTATGACATCTTTGTATTACTAATTTTGAATAGGCATCCATAAATGGCGACGTCATTGTTACTTGATCACGATTTGGAACAACAAAATTTGGGTGATTTCTAAACTTTTTGATGTAAGAAAAAATGTAATCCCAACGTCCGCAATTAAGTCCGACAATATGGTCTTTTAACTCGTAAATAATTTCATCTAACTGAAAACTAGCCGTAATAGTTTCGATTAAAACCGTTGCTTTAAATGTGCCAACAGGAACATTTAAATAGTTTTCTGCAAAGGTAAAAACCTCATTCCACCAACGTGCTTCTAAATAATGTTCTAATTTTGGTAGATAAAAATAAGGCGCAGTACCATGTTCTAGCATAGTTTTGGTGTTATGAAACACATACAACCCAAAATCTACTAAACTTCCAGACGCTTCTTCTGTATTGAATAATAAATGTCTTTCGTTTAAATGCAATCCTCTTGGACGCACTAATAATACTGCTGTTTTATCGTTTAATTTATAGGTTTTATCGCGTTTGCTATCGTGTAAAATAATTGTCTTATTATTAGCATCTAATAAACTTTGCTGACCTTCGATTGAATTTTTCCAACTTGGTGCATTACTATCTTCTAAATCTGCCATAAAAGTTTTTGCACCAGAGTTTAATGCATTAATAATCATCTTTCTATCTACTGGACCAGTAATTTCTACGCGTCTGTCTTGTAAATCTTCCGGAATTGCATTTGCTGTCCAATCACCTTCTCTTATGGCTTTAGTTTCTCTAGGAAATTCTGGAAATTTACCTTGATCAAACACCTTTTGTTGTTCTACACGTCTGGACAATAATTGTAATCTATTAGAATTAAACTTTTCGTGTAAAGCAGAAAGAAACTCTAAAGCTTCATCGGTTAAAATTTCTGGGTAATACTGTTTTACCGCTTTAGAAAATTGTACTGTTGGTAATTTTAATGTGCTGTATTCCATGACGTTTTGTATTTATAAAGCAATATTAAAACAAACTTTTGAAAAAAACAAGCGAACGTTCGCTGTTTTTATTTTTTCGCTAAAAAATAATATTCGCAAAATTGATTATATTTGTTATTATGGAAGAAGATTATATTAAGTTAATTTTTGGCTTAAAGCTAAAGCAGATAAGAACTGACAGGAATTTATCCTTATTTGGATTATCTAAATTATCTGGGTTATCAAAATCGTATTTAAACGAAATTGAAAAAGGAAAAAAATATCCTAAACCTGATAAAATTGCAATATTATCTGAAAAATTAGATGTGCCTTACGATCAATTTGTTTCCTTAAAATTGGATAAAAATTTAGCGCCAATTGGTGATATCTTAAAGTCGAAGATTTTAAAGGAAATTCCGTTAGAATTATTTGGTATAAAAGAAAGCGACTTGATAGATATTGTTGCAAATGCACCAGATAAAGTCAATGCATTTATTAGTACTATTATAGAAATAGCACAGCATTACAGCTTTAGTAAAGAAAGTTTTTATTTGGCGTCTGTAAGATCTTTTCAAGAAGCAAATAATAACTATTTTGAAGCTTTAGAGCAAAGCGTAATTAAGTTTGCAGAAGCTTATCAATTAGATTTAAAAGCTAATATTTCGTCTTTAGAATTAGAAGAAATTTTAGTTGAAGAATATGGCTACACTATTAATAATAAAGAATTAGAAAATTATAAAGAATTAGATAATTTAAGATCTATTTTTATACCTAAAACAAAAACGTTGTTAGTGGCTAATCATATAGATGAAGCCCAACGTACGTTTATTTATGCTAAAGAAATTGCGTATAATTATTTGAATTATAAAGAACGATTATATACATTTTCCTGGATTAAATTCGAAAATTTTGATCAAGTATTAAATAATTTTTACGCGTCTTATTTTGCTGGTTCGTTAATTTTACCGCAGGAATTACTTACTAATCAAGTCGAAAAACTATTTAAGAAAAAAACCTTTGACGATAAGCAATTTGTGCAAATTGCACAATCGTTTAACGCTTCTCCAGAATCTTTTTATCAGCGTTTAACCAATATATTACCTAAAGATTTTAATATTCAGAATTTATTTTTCTTACGATTTATACATAAAAAAAATAGTCCAAACTTTTATTTAACCAAAGAGCTCCATTTATCACATCAACATTCGCCTCATGCTAACGAAACAAACGAGCATTATTGCAGACGTTGGATGTCTTTAAAAGTCTTAAAAGATATTGTAAATACAAACGACAAACATGTGTTTAATTTGCAAATCTCTAATTATCCAGATAGTAACCAATCGTATTTAGTATTGTCTTCTGCAACAAAAGATCCGTTTAAAACCGACCAATATAGAAGCGTTAGTATAGGATTATTAATTAACCAACAATTAAAAAGAAAGCTTAACTTTTTAGAGGACAAAAAAATTGAAACCTTTAATGTTGGTGTTACTTGCGAGCGTTGTGCGATCAAAGATTGTAAAGAGCGAATGGTACCAGCTAAAATCTTAGAAAAAGAACAAAAAAACCTAAAAATTGAAACCGTTGTAAACGATATTTTTAAACAATTTAGTTAATTTTCTAAAGCTTTTAATGAGTCTAGTTCGCGTTGTAAACGTTCTACTTCACTTTGTTTTCTGGCATTTTTAATTGAATCAATTTGTGCTTTTAATTCTTCAACAGTTAAATCTTTGTTTGTAGAATTAGTTAATGTGGAATCTATTTCAATTACTTTGTCTTCCATTCCACTTATAGCATCTAACATAGTATTATCTTCTTGAAAAAAGTTACCAATACCTTCACTAGCACGCCAAGCTTCATTTAACTGATCATAAACTATTTTATTCCATTGACTAGGATGTTTTGCATCAATCCAAACTACATCACGATATTCGCTATCAATTAATGCTAAATCTGGTGTTGCAGAACCATCAAACTGCGCATTATCCTTTTTAATTGAAGAAATAGTACCTAGAAAAAACATACGTTTTTTACCAGCTATTTCTTTTATATATGGTCTAAACTCTACTGGTTTATTAACAGACCAATCGTATTCTTTTCTAGATTCTATCACTTTTAAAGGCATAGCAGAAACACCTGCATAACCTTGTTTTTTACTAGCATGATCGTAGTAAAATAGCTTTTCTGTGCCATCTGCAGGCACAAAAACACTGTAAGTTAAACTGGTACGCTCATCGCCTACTGGCTCTAAACCAAACCAATGATATAATCCACTATACGCATCTTTATTACTTTCAGAAAAATCAAAATCGGTAACAAATGGTTGCTGGTTTTGATCATCTGGTAAAACAGGAATTTTTACAGCTGTTTCCATATTCCATGGTAAAGGATCACTAAATCCGCCTAGAAACTTCAAAGATTCTGCTTGAAGACGTGATACTTTTTCTGCCAAGGTATTTTGACGTGTTAAAAATGGATAGTTTTTCATTTGATCAGGAGCTACAAATGTTCCTTTTCCTATAAATACACGCTCTAAATAATCGTTAAAATCATGTTCTCCGTTTTCAATAATCATAACGCCACCAAAGGTTGGATACGGGAAGAAAAATCCTTTCCATTTAATTAAACTAACAACTTCAACCCAATGACCACTATCATCTTTCATGTAAAACGTATCACTTGGTTCGTAATTAAATAACATCCAAGGATTAAAACGTTGTACCACTGCGTTGTATGTGTTGCGACTAAATTTTAAAGATTCTCCTATTGAGAATGTTACTGGAATTCGGTTTTCATTAGAAAAACGAGGAAATGGTGTCGTGCTTGGTACTGCAAACACTTCTTCTGTATTATCACTTATGCCTTGCCAAACATACTTTTCGGTTGGCTGAATTGCCATAGTCCATTTATTTTCGCCATCTACTCTAACTAAATGCGGTAAGGATACATCTTTGGTTTCGCCAACACTTTCATTAGCCATAGAAAAAATGTTACGTAATGGTTGTATACGTTCGTTTTGTGTAAGAGGCAACTCATTAATTTCAACTCTATTTAAATTATTGAATACGTTATACGTTTTCATATAATCATAAAGTTTTAAGTGCCAACCTAACACGTAAAGCAATCCAAAAAAAGCTACCAAAATACCTAGAATAGCCAAACGTGTTCCTGTTGATGGTGAGTTTCGGAATTTTTTTAACCCAAAAAATAAAACAATTGCACTTAATATTATTATGAAGATGTATTTTCTAAAAAACAATAATGCAGGTTGATAATCGTCTCTTAAAAAGAATAAAAGTCCTACTACTACCAAGCTTATTGTTATGACTATTGTTTTTTGTTTTCTTCCTTTATTCCAGTAATTTTTTATCATAAATATTGTATTCTAATTTAAAAAAAGCTTAAAGCAATTACATTAATCCTTTGTCTTTAAGACGTTGGCGTGCACTTTTTTCTTCTTTTTTAGGTTCTTCTTTTATTTCTTTTTTAGCTTCTTCTACAACTTTAGTGTCTTTGGTTTTTAAGTCGTCTATAAACTCTTTTCCTTTGTTTATACTTTCGTTTAAAACGTCTTCAAAAGATTCACTCTTTTCACCAATAACATCGCTAGATTTAAGTATAAAATTAGCTAGATATGTACCAATTAATGTACCTACAATTGCAGACACAAACCATTGTACTAATGAAGCTGAAATTGGTAAAATAAATTGAACAACTACTATTGCTACTAAAAACAAAACGGTTATATAAACTAACCTAAGCAGAAAATTTTGTTGAAAAATGAATCCTTTTTTACTATCAGATTTCATTTGTAACTCTTTAGAATACATTAGTTTATTAAAAAAACGATAGACTTTATTGCTTTTGGATTCTCTCCAATACAATAAAATTCCGAATAAAATTGAGGCTACAAATATGATAAGTTCTAGTGTCATTCCTTTTTATTTATTTGTAGTAAATTTATAGCAATAGTTACAGGTAAACAAGTATTTTTTTTGAGATATATTCTTTTAATTAGTTAATTAATTATAAAAACCATAATTAATTTTTTTCGTATATATTTACAACTTTGTAACCCTTAACTAATTAACTAATGAAACTAAAACTTCTCTTTTTATTTCTTTTTTGTTTTAATATAATAATAGCTCAAGACAATAGTGGTCGTTTAAAAATTGGGGATGAATATAGTGTAGACATATCCTCAAACCCATATTACTCTAATAATCAAACAGGTATAGTTTTTCAGAAAGAATTTAGATCTACTGGTTCTGGCTATGTAAAAGTACATTTTAAGAATTTTGATTTAAACTCTGGAGATTATGTAAAGGTATATAGCCCAAAAACTTCTGAAGAGTTTTTCTATTATAACCAAGGTAAATTAATTGGTAATGAAGACCAAATGATTGATACTTTTTGGTCTACAACTATATGGAGCGATCATATAATTGTTGAATTATACAGTCAAAACGGAAATAATAACCATTACGGATTTGATATTGATACTGTAGCCTATGGGTATAGTGTTGATAAAATAAGTAGTGCTTTTGAAATTTTGACACCTCAAGACACAGAAACTGTATGTAATTTTGATGATAAAGAAGCTATTGTTTGCTACGATGGTACAGAAATGGGTAGAAAATCTGAAGCTGTGTGTAGATTACTTATTGGTGGTAGTGGATTATGTACAGGTTGGTTATTAGGTTGTGACGGAAACTTAATGACCAATAACCATTGTATCGAAAACTCAACTGACGCATTAAATACAGAATTTTTATTTAATTATAAATATGCTGATTGTGCCGAAACAACTTTTGCTTTACAAGACCTAGTAGCTACATCTTCTACTTTTATCCAAACAGATGCAAATTTAGACTTTACGCTTGTTATGCTACCTGTTAACCCAACTTCTACTTATGGATACTTAAGTTTATCATCTACAATAGCACCTGTAGGAGAAAGAATTTATATACCTCAACATCCAGCAGGAAGAAGAAAAGAAATTGCTGTAAATACAGATGTTGGTGGCGATGCAAACGGATTTGCTATGATTACAAACCAAGGAGATTTTCCTAATCGTGTAGAATATCAATGTGATACAGAAGGTGGTAGTTCTGGGTCTCCAGTAATACGCTATTCTGATCATTTAGTGGTTGCAATCCATAATACTGGCGGTTGCCCAAATGGTTCTTACGGAAGAAGTGATAATTTAATTGCTGCAATAGGTGCTAATATGCCTAACTGTGGAGTTGATGACCCTAACCCTGAAGCACCTTACGTAACTTTTTCTAGTGCTACTTCTACTGTAAATGAAGCTACTGGTTGCGATTATCAAGATATAGATTTTAATTTAAGAATTGCTATGCCTGCATCTAACAATGCAGATGTTACGGTTAATATCATTAATGAAACGGCTACAAACCTTGAAGATTTTGAAGTTATAACACCTAATCCTATAACATTTTTAGCAGGAGATGATACTGACCAAACTTTTACTGTTAGAGTATATAATGATGCTTTTATTGAAGGAGATGAAACCTTTTCTTTAAACCTATCTTTAAATGCAAATGGTGGTGACGCTCAATTAGGTACTATAGATACAAAAACTTTTACTATAATTGACGATGATTATGCTCCTTCAATAGGTAGTAATGTAACTTTAGCTTCGGATGATTTTGAATCTGGATTAACTAATTGGACTGTTACAGGAAATGGTTTTCCTACTTTCTCAATAGGTGATGCTGCATCATCTTCATCTAGCTCTTGGAGTACAGTTGGTAACTCAACTAACTTTGCTTATGTTAATGATGATGCTTGTAATTGTAACATGAATCAAGAACGCTTAATGTACACTACTCCATTTGATTTTTCTGCTTACAGTACAGCTAATTTAAATTTTGATATTATTTATACAGATAGTAATGATCAATATGCTTCAGATAGTTTTATACAAGCATCTACAGATAATGGTTTAACTTGGCAAAATGTAGGACCAGAACTTATTTCGTATTCAGAATGGACCAATGTAGATGTAGACCTTTCTGCTTATGCTGGACAATCTAACGTATTAATTTCTTTCTTATATAATGATTTAGGAAATTGGGCTTATGGTTTAGCTATTGATAATTTTATTGTAACTAGTCAAGGTAATGCAAACATACAAACTAGTGTTAATAACGGAACAACAAATGCAATTGTACCTTTAGCTAGTTCTGGATTAGTTTATGCTTACGACTCTAGTAATGGTAACATTATTGCTAGTTTAGAAAACAATGATAATTTTAATTACGACTGTGTAAATGTAAGTGTTTATAGAGATGGAACTGCTGGACAACCAATTAATGGTAGTGTAGCTCCTTTACTAGCTATGGATAAGCAGTTTGAAGTTACTGCTACTCAAGCTACTCAATCTGGAAATAATACTATGACCTTTTATTTTACCGAAGCTGAAGTTGCTGGTTGGGAAACTGCTGTTGCTGGCACATATACAAGAAACGACTTAGTTATTAATAGAGAAAGTACTTCTGGCACTGTTGAAAACGTTATGGCTACTATTGGTAGTTATAATGGCGGAGTAACCTTAACCGCAGACTTTACAGGTATTGATGGTATTTATAGCTTTGCTCCTGCTACAGCATTATCTAATGAAGAGTTTGAGATTAAAAACTATAAAGTTTATCCAAATCCTGCGTTAAACATTTTAAATATTTCGTCTAACACAAATATTGAAAAATTAACCATTTACGATATAAATGGAAGATTAATAAGTACAATATCTCTTGAAAATAATACGCTTAATTATCAAATAAATATTACAAATTTATCACAAGGAATGTACTTTTTAGAGATTAACTCTAACGGTTTAAAATCTTTAGAAAAGTTTATAAAAAAATAGATTAATAATCTTAATGAAACAAAAAAACAGGTCGTTTAGACCTGTTTTTTTTATATATTTTTTAATATAGTTTCTACAACCCAATCTTGAAAAGATTCATCCCAAGTAGCGTATTGTTTGTAAAATTCGTCTTTATCATACCAAAACAAGAATAAAATATCTCTTGGTGAAATATTGATTAACAACTTCCATATTAAATCTTGTTGAGAAACATGTAATGAAGAGTGTGGTGTATGTAATGCATTAAAAATTCCTATATCTACTAAATCGTGTATTTTGTATTGATTACTTACTTCAAGCTTTTCAAGATACAATTCTACACCCATAATCTTTTTTCTTGTATCAATATCTAACTTATTTAAATAACTTTTAAAAAGTACATTATCATTAAGTATTTGCTGTATTGGATGTTGTGTTTCTTTTAAAGACATTGCAAATTCCATTTTTTTAATACGTTGGTATCGATCTGTGTTTAAAGCAGCTTCTAAATCATATTCCACAATAATATGATCACGAAGTTTCTCCATTAATTCTGGTTGATTAATATGATAAATCAACACATCGTGTATCGTATCTTTTATAGCTTCTTTATACCATTTTAAATCTTCAAAAACCACGATTGGAGATATAAAATCTCTTAGTACATAAACACCACCAAAAGCTTTGGTGTAAAAAGATTCTGACTGATGCTGAAGACTGTGTAAACTTAAATCTCTATGACGCAAGTCTCCATATGTTTTAGCCGATTCTAATAATTGCTCATGAATACTTTCATCTATAAAATTATTGCCTTTTTTAAAATTTTCAATAAGTTGCTCTTGTTCTTTTTGAGCTTTATTTAAATTATCTATTAGATGAAAGTTGATACTTACTTTATCATATTTTAAAACATCTAATGGCTCATAAAACGCATCTATATTTTGATCAAAGTCTAAGCAAATGGCACTATCGCGTGTAATATCATTTATTTTATCACCGTGAATTCTAAAGACTTGCTGCATCATTTCTTTATCAAAACTATGAAATGGAGAATACACTGGTTTACCCTTTTGTAAAGGTGAAATGATTATAGCATGCGGATTTGCTTCACCATTATTTAAATACATAGTCGAGCCTTTTTCTTCAGCTATTTCCGGACTATAACCAACGCCATCAATAGAGAATTTAGTTAGTTTAGTTGGCGAAAAACCAAGCTTAATTAAGCATTTATTATAACGCTCTACTAACTTTCCGCTAACGGGAATTAATTCACTTCTATATAAATTGGCTTGTTTTAGTTTTTGCATTTCATTATTAGTTGAAAGTTTAAAGTTGTAAAGTTATAAGGTTGAATAGCCTTTATAAATCCATAATAATTTTTACTTTAAAACTCTTTTACTTTATATACTATTTGCTAGTTTTCAATTAATTCTTTTTTGTCTTTAGAAGGCAATTTCTTTATTACTTTAATATTGCCTTCAATAGGAGAAATTTGAACATCTTTATTGTCTTGCGTAGCATAAAAAACATATAAGCTGTTTTTTCCTAAGATTTTTACGTCTTTAGCTTCTCCATCTTCATAAACAATTTGATGTGTGTAATTGTATTTTTGTGTTTCTAACTTTTCTTTACTTTTATATCCGCCACCTAATCCAAATCCTAAAAACATACAAATTAGCATCATTAATATAAAAGGAATTACTGCATACTTTTTATTTAAGCTTTTAAGCACCTTATCTAATTTTTCTTTCTTTTTTCCAGATTGGTACTTTTCTTTTCTTGAAAGTTTTACATAATACCATTGTAAAAGTTTAAAATATCCAATCATTAATGGTATTAATACTGCTAAAATAACAGGCATTAGCCAATGCGAACTTATCACAGCCAACGGACTTAATAACACATCTAAAACCGATGTATATTCAAAAATATTTACACCTAACAACCCATAGAATATGGCTTGGTTAGCAACACCTAAAACTAATAAAAACAAATAGCCAATAGACATATAGTCTTGAATACTATATTTAGTTACACTTTGCTTTGTTGTTTCAATCTTAGTTGTTTCCATGATTAATTACGATTTATCAAACTGCTTTCTAGCTTCCATTTCAATATTTAATTGATTAACTCTACCTTCTACTTGACGCTTAAAATCGGTATCTGCAATGGTTGCCACGTTATCTAAATAACGTACTACTTCTTGTCGTCTAATTTCAGAAAAATCTAAACCTTTCATATTAGCTTTCATCAATTCTTGAAGCATCGCAAACTTGGTATCGTAATCTTTTTTGAAATAAATCTCTGGATTTTCAAACCAGCTTTCTTCTAAATCAAAATCGGTTAAACGTAACGAAATTGCGCTTTGTATATTCCTAACATCTCTAGAAGAGAAAAACGGAAATATCTTTTGTATCTCTTTATACAACGTTGCATAAAATAAATGATCTGTTGTTTTGTGTTGCTTTTCGGCAATATCGTAAGCTTCTAAAACACGTTGTTCTGTTGGTTTGTTAGACACGTTTAAAATTTCACCCATATTTTTTGCCAAACCTTGATCTTGTAAATAGTTATAATTTACAGGATTTTGCATGTTTACAAAGTCTGGCATTGTCTTTTCAAACTTACGCCACCATAAATGATCTTGATCTAAAAAGTCGTGTTCTGTACGTGCTCCATCAATTTTAAAACGTCCTTGTACACGAGAGATTACGGCTTTATCCAACATTTCTGGTAAGTTAGTAAACAAACCTATAGAACTATTCCCATAATTAACTGCATAAGCACCTTCTGTGTAACGTAAAAAGACACCAATAACTTCTTTTACACCAGCCGAAACACCTTGTGCTGTACGCTCTTGCAAGTTATTTTCGGCATCATCAATTGGTGCAAAAATTAATTTTGTTGGATCTTGTAAAGGCTTCATCCAATCTACCATTTTTTCGGCAGATCCACCTTGAAACGTACTAATTAAAGTATCTGGCATTGGATGAAATAAAAACGGAATATCTAAATTATCACAATGTTCTTTTAAACGTGTTGCTATTGCGGCAATAAGCATACTTTTTCCCGTACCAGGAATACCGTAACCCATAAACACAGGCATAAATCCACCTAATTCTTGAAACGGATTTTTCTGCGCTTGAAAATCGTAACTTAACATTCTTTCCGTTAAACGACGTGCAAAATGTTTGGCATCTCTGTTACCTACAATTTGCTCGAATTTAATTTTATTAAACTCGACACTTTTTGCAGTACCTTGAAACGTGTTTTCCCAACCAGAAATAGCAAAATCACTGTTTTCTAACTTGTATGTTCTATCTACAATCGTTTCGGTGTATTCTAAACTGCTTCGTCTTAAATTAATTTCGTCAATTACAGCTTCAAAAAAAACCGCTGTAAAATCGGCTACATCCTTATCAGATTTGATTATATCAGGATGCGCTAAATATTTATCATAGTAAAATAATGTACACGAAATTCCTTTTAATGGTGACAGTAAAGACACTTCCGGAATACCTGCAAACTTCTGTTTCATCACACTTAAGTCGTCTGACGTATAAGGTTTTATTTGATGCAGAATATAATATGATGTTGCAAATAACATAAACGCTGTTGCGGTTTGCATTTTGCTTTCGTATTCGCGTTTTCCGCTACTATCTAATGCCGATTTACGCTCGTTTAAACTCGATAAACCAGATGCATCGTAATAGCTGTCTTTTATCCACGTCCCTAAAGTAATACCTTCTTGAACGGCATATAACGTCTGGTTTAGATGAATTGGAATTGCAATACTATCTGGCAACAAACGCTTTTTTAGCGCTAAAATGGTTTTTGAAACTGATGTTACAGAAACTGAAGAACCATTATTTGCACGAGACAGATACAATAAAATAGACTCGTCTTTAGCATCTTTATCTCTATTTTTTGCACGCGCGCCTTGCTCCCAACTTACACTTTTTAAGTAAGATGAAGCTTCATCACGTAAGACATCTAGTTCTGATTTTTTTATAGGAAATGTGGAATTGTGTTCCATTATCTTTTATTTAAGTATGCAGTTTACAGTAAGCAGTTTGCAGTCTTGCGCCACTACTTTATTAAACTACATGAGTTTATTTTTTTATCTAAATTTATTAGGATTATTAATCATATAATTAATCAATTTTCCTATTTCTTCACTTTTTAATTGTAATTCTGTTTTTTCTTTTTCAGCCTTATGCCTTTTCCCTTCTACAAACTACACCTTATCAATTTTTAAATCTGAAATTTGAAATGGCGGTTTAGCCAGTTTATTCATTATTTCAGGGTTTTTGTTGTATAATAGCTGTATGATTCTATGAGGCGCAAAGACGTATTTTTGTTTGATAACTGGACTCCAATTTTGTAACACTTGCTTATTAAAAAATCCGCCTTCTTGAAATGTGCTTCCAGACATAACCTCATGTACTTTAAAAGACAATGCGTAAGCTTCTAAAGGCACTTCTTTTTTTGCTATTGCTTCTAAAATGGTATGTGTTAATTCGTTTTCGTCTTTTGCAAATACATTATGAAATGCACCAACATCTAACCGCTTAATATGTTTTGGCAATACACGTTTTAAACGTCTATCTATACCATAAGCCATAGTATCTAAATCCATTTGGCGATCTGCTACTTTGTTTAAAACCTCGTAGATATCTTCTTTGTCTTTTAAAGGATCTTTACCATCGTAATCAAAATACATGTAACAAATAAATGGTCTGTTTAAGGACACGTCATAAAAGCTCCAACTGGTCATATATTCTGCTTGACTACCTTCTGGTGCTTTTATGATTTTACCTTGTACAAAACGGTTGAAAATATATTTTTGTTCTACAGAGGTATAATAAACTATTGACGCTGCTTGAAATAATTTATCACGTCTGACTGGTTCTTTTACCCTTAATAATTGGTCTAAAAACTCTTCCTGTAATTGTGATACATCTTTTAATTTATTAATGTAATTATGACGTAATGACAAATCATTATAAAGGTATCTAAACTCTAAATAATTAGGAAACCCAGAATCCGTTACATCAACTTTCATGTTATCTTCCTCGTCGTACATGTATTTAATACGCATAGCCTCGATAGAATACAACAACAAATCTGCATATTGCTTAAAAAACACAATTTCTTGCTGTGTACACAAGTTGTTTTGCTGTACTGCAACAATCAATTCTTTAAGAGCAAAATCTACTTTTTTATGATAAAACACATATTGCGCTTTACTATCTAAAATAGCCGAATCTAATGGTGTTGTAATATGATGTATTGACATGTTTTCGCTGTTAACTTTTTTAAAAGCAAATCTTAGAAGTTATACTTTTCGTTATAAATATGTTTTTCAATTTTAACTACTGTTCCATCTTGTAAAACCTTTTGTTCTTTTAAATCAAAACATTCTTTATGATCATTATTAAAATGAATACATACAATTGAAATAAAAGCTAAGCTTAAAATGCCTAAAAAAATATAAATCTGTTTTTTCATTTATTTTTTTAAATATTGAATCAATGCCTTTAATGTTAATCCGCCAAAGACTAATACATTAACACTACCAATGATTAATCCAATGTCTGAACTTGTTGTTTTTATAATGAAAATACCAACAATGACTATGATTATTGATAATCCGTTGTCTTTAATAAATTGAATGAAGTTATCCATTTTACACTGTAAATATTGACTAACTTTTACGTTTTACTTTTACTTGGCTAAGTGATGCGTTAAGGATTGAAGCGACATCCTTTTTTGCTACTTTCACTTCGACTACGCTCAGTGACCATTCGCAAAAAAGATATAGCGGAAAGCCTGACCTACTTTTGCCATTAAAAGCAAAAGTAGGTAACGCCCATCTTCTCGATACAATTTCTCGTTCCTCAAAATCACTCGAAGTGACAATTTTAACCTAATAAATCGTCTTCGGTGTCTTGTTTTGGAGCACCATTACCAACGCCTCCAGAATTATCTTCAGTAGGTTGATTAGCATCTGCTTTGTAATAGTCTTCAAAAATTTCTTTCATATCGATTCCGTAACGCTCGGCAAAATTCTTTTGAATATCTACGTCTTTAGCACGGATTTCTTGTAAGGCTTCTGCGTAACTACTGTAAACACCTTGCATTACTTTTTCGTGAACTGGTATATTGTCCATCATCTCTTGACGTGCTCTTGCACTTGCTGTGTGCATTGCTGCTAACGTCTCACCAATATGCTCGTCTGTTTTTACTCCTAAATGTTCTAAAATAGACGCAAACTCTTGGTCTGTACGTGCTTTAAGCGCTACTACGTAACCATCGTAGTACTTTAAACGTTCGTCTGTATCTGACTTTAATTTTGCACGATGCGTCTGTAAATTACTGCGTAAAGACGTTAAAACTTTAATCGTTAAATTATGCTTGTGAACAAAGCTATCTTTTGATGCAGCTAAAGTTGTGTAAGCGTTTTTAAGACCTTCTAATTCTTCTACTTTTTGCTCAAGTTTTGTGACTTTAGCTAACGCTTCTGAGTATTCTGTAGATTGTTTATCTGCTACTTCTTCTAAAGCTTGACGCGCTTGTTTTAATAATGCGTATTGCTCTTCTAATTTAGCTTCAGTTTCAGCTTTTTTCTCTAATGCTTTAGTATGGTTTTTAGATGCTTCTACTATGGCATCTTGTAACTTATCCTCTACTTCTTTGATTTCTACCTCACGGTTTTTTAATCGTGTAATTGCAGCTTGAGATTTGTAAGACAGCTCACTTAATAAGGTTTGTACATCTGCACTTTCTATACGCTCTTGAAACATTGCTTTTGCTTTATTATCTGCAGCTGCACGTGTTTTTTCGGCTTCTTTTAAAGTATCTTCGGCTTTTTTGATTTTGCTTTTTCTTCCCCAAAGGTTATTCCACCACGTATCTGGTTTGTTTTGTGCGTCTTCTAGTTCGATTTTAGCACGTTCTAAAGCTTTTTGTGCATCGTCTATAACTTTTTGCTCGTCTTCATTTAAAGACGAAAAACGCTCGAAAAGTATACCAACTTCATCTTGATAATCGGTTAAGTCTTTAATTGCATCTAAAAGTGTTGTACGGTCTTTTTCTGCCATGTGAACAACATCATCTAAGGTCGCGTTAAGAATTTTTTGACGACTTTCAGGATCGTCTTCTTGTGCTAGTTTAGACTTCATGGTGTCAATTGCTTTTCCCCAATTAACGTCTACTTTTTCGTTTTTTTCTTGAGAGTTGGTTTCTAATAAGTCAAAATCATCAGACATATATACTTTGTTTTAAGGTTGGACAAATTTTCTGTAAGCAATTTCGTTAAAAAATATTAGTTGAAGAAATATTTAATGCTCATAATATTGGTATTATTTGTTATAAAAATGTTACAAATTATTTTTTCTATCGATTGATACTTATCTTTAAAAGAAAACCATAAAAAATGAAAAAACTACTATTTATTACTCTTTCAATGTCTGTTTTATTGACTAGTTGTAAAGAGAATACGAAACAAGAAACGACTTCTGAAATGGCTAAAACAGAAGTAATTGAACAAAAAGAAACCAAAGCTAGCTTAGATTTTACACCAATCACACACGCAACCATGGTAATGAATTATGGTGAAGAAACTATTTATGTAGATCCAACTGGTGGCAAAGCAGCATTTGCTGATTTTAAACAACCTACAATTATTTTAATTACAGATATACATGGCGACCATTTAAGTATTGACACTTTAAAAGAACTAAATCTTAATGGCACAATAATAGTAGCGCCACAAGCTGTAGTAGATAAGTTTCCTGAAGACTTTAAACCAATGTTTAAAGTGTTGAATAATGGACAAACAGCAGTTGTTAAAGACATAAATATTGAAGCTATACCAATGTATAATTTACGTGAAGAAGCTTTAAAATTTCATGAAAAAGGAAGAGGAAATGGTTATGTATTAACCTTTGGAGACGAACGTGTTTACATCTCTGGTGATACCGAAGATATCCCAGAAATGAGAAATCTTAAAAACATTGATAAAGCTTTTGTTTGTATGAATTTACCTTACACAATGCCTGTTGAAAGTGCAGCTAGTGCTGTATTAGATTTTAAACCTAAAACCGTTTATCCTTACCATTTTAGAGGTACTGAAGGTTTGAGCGATGTAGAAAAATTTAAATCTATTGTAAATGAAGGTAATCCTGATATTAATGTAGAGCTTTTGGAATGGTATCCAAATCAGTAAACAGTTAGCAGTTAGCAGTTAGCAGTTAGCAGTTAGCAGTTAGCAGTTAGCAGTTAGCAGTTAGCAGTTAGCAAAATTAAAAATTCCTCAAAAATGAAATTTAGAGAAAAATATTATATTTATATCCTCAACTATTAAAATGAATGCTCAAATGGTTTTAACTATTTTTCTTTTATTTCAAGAAACTACTGATGTAACTTGGTTAGAAAGGCTAGCGGACATATTGTCTTATTCTTTACTAATAGTATTTTGTTTACTAATAATCAGTATTTACAAAATTTTTAAATTGAAGAAAGAAATTAAAACGTTAAAGAATAAAGTTTAATTCATAAAAAAGCCTTCCAGTTTGGAAGGCTTTTTTAAACTATCTTACTAGTTTTTTATACTTAATTCGTTTTGGCATTAAATCGCCACCAAGACGTTTTTTCTTATTTTCTTCATAATCACTAAATCCACCTTCAAAGAAGTAAACTTGGCTATCACCTTCAAAAGCTAAAATATGCGTACAAATACGGTCTAAAAACCATCTGTCGTGAGATATAACAACCGCACAACCTGCAAAGTTTTCTAAACCTTCTTCTAATGCACGAAGTGTATTTACATCAAGGTCGTTTGTTGGCTCATCCAGAAGTAATACGTTACCTTCTTCTTTTAGCGTCATTGCTAAATGAAGTCTGTTACGTTCTCCACCAGAAAGTAAGTTCACCTTTTTGTTTTGCTCGCTACCAGAAAAATTGAATCGACTTAAGTACGCACGAGAATTAACTTCTCTTCCTCCCATCATGACTAATTCCTGCTCGTCACTAAAGTTTTGCCAAATTGTTTTTTCAGGATCTATATTAGAATGGCTTTGGTCTACGTAAGCAATCTTTGCTGTTTCACCAACTTTAAATTCTCCTTTATCAGGTGTTTCTTCACCCATAATCATTCTAAAAATTGTGGTTTTACCAGCTCCGTTAGGACCAATAACACCAACAATACCTGCTTGTGGTAAATTAAAGTTTAAGTCTTCGTATAATAATTTATCTCCGTAAGCTTTACTTACTCCGCTAGCTTCAATAACGTTTGTTCCTAAACGTGGTCCGTTAGGAATATAGATTTCAAGTTTTTCGTCTAATTGTTTTTGATCTTGACTCATTAACTTGTCATAATTCTTCAAACGTGCTTTTTGCTTTGTTTGTCTTCCTTTAGCACCTTGTCTAACCCATTCTAACTCTCGTTCTAATGTTTTTTGACGCTTAGAAGCTGCTTTACCTTCTTGAGCCATTCGTTTAGATTTTTGATCTAACCAAGACGAATAGTTTCCTTTCCACGGGATACCTTCTCCTCTATCTAATTCTAAAATCCAACCAGCAATGTTATCTAAGAAATAACGGTCGTGCGTTACTGCAATTACAGTTCCTTTATATTGTGCTAAGTGATGCTCTAACCAATGTACAGATTCTGCATCCAAGTGGTTAGTTGGCTCATCTAACAATAACACGTCTGGTTCTTTTAATAATAATCTACAAAGTGCCACACGACGTCTTTCTCCACCAGATAAAACACCTATTTTTTTATCGCCTTCAGGAGTACGTAGTGCATCCATAGCGATTTCTAATTTAGTATCTAATTCCCAAGCATTAGAAGCATCGATTTGATCTTGAAGTTCGGCTTGACGATTCATTAGCTTTTCCATTTTATCTGGATCACTATAGACTTCTTCTAAACCAAACATATCGTTAATTTTGTTGTATTCATCAAGAATTGCAACTGTTTCTGCAGCACCTTCTTTAACAACTTCTAATACTGTTTTTTCTTCGTCTAATTGTGGTTCTTGTTCTAAATAACCAACTGAATATCCTGGAGAAAAAACAACATCACCTTGATAGTTTTTATCTACACCTGCTATGATTTTTAACAAGGTAGATTTACCAGAACCGTTAAGTCCAAGAATACCAATTTTTGCTCCGTAAAAGAAGCTTAAATATATATTTTTAAGTACTGGTGTATTAGCGCTTTGAAACGTTTTGGTAACACCAGACATTGAGAATATTACTTTTTTATCGTCTGACATATTTTATATCTTATTTTTTATTATTTATTACAATTATACGCGACCTTTAAGTGCGTTAAATACCCATGCGATTGCAAAAAAACCAATTCCTACAGAAGCAAATCCCCAACCAGCAACATCATCATACCTAAAAGCACCAAGTGCTATTAGCGCTAATCCTACTATTATCATTATTGTTGTTGCCCATGCTAAGACTGTATTTTTATTCATTGCCATTTTAAATCCTTTTATAGTTTAGTAAAAACAAATATCGTTTATTTTGTAAAAAAAGCAGATAATTTAAGTGCTTTTTTACAATTCTAACACACAAATTTAATTACAAGAGTTACCAATTTGTCTATTATAAATTAATTAAAGTGATTCTCTTTTTTTCTTTATTTATTAATTTTTTAGGGGTTATTTTAGAGAGTTTTCAATTAACATATTATTATAAAAATTAAGGATTCTAAAGTTAATTGTACAAATTACATTTGTAACTTGTTTTATCCTTAAACTACCTCTTTATATGAATAAAGCCTTACTGTCTTTAGCAATTGGCGGATTTGGAATTGGACTTACTGAATTTGTTATTATGGGAATTCTACCAGATGTAGCAACTGCTTTTAATGTAAGTATTCCTATTGCAGGTCATTTTATATCTGCTTATGCATTAGGTGTTGTTGTTGGTGCTCCAACTATAACAGCTTTTGGAAGCAAATTTCCGTCAAACAAAATGCTTTTGGGTTTAATGGTTTGGTTTACGGTGTTTAACACCTTATCTGCTTTTGCAACTGGATATAATTCATTCATTATATTACGTTTTTTATCTGGTTTACCACATGGTGCTTTTTTTGGTATTGGTGCTGTTGTTGCTGGTAAATTATCTAAACCTGGTAAAGAAGCACAAGGTATAGCTATTATGTTTTGTGGACTAACCTTTGCTAACCTTTTAGGTGTACCACTAGGTACTTATTTAGGAAAAAACTTTTCTTGGAGTGTATCTTTCTTACTTGTTGGTTTAGTTGGTATTATGGCTGTACTAGGTGTTAAATTTTGGATGCCATTTTTAAAGAATTCTTCTGATAAAAGCTTTTTGGAAGAATTTAAAATCTTTAAACGTACAGAACTTTGGTTAATCGTTCTTTTAACAACTATTGGAACTGGCGGTTTTTTTGCTTGGTATAGTTATATAGCTCCGTTAATCACAGAAGTGGCTCATCACACTGAGGATATTGTTACCTATGCAATGATATTGGCAGGTTTAGGTATGGTTATAGGTAATTTTGTTGGTGCTAAATTAGCTGAAAAATTCTCGTCGCTTTATGCTGTAACTATTGTATTAATTATGATGGCTATTTGTTTAATCATCAATACATATGCGGCACATGATAAAATAATGGTTTTAGTAATGACTTTTATTATCGGTGTTGTAGCTTTTTCAATTTCAACACCTATACAATTATTGATAATAAAAGCATCAAAAGGCTCTGAAACCTTAGGCTCTTCTTTAAATCAAAGTGCATTTAATATTGGTAATGCATCTGGTGCGTATTTTGCAGGACTACCAATTGCAATGGGTTACGGTTATACCTCTGCAGATTGGGTTGGAGCTGCTATGGCTGGTACAGGAATTCTTCTTGCGGGAATCATTATTCTAATTAGAAAACATAAATAAAAAAAGCACTCTTTTTAGAGTGCTTTTTTTATAAATTATACTTTAAAAATGTATTAGCTCATCGGTACTTCTATGAACAGAAGCTGAGTGTCTTCCTTAGTCTTTAAGGAAAAATCTTTTGTATCATAAATACCTATTGCGTCTCTTGATTCTAATTGATTATTTTCTACTGAAAAACTTCCAGAAATAGTCATAATATAAACACCATGATTTTCACTTATAAGATTGTAGGTAAAAGATTCATCTTTTGATAAATCAATTCTTGACAACTTAGCATTTTGATGAATTTTTAAACCTTCATCATTATTATCTATAGAAGAAACTAAGGTTTGTAATTTACCTTGCCTATCTTCTGCATTAAAATGTTTTTGATCGTAACGTGGGTTTACATTTTTTTTATCAGGAAATATCCAAATTTGAAATAAATTTAAATACTCGTCTGTTTTGGCGTTCATTTCAGAATGTTGAACGCCACTTCCAGCGCTCATTACTTGTACTTCACCTGTTTCAACCATTTCCCACTTATTTCCCATAGAATCTTTATGCTTTAAAGTTCCTTTTAAAGGAATGGTAATAATTTCCATATTATCATGTGGATGTGTACTAAATCCCATACTAGGAGCTATAATGTCGTCATTTAAGACTCTTAAAGCTCCAAATTGAACTTTTTCTGGGTTAAAAAAATTAGCAAAACTAAAACTATGATTAGCTTGTAACCATCCGTGGTTTGCATATCCACGATCTTCTGCTTTGTGTACAATTGTTTTCATTTTTTTCTTTTCTTTTAGCAATATTTTCCCAATATTAATTCCTCATTTTATCTAATAAGTCACTAAGTTGGTTAGCTTCTTCTTCGTTTAAATTTTTTAATAAATTTAATTGTGGACTTTGCGGATCTATTTTTTCTAATAATTCTAATCCTTGTTTAGTAATACCAATCAAAACAACACGTCTATCACCTTCAAAAGGGATGCGTTCTATTAAATTTTTATCACATAATTTATCGGTAAGTCGTGTTAAGTTAGGCGCACGTTCTACCATACGTTCTTTAATAGTTTGTACCTTAATTGGCTGTTTAGCGCCTCTTAAAATTCTTAAAATATTATATTGTTGTGGAGACAATCCAAACTGTTTAAAAAATTCATTTTGATGACTAGAAATCCAATTTGCAGTATATAGAATATTAAGCATAGCCTTAACTCTATTATCTTTAAAAGATGAATTTATAGCTTCTGAAAAACTTGACATATTATTATTTATTTAAAACTGATGTTAATTTATCTACCGCCTGCTTTAATTCTTCATTTAATGCATCATCAATAATTTTTTCATCTTTAAAATTATCATTGAAAGATGGTAAATTAAATGTTGAAACAATCTCTGCCGAATGTCTTGGAAACCTTTCTTCACCCATACTAAAAGACGAAATTGCAGCTCTTGCTCCTGGTGAAGTACTCATTAAAAGTAAAGGTTTGTTAAAAAAGAAATTTAACTCTATTCTAGATAACCAATCCATTAAACTCTTAAAAACTGCTGTGTAAGCGTTATTATGCTCTGCAAGAGAAATTATAAAAGCATCTGCAGTCTTTAACTTTTCTAAAAACAACTTCGCATTTTCAGGAAAACCTGACTCCTTTTCAATATTTACACTATATGTTGGTAATGGATAGTCATTAAGGTCTAAAATTTCAACCTCAAAACCATTAGTTAATTTAGAAGCATATGTTACTAATTGCTTATTAATAGATGTTTTACTATCACTTCCTGCAAAAGCTATTATTTTTTTCATTGTAAATATCTTTTTGTTTGTTAATACAAAATTAGGAAATATAAATTTATATTCCAAGGAATATATTTACAACGGTAACATTTTATGAATTAATTAACGTATTACATTTTTTGTATTAAAAAGCATTTACTTTTTGTAAATTCGTGAAAAAATGACATTCTATGGATTTAAACTTCAATAAAAACGAAGATCACAATAAATTATTAGTCTCAGAACTAAAGAAAAAATTAGCTAAAGTAAAGCTTGGTGGCGGAGAAAAGCGTATTGCTAAACATCATGAAAAAGGCAAACTTACAGCAAGAGAACGTATTGATTATCTTTTAGATAACAAAAGAAAATCTATTGAAATTGGTGCATTTGCAGGAGAAGACATGTATAAAGAACATGGTGGTTGTCCTTCTGGTGGCGTTGTTGTAAAAATAGGTTACATATGTGGTAAACAATGTATCGTTGTTGCTAACGATGCTACAGTTAAAGCTGGTGCATGGTTCCCGATTACAGGAAAGAAAAACTTGCGCGCGCAAGAAATTGCTATAGAAAACCGATTACCAATTATCTACCTTGTAGATTCTGCTGGTGTTTATTTACCAATGCAAGACGAAATTTTCCCAGATAAAGAACATTTTGGTCGCATCTTTAGAAACAACGCGGTAATGAGTAGTATGGGAATTACACAAATTGCTGCTGTTATGGGAAGTTGTGTTGCTGGTGGCGCTTACTTACCTATTATGAGTGATGAAGCTTTAATTGTAGACAAAACCGGAAGTATATTTCTTGCTGGTAGTTATTTAGTAAAAGCTGCAATTGGAGAAAGTATAGATAACGAAACTCTTGGCGGTGCAACTACGCATTGCGAAATTAGTGGCGTTACAGACTATAAAGCTGCAGACGATAAAGATGCTTTAGATAAAATTAAGCGAATTGTAGATAAAATTGGCGATTATGATAAAGCTGGTTATAATCGTATAGAAGCTAAAAAACCTAAAGATAATCCAGAAGATATTTATGGGATTTTACCAAGATCTCGCGCCGATCAATATGATATGAAAGAAATTATCAAACGCTTAGTAGATAATTCTGAATTTGATGAATATAAAGAAGGTTACGGACAAACCATTATCACTGCTTACGCGCGTATTGATGGTTGGGCTGTAGGTATTGTAGCCAACCAACGTACATTGGTAAAAACTAAAGGCTCTAAAACCAAACCAACCGAAATGCAATTTGGTGGAGTAATCTATAATGATAGCGCAGATAAAGCAACCAGATTTATTGCTAATTGTAACCAGAAAAAAATCCCATTAGTGTTTTTACAAGATGTTACCGGTTTTATGGTTGGTAGCAAAAGTGAACACTCTGGAATTATTAAAGATGGTGCCAAAATGGTTAATGCAGTTAGTAATTCTGTTGTTCCAAAATTTACAATTGTAGTTGGTAATAGTTATGGTGCTGGTAACTACGCAATGTGTGGTAAAGCTTATGATCCTACTTTAATCGCTGCTTGGCCAAGTGCAGAGTTAGCAGTTATGAGTGGTAATAGCGCTGCAAAAGTTTTATTACAAATAGAAACTGCTTCTTTAAAGAAAAAAGGTGAAGACATTACTAAAGAAAAAGAAGAAGAATTATTTAATAAAATAAAAGCGAGATACGACAATCAAGTATCACCTTATTACGCTGCAGCACGTATTTGGACAGATGCAGTTATAGATCCGTTAGATACAAGAACATGGATAAGTATGGGTATAGAAGCAGCTAACCACTCGCCTATCGAAAAACCTTTTAATATGGGTGTTTTACAAGTTTAATTAATGAAAAAACGCCCCATTTTATCTGCTTTAGGAGTATTGTTTATAGCTTTTTGTTTGTATCAAGTTTATGTGTTTTACTTTGCTACAAACGATAACATTCAATCCATATATTTAGTACCAAAAGATGCGGTTTATGTTATCGAAACCGATCAACCTGTAGATAATTGGGCTACCATTAGTGAAAGTGAAATTTGGCAACATCTAAACACTAACGACTATTTTAATACGCTTGCTAAAAATCTAAATAAACTCGATTCTATTTTTAAAGAAAAAGAATCGGTTTTTAATCGTATTGGTAACAGAGATGTTTTAGTTTCTGCTCACGTGTATGCGCCAAAAAAATATGGCTTTTTTTATGTAGTCGACCTACAAAAACTATCTCGGTTAAATGTATTAAAGTCGCATTTAAATACTGTTGTAAACAACAATTACAAAGTGAGTAAACGAGATTATAAAACTCATGAAATCACTGAAGTTTACGATAACAAAACACACGAAACGCTATACATAAGTTTTATTAAAAATCAAATGATTGCGTCCTACGTGCACACGTTAGTAGAAGCCTCTATTGATCAATTTTTAGAACCAGAAATTGGTAGGAATCTTAATTTTTTAGAGGTTAAAAAAGAAGTCGACGGTGATGATATGTTTCGTCTATATTTTCAATATGATTATTTAGATGAATTTGTCAAAGTATTCTCCAATAAACCCAACACACTAACCACATCAATTAGTAAAAGTTTAGCGTTTAGTGGCTTTAGTTTCGACTTAAATAAAAATATCATTACCGCAAATGGAATTACAAATGTTAATCCAAATGCTGGTATCTACCTTAAAGCCTTACAAAAATCAGGTAAAGGTGGACGCAGCATTACCGGAATAGCGCCAAAACAAACCGCATTGTACCTTAGCTTTGGTTTTAGTCGTTTTTCTGAATTTTATCAGAATTTTGAAGCGCTTCAAAAAGAAAACCCAAAACAATTTAAATCTTATACCGAAGGTATAGAGCAAGTCGAAAGTTTCCTTAAAATAAACATTAAAAGACACTTTATAAATTGGGTTGATGATGAAGTGGCTTTACTTCAATTACATTCGTCGGTTTCGCAATCTAAACAAGATGTCGCTTTAGTTTTAAAAGCAAAACATAAAGATGATGCTAAAGAAAATTTGGGTTTTGTTTTAGAACAAATTAGAAAACGAAGTCCTGTAAAATTCAAAGAAATAAACTACAAAGGTTACGCTATTAATTTCATGCAAATTAAAGGCTTTTTTAAGCTATTTTTAGGCGGATTATTTGAAGATATTGAAAAGCCTTACTTCACTATAATTGATGATTATGTGGTGTTTAGCAATCATCCAAACACGCTTAAAAGTATTATAAACACTTACATTGACAAAGAAACGCTTACTAATTTTGAAGCTTTTATAGATTTTGAAGATAGATTTGAAAATAGATCAAGTGTTTTTGCCTACATTAACACGCCAAGTTTATATAATTCGGCTTACCAATTTGTAGATAATGACACCAAAAAACAACTAAAAGCTAACAAAGATTACTTTATTTGTTTTCCTCAAATTGGATTACAATTAACACCAGAAAACAAGTTTTTTAGCAGTAAAATTGTTATACAATACGATGATTTAGAATCTGTTAAAAACAATTTCACCTTTAAAGAAGAAAAGCAATATACTTCATCTTATTCTATAGAAATTACCAAAGAAAATTTAGATAAAAACACAGTATTTAATGTTGCCGAATTATATCCAACAGACTTAACTGCAAAAACATTCACCAAAAACTACGCTAACGGAAAACCACATATTATAGTCGAACTTAAAGACGGTTTAAAACACGGTAAATACCAAGAATTTTATCCAAATGGTATTTTAAAAATTAGCGGTAAATACCGAAAAGACAAACAAGTCGGACTTTGGAGAGCTTACAATCTAAACGAAGATTTGGTCTACAAAGATAGGTTGTAAACGGCTATAGTTTAAAATGTGTTCTTAAATACGCGTAAGCATCTTCTATAGTATCAAAAATATGTGCTTCAGATATTAAATCTGGTACAATATCTATAGATATTAATTTGTCTTTTGGTTGTTCTTGTACAGCTGTTAAAAGTACTTGTATACCACGTTGTTCTAATTCTAACACTGCATTTTCTAAAGCATATAAACCAGATTGATCAATGTATGGTACACGATCTAATCTAATAATTAACGCCTTTACTTGCTCAGGAATGTTTGCGATTTCATCTTGAAAATGAGAGGTAAATCCAAAAAATAACGGTCCATAAAGGTGTTTAATGTATACTTTGTCCTTATGCGCTTCGTAAAATTCTTTTTCGTCTTGCCAAGGTTTTTCACCATCAAAACCAGCCAAAGTACCAACTTCCATACCTTTTTCACCAATATCACTAGCGCGTTTCATAAATAATAAAGAGGCTAATAACAATCCAATTCCTACTGCTTGTATTAAACTACCAAATGTGGTAATTAATAAAACAATTATTAAAACTACAGCATCTGCTCTTGGTACAACTAGTAAATGTTTTAAGCCTTTAACATCAATAATTTTAAACGCAATTGGAATTAATAATCCAGCTAAAACCGATAACGGAATAAATGCTGCTAACTTACCTAAACCTAATAAAACCGCTAATAAAAACAAACCGTGTGTTGCGCCAGATAATCTTGTACGTCCGCCAGAATTTATGTTTATCACTGTTCCTTTGGTTGCGCCAGCACCAGGAATACCACCAAAAATTGCAGCAATTGAGTTACCAATTCCTTGACCAATTAATTCGCGGTTACTATTGTGTTTTGTTTTGGTCATATTATCTGCAATAACTGAAGTTAATAACGAATCTATCGAGCCTAAAACAGCTAAAACCAAAGCGTATTCTAACACTAAAGCATAAGCACTAGCATCTATTGAAAATAATCCAGAAACTTGTAAACTTGGTAAACCTGAAGGAATTTCGCCAATAATTGGTACGTCCCATTTTAACAAAAATGATAATACAGATGAAAAAATTAAAGCAACCAAAGCACTAGGAATCGCTTTTGTTATATACGGAAAAACAAAATAAACAATAATTGTTATGACACCTAACACTAAAGCTTGCCAATTAAAATCAGAAAACAATCTAGGTAAATCCTGCATGACTAACCATGTAGATTTAGCCGAACTTAAACCTACAAATGGGAACAACTGAAGGATAATTATTATTAATCCTACGCCACTCATAAATCCAGAAACTACAGGATATGGAAAGTATTTAACGTAACCTGCAATATTTAAAAATCCAAAAACAATCTGAAAAATTCCACCTAATAAAAACGTAAGAATTATGATTGGCATTGCAGCTTCCAAACTACCGGTAATTTCTATGGAAGCAGCAACTAATGCTGCAGAAACAACCGTCATTGGACCAGTTGGTCCACTTGCTTGTGTTGCTGTACCACCAAAAATAGCAGCAAAAACACCAACCGCTATTGCGCCATAAAGTCCTGCAATTGCACCTAAACCAGATTGTACACCAAATGCTAATGCTAAAGGTAAAGCAACTACACCAGCTACTAATCCGCCAGTTAAATCTCCTTTTAAGTTTTTAAAATCGTAAAATTTAGAACTCATAGATTGTATTTTAAGTTAGACCGTAAAAATAAATGATTAAAAATTAAAAATACAATCTAGTTCTAAATTCATTAACAATTAATTAAAATGTTTGTGTTTTTGCGAGTCTAATAAATTCTGCACGATAACCGTTTTTATCTTCTCCTCTTCCCTTTTCTGCTAATTGTATCACTAAATCTTGAGATGCGTTATTATAAAACTGAGATTGTCTTAATTGCATACCAAATAAAGCAACTGCGCTAGCAAAATTCATGTTTTCGGAAGCTTCTGTTGTTTCATCTTTTTGAACATGAACCATTTCTATGCTCGTATCTTCGTCTGGTTTTTTGTATCTGAATTTTACTGTAAACAACTCATCAGAATAATTGTTATTTGCTTTTTTGTCTGTGTATTTTAAATCTATTTCATCTTTAATAAATTCGCTTTTTACACCAACAGGAATCACTTCATAAAGTGCTGTTACGGTATGTCCTGCACCTAATTCGCCAGCATCTTTAGTATCATCAATAAAATCTTCGTCTGCTAATAATCTATTTTCGTAACCAATTAATCGGTAGGCTTGTACTTTATTTGGATTAAATTCTACTTGTAATTTTACATCTTTTGCAATGGTAAATAACGTTCCGCCAAATTCACTTTCAAAAATACGTCTAGCTTCTTGCATTGTATCTATGTAAGCGTGATTACCGTTACCTTTATCGGCTAAAGTTTCTAATTTAGAATCTTTGTAATTTCCATAACCAAAACCTAAAACCGAAAGAAATACGCCAGATTTACGTTTTTCAGTAATTAAATCTTCCATATCTTGATCTGAAGATGCGCCAACATTGAAATCACCATCGGTTGCTAAAATCACTCTGTTATTGCCTTTTTTATTAAAGTTTTCTTGTGCTAATTTGTATGCTAATTGTATACCTGCGCCACCAGCTGTAGAACCGCCGGATTCTAAATTATCTAAAGCCTCAATAATTTTATCTTTATGTTTACCAGATGTTGGTTTTAAAACAACTCCTGCTGCTCCAGCATAAACCACGATAGATACTTTGTCTTTTTCTCTAAGCTGATTTACTAATAATTTAAATGCTTGTTTTAATAATCCTAGCTTATTTGGACTTCCCATAGAACCAGATACATCAATTAAAAATGTAAGATTGGCTGCTGGTAAATTTTCATTTTCATAAATTTTACCTTGTAATCCAATTTTAACCAATTTTGTGTCTTGATTCCATGGTGTTTTTGCGACTTCTGTATGGATAGAAAATGGATGCTCGTCTTTTGGTTGCGGATAATTATAATTGAAATAATTAACCATTTCTTCAATTTTCACAGCATTTGCTGGTACAAATTGACCGTTATTAATTAAGCGTCTTACATTGCTATAACCTGCTTTATCTACATCTATTGAAAATGTTGATAATGGCGAAGCACTTACAGTTTTAAACTTGTTCTCGTGAATTTTTGTGTAAGATTCGTTTTCAATACTTTCTATATCTGGTAGTACATAATTGCTATTTTTAGTTTTTACAAAAACCACTCCGTATTTTCCCTTGTCTCCATAAAGTGCTTGTCCAACAAAATTTTTAGCAACTTTAACTTCTGATACTTTTCTTGCTTTAATAGTATTTAAATCGTCTTTGCTAGAAATTTTTCCGTCAATTATGTATAAAGGTTCGTTATCATTAATTGAATTATAGCCTCTAATTCTAATATTAGCTGTATTACCAGGTTGTCCAGAAGAATTTATTACAGCTACACCTGCCACTTGTCCCGTTAAAGCTTGAGTGACATTAGAAGATTCTTGCTGTTTGTTACTAACTAATTGACTAGCATTTTTTATTCTTTCTTTTTTTACACGATGTCTAGTTGTACCATAACCAACTACGATAACTTCGTCTAAATTATTATCTGGTACCATACTAACATTTATTGTATTAGAAGATCCTACTGTAACTTCTTTTGTATTGTAACCAACGTAACTAAATACTAATAAATCTCCAAGTTGTGCTTTTATAGTGTATTTTCCGTCAAAATCGGTTTGAATGCCATTTGATGTTCCTTTAACTAAAACGGTTGCAGATGGTAATGGTAACCCATTCTCATCAGAGACAACACCGCTTATTACTTTTTCTTGTGCTTGTATTTGTACTATTGTAAAAAGTACTAAAATTGATTTTAAAAATAGTTTCATAATTGATGGTTTTATTTTTTAATAACTTCGATTAATTCTGGTAGTAATGAAATAGCTGTTAAAAGCACGATACTATTATCCTTAGTTTTTGCTCCGTTTGCTTTTAAGGTTTCAACAATTTCTTCTGTTTCACTAGTTTCTACTTTAGCATCTGGATTTCTTACCATAACTAAAATATTATGAGATTCTGTGTTGAAATTTGAGTTTGCATGAGAATAAGCGTCTTCAATTCCATCATCATACTCTTCGATGATATTCTTTTTTACATCACTTAATGCATGAAGAATTTTTTTAAGTGATTTTGGTGATTGGTTGTCTAATAATAATCCGTTTTGACCAGAATAAACGACTATTGAAAGCTTATCTTCTTTACTTAATCTATTTGATAAAAATTTAAAGGCTTGCTTTAATATAATTTCATCTTCATCAGAAAAATTTGAAATTGTTGTTTCTAATAAAAAAGTAACTTGATAGTTTAATTGAGTTACTTCTTCTTCATAAACTTCGTCATCTTCGTTATTATTTTCTGATTGCAAAGGAAAATTGTCTGCTACAAATGAAATTAGATTATCAAGTTTTAAAGATTTAGTTGTGAGCGTTGTTTCTTGTGCATTAATGACCGTTAAAAACAGAAATAATACTAATGATAGAATTGTTTTCATAATCCTTGGTTTTAAAGTTTATAACTAAACTATAATCAAACCAATACTTATAAAACTACTATTGAGTAAAGTGTATTTTTTGTTGAGTGAAGTCTACTTTTGAAGTAGTTGTAATGTTTTACCTCTGTTTACTTTTCCTGAAGATGTTTCTATAAATTTATCTACAGTGTAGATATTTTTAGGCACTTCTAACTTAGATAAATCTTTTAAATCTGAAGATTTTAAGTTGAAATCTTTATCTTCTACAACAAGTATAACTTGCTCTCCAAACTTATCATTATTTTCTTTTGAAATAAAAAATCGTGAAGCTATTTGAGGCTGTAATTTGGCTTCAATTTGTTCTGGAAACAGTTTTACTCCACCAGAATTAATCACATTATCTTTACGTCCTAACCATTCAAAGCTAGTTGCAGAATGTAATTTTACAACATCGTTTGTTTCTATTGTTTCCTCTAAAATATTTGGTGCATCAATAACTAAACATTGCGATTTGTTTTGCGATATTTTGATATTTGGTAAGGTCTCAAAATAAGACGCTTCAACAGTATTATAATCCTTATCTGTATTGAAGTTATTTAGCTTTTTTACAGCAACGTGAGTAATGGTTTCGGTCATTCCATAAGTTTCATAAGCATTCACTTTTAAATTTTGAAGCTTTTCTTTTAATTGATAATTTACCGAAGCGCCACCAATTATTAACGTGTTAATATGATCTAATCTTTGTATTGCTTTTTGTACTTGAATAGGTATCATTGCACAAAAATCGTAGTGCACTTCGTTATCAAAAACTGGATTTGTTTTTGGTTCGATTACTTCAATTTCTAAACCTAAAATTAGTGCACGGACTAACATCATTTTTCCTGCTATATAATTTGCAGGAAGACACATTAAGGCTGTATTACCTGGTTCTAACCCAAAATAATCTCCTGTAGCTATTGCAGAATTTACCATAGCTTGTTTACTTAAACTAATGGTTTTTGGCTGACCTGTAGATCCTGAAGTTTTTACATCGATAAACTCGCTATCATCTTGCCAATGATTTAAAAAGTCTCCTATTTGCTTTTCAAAATCTAAGCCTTCTTTAATAAAACTATAAGCGACTTCTTTTAAATCTTCAAAATTGTAATGTGTACCGTTTAACTTAAAACGATTATGAATGTTTTTATACGTTGGTGTCATTGCCAATATCTGTAGTTATATCTAATTCTGGAGCTTCAACTTTACCAAATAATCTATCATTCCAGTTATTCCATTTATACATTTTAGAAAAAATAAATAATAGAATTGGGAACACTATAAACACCGGAACAAAGATTTCTCCTAAAGCCATTTCACCAGGTTCTGAAATGTCTTTTAAAATAGAATCTGTTTGTAAAGCTGTCCAATCTGCAGTTACCAGTAATGCTGTAAACAAGTTATTTGCTGCGTGAAAACCAAGTGCAAGCTCCATACCTTCGTCCATTAAAGTTATGATTCCTAAGAAAAAACCCGTACCTATATAATATACCATAATAACATAACCTAGTTTTTCTACTTCTGGATTTGCAATGTGCATGACGCCGAAAATTACTGAAGTAATTACAAGTGGTAACCATCTATTTCTTGCAATAACACCAATACCTTGCATCAAATAACCTCTAAATAAATATTCTTCAAAACTGGTTTGAAATGGTAGCAACACGATACCGATAACTGCTAAAACTAAGAATTTTTGTAAATCGAAATTCCACACGTAATCTTCTGGTGTTAATTGATAGTCTAAAACCACCATAGCAGATGATATAATTCCCCAAAAGAAAAACGAAAAGAATACACGCTTCCAATCTACTTTTGCTCTAGCTGTTGTTAATGAAGTAAAGGATTGATTATGAATAAATTTAACAACTAAAAATAAACTTATAAGACCAATTAAAAACGAGATTAACATTAATACCAAAAAGCTATTTTGACCTAAAAGATCTACCAACCCTGCTATATCTGTTGGCGTATTATTTAAATTGCCTCCTTGTTTAACGACTGCTAATACTAAAGCAATCATTAAAGGTATAGCGCCAACAAACTGCCAAGCAACTAATATTATTAATAATCCAACAATATAACGCCATACATCATGCTTAGCGTAAAAAGCTTGTTTTATATAATCCATAGGTTAAAAATTAAAGTCCCAATTTAAATTTGTATTGTATTGCAATGTACCATTTTTTACTGTTAATGGTGAAGAAATATTGTTGGTAAATAAGCTACCTGTCCCTAAACCTTGTGGCATTGTGACACCTTTTAAATACGTGTATTGTGCAATACCGTTAAGTCCAACGTTACTTTCTAAAGCACTAGTAATCCACCAACCAATATTTTGTTTTTCGGCAAGACTAATCCAAGTATCACTGCCTTTAAAACCACCTATAAAACTTGGTTTTAAGATGATATATTGTGGATTGATAGTGCTTAATAATTCTTGCTTATTTTCTTCATTAAAAACACCTATTAATTCTTCATCTAAAGCTATCGCCAAAGGCGTTTTTTCACAAAGTTTTGCCATTTGATCCCATTGGTTTGGTTTTATTGGCTGCTCAATAGAATGCAATTTATAGTCAGATAGGCGTTTAAGTTTTTCTAAAGCAGAATCAATACTAAAAGCGCCATTAGCATCTACTCTTATTTCTATATCGCTTTCGCTGAAATTTTGCCTAATTCCTTTTAAAATATCAAGTTCTGTTTGAAAATCTATAGCGCCAATTTTCAACTTTATACAATCAAAACCATCTGCTATTTTTTGTTTGATTTGTTGATTCATAAAGGACTTATCTCCCATCCAAATTAATCCGTTGATCGGAATAGAGTCATTACCTTTTGAAAAATTAGATGGAAACAAGATAAAAGGGTCTTTAGCTTCTAAGCTTTTAAAAGCCATTTCTAATCCAATTTGAATGCTAGGAAATTCTTCGTTTTCAGAATAAAGAACATCTAAACCTTTTTCAATATTATTGCAAGTGTATTGTAATTGTGCTTCGTAATCTGGTCTATCGTCTGCACTTAAGCCTCTTAAAATTCCACATTCTCCAATACCTTTTTTACCATGATTTTCTATAATTATAAACCAAGTTTCTTTGGTTTTTAAAATACCTCTAGATGTACTACTAGGCACTTTAAAATTTAAAATATGTTTTTTGTAGGTTGCTTTCATAAAGTTAGTTTCAAAAATAGGTAATTATTTTTGTATTTTTAGTGCATATATAACCCAAATTATAATGCATCAATTTCCCAATATCATACTATATGCTATTCCTTTTTTTATAATAGCTATGGTTGTAGAAGTGGTCTATACTGTTAGATTAAATTTAAAATCTTACCAAACTAAAGACTCTGTAACGTCTTTAAGTATGGGCATTGGCAATGTCTTACTTGGTTTTATAAGCAAAGCTATTGTTATTGCTGCTTTTTATTTTGTGTATGATAACTTTAGGCTTTTTACGATTCCTGTTACTTGGTGGAGTTTTGTTTTAATCTTTTTTGCTGACGATTTTAGTTATTATTGGTTTCATCGTATATCACATCAATGTCGTTTATTTTGGGCTTCGCATGTTGTTCATCATTCTTCTCAACATTATAACCTAAGTACAGCTTTAAGGCAAACGTGGTCTGGTGGTTTTTACACCTTTATTTTTTGGTTATGGTTACCTCTAGTTGGATTTCATCCTGGTATGATTTTACTTCAAATGTCAATAAGTTTACTGTATCAATTTTGGATACATACAGAAGCTATTAACAAAATGCCTAAATGGTTTGAAGCTATATTTAATACGCCATCGCATCATAGAGTACATCATGGAAGCAATCCTATTTATTTAGACAGAAACCATGCTGGTATTTTAATTATTTGGGATAAACTTTTTGGAACATTTCAACAAGAATTAGATGAAGAAAAGGTGATCTATGGATTAGTTAGCAACATTAAAACTTATAATCCTGTAAAAGTTGCTTTTATAGAATGGTTTTTTATGTTTAAAGATACTTTTAAACATAAAATTTCTTTAAAAAATAGAATTAATTATCTAATAAAACCACCAGGTTGGAAACACGATGGTACAGGAAAACTAAGCGATGATTTAAGAAATGAATGGTTAAAAAATAGACAAAATGAACTTCAACAATAAAGTTGTTTGGATAACTGGTGCCTCTAGTGGAATAGGAAAAGGTCTTGTTGAACATTTATCTAATATGGATTGTAAGTTAATTATTTCTGCAAGAAATAAAGCCAAATTAGAAGCTATAAAACTAACCTGTAAAACGCCTGAAAATGTAGCTGTTATTCCTTTTAATTTAGCTGAAATTAATAACATAAAAGCTGTTGTTGAAACCGCAGTTAACTGCTTTGGAAATATTGATATTTTAATTAATAATGGTGGTATTAGTCAACGATCATTAATTGTGGATACAGATATTAGTGTAGACAAAAAATTGATAGACGTTGATTATTTAGGTACTGTTGCTTTAAGTAAAGCTTTACTACCACATTTTATCAAAAATAAAAATGGGCATTTTGTAGTGGTTACAAGTCTGATGGGTAAATTTAGTTCTCCTTACAGATCTGGATATTGTGGCGCAAAACATGCTTTACACGGTTTTTTTGATGCTTTACGTATGGAACATCAAAAAGACAATATAAAAGTAACTATTGTTTGTCCTGGTTTTGTCAATACTAATATTGCAAAAAATGCTTTAATAGGTGATGGAAGTTTACAAAATAAACAAGATCAAGCAACTGAAAAAGGATTAACAGTTTCTGAATTTAGTAAACGTATGATTAAAGCCATACAAAAGGAAAAATTTGAAGTATATATTGGTAAAAAGGAAATTTTTGGAGTTTATTTAAAACGATTTTTTCCTAAACTATTACATCGTTTAGTTATTAAAAGTGATGTCAGGTAAATAGCTATTCTTGAGTTTCTATATTAATTTCTGTTAAAATTCTTATTTCATTTTCTGAATATAAATCTTTAACAACAGATTTTAATTTACAAGGATTAGACAAGTAACCTTCTGTAAAACTAAAATTTACATAAAATTTTTCTTTTATATCATTGTACGATACTCCTTTAGTTTCACTAACATTAAACAAATTACTGCTTGATAAGATTTCCTCTTTATCATTATCAATAATATCTAAAGAAAACATTGGATATACAAGACTGTCCTTAACTGATAATCCATCTAAACCTTCAATAAATAATAAATACTCTTTACCAAATTTAAAATTATCTTTGCTTGTCAATACTTGCTCTTTGCTTTGGTCCCATAAATAAACATTAGAATATTCTAGCCCTTCAGTCTTTACTCTTAAAAGGTCATTTTCTTTAACCGTAAAAGGCATTTCTAGATTATAAGTGCCATTACCTTTTGTATCCCATATATCTACAAAAACTTTATATGTCTCATTTTTAGAATAAGGTAATCCTGCAGTTATATGAGCTTGTAATTGCAATGGTTTTAAGTCTGTACCATTAACTGATATATCTTTAATCGTATTTGGAATATTTAAAACCGTATCTTTTTGGTTTTTAACAACATAAATTGACATTGCAGGATATGCTTTCTCTTCGACCACTTTAAATCCTGATATATTATCAAAAACAAACTTTATTTTTTCTCCGTAAATAATTTCATTTCTGTTATCCTCTACATCATTAATAGTCATATAAACATTGTTACAAGCAAGACCTTTTCCTCTAGTGTAAGTATCAGTGCTAAAGTCTTTATTTACTGACTGGTTATACTGGCAACTAGAAAGCAATAAAGATAAAACGATAAGTTTAAATAGTTTCATATAAAAAAATTTACAACAAATAACCTACACCTAAAAGTACACTAAATAATACAGTAGATAAAGCTAGTTTTTTTAATTCAGGATCAAAATCTTTTGGATTTGATACTTTTTTAACCTTAGATAAATGTATAAGTAATGGTATGTAAGAAATGATAAATAATAAACTAAAAGGAGAAAAAGTATAATATAAAACACTAAAAACAAGAGCACAAATCATAGCGCCTCCAACTAAAAAGTAATGGTAGTTTTTTGCTTTTTCTTTACCTAATTTGACCGCTAATGTAATTTTATTTGATTTTGTATCAGAGATTATATCTCTCATATTATTAAGATTTAATACTGCTGTACTTAACATACCAACACTAATAGCTGGTAAAATTACTACATGGTCTATCTGCTTAGCATAAAGCACATAACAACCTATAACACTTACTAAACCAAAAAATATAAATACGTAAATATCTCCTTTTCCTCGATAGCCATACGCTGACTTACCAACAGTATATTTAACAGCAGCTCTAACTGCCAGTCCTGCTAAACCAAAAAAAAGTAAAGCTAATAGAAGATTATCCGATCCAAAAGAATAATAGACCAATCCCACAGTTAAAACTATAGATATTAATATGTTTATTCTTATTGCATTAAACATTTCTTCCTTAGTGATAGCACCGCTTTGTAATGCTCTTTGTGGTCCAATACGATCATCATTATCAGTGCCTTTTACACCATCTCCATAATCGTTAGCTAAATTGGATAGGATTTGATAACTAAGTGTTGTTAAAATAGCTAATACAAATATTTTTATATCAAAAACACCATTATATTCTGCAAAACAAGACGCTATAATTATTCCTGATATTGATAATGGTAGCGTACGCAAGCGCATTGCAGATATCCATTTTAAAGTGTTTTTCATCTTAAGGAATCCATTTTTTAGGAAAATTAGGCTTACGTTTTTCTAAAAAGGCATCACGACCTTCTTTTGCTTCGTCAGTCATATAAGCTAAACGTGTAGCTTCACCTGCAAAAACTTGTTGTCCAACCATACCATCGTCTGTTAAATTCATTGCAAACTTTAGCATTTTGATAGATGTTGGTGATTTAGCTAAAATTTCTTGTGCCCATTCGTAAGCAGTGTCTTCTAAATCTGCATGTGGTATAACTGCATTTACCATTCCCATTTCATACGCTTCTTGGGCAGAATAATTTCTTCCTAAAAAGAAAATTTCGCGTGCTTTTTTTTGTCCTACCATTTTTGCCAAATATGCAGATCCATAACCACCATCAAAACTAGTTACATCAGCATCGGTTTGTTTAAAAATGGCATGTTCTTTACTTGCTAAAGTTAGATCGCAAACCACGTGTAAACTGTGTCCGCCACCAACTGCCCAACCTGGTACAACAGCTATTACAGCTTTTGGCATAAATCTAATTAAACGTTGTACCTCTAAAATATTTAACCTATGGTAACCATCTTCTCCAACATAACCTTGATGTCCTCTAGCTTTTTGATCGCCACCAGAGCAAAAACTATAAATTCCATCTTTAGAAGATGGTCCTTCTGCAGATAAAAGAACTACACCTATTGATGTGTCTTCATTTGCATCATAAAAAGCATCGTATAATTCTTTTGTTGTTTGTGGTCTAAACGCATTACGTACATCTGGTCTGTTAAATGCAATACGTGCAACACCATTACATTTTCTATAAGTTATATCTTGATATTCTTTGGCTGTTTCCCAATTAATTTGGCTCATGATGTTATTTTTTATAATGTAAAAATAAGTAATTATATAATTTTAGTGTGTTTTACCAAGAAATAACTTGTAAGTAATTTGCTTAATTCTTACAAATCTAAAACGTTTTAGGTGTTAAAAAAACTAATTTTCAAACAGTTACAGACACATAATTTATTCTTCATTTTATTTTTGTTTGTCGTTATAAAAGTGAATTTTATCGAAAGTTTATTTTAATTGACCCTGAATTTATGGTTTCATTTACCAATGAAATATTTTTGAACTATAAGAAATTTAACGCTATTAATTTTTATGAAAGTTGAAAACACAAACTTAGCCAATCAAATAAAAGATGTTTATGTATCTGATAGTGGTATCTTTTATTTTTTAGACGGAATTATAATTTCTGAAATTAATGAAGGTGTTACCTATACATGGGACGAAGCCCAAGAAATTATACATGAAGCTTTAAAACATTATCCTTCTGGAAAACAGATTTGTTACATATCTAATAGAGTTAACAAATACTCTGTTAAACCACAAGATTGGTTAAAATTTCAAAAAGGAAATTTAAAATTAAATGGTTATGCTATAGTTACAGAATTTGAAAGTAGTTGGCAAAGTGCTTTAATGGAAAAATTTTTCTTTAGGTTTAAGATGGAAAGATTTAATGATTTATATGAAGCTATAAATTGGTGTAGATTAAGAAATCAAAGTAAGTATAGACAGTTTAATGTTGGTTAAGGTGTATACCATCTTCTTTAATTAATATTAATTTTTGTTTATAAAGTGTACCTATTGCCTTTTTGAAGCTTTTTTTACTCATCTCTAAAGCATCCTTAATATCTTCTGGACTAGATTTATCATTATAAGGTAAAAAACCAGAGTTATCTTTTAATTCTTCTAAGATTTTATCTGCATTAGGCTCTATACTTCTGTAACCTATTTGACCTAGAGTTATATCTAATTTATTACCTGGTCTAATTTTTTTAACTATTCCTTTTAGCTTGTCTCCAACACTTATATCTTGATAAATATTGTCTTTATAAATTAATCCTGAGTGTATATTATTTACAATAACATTCATACCAATATCACTTGGATGTGATGCTATTAAATCTACTTCTTCAAACTGTTCTACGGTTAGATTAGTATTATCTAGAAATCTATTGGTTTTACTTGAAGCTACTAGACGTTCTGTTTTTTCATCTATATAACACCTTACTAAATACCAACCTCCTTTTTTCATCGGGAAAGCTTGCTCTTTAAACGGACAGAATAATTCTTTTACTAAACCAAAGTCTAAAAAAGCACCATATTTAGAAACCTCATTACAACGTAGCATTGCAAACTCTCCGTTTTTAATGTAAGGTTTTGTTGTTGTTGCTATGATACGTTCTTCATTATCTAGATAAACAAATACTTCAATCTTATCTCCTATTTCAAAATGTTCTGGTACGTATCTGTTTGGCAACAATACTTCGTTACCTTCACTATCACCAAGAAATAATCCTGGTTGTGTGTCTCTTAAAATTTCAAGTGTATTATATTCTCCTATTTGTATCATTTTGCAAATGTAAGCATATAAAAAAAGCGTTACAGAAATGTGTAACGCTTTTTTTAATATTTTTTATCTATTAATATACAGATTCTTTATTAAAATGTTTAGTTAATAAATAGTATACAACAGCTCTATATTTATTTCTGTTAGATTTACCGTAAGTTTCCATAACAGCATCTATTGCTTTATCTAATTCTGGCCCATCATTTAAACCTAATTTTTTAATTAAAAAATTGTTTTTTACTGTATCTAATTCTGATTGATCAGATCCTGAAACAGTTGCTGCATCTGCATTGTAAATTGATGGTCCGCAACCTATCGTTACTTTTGTTAACAAATCCATATCAGGATTTACACCACATTTATCTTTTAAATCTGCTGCATATTTAGTAATTAATTCATCGCGTTTACTCATAATAATAACTTTTTATAGATTAATGTTTTTAGCTACTTTAAAGGTACAATTTTTTGATTTACTATAATTACTTACTATTAATAAATATAACAAATACGATAAAAGGTGTTTTTTTACGATAAAATTATTTTACAGCTTTAAAGTAATTAAGTAAAACATCATCATTTTGGGTAGATGGTGTAAAAATTTCTAACAACTTTGGTTTGTTTGATGGTTCATAAAATTTTGATAAAGCTTCATTTAACTCAAATTCATCTTTAGTTCTTTCATATTCAAAATTGTACATTTTACAAAGATGTTCTGCTGTTAAATGATGTTTGGTTTCAAAATAATAATCAAAATTAGCAGTGTTTTTATGACCTGGAAGAATTCTAAAAATTCCACCACCTTCATTATTTATAACAATAATCCTGAAGTTTTTTGGGATGTAGTTGTTCCACAAGGCATTACTATCATAAAAGAAAGATAAATCTCCTGTAATAAAAAGTGTTGGTTTTGTATTACCTATCGCTGCTCCAATTGCTGTACTTGTACTACCGTCTATACCACTTGTTCCTCTATTACAAAATACTTCTAAAGTAGGATTGACATCAAATAACTGTAAATATCTAATTGTAGAGCTGTTACTTACTTGAAGTTGCCAATTATTTGGTACAGTATTTAAAATAGAATGAAATGCTTTAAAATCTGTAAATTCTATTTTATTTAAGTAATCAATATGATTTTTTCTACGATTTTCTAATTGTGATAACCAAAATGAAGCATATTTACTTTGATTAGCAATAGTTAATGGTAAAAAAGCATTAAAAAATGAATTTATATTTTGTTTAAAGACTTTATCTAGAACAAAAAATGTATCGTTAGCTTTATTTTTACCAACATGCCAATGGTGTTTTGGTTGATAATCTCTTAAAAAGCGTTTTATTTTTTTTGAAACTATTAAACCTCCAAATGTTAATACAATTTCAGGTTTTAAAACTTGAAACTCTTCAGGTGTCAACGCAGCTATTAATTTATCAATACTTGGCACTATTTTAGGATGATGAAGGTTTGATGTAGTTTCTGTCATAATCAAAACACTATCATCTTCTGCCAATTGATTGATAAATTTTTGCTCTACAGAATTTGGGCTTAAAACACCTACTAAAACCAGTTTTCGATCTGCTTTATTCCAAATTTCAGCATATGTTTGGTAATCACTTTCAATTTCATCTTCAACATTAAGTTGTATCACTTTTGGATTAACCGAAAGTGCTTCTACTCTATCATAAAGTGGCTCTTCAAAAGGAATATTAATGTGTACTGGACCTTCATTTTCTAAAGCAATATTAATGGCTATATTAATTTCGGCTTCATTATAGTCTTGAATATTCTGCTGTAAACCTAAAAAAGACTCTAATCTATTTTCAATGTTTTTCATTATCGGTAAATCGTCTTGTTTTTTAGATTTTTTTTCGTCTAAATCTAACTTCAAATTTGCCGAATATAAAATGTGATTTTTATAGACATCTTCTTGATTAATCGTCTGTCCGTCACCAATACCAACCAAATATTTTGGTCGATCGGCACTTAAAACCACTAAAGGAATATGACTGTAAAACGCTTCTGAAACTGCTGGATAATAATTTAGCAAAGCACTACCAGACGTACAAACAACTGCAACTGGCGCTTTAATTTGTTGTGCAATACCAAGAGCAAAAAATGCCGCACAACGCTCGTCTACAATACTGTAACATTTAAAATAATCGTCATGCGTAAAACCTATGGTTAACGGCGCATTACGACTACCTGGTGATAAAATAATATGTTGAATCTGTTTAACTTTACAAAGCTGAACAACGGTCTGTGCTAAAGGAATTTTTGGGTACTTCATTCTACTTACAAAAATACGCAATTTTTAAGTCTAAATGAATTTGATTTTAAAAGAAATCTAGCCTAAAGTAAGCTTTTTATGGTTAAGCTTTTAGCAACGGTTTCTTCCCATTCTTTTTCTGGGTTAGAATCTTTTGTAATTCCGCCACCAACGTAGATTAATGCTTGATTATTTTTTATTTGAAGACAACGTAAATTAACAAATAAATTAGTGACAGTTTTAATGCTTTGGTAGGCATTATTTTCTACATTTTTACGGTTGGTATTTCTTGATTTTGTTTGAGTAAAATTAAGTTCGCCTAAAAAACCGGTATAAAACTCACGATTATAATTTTCATTTTTTAAAATGAAATCTTTTGCTGTCGCTTTTGGTAATCCGCAAACTGCTGGCGTAGGATGCAACGCTTTTAAAACATTTTTGAAGTTGAAATTAGCTTTATCAAAAACTGCCGAAATTTTTGTTTGTAAGTGTAGTAATTGACCAGCTTTTATAGTTTGTCGTTTTGTAGTACTTACTGTATTTATCAATGGTTTAAGGCTATCTACAATAAAATCGGTCACAAATTGCTGCTCTTCAATTTCTTTATTTTGCCAAGTTACATCTGTTGTATTTACATACGGTTGTGTACCTGCTAACGACATTGTTTGCAATCGGTTACCTTCAATTTTTAATAACGTTTCTGGTGTTGCTCCTAACCACAAACCTACTTTTGGATGGTACCAACAATACACCATTGCGGTCTTGTAATTATTTAGCAATCTTTTAAATAGCAAAATAGTTTCTGAACTATTAAATGGCGATTGTTCAACTCTGGAAACGACTACTTTTTTAAAACTTTCGTTTTTAATTGCATTTACAGCATTTTCAACTAAATTAACGTGAAATTGCTTTGCTTTTTCTCTATTTTCTAAATTGAAATTTGATTGAGAATGTTCAGTTTCATCTAAAATTATTTCATCTTTAAATTCAATAATTTCACTTTGATTTAAAGGAAAAATAATGGCGTTTTCAATATTTTCAAAAGGTGAAAACACAAAACCAGAATTAGTAAAATCTTGACAATAATTTAAAGCATCATTCTTTTGTAAAATAGCATAAACGCTAGTCTCATTTGGCTTACGATACGCTACAAATGGTAACTGATTTTCTAAACGATTTTGTAATTGATTGAAAAACGATTGCTGCATTAATTACTTCTTTTTTGGTAAAGAAATAGTTGACAATTTACAGATAGATATTAGGTTTTCATCTTGATCGGTAACTCTAATATCCAACAATTGCGTGGTACGACCTTTGTGTAAAAATGTTGCTTTTGCAAATACAAATCCTTCTCTAATACTTTTCACGTGATTTGCAGTAATTTCTAAGCCTCTAACCATTAAATTAGAGTCTGTAAAAATAACCGATGCAAAACTACCTACACTTTCTGCTAGTGCTGCTGTTGCGCCACCATGTAACACACCATCAGGTTGATGTACCTTTGAAGTAACTGGCATTCTGGCAACTAAAAAATCTGGTCCAAAATCTACCATTTCTATTTCTAAAGTTTCCATTAATGTATTTTTACTAGCTTTATTGGCTTGTGCTAGCACTTCTTCTTTTGTGTATTGCATTGTTATAATTTTGAGCTGTAAATTTACTAACTATTTTAGAAGAATTTTAATTATTACACTCAAAACACTGTAATAATTTTTCAGGCAAATTAATGTCTTCCGAACCTTTTAACGGTTGATTTACTACACCTTTTTTATCAATTTCTACTTTAAATTGCTTGGCATATTCTATTAAATGGTCACGTCTTGATTTTATTTTCGAGATGATTTCTTCTCCATCTATTTCTGCTATTTGTTTTGGCCAAACAGACAACGATTGTTCTAAAACCTCATCGGTTAATAATTTTTGAAGCTGTTTTGCTTGCTCGACAAATAATTCTTCGGACGTATTTATAAGAAAATATTGATCAAAAGGATAGACTAATCCTGGCATAAAATCTATTTCTGATGTAAATGGTCTTAATTCTGGAACTACATTTTTATCTGAAAGTATGGTTGGTAAAACGCCATCTACACTAAAAAAAGCATTATCCCTATCTCCTGCAATTGGAATAGCTTTTAGCACTTTTTTTTCTTGTTTTACAATCCAGCCCCATTGTTTGGTATGTCTGTCCCAATCGCCAATTAATAAATCAAAAAGACGGACGCGAATCAAAGCTTTTTTATCTATACTAAGCTGTTCTGGTTGCTCTAATTTTAGCTCTTGTAAATCGTCTGTATCTAATATTTCAATTACATTATTTTCTTTAGTCCAATTGGTTTTGCTTTCGGTTTCATATTCTAAAAGAAACAATCTATTTCCGTATTTGTCATTGTAGTTTTTTAATGTTTTCTGTTTTGGTACAAAGACTAATTTAGGTCTTGTGTGATGTACTTTGGCGTAATCTGCTAATTTAGCCACCAAAATAGCTGCGTAAGGATGTTGTGCAGAAATGCCATCTACCACAATATTTTCTAAACCTAAAGTTTTTGCAAATTCTGGGATTAAAGCTTCTGGATCTTTATTAACGCTACGTAACGTTAATTCGATATCATTTTTGGTTTTTAATTTTAAAGAATGGGTTTGTTTTCCGCCACCTTCTTTTTCAATAGTGACGCCACCAAATAAAGTATCTAAATACATAACTGGCACTTTTACTGGTGTTGACCAAGCCTTACGGTATTGCTCGCCTTGCATTAGTTTTTTAACCTCATCTGCTTGATACAAATCACTTGCTGCAACTAACACAGAATCTTTAGTTTTAAAATCTACCGAATTGATGTTTTTAATATTAATTAATTCTGCCTTTTTGAAAACTTGGTCTGTAGAAGAAGTTGACCAGTATAACAGGCCTAAAGCTATTATTAACAGAATTATAAAAAAATATAAAATTCGTTTCATTAAGATTTAAGTTGGTTTTCTACAAGTTACAAAACTTAAAAAACCTTCAAAAATCAATTTCAGAGATTAATATTTTATTAACTAATTTCTAAAGCTTTTTACTAAAGTTAGGTTTTTGTTATTAGCCATCCCGTTAGGATTACAACCTAACTTACCTTCGGGAATTTCGATATTTAATGCTTTGTAATGACTAATCCAACCTTCGTGAAACTGATTAGTTTTTGGATCTTTAAACGTCATTGGTTCTAATTGAAACACTTGATGATCTTTGAAGGCTTCGTAGACAAATTCTGAACAATAATAACCTTCATCTTCAAAAATATAAGTGGTATTATAAGGCTGACCAACCAATGCTTTTGCGTTACTAATAACTTTTAAAGCTTGAGAAGATTCAAGCTGATTTATACGGTAAACATCTGCAAAATAAGTTGTAGAATCTTCTGGTTGTAAAAACACTTGTAACGGTTGAATTACAACACCTAAATCTGCATCTGAATGAATGACTTTTACCGAATCATTTTCAATAAAACAAATACCCATATGCGTATAATTAGTCACTTTTTTGGTTTGCGTGACTTCATTTATAGCTTCAGAAAGTTGACTGTTTGTTATTGGTTCTCTAAAAATAACATCACCAGTTTTTATAGTCTCTTTTTTTGCACAAGAGACTATTAAGACTAGAATAAAGCATAAGTATTTCATCTTAGACTAAATTTGCAATAATGTCTTTTACAGGCAAGATTTCTTTTGTGTGTTCTATACTTGGACCTGCAACCCAAACCGTTTTGTAAGTCGCTTTTTTAGCTGCTTTTTCGGTAGCTTTCATTCCTATTGAAAAACGAATCATTTTTACCCATTTTTTCAATTTTTTATTCTTGTTTAACAGGTTTTCTATCCAAGTAGCTTTTGTACCAATCTTTTTAACATAAGGTGTATTAATGACTGTACATGGTGTACCCGAAATACGCTCGGTCATAACTATATCTTTTGCGCCATAATCTACGCAAGCTTGCTTATATTCATCTGTAACACCAGCTTCTTCTGAGGCTATAAACGGACTTCCAACTGATACGCCAACAGCACCATAACTTAACATTTTATCAATATCTGCCTTACAGCCAACGCCACCAGCAGAGATTACAGGTATATTTAAATTGTTTTTTAAAGTTGAAATTAATTCTTCTGGTGAGATATTTCCTCTATGTCCGCCAGCTTCGTTATTTACTGCAACAACAGCATCTGCGCCCAAACTTTCTACTTTTTGGGCAAAACGTAAATCGGTAATATCACAAAACACTTTTATACCGACTTTGTGAGCATGTTCTATAGTTTCTTTTGGGTTACCTAAAGACGTTAAAATAAAATCACAACCTTCTTCGCATAAAACATCTAATTGAGCTTTAGCTTTAGGGTTTGACTTGTTTACAATTAAGTTAAAACCAAATGCGCCACCTTCAGGCTTACTAGCTTTAAGTTCTTTAATTGCTGCTCTTAATTCCTCTAAAGTACGATAGTTTAATGCTGGTATACATCCAGCAATACCAGAATTCATTGCTTCTTTAACCATTGCAACGTTAGACACCAAAAACATTGGCGCCATTATGATAGGATGTTTTATATTAAGTAACTCTGTAAGTTTAGTTTGCATTTTGTTATAATTTAGAAGGTCTAAATATACAAAAATATTATGCACGCATAACACTTTTTAGTTTTGAAATCTATAATAACCACATTTTAGGTATTCTCCTTCTGGAAAGGTTACTGGATGATCAATGTCATGTCCAGTTTTTAAAATTAAATTGAAAGTCCTATTACTATCTAACAACACTTGTTTATTAATATCGAAAAACGCTTGAGGAACAACTCTAGAAGAACATGACGCTAAAACTAATAGTCCATTTTTAGCAGTAAGTTGTTCTCCTAATTGGGCTAATTGTGCGTATTTCTTTTTAGCTAAATCTATTTCTGACGCTTGTTTTGCAAAACTTGGCGGATCGATAACAACGACGTCAAACGTTTTGTTTTCTTTGATAAGTTGCTTCAGTGCTTCAAAAGCATCACCTGCAATGGTTTTATGTATTCCTGTATAATCGTTTAATTTTCCGTTTTGAACAGCAACTTCCAGCGCTTGTTTACTTATATCTAAACTAGTTACTTCTTTTGCGCCATTATACAATGCATGTACCGAAAATCCGCCAGCATAACTAAACACATCCAATACGGTTTTGTTTTTACTCCACTCGCCTACTTGTTTTCTATTAGCACGATGATCTAAAAAATAACCTGTTTTGTGACCTTTAATAACGTGAGCTGAAAATTTTACGTCGTGTTCAACAAATTCTACAACTTCATTTTCTAAAGTACCATAAATAACATCGCCATCTTTTAATTGGTGATTAGATGAATTTTCCAGACTTCGGCTTAATCTAACAACTACAGTTTCTGCTTTAGAAATTTGCTGTAAACTAGGAATAATAGTTTCTATGTAAGGTAGCCAGATTTCAGAATATAATTTAACGACCAAAACTTTGTCATACACATCTGCTATTAACCCAGGAAATCCATCATTTTCGCCAAACAATAAGCGATAACTATTAGTATTGGTTTGCAATAACGGTTGTCTTAATGCAAATGCGTTTTCTATTTTATGATGAAAAAAAGCGGAATTGACTTCAACCTTTTCTTGAGAATTGTGTATAATTTTGATACGAATAGGCGAATTAGCATCAAACAAACCTAAAGCAATAACTTTGTTTTTGTTTTTACTGAAGATTATAGCTAAATCACCTGTTTTTGCATCGTCATTTATCTTAACAATACTATTAGAAAATACCCAAGGATGACCTTTTACAACAAATTGCTCGCCTTTTGCATTTAATTTTACAGCAAGGCGTTTAGGTTGATAATTTGCTTTTATTTTTTCTGAAAAAGTCATCTACTAATTTTACTACAAATGTAGGTTATATAAATGCAAAAACGCAACCGAAAAGATTGCGTTTTTAGTTTTATTTAGATTCTAAGTTTTACTAAGAAATGATAAATTATTTCACTTCTTCGAAGTCAACATCTTCAACATCACTACCAGAGTCTGCTGCTTGACCTTGTGCGCCTGCACCTGCGTCTGTTGCACCAGCTGCTCCTTGTGCTTCTTGTTGTGCTTTGTACATTTCTTCGCTAGCAACTTTCCAAGCTTCGTTAATTTTTTCTAACGCTGGCTCGATTACTGCTAAGTCTTTTGTTTCGTAAGCTTTTTTAAGTTCTTCTAAAGCATCTTCAATTGGCTTTTTCTTAACGTCTGATAATTTATCACCAAATTCTTTTAATTGTTTTTCCGTTTGGAAAATCATAGAATCTGCTTCGTTTAACTTCTTAGCACTTTCTGCTGCTTTTTTATCTGCTTCTGCATTTGCTTCAGCGTCAGCTTTCATCTTTTGGATTTCGTCTTCAGTTAAACCAGAAGACGCTTCAATACGAATATCTTGAGATTTTCCTGTTGCCTTATCTGTTGCAGATACTTTAATAATACCATTAGCATCAATATCAAAAGTTACCTCAATTTGTGGTACACCTCTTTGTGCTGGTGGAATTCCGTCTAAATGGAAACGTCCAATCGTTTTATTATCTGCCGCCATAGCACGTTCTCCTTGTAATACGTGGATTTCTACTGATGGCTGATTATCTGCTGCGGTAGAAAATACCTGAGATTTTTTTGTTGGGATTGTTGTATTTGCTTCGATTAACTTAGTAAATACGTTACCCATAGTCTCGATACCTAATGATAATGGTGTTACATCTAATAATAATACATCTTTTACATCTCCTGTTAATACACCACCTTGTATTGCTGCTCCTAAAGATACAACCTCGTCTGGGTTTACACCTTTACTTGGCGCTTTACCAAAGAAACTTTCTACTGCTTTTTGTACTGCTGGAATACGTGTAGATCCACCAACTAAGATTATTTGGTCAATGTCACTTTTACTTAATCCTGCAGACTTTAATGCTGACTCACATGGCTCTATAGTACGTTTTACTAAATCGTCTATTAATTGCTCAAATTTACTACGTGTTAATGTACGCACTAAGTGTTTTGGTCCGCTTGCTGTAGCTGTGATATATGGTAAGTTGATTTCAGTTTGCTCAGAAGATGATAACTCTATCTTAGCTTTTTCTGAAGCTTCTTTTAAACGTTGTAAAGACATTGGATCTTTACGTAAGTCCATGTTTTCTTCAGCTTGAAACTCGTCTGCTAACCAGTTAATAATTTTTTCATCTACATCATCACCACCTAAATGTGTATCTCCGTCTGTAGATAATACTTCAAAAACGCCATCTCCTAATTCTAAGATAGATACGTCATGTGTACCACCACCAAAGTCAAATACTACAATTTTTTGATCTGTTCCTTTTTTGTCTAATCCATAAGCTAAAGCTGCTGCTGTAGGCTCGTTAATGATACGTCTAACTTTAAGACCAGCAATTTCTCCTGCTTCTTTTGTTGCTTGACGTTGGCTATCATTAAAGTAAGCTGGCACAGTAATTACTGCTTCACTTACGTCTTGTCCTAAGTAGTCTTCAGCTGTTTTTTTCATTTTTTGAAGTACCATTGCAGATAATTCTTGTGGCGTATATAAACGACCATCAATATCTACACGAGGTGTATCGTTATCACCTTTTACTACTTTATATGGTACACGTTCTGCTTCGTTTTTAGACTCAGAATATTTATTACCCATAAAACGTTTAATAGAATAAACAGTTTTTGTTGGGTTTGTTACTGCTTGACGTTTTGCTGGATCACCAACTTTTATCTCTCCGCCTTCAACAAAAGCGATTACAGAAGGTGTAGTACGCTTACCTTCTGCGTTAGGGATAACTACTGGTTCGTTACCTTCCATTACAGAAACGCAAGAGTTAGTTGTTCCTAAATCGATTCCAATAATCTTACTCATAATTTTATATAATTTATTTTTTTGTTGTGTTTTAAAAAACTTATTCGACGTCATTAAGTCAATTAATATGCCAAGACATTTTTACTGACACGATGTCATATTTAAATTTAGATAATCAATAAACACAGTATTTTAAAACATAATTGTAACTTTATAAAAATTAAAATTTTAGTTATGAAAAAATTATTGTCCTTAGTTATTGTCGCTTTTTTATTTGCTTGTTAAGGTCCGCAAGGTCCTCCTGGATTTGATGGTCAAGATGGAGGATTAATTGTTTCTAGTGCTTTTGAAATTGCAATAGATTTTACTGCTGAAAATAATTATGAATTTATAGAACCATATGGTTTTGATTTGTTTCCTTACGACATGACACTCGTTTATATTTTATGGGATACAGATAACGGTCAAGATATCTGGCGATTGTTACCTCAAAGCACCACTTTTGAAGACAATACATCTTTAACTTACAACTTTGATTTTACTCAAAACGATGTAAGGTTTTTCTTAGAAGGAGATACTAATTTTAGTACTTTAGATCCTGTTTGGACAAATAATCAAATATTTAGAGTTGTAGTTGTTCCTGCAGATAACGTTGGTAGAATTGATTATTCAGATATTAATAATGTTATAGAGCTACTTGATATAAAGTCGTTTAAAAGACGATAAACTTTATTAATAGTTAATATTTTCTCTTTTTTATTGTAACACAAATAACAAATGTATATTTGCGAAAAATATAACGTTTTCGTAAATGGAATGTATCTCGGTTTTTGATATGCTTAAAATTGGCGTAGGTCCATCAAGTTCTCACACTTTAGGACCTTGGCGTGCTGCCGAACGCTGGATTTATGAGCTAAAAGCAGATAACTTTTTTGACCGCATTATTAATGTAAAAGTTGACCTATATGGGTCATTATCCTTAACAGGAAAAGGTCATGCTACTGACTTAGCCGTTATGCTAGGTTTAAGTGGTGCTGATCCAGAACGTATACCTACTGATACTATTGACATTGTAATTGCGTCTATCACTAACACGCACAAATTAGTTTTAAACAATGAGTTAGTAATTCCTTTTGAACCCGAAAAAGATATTGTGTTTAACCGTGAGTTTTTACCGTTTCATGCAAACGGAATTAAGTTTACCGCTTTCGCCGAAAATGAAACGCATGAGTCTACATTCTACTCTATTGGTGGCGGATTTGTGGTTAAAGAAGAACGTACTGTACATGAAGAAAATGTAGAACTGCTTAAAGAATTTCCATATCCAATACACAAAGCAACTGAGTTACTAGAATTTTGCCATAAAGAAAATCTTAGTATCTCTGAAATTGTACTTGAAAACGAAAGATCACTTCGTACTGACGAAGAAATTGATTTTGAATTAAATCGCATTTGGCAAACCATGCTAGAATGTATGTTTGTAGGCTGTCATACAGAAGGTAATCTACCCGGCGGTTTAAATGTTAGAAGACGTGCTTATGACACGCATAAACGTTTAAATGTCGAAGTCCCTTACACTACACCACAAGAATGGTTAGAAAGTATAAGAGAAAGTGAAGTAAAATTTAGGCAAATCCTTAAATGGGTTAGCTGTTTTGCTTTAGCTGTAAATGAAGTTAACGCATCTTTAGGTCGTGTAGTAACAGCACCAACTAACGGAAGTGCTGGTGTAATTCCTGCTGTGTTAATGTATTATATGGTTATTGAAAATCATGATGGCGATTTTAGCGACATAAAGCGTTTTCTTTTAGTAGCTAGTGAAATTGGTAGTATCTTTAAAAAAGGAGCAACTATTAGTGCTGCTATGGGCGGATGTCAAGCTGAAATTGGCGTTTCTTCTGCTATGGCTGCTGGTGCTTTAACCGAATTACTTGGTGGTACTCCAGAACAAGTCATGATTGCTGCAGAAATTGCAATGGAACATCATTTGGGACTAACCTGTGATCCAATTGCTGGATTAGTGCAAATACCATGTATAGAACGTAATAGTATGGGCGCAATAAAAGCAATTAACGCTGCCGAATTAGCTTTAGATACAGATCCTAAAAACGTAAAAGTACCACTAGACAAAGTAGTAGATACCATGTGGGAAACTGCTAAAGACATGCATACTAAATATAAAGAAACCAGCGAAGGAGGATTAGCGGTTAGAGTAAGTTTATCTGATTGTTAGCTTCGACTACGCAAAAAAATAAATTAAATTATTCTTCACAATCTTTACGTCTTGTGTCTACTAAAGAGAAGATTTTCCAAGCATTATCAACTTTAATTAATTGAAATGAATTAACACCACAATGACTAAACTGGTCGTTAAACCAAAACTGGTAAGGTGTCCAAGCATTTGCCATATTTCCGTCAATTTTAATATCAAAATCTAATAGTTTTTCTTTAAATTTTTGATTTTTAGGAATTGATAAAATTGAAGTTATAAAATTTGAATAATCTTCGGTGTGCAAAATGGTTTTTCCTTCTCGGTTAATCACTATCGTTTGTAACGTAACATCTTTATAAACCACTTGATTTAATAGTGTAGAATCCTGTTTATGAAAACCTTCAAAAAACGTTTCGATAGTTTTTTGTACTTCAGCTTCACTTTGTGCAAAAGTTTCAACAGAAATTAATAGCAAAATAACATAGAAAATTGATTTCATCTTAAACATAATTTATTGTAAATATAAGATTTTCAACTAAAAGAAAAATTTAGCAATACGCCTTAATTTTAGTATTTTTACAGTCTATCAAATTAAAAATTATGTCTACCGCAAAAAAAGAATATAAGAGAGTTACTGTAAAAACATTAGTCGATATGAAGGCTAATAACGAAAAAATTTCTATGCTTACCGCTTACGATTATACTATGGCTACTATCGTAGATGGCGCTGGTGTAGACGTAATTTTAGTTGGTGATTCTGCAAGTAATGTAATGGCAGGTCATGAAACTACATTACCAATTACTCTTGACCAAATGATTTACCATGCCTCTTCTGTAATTCGTGCTGTAAAACGTGCGTTAGTAGTGGTAGATTTACCTTTTGGAACTTACCAAAGTGATCCTAAAGAAGCCTTAAGATCTGCTATTAGAATTATGAAAGAATCTGGCGGACATGCGGTAAAACTTGAAGGTGGAAAAGAAGTAAAAGAATCTATTAAACGTATAATAAACGCTGGTATACCTGTAATGGGACATTTAGGGCTTATGCCACAATCTATCTATAAATTTGGAACTTATACAGTAAGAGCTAAAGAAGAATTTGAAGCTGAAAAACTAAAATCTGATGCAATAATGTTAGAAAGAGCAGGTTGTTTTGCTATTGTTCTAGAAAAAATCCCTGCTACATTAGCTAAAGAAGTTGCAGAAAGTGTGTCAATTCCTGTAATTGGTATAGGTGCTGGTAATGGTGTAGATGGTCAAGTATTAGTTCTTCACGATATGATTGGCATGACCCATGAGTTTAATCCAAGATTTTTACGCCGCTATATGAATCTTTATGACGATATGACTTCTGCAATATCTCAATATGTGGATGATGTAAAGTCGGTTGATTTTCCTAGTGAGAAGGAGCAATATTGATATAGATTACTGGATTGTTAGATTGTTAGATTAATTAGATTACTATTTATGCATAGATTTAAGGATTTAGAAATTTGGAAACGTAGTAGAGTTTTTTGCTCTGCTATTTATAAAGTCACTTCTAATTTTCCTGAATCTGAAAAATTCGGGCTAGCAAATCAATTAAGGCGAGCTGCTGTATCAATTCCATCTAACATTGCTGAAGGTTCTTCTAGAAAATCAAATAAAGATTTTGCTAGATTTTTACAAATAACATTAGGTTCTGCTTTTGAAATTGAAACTCAACTTCTAATAGCTTCTGATTTAAAGTTTATTTCAGATGAAGATTTAGAATCATTATTAAATGAATTAAATTCAATAATCAAAATGACTTCAAAGTTTAATACTTCTTTAAACTAATCTAAAAATCTAATCATCTAGTGATCCAAAAATCGAAACATCTATCCAACAAAAACAATCTACAAGTCTTACACGAAGACAACCATATAATTGTCGTTAATAAACGTGCAGGAGATATTGTGCAAGGTGATAAAACTGGTGATAAACCGTTAAGCGATGTAGTCAAATCTTATTTAAAAGATAAATACAACAAACCAGGAAATGTCTATTTGGGAACGGTTCATCGATTAGACAGACCTACTTCTGGTTTGGTGATTTTCTCTAAAACTAGCAAAGCATTACCAAGACTTAACAAGATGTTTGCTGCTAAAGATATCACAAAAACCTATTGGGCTTTAGTTAAAAATAAACCTAAAAAGGATTCTGATAGACTTGTACATTGGCTAAAAAAAAATCCTAAAAACAATAAATCTTACGCACATTCTACCGAAGTTAAAGACAGTAAAAAAGCTATTTTAAGCTATCAAATTATCAAAAAACTAGATAATTTCTACTTATTAGAAGTTACTTTAGAAACAGGTAGACACCATCAAATACGTACTCAATTATCCACTATTGGTTGTCCAATAAAAGGCGATTTAAAATATGGTTTTGATAGAAGTAACAAAGATGCTAGTATAAGTCTTCATGCCAGAAATATTAAATTTATTCATCCTGTATCTAAAGAAGAGTTAGATATTACAGCACCATTACCAAAAGATCCTGTTTGGGACGCCTGTATTTAGTTTAATAATTCTTATTTTTATTAAAAAAGAAATAAGGCATGATTGAAGCTATAGTAAATTCTCAAAAAGATTTTTTTAAAACTGGTAAAACCAAAACTATTGCCTACAGAAAGCAATTACTAAAACAACTTCAATCAGAAATAATTAACCAAGAAGATCTTATTGTTAAAGCGCTTTATGACGATTTTAAAAAACCAGAATTTGAATCTGTCATAACAGAAACCGCTATTGTTTTACAAGACTTAAAACGTACAATAAATAATATAAACAAATGGGCAAAACCAAAACGTGTATTTCCTAGCTTATTAAATTTTCCTTCATCAGACTATTTATATTCTGAACCTTACGGAACAGTTTTAATTATCGCACCATGGAATTATCCTTACCAACTAGCTTTAGCTCCATTAATTGGTGCTGTAGCAGCAGGAAATACTGTAGTGCTAAAACCAAGTGAGTTAACACCTAATACATCAGCTTTACTTACAAAAATTATAAAAAATGTTTTTCCACCAGAATTTGTAACCGTGGTTGAAGGTGGTGTAGATACTTCTACCAAACTACTAAATCAAGTTTGGGATTATATTTTCTTTACAGGTAGCGTTGGTGTAGGTAAAATTGTAGCTAAAGCAGCTGCACCTAATCTAACACCTATAACTTTAGAATTAGGAGGAAAAAATCCTTGTATTATTGATAAAACTGCTAATATAGAACTAACTGTAAAACGTATTGTTTGGGGTAAGTTTATTAATGCTGGTCAAACCTGTATTGCTCCAGATTACATTTTAATTGATGCGTCTATTAAGAATAAGTTTTATGAAGTTTTAAAAGATGAACTTATTACTATCTATACCAAAAACCCTGAAAAATCTTCAGATTTTGCTCGTATAATTAATAAGAAAAACTTCAATCGACTATCAGAAATGCTAACAAATGAAAACTGCATGATTGGTGGAAAAACTAATGCAGAAGACCTTTATATTTCTCCAACAATAATTGATGAACCTTCATTAAACAGTAAAGTGATGGAAGATGAAATATTTGGTCCTATTTTACCTGTTATTTCATTTAAAAATTTAAATGAAGTTCATAAAATTATAAACCGCTATCCAAAACCATTAAGCCTTTATGTATTTAGTACAAATACTACACAAGCCAAAAAATTAATTAAAGAATTTTCTTTTGGTGGTGGTTGTATTAATGATACTGTTGTTCACTTTGCAAATCATAAATTACCTTTTGGAGGTGTTGGCAATAGTGGTATTGGCGCTTATCACGGAAAGTATACTTTTGATACTTTTAGCCATAAAAAAGCTATTGTAAAAAAAGCAAATTGGCTAGATATTCCCTTGCGATACGCACCTTATTCTGGTAAATTAAAAAAATTAAAATCTTTACTAAAATGGCTCTAAAGTATCGTGTTTGTAAGGATAAAGTAGTTCTAAAGTAACACCATCACCTGGTTGAGATAATAATTGATATTCCATATTAATTAATTCTGCTCTACTTTGCATATTTAATAATCCTGCACCTTTATTAACTGTGCTCATATCAAAACCTACACCATCATCTTTAGCTATAATCTTTAGGTGATTTTCTTGATAATCTAAAATAACAGATAGGTTTTTTGCTTCAGAATACTTAACGGTATTAGAAAAGAACTCTTGAAGAATTCTAAAAATAATTATCTCGTGTTTTTTATTTTCAAATTCTACTATATCTCCTTTTACATTAAGCTCTGCACTAGCAAACTTCATCTTTTTAAGGCGATCTAATTCATTACTAATAGACTTTTCAAAACCTATATTTAAAATAACTTCATTATTTAATGATCTAGAAAGCATGCGTACTTCTTTTAGACTTTCTTTTACAGTATCTGAAGCATCTTTAAATGAATTTAAAACGTCATCATTATCTAATTTTGTCTTCAAAATATTAAGTTGCATACTAGCTGCTGCTAGTAATTGACCAACATTATCATGAAGTTCCCAACCAATATTTTTTAAAGTTTGTTCTTGTATTTCGGTTTGCGCATTGGATAATTCTTTTTCAAATGCTTGTTTCTGCTTAATTTTATCTATCAAAAGCTTATTTTTTCTTTTTTGAAATACTATAAAAAATAAGATTACTAAAGATGTAATTGCTATTAAAACAAATATCATGTAGATAAGCAAATATCTTTCTGCAGCTGTTGATGTTGCTGGATCTTTTAATAATAAAATTATAAAATTACTCATTGACTTTTTCTGGTTTAGATATTAGTAGCCCTACAGCAAATACAATATACATCATAAAATTTAAGGACAGAAAAACCTGCCATTTTAAAAGAATATATTTCCAATCACTATTAACCATATAAACGTCATAAAATGTTAAAGGTGTAACTACAATCCACCAAAAAAATAGTCCGACTGTTATATAAAAATAAACTGATTTGTAAAAATTTATAATCTTATCTGTTAACAATAATTCTATCAAATAAAGCACACAAGATGTTAAGACCAATATACCTGCTAAAATAGATATTATAGGCGGTATTTGACTAAAAAACAAGTCTGGATTTATTAGCAAATATATAACTGCAGATAAAAAATAAGCTACAGTTAAATATTTTAAAAACAGTTTAAATCTGATGTTTTCTAAAATTTTCTGATAGAATATGGATATAGATATTACAACACCTATTAAATAGGTTAAGGTAAACCACCAATAGTTAACTTTAAAAATAGAATTAAGTATAGGTTTTAAAAAATCAAAAGTATTATAATAATTAGAATAGCTTCCAATAAGTTCTATAAAAAAACTAAACCAAATAATTTTAATAAAAAAAGTAGCTGGTGTTCCTTTATATTTTTTGTACGTAATAATTCCAGCAATAACTGCTACTAACTCAACAAAATAAGTTAGGTATGAATAATTTTCAATAAAAAACTTTTCCAAAGCTCTTAATTTGGGTAACCGTGTCCTGGAGGAATTCCGTTGTGTCCCATATCTAAAGCATCTGCATTTGAGATATCTTTAGGAGGAGAAGATCTTGTATCTCCTTCTTGAGTTGGTACCATAAATATAGTTGTTAAACCTCCATCACCAAAAGTTGTGTTAACTCCTAAATATAAACGTATCCCGTTAGCGTTTAAAGAATCTTGAGCATAATTAACATAATACTCCATATCTTCTATAGAATACCAAGACGATCGGTTTTCTTCTCCTTTATAAGCTACAGAGTCGTTTACTGCTTTTCTATAAGTAGTCCAATTATCACTTAAATCTTGGGCTTGACTTGGAGATATGATTCCTTTTGGTACAACGCTAGTTGGTGGAGCTGTGGTTAATCCAGAAGGACAGAAAAAATAATAAGAAACAAAAGCTCCGATAATTAATCCTATAATTAGGCTAAATAAATTTTTCATTTTTGGTTAGTTTTAATTAATAGCTAATATGTGGTTAAATGTAATAAAAAAAATTTAGTATAATCATTACAGCAATTTAATGCTTATTAGTTTACTACTTAATTATTTTAAGTAGTTGTATCTGGCTCTGATTTAATAAGACCATAACCAAAAGTAAAATACATTAGTATAATAGAAAATACGTTAATCGTTCTTTGTAGTGCTATAAAACTTTCATCATTTGTATTATAGTAGCTTTCAAAAAAATAGATTGGTGTCTGTATTATTGTAAATATTAAGGTTGCAGTTGCTACATAAAAGGGTAATGATTTATAAAATTTAATAATTGAATCGCTATTAATTAACTCTATAAAATAAAGTGAAGTTAATACGACTACCAAAATCATATGAAGCATTGTAATATTTAAAATACTACTGTTAATTAATAGGTCAAACTTGTAAATAAATAGTATAATTTGATATAATATTAAAATTACACTAAAGTACTTGACAACTTTTTTGAAGAAATTTGTTTTTAATATTTTAAAAAAATAAAAAGATAAAAATATAGATACGCCTATATCCCACATTAAGGTATACCACCAAGTATTTTGATAAAAAACGGTGTTTTTTAAGGCTAAGTTAACCCAATTATCATCAGGATAACCTCTTAAAACATGTGGATAAGCTCCTACTGTTTCAACTATATTAACGTAAATTAAAAAATATATAAAAAGCCTAGCAGCATTATCATTTTTATATTTTTTAAACAAAAATATACCAATAATAGCTGCTAAAACTTCTGCACTTTTAAAAAGTAAATCGTAATTTGATTTTATAAAATATATAAAAGAATCCATTAATTATTGAGGATAATTAGCAGGTGGCGGATCGCCTCTTAAGCCTCTATCCATAACTTCTGCACCTTCAATATCAATGTTTTTACCATCCTTTTCTTCTGTAGGAACCATAAAAATAGTCGTCATTCCTTTTGGGTCTTCTTTAGTAGTTTCTACTCCTAAATAAAAACGTACGCCATTAACATTATCGTTATTTTCTTTTATATAGTCTAAAAAGTTTTGTATATCATCTAAAGAGTACCAAGATGATCTATTGTCTGGTTGTCCTGCAGCTGCTTCATTAGCTTTTGCTCTTAAGTTTGTCCAGTTGTCGTTTAATGTCTGTGCTTCTTGAGCAGAGATTATTCCTTGTGGTTTTGGCATTTGGTTAAATTTAGTTTGATTAAGAACTCATTTACTTCATAAAAGTAGGAAAAATTTTGTTAATATTATAAATCAACTACCCCAACCAACCATCACGATCTAAACTTCTATATTGAATTGCTTCACTTATATGATTACCCAAAACGGTTTCGCTTTGCTCTAAATCGGCAATAGTTCTGGCTACTTTTAAAATTCTGTCATAAGCTCTAGCCGAAAGATTTAATCGCTCCATTGCTGTTTTTAAAAGCTGAAGTGAAGCATCGTCCAACTTACAATATTTACGTATTTGTTTGGTAGACATCTGCGCATTGTAATGTACATTCTCAAAATCTTTGAAACGTTTTGTCTGAATTTCTCTAGCTTTAGTCACTCGCTTTCTAATATCTACAGAACTCTCTGCTATTTGATCATCAGATAGTTTTTCAAAAGGTACTGGAGTTACTTCAATATGAATATCTATCCTATCCAACAACGGACCAGAAATTTTGCTTAAATACCGTTGCATTTCAGCTGGACTTGAAGTAACAGGCGCATCAGGATCGTTAAAATATCCGCCAGGACTTGGATTCATACTTGCTACCAACATAAACGATGATGGATAAGTCACAGTAAATTTTGCTCGAGAAATGGTTACTTCTCTATCCTCCAAAGGTTGACGCATTACTTCTAAAACTTCTCTTTTAAATTCTGGCAACTCGTCTAAAAACAACACACCATTATGACTTAAAGAAATTTCTCCTGGTTGCGGATAACTTCCACCACCAACTAAGGCGACATTTGATATCGTATGATGCGGACTTCTAAATGGTCTTTGCGACATTAATCCTGTGTCTTTTACACGACCAACGACACTGTGTATTTTTGTGGTTTCTAAAGCTTCGTGTAAAGTCATTGGTGGCAAAATGCTAGGCAAACGCTTGGCTAACATAGTTTTTCCAGCACCTGGTGGACCAATTAAAATAATGTTATGTCCGCCAGCTGCAGCAATTTCCATGCAACGTTTAATACTTTCTTGTCCTTTAACGTCTGCAAAATCAAACTCTGGGAAGTCTAGATTTTTTTCAAATTCTTTTCTGGTATCAATTTTAACTTGTTGCAATGCTTCACCTTTATCAAAAAAGTTAATTACTTCTTTAATATTTTCTACACCAAAAACCTCTAAATCGTTTACTATTGCTGCTTCCTTTGCATTTTGCATAGGTAAAATAAATCCTTTGTAACCTTCTTCCCTAGCCTTAATTGCAATAGGCAACGCACCTTTTATAGGTTGTAAATTTCCGTCTAAAGACAACTCGCCCATAATTAAATAACGGTCTAAATCTTCGGCTTTAATTTGTTTAGATGCTGCTAAAATCCCAATAGCTAACGTCAAATCATAAGCAGAGCCTTCTTTACGTAAATCTGCTGGAGACATATTAATGATAATCTTCTTTCCAGGGATTTTATAACCGTTATTTTGTAACGCAGCTGCAATACGATAATTACTTTCTTTTATAGCATTGTCGGGCAGTCCAACAAGATGATAACCTATACCGGTATCTACATTAACTTCTACGGTTACAGTTGTTGCTTCGACACCAAAAACGGCACTTCCAAATACTTTTTTGAGCATAATTAGTTGATTTAGCGTTTCAATTTATATAAATTTTGAATGAAAAGCCATTCGAAGGTTAATTTTTAAACACTTTGTAGATTTTATTGAACACTTAAACATTTTTATTTTTTAAAATAAATGATTTGGATTAAATTCAAGTTAAACAAGTTCTTATCAACCCTTTAAATTCTAAAATTATGAGTTGACACTTTAATACCCCATTCTTGTTACCTACAATAATCTTTAAATTTTTGTATTATGAAATGGATGATATTCATTTTGAGTTTCTCAAAAACTGCTATTGAACTTGTTTTCATTGTTTATGAGAAATTTTTTAAAGACGATAATGATTTATAAAATTTAGAATCATTTATAATTTATCGATTGTTCAACCTTTAAATAAAGACTAGCTTAACGGCTAGTCTTTTTAGTTAACTTTTTTTATTCTCTATTATATTACTTTTAATTAATCTTAAATAATTCCTCAAATTTATACATAATGACCTTTTTTGGTATTTTTTCGTCATTATCTCTCAGCTTCTTAATTTGTATATCATCAAGTAAAACAGCTTCAATAAAAATGTAGTTATCATTCATATATGAAATTTCATATTTATTTTTATCTATTCCATATTCATTTGCAATTCTTGAATTTAGATGTTCAATATTTATTAAATTATCAGGAAATGAGTAAACGTTTAACCAAAAAACACCTTTTATAACAAAATAGAAAAAACAATAAAGTGAAATGACTTTGGTTGCATAAAATGGTTGTTTTAAATAATCGAAATATCTTAAATTAAACTCAATAAAATTATCTTCAATAAACTTTATTATTTGTCCACTGAAATAAAAAAAAGGTAAATAAAAAACTGATAAGAAAACTATTAAATATGTTAATGGGTCATTGATATTAACAAAAGTTTTAATAATGTAAAAACAATAATAAATCATCAAAAGAATAATTATAAGAATTAACCCATTAAGTATGTTTATTTTTTTTGTTTCTAATGACTCAATTTTATTTTTAGCAATAAGAAGTATATTGTTAACATATTCAGCAAAAGGAAGTAAAACTGCTAACGCTAATAAAATAATAAGTAATAAAGGAATGAGTAATGTTAACCCATCAGATATTAATTGTTTAAAAGAGAAGAACCTTAGGTATTCAACACCTACCCCTATTAACCCCATAAATTGCCATAAAATACCAATTACTGTAGGAATTAAAATTAATAAATAGATATATTTTTTTATTAAATCAAAGTTCTTTTCTACTACTCTATTTAACGTTTGTTCGGTTGGTTTATCGATTTTTTCCATTTTATTAGTTTAAATAAATATAACCAAGAGATTATTCTTGGCTTTATTATAACAATTATTATGCAATATTAACTCATTCTATCAATTGCATCTTCTACATTTCCAACAGCACTTTCTAAATCACTTAATCTACTAAGTAACTGTATCTAATCTATCACAGACATCACTAGAATCATAAGTTGGGTCTGCAATTCGCTCAAGATGTGAATTAATAGACTCTAAAAAGTCTAACATATCATTTGCTTGTTCTTCGGTCATAATTTTTAATTTATTGATTAACAAAAACTAATATATAAAAAAGGTTAATGAAAAATCATTCAACTTTTAATTATTTAAAAATTGAAAACCACATTCACTCTAAAAAAATAAATTCTGTACTTTCGTTTTATTCAATTCAATGTAAATGAAAAACACTCAAAAATTTGGATTGGTTTTAGGACCTATCGTTTTTGTACTCCTACTATTATTTTTTAAACCTGAAGGTTTATCTACAGAAGGTCGTGCTGTATTAGCTGCTACAGCTTGGATTGCTATTTGGTGGATTACAGAAGCAATACCAATTGCGGTAACTGCGTTATTGCCAATTGCACTTTTCCCATTGTCTGGCGGACTTAATTTAAGTGATACTACAAGTGCTTTTGGACATAAATTTGTGTTTTTATATTTAGGCGGTTTTATAATCGCGATTGCTATTGAAAAATGGAATCTTCACAAACGTATTGCCTTAAATATCATTAAAATAATTGGGTTTAATCTAAAACGAATTATCCTTGGTTTTATGCTAGCTACCGCGTTTTTATCTATGTGGATTAGTAATACTGCAACGTCTGTGATGATGCTTCCCATTGGTGTAGCTATCATTTTACAATTAAAAGATAATCCAAATACGCCAGAAGACGAAAACTTAACCTTTGGAAAAGCCTTAATGTTAGCGATTGCTTACAGCGCTTCTATTGGTGGAATTGCCACATTAATTGGTACGCCACCAAATTTAGTGTTAGCTGGAGTAGTTTCAGATATTTATAATTACGAAATTACTTTTTTACAATGGTTTATGTTTGGGTTTCCTATTTCAATTATATTATTATTTATCTGTTGGAAATACCTAACCGAAGTTGCTTTTAAATTTGAAAAGAAAGAATTTTCTGGAGGAAAAGCCGAAGTTAACCGTCAATTAAAAGCTTTAGGCAAAATTAGTTACGAAGAAAAATTGGTCGCTTTTATTTTTGGTTTAACCGCTTTTTTCTGGATTACGCGTTCGTTTTTATTTAAAACTATTTTACCTGCGTTAGATGATACTATTATCGCTATTTCTTTTTCTATCGTATTGTTTTTGTTACCGTCTAAAAAACAAGGAACTAAGTTGTTGAGTTGGGATGATGCAGTGAAAATTCCTTGGGGAATTATTTTATTGTTTGGTGGTGGAATGGCTTTAGCAAAAGGTTTTGAAACTACAGGTTTAGCGAAATGGATTGGCGAACAAATGACCACTTTTGCAGGTGTAACAACCATCATTTTACTATTATTATTAATTGCTGCGGTTAATTTTTTAACCGAAATCACATCTAATTTAGCAACAACCGCAATGCTATTACCGGTGTTGGCTCCTATGGCTATTTCAATAGATATTCATCCATTTATATTAATGGTTGGAGCTGCTGTTGCGGCGTCTTGTGCTTTTATGCTACCTGTTGCAACGCCACCAAATGCTGTAGTTTTTGGATCTGGCTATTTACGTATACCAGATATGGTAAAAAAAGGTTTTGTGATGAATTTAGTATCAATTATTTTATTAACCTTGTTTGTTTACTTTATCCTTCCATTGCTTTGGAATATTACAATCGAAGGATTTCCTGACGCTTTTAAACATTAAAATGAATTAGAAATTTGATTTAAAAATGAAATCATTCTAGATTCAGTATAATAAATATTGTTTTTATAATGAAACCCAACGTGTCCACCATATTTTGGTAGTTCTAAAAATAGGTTTGGGTTGTTTTTGGCTTCTTCTATTGGATAACATTCTTTTGATAAAAACGAATCGTTTAGCGCATTAATTAATAACGTTGGTACTGAAATTTGTTTTAAAAACTGAAGACTACTGGATTGCTCATAATAATCGTAAGCATCTTTAAAACCGTGTGCTTTTGAAGTATAAGCATCGTCAAAATCTTTTAAAGTCTTTACCGATTTTATTATGGAATTTGAAATTTTTTCTGGATATAAAACTTGTTTTTCTTTCAGTTTTCGCTTTAAATCTCTTAAAAATTTAATGGAATACATTTTATTATCTAAAGCCATCAAACGCTGTAAAGATCCTTTTAAATAAACTGGTACCGAAACTACAACTGCTGCTTTAATTTGCTTTGGTATATCTTCAGTTTCACCTAAATATTTTAAAATAACGTTTCCGCCTAAACTAAATCCGTTTAAGTAAATTGTATCGTAGTGATAATGCGTTGTAAGGTGTTTAATAACTTCAGATAAATCGTCTGTTTTACCAGAATGATACGACTGAAAACTTTTGTTGACTTCGCCACTACAGCCTCTAAAATTAACACAAACAGCATGCATATTATTTTGGTTAGCTATTTTAGCCGATCCAAGTACGTAATGCCTATTTCCGTTACCTTCTAAACCGTGTAAAACGATTAGTAATTGATTAGTTTTTTTAGTTGAAAAACTCCAATCTAAATCTAAAAAATCTTGATCTGGTAAAACAATACGCTCGCGTTTTTGGTTAACGCCTTTTACCCTACGCCACAATCCTGAATAAATCGTAGCTATATGACCATTACGGAATAGTAAATTGGGTTTGTATGTTGTGTTTAGGATTGGCATTAGGCTTCTAAACTTGTAAACTCAAACTTACTACCATCAAACAAGCCTTTATCACTTAATTTTAAAGCTGGTATAACTAACAATGCCATAAACGATAACGTCATATATGGCGCGTGTAAAGTGGTGCCTAAATCTTTTGCCATTTGGTCCAATTTGGCATAGGCTTTACCAATAGTTTCGGCATTTTGGTCACTCATAATTCCTGCAACTGGTAAAGGTACAACATCTTGTTTTGTGTTAGAGACTGCGCAAATCCCGCCTTTATTTTCAATAATTAAGTTTACTGCTTTACAAATCGCTTCATCATCTACGCCAACAGCAATAATATTATGAGAATCGTGACCAACAGAACTTGCGATAGCGCCTTCTTTTAATCCAAAATTTTTAATAAATGCTATTGCTGGCGTGTCATTTTTATAACGATTAACAACCGTCATTTTTAAAATATCTGTTTGGGTATTAGAGACTAAACTTCCGTTTTCTATTGTAGCTTCTGCTAAGATTTGGTTAGTCACTAACTCGCCATCTAAAGCTTCAATTACTCTAATATTTTTTGCTTGACTTTCAACTTTAAAATCGGAAACCTGCTTCTTCTCTGTGTTGAAATTATTAAGATTTTCAAAATTAATATGAGGCATTAAAGATGTACCGTTATCAAAAACTAATTCGCCATTAATATAGGTTTGTAATGTTTTAAATGCTTTTAAATCTTCAACTACAATAAAATCTGCAGTATCACCTTCATTTAATAATCCAACGTCTAAATTATAATGCTTTACAGGATTTATACATGCTGCTTGTAAGACATTAAATACATCGTTACCTTTTGCGACTGCTCTGGCACATAATTTATTTATATGATGCAACAATAAATCGTCTGGATGTTTATCGTCACTGCAAAACATGATGTTTTGATAATGCTTTGGAAGTAAATCTATAAGCGCTTCGAAGTTTTTGGCTGCGCTACCTTCACGAATAAGGACTTTCATTCCTTTTTGAAGTTTCTCTAAGCCTTCTTCGTAGGTAAAACACTCGTGATCGGTTGTTATTCCTGCATTAATGTATTTGGTTAAATCTTCACCACGTAAACCTGGCGCATGACCATCAATAGGTTTGTTATAATGTTTTGCCCATTCTATCTTTTTTAAAACTTCAGAATCATCAAATAAAACGCCAGGATAATTCATCATTTCGGCTAAATATTTAATGTCTGGATTTGCCATTAAGGTTTTTATATCATCAGAATTTATAACAGCTCCAGCCGATTCAAAAGTGGTTGCAGGCACACAACTTGGTGCTCCAAAATTGAATTTAAATGGTGTTTGCTTACCGTTTTCAATCATAAACTCGACACCTTTTACGCCTAACACATTGGCGATTTCATGCGGATCACTAACAGTTGCAACCGTACCATGTTTTACGGCTATTTTGGCAAACTCGCTTGGTACTAACATGGAGCTTTCTATATGAATATGTGCATCTACAAAACCAGGTAAAATGTAGTGTTTTACATTATGTTCTTCTTTTTTAATAGCTTTAATTTTTCCGTTTTCTACTAAGATACTTCCGCTAAAAATTGTTCTATTTTGTATGTCTACTATTTGACCTTGGATTGTTTTCATTCTTATTTATTTATGTCACAAAATTAAACTAAAAAAAATCCTGCATTTGCAGGATTAGTTTTTTATTTCTTGAAGTTTTCAACGCCTTTTTGGAGCCATTCAAAATACTCGTCTGCGTTTGGTGTGTACGCAGTTGTGTGATTTAACAATTCCATATTATGATTTAACAACACATAAAATGGTTGTGAGTTATTTTGAAAGTTTAGCGTTTGTAAGGTCGCCCATTTATCGCCTATCGTTCTAATATTTTTTAAATTTCCGTTAGGTTTTACGTATTTAAATTGCTCTTCTTTTGGCAGTTCTTTACGATCATCTACGTATAATGAAATAATGATATACTCTTCTTTAAGTATTTTATAGATTTTACTCTGACTCCATACTTGTTCTTCCATTTTACGACAATTTACGCAAGCCCAACCTGTAAAGTCTAACATTATTGGTTTGTTAGCTTCTTTGGCTGCAGCAATACCCTCGTCTAAATCTTTATAACAATCTAAACCTAAAGGGCATTCTGAATCTTTTTCATAAATACTATATGAAATTGGTGGCGGAAAACCACTTAACGCTGTTAAGTCCCATGTTGGATTTTTTAGTATTCCTGGTGCTATATAAATAACAAATGAGATGACTAAAACAGCGGTACTAATCCTTAAAAAACTTAACTTTTTTAATGGACTATCATGCGGAAATTTGATTTTCCCTATTAAATAAAGGAACAACCCAATACCTAAAATCACCCATATTGCTAAGAAAATTTCACGTTTTAAAAGTCCCCAATGCGACACTAAATCTGCATTTGATAAAAATTTAAACGCCATAGCTAGTTCTAAAAATCCTAAAACTACTTTAACGCTATTTAACCAACCACCCGATTTTGGTAATGCATTTAACCATTTTGGGAACATTGCAAATAAGGTAAACGGTAATGCTAATGCTAAACCAAAACCTGTCATACCAGCAGTTAATTGCATTGCGCCTCCATCACTTGTTAATGATCCTGCTAATAATGAACCTAAAATTGGTCCCGTACAAGAAAACGAAACAATTGCTAAGGTTAACGCCATAAAGAATATACCTATAAAACCACCTATGCTTGATGATTTTTCGTCCATTTTATTTCCCCAAGACGCTGGTAATGTGATTTCGTAAAAACCAAAAAATGAAAACGCAAAAAAGCCTAAGATTAAAAAGAAGATAATATTAAGCCATACATTGGTTGAAATAGTATTTAAAATTTCTGGATCTAAAGAGTCTAAAAAGTGAAATGGTAAACTTAAAAGCACATAAATTAAAAGGATGAAAAATCCGTATAATATTGCATTTGCAATACCTTTTTGACTGTTTTCTGCGCTTTTTGTGAAGAATGAAACCGTTAAGGGAATCATTGGGAACACACAAGGTGTTAATAATGCTATTAAACCGCCAATAAAACCAAGAATGAAAATACCAAAGTTGGTTTTTTCTTTAACTTCTTCTTGTTTGTAATTGTTCCAACTTGTAATATTTAAATCTAACTGTCTTGATTTATCTAAATTTTCAGCATCTAGATTTGGCGTATCAAAAGTCTTTTGACTTACTTTTCCTTCTTGTAAGTTAAATGTAACGATTTCACTTTCAAAAATACATCTGGCATCATCACAAGCTTGGTAACTAATTTCGGCTTCAATTTGTGTTATATTGGGATTTTTAAGCTTTATTTTTTGAGTAAAAGTTGCTGCGTTATCAAAATAAGTCAAATCCATTTGAAATACTTTATCAAACTTAGTAATACTCTCGCTTTCTATAGCTTTACCAACTAATTTGAAGTCATTTTTTAAAGCATCTTCATTATAGATAAACTCGGTAGGAATTGCGCCTCCTTCCGGTAAAGTTTGAGAATATAAATGCCAATGATCTTCTATATCTGCTTTGTAAATCAGATTATATTCTGTATCACTAATTTTTTCGACTTCTGTAGACCATTTTACAGGTTCTATTTGAGAAAAAACAGTTTGAATTGAAAACAGTACAATTAAAAAAGCTAATAAATGCTTCATTTTTGATATTTAATTTTTAAAATGTCTTGGGTTTGTTTAGTTAGTTTAAACCTATTATCTGCTCTGTGATTTATCACCCAAACCACTTGGTGATCACTACACAATAGCAAGGTTTTTTGTTTGTCTAGCAAAGATAATTTTTCGTCTTTAAAAAACTTACTTAATTTCTTTTTTCCTTGCATTCCTAATGGGTAAAAATAGTCGCCTTTTTCCCAATGTCTTACAGTTAAAGGATACTTTAACGTTTTTTTATCAATATAAATGGTGGATTTATCTGTTTCGCCTATTTCTTCAACAGACTCTATACATAAAATTCCGTTTGGTAATTTTATTTCGTTTTGATCTTCAAGAATTGTAACTGTTTCATTGTTTTCTTTTGAAGAAATTTCACTTAAAATCAAATAACCTCTATCCTTTAATAGCTGATGCGTTTTAGAAAATACCAACTTTCCGCTTTGCGATTTTAGTAAATTTTTAATGTCTTTCCATTGTGTAAAACCATAATCTTTAAAGATTTCAAATAAATAAGCTTTTGGATTATTTAACGCTTCAAATTCTGAAATTTTATATGAAATTTGGTTATCGTCAATGGTTACAATTGCTTTATTTAAAAAGGAATCTGCAGCACCTTCTACGATAGCTGAACTATCATTTAAATGCGTCAATGTCTTTTGAAAGTTTGCTAAAACATCTGGATTTATGTCTTTTAAAACAGGAATCACATCATGACGCAACTTATTGCGTAAGTATTTTGTAGAGGCATTACTGCTATCTTCTCTCCATTTTAAATGGTTTGTTTTTGCATAATCTTCAATGTCTTCTCTTGAAAATGATAACAACGGTCTAACGATAGTTCCATTAACTTCAGGTATACCTTTTAGACCTTCTAAACCTGTACCGCGTGACAAGTTGATTAGAAAGGTTTCTAAATTATCATCTGCGTGATGCGCTGTTAAAATGTAATCAAAATTTAATTGTTCGGATAGTTCAAAAAACCAATCGTAGCGAAGTTGTCTTGCGGCTAATTGTATGGATAATTTTTCGTTTTTTGCAAAACTTTCTGTGTCAAAATTTTGGATAAATACTTCAACATCTAAGTCTTCTGCAAGCTCTAAAACAAAACTCTCATCGGCGTCACTTTCATTTCCTCTTAAATTGAAATTACAATGTGCCAAAGCAAATTCCAACTTCGCCTCTTTACACAAATGCGTTAAAACCACCGAATCTACGCCGCCAGAAATAGCAATTAACAGCTTACTTTCTTTTAAAAAAGGAAGGTTTTGTTTTATGTGATTTTTGAAAGCTTTTAGCATACTATAAAAGTAATATTAAAATATTATTAATCCTCCAAAACTGTTCGCATAGCTTTGGCTTTAATCAAGCATTCTTCATACTCTTGTGTCGGATCACTTTTTGCTGTAATTGCGCCACCAACCGAGTAGCTTACGTACTTTTTAGATTGATTGTATAAAATGCTTCTTATCACTACATTAAAATCGAAATCGCCTTCTGGCGAAAAATAACCAACAGCACCAGAATATAATCCACGTTTTGTAGCCTCTAAATCTTCGATAATTTTCATTGCCGAAATTTTTGGTGCACCAGTCATACTTCCCATAGGGAAAGTGGTTTTAATCACATCTACAGGATGTACATCTTCCCTAACTTGAGACGTGACTGTAGATATCATTTGATGCACTTGCTCAAAAGTATACACTTTACATAATTCTTCTACTTTTACACTTCCTTTTTTGGCAGTTAAAGACAGATCGTTACGTACTAAATCTACAATCATAATATTCTCACTACGCTCTTTTGGGTTAGCTACCAAATCGTGTTTAAGCAAGCTATCTATCATAAAATCTTCATCACGTTTTGCTGTCCCTTTTATAGGTTGAGATATTACCTTTTGACCTTCTTTTTTTAAGTAACGTTCTGGTGAAGCACTTAATAAATACTTGTCATTTTGCTTTAAAAATGTAGCAAATGGTGGCGTAGAAATAGCGTTTAACTTATTGTAAATCTCTAACGGATTTATCGTTGTATTTTCAGCATAAAATTCTTGACAAAAATTAGCTTCGTAAATATCACCACGATGTATGTGAGCTAACATTTTTTCTAGCTTTTCAAAATATTCATCTTTATGAATACGAAGATGAATTTTAATTGGTGATTTATATGAAGGTTGTTCTACATTTTCAAAATTTGATATAGTTTCAAAATCAGTGTCCATTTCATCATCAACCATTTTTAAGTAGTGTAATTCAACCGAATTTCCTTTTAAAAAAAATAGTTTTTTAGGTTGAAAAAAATACAAATCTGGAAAATGTAATCCGTCAAAATTTTCTGATTTTAGAGGCTCAATATCATTTTTTAAATCGTAAGATAAATACCCAAAAATCCAATCGTTAGTCGTAGTTTGGTAATCTTTTAGTTTATCAAAAGCTTGATGAAAATCGGTTTGTAAACTAGTAAATGCATCTACTGCCAAAACCGCATCGTAATTAGAATACTGCTGTTTGTAATTATTACTGTCTAACCAAATAATATCTTCAAATTGGTTGCTCCAGTTTAACAAATGTTGTTTAAACTGTTGGACATTAGCAACTTTATATGTTTTATGTGTTCTCAAATAAAAAAATTGAAGTGTAAAGTTAAGCAGATTTAAGAAAAAAACGATTAATTTGACAGTAGTTTAAAACCATTATTATGTTTCAATTATCAAACGACTTATTAAACATCAAAGTAAAAGCTAAAGGTGCTGAGCTTTGTGAGATTTCTTCAGTTAAAAATAACCGCCAATTTATGTGGCATGCAGATCCAAAAGTTTGGGCTAGTTACGCACCAAATTTATTTCCAATAATTGGATCGATGAAAGACGATAGTTATGTTTTTAATGAGAAAACCTATCATATGCCAAAGCACGGTTTTGTTAGACATAATGAAGATATTAAACTTTTAGAACAAACCGAAAATAGCTTAACGTTTAGCTTGAAACAAAACAAACAGATAAGCAAATGGTTTCCGTTTGATTTTGAACTTTTATTAAAATATACCCTTACAGATAACACATTAACCTTAACTCATACAGTTAAAAATCTAAACGATTCTAATATGTATTTTTCAATTGGTGGTCATCCTGCGTTTAAATGTCCTTTTTATGATGAAGAGAATTACACTGATTATCATTTAGAATTTGAACATCCTGAAACTGCAAAAAGTTACTTACTAAATATGGATAACGGTCTTGTTACAGACCAGACAAAACCAGTTTTCAATACCAAAAATACCATTAATTTAAAACCAGATTTATTTAATGAAGATGCTTTAATTTTTAAAGATTTAACCTCTAAAAAAGTAGCATTAGTAAGTAAAAACCACGGAGAAATTTTAAATGTTAGTTTTCCTGATTTTAAATATTTAGGGATTTGGGCAAAACCAAATGCACCTTACGTGTGTATAGAACCTTGGTTAGGAATTGCGGATCATGAAAACACCAACCAAGATATCACAAAAAAGGAAGGTATTATTAAATTAGCAGCAAATAAAACATTTACAGCTAGCTACAGCATACAAATACATAACCTGCATTTGGAATAAACAAAATATAAGTAGTAGTTTTGTAGCCTAAATTATAGCTGTGACTTTTCAAGATTTAAAATTAAACACACCATTATACAATGCTATTGACGATTTAGGCTTTACGTCGCCTACGCCAATACAAGCAGAAGCTTTTAGTATTGTTGCAAGTGGTAAAGATGTGGTAGGAATTGCCCAAACAGGAACTGGTAAAACCTATGCCTACATGTTGCCTATCTTAAGAAATTTAAAATTTTCAAGACAGGATAATCCTCGTGTTTTAATTTTAGTTCCAACTAGAGAACTTGTAGTACAAGTGGTTGATGATATAGAAAAACTAGCCAAATACATCAATGTACGCGTACTTGGTGTTTATGGTGGTACAAACATAAATACCCAAAAACAAGCTGTAGTACAAGGTTTAGATATTATTGTTGCTACACCAGGAAGATTATATGATTTAGCGGTTAGTAGAGCGTTACAGCTTAAATCTATCCAAAAATTAGTGATAGATGAAGTTGATGTGATGCTAGATTTAGGATTTAGACATCAATTAATCAATATTTTTGATATACTTCCAGAACGTAGACAAAACATCATGTTTTCTGCAACAATGACGGAAGATGTAGACGATTTAATTACCGACTTTTTTATCGCTCCAGAACGTGTTTCGATTGCAGTTTCTGGTACGCCTTTAGAAAATATAGAACAAACTAAATACAGCGTCCCAAATTATCACACCAAAAAGAATCTTTTAATCGAACTTTTAAAAGACGAAGAACAATACAACAAAGTCTTAGTTTTTGTATCTAATAAACGTATGGCTGATCGGCTTTTTGAAGATTTAGATCAATTCTTTAAAGAAGAATTATGTGTCATTCACTCTAACAAAACGCAAAATTACAGATTACGCAGTATTGAGCAATTTAGAGAAGGTGTTAATCGAATTTTAGTTGCAACAGATGTTATGGCGCGTGGTTTAGATATTGATAATATTAGTCATGTAATTAACTTTGACACGCCTGAATATCCAGAAAACTACATGCATCGTATTGGTAGAACTGGTCGTGCAGAACGCGAAGGTCATGCTTTAGTATTTTCTACAGAAAAAGAACAAGACGCATTAGAACGCATTGAGAAATTAATGCAAATGGAAATTAATTTAGTTGAAATACCTGAAACTGTTTCAATTTCTGAAGAATTAATTCCTGAAGAACGCGAAGTGATAAAAGAGCGTTACAATCCTACAAAACGAAGACTTGACGAAGATGCACCAGGACCTGCTTTTCATGAGAAAAAAGAAAAAAATAAAAAGGTTAATTTAGGTGGAAGTTACAAACGCGAAATCGCTAAAAAATATAAAAAACCTAAAACACGAGGTGATAAAAATTATAATAAGCGTAATAAGAAAAAATAAAAAAAGCCAATCGTAAAGATTGGCTTTTTAGTTTTATTTATTTGCAAGTCTTAAAATAAATATTCCTATTCTAGTTACAACAAAAGAAAACAATCCAAAAGTTGCTGTTAACAAAGATATTTTTAATCCGCCAGCAAATATAGATGGATCTGGATTACCCATTGCTTCTACACTATCAAACGCTTGAATAAGCCCTAAAACAGAACCTAAAAAACCTAAAACCAAAGCTAGCAAACTAGCATCAACAGCTAGTTTTAGCATTTTAAAAGTTTGCTCTTTGTTTGATTTTAAAGCGATAAAACCTTTAATGATAAAGAATAGCGAAGTTAATAATGCCAATAGTATTAAAGACATAAAAAGCGGTCCGCCTTCATAAAAAAGATTGGCAACTAAAAATTGTTGATTTAAAATAGTTAGTAAAGTCATAATTTCATTTTTTGATTAAACCTGCTACAAACTTATTTTTAAATAGCTTAGGCTTTTACAAAATGCGATAAACAACCTAATTAGATATCGATTTAACAACATGTCAAATCACTTGCTAAATTGGTTATTGGTCTACAAAATAAAAACTCAAAAATTAAAAATTGTAATATTGTATATATTTTTTTAAGCATTGAAAACTCAAAAATTAATCAAATTATTACTTTTTAAAGCCACTAAACACATACTATTTTGGTCTGTTGTGCTTTTATTTTTTACTTATTTTTTTAGTGCTGGAAGTAAACATTTTAAAGACACTTTAATGTTTAGTGCCTTTTTAATGCCAACAACTATAGCAACTACTTATGTATCTATTTACAAATTAATACCTGATTATTTAATAACAAAACGATATACAGCGTTTACGGTATATAGTGTTTACACTTTAATTATTTCGTTGTATTTAATTATGCTGTCCATATTTTTTAGTTTGATTTATTTATCAAATTTTGAATTTGATCAAATGAATCCAATTACCAGAAACATCATTTTAGTAACTTCTAGTGTCTATCTTGTCGTTATCTTGGTAAGTGCATTTAAACTATTACAGCTTAACTTAAAATCAAACAAAAAAACAGCTTTATTAGAATCTAAAATTTTAGAAACTCAGCTAAAACTAAAAGAGCAAGAGCTTAATTATTTAAAAATGCAGATTCATCCACATTTTCTGTTCAACACACTAAATACAATGTATGGCGCTGCTTTAAAAAAGGCTGATGACACACCAAATATGATCTTAAAACTATCTAATCTTCTTGATTATTTATTATACCAAGTTGATAAACCGTTTGTGAGTTTAGAAGATGAAATAAATCATATAGAAGATTATATAAGTCTTGAAAAAATGCGATTTAATGAGACCTTAAACGTGTCTTTTACTAAAGATATTCATTCAAATACTATAAGTATAGCGCCGATGCTTTTTATTCCTTTTGTTGAAAACAGTTTTAAACATGGGACTTTAAAAAATGGTGTTTTGCACATAGATTTATCTATAAAAACAACTTCAGAAATCATTATTTTTAAAATTTCTAATAGTAGCTTAAACAAGAAAAAACAAAATGAAGGTATTGGTTTACAAAACATTAAAAAACGTTTAGAATTGTTATATCCAAATCAATATCAATTAGATATTTTTCAAGAACCATCTAAATTTACAGTTAACTTACAGCTAAATATTAAATCTAAACTAACTAATGAGTAATCCTATTTCTTGTATAATTGTAGATGATGAAAATGTGGCTAGAGAGATCATAGCATCGCACTTATCTAGAATAGAAAATATTGAAGTTATTGCCCAATGCAAAAATGCTATTGAAGCATTTAATTTTATAAATAACAATGCAGTAGATCTTATTTTTTTAGATATTAATATGCCTGAAATTTCTGGAATTGCATTTGCAAAATCAATAAATAAGAACATTAAAATAATATTTACTACTGCCTATCGTGATTATGCAGTAGAAGGTTTTAATCTTCAAGCTGTAGATTATTTATTAAAACCTATTTCTTTTGAAAGAATGTTACAAGCTATAAATAGATATTTTGAAGTTAATACGCAACAAACTGAAACACAATCACAACCTTCAGAAACTAACGATTTTATTTTTGTTCGTTCAGATAGACGTATGTTAAAAATTACGTTTAAAGACATTATTTTTATAGAAAGTTTGAGTGATTATCTAAAAATTCATCTAAAAGATCAATCTATCATTACCCGAGAAACTATTAGTGCAATTGAAGCTAAACTTCCACAGAAAGATTTTTTAAGAATACACCGATCATACATTGTAAACTTAGCAAGTATTGAGTCGTTTACCAATGAAGAAATGATTGTAAACGGTAAGTGTTTAACCATTAGCAGGAGTTATAAAAAGGATGTAATAGCTAAACTAGAACGTTTTTAAACTCTACTTTTTATCTGATAAATGATTTTCTATATCAGTTAAATGATGATTTAGCGCATCTACCGAAATCTGAATTTCTCTTATCAAAAATCCTAAGGATAAAATTAATAATAACAGTGCAACTCCAAAAACCCAAACGGCTATATCATTTTGTTCTATGTAAACCAAAAACATAGTTAGTACACAAAGTAACAAACTAGAAATACCAAAAATCTGCATAGATCTTGTTAAGTATAACCGTTTTCTTAAGTTATTAATTTGAAGTAAAAGTGCTTCGTCTTGTTGTTGTAAAAACTTTTCTTTTAAGTTTCTTACAACAGACGCATAAGCTAAAAACCTGTTAGTGTACGCCAGCATGATTAAGGATATTGCTGAAAATAATAAGGCTGGCGTTGTTAATGTTAGTTGATTCATATATTTTTTAAATTAAAAAAAGCGAGCTAAAAAGCTCGCTTTAATTTTATATAAATAGTCTTTTTAGTGTTTTACTATACATGTAAAGCTCTATCTTCTGTTGCTGCTAAAGCAGCTTCTTTTACAGCTTCTGCAAAAGTTGGATGTGCATGAGACATGCGCGAAATATCTTCGGCAGATGCTCTAAATTCCATAGCAGTTACTGCTTCTGCAATTAAATCTGCACAACGTGCACCAATCATATGTACACCAAGTACTTCGTCTGTAGTTTCATCTGCAAGAATTTTTACAAATCCATCGATATCTCCAGATGCTCTTGCACGACCTAAAGCTCTAAACGGGAATTGTCCTACTTTGTATTTAGTTCCTGCTTCTTTAAGTTCTTCTTCTGTTTTACCTACTGCTGCAACTTCTGGCCAAGTGTAAACTACACCAGGAATTAAGTTATAGTCAATATGTGGTTTTTGACCAGCTAAAGTTTCGGCAACAAAAACACCTTCTTCTTCAGCTTTATGCGCTAACATTGCTCCTTTTATAACATCTCCTATTGCGTAAATGTTACTTGCAGATGTTTGTAAATGCTCGTTTACTTCAACTTGTCCTCTATCGTTAAGTTTTACTCCTGCAGCTTCGGCGTTAAGTCCGTCTGTATAAGGACGACGACCAACAGACACTAAACAATAATCGCCTTTAAACTCTACAACTTCACCTTTTTTATTTTCTGCTTTTACAACAACTTCATCTCCGTTACGCTCTACAGATTGTACTTTGTGAGACACCATCATGTTGCATTTTGCTTTCTTAAAAACTTTATTAAGTTCTTTAGATAATCCTGCATCCATAGTTGGAAGGATACGATCCATATACTCTACAACTGTTACTTCTGCACCAAGACGTTTGTACACTTGTCCTAGCTCTAAACCGATAACGCCACCACCAATAATAATTAGGTGTTTAGGCACTTCTTTAAGTTTTAAAGCTTCTGTAGAAGTAATAATTCTTTCTTTGTCAATGTTTATAAATGGTAAGCTAGAAGGTTTAGAGCCTGTAGCTATAATAGTGTTTTTAGCTTCAATTTCTTCTTCTTTTTCACCTTTAATAGTAATGTGAGTTGCATCTTTAAAGCTTCCAACACCTTGATAAACATCAATTTTGTTTTTTTTCATTAAAAAGTCAATTCCACCAGTAGTTTGATCTACTACAGATTGCTTACGCGCAATCATTTTTTCTAGATTTACTTTAACTTCTCCAGGAATTTCGATGCCATGATCTTCAAAGTGTTTTGTTGCTTCTTCATAATGATGAGAAGAGCTTAATAACGCTTTACTTGGTATACATCCTACGTTAAGACAAGTACCTCCTAAAGTTGAATATTTTTCGATTATTGCGGTTTTCATACCTAATTGTGCACAACGTATTGCGGCTACGTATCCACCAGGTCCAGAACCTATAATTGCTACATCGTATTGACTCATATGTGTTGATTTTTCGCTTTTGCGGAAATTATTTTATTAAAAACTAATACAAAAATACGATTTTGAATGTAAACCTCTAAGTATAATTTTGAATAATTTGTCTAAGCTTTAGAAGAAACTCTATAACCTAAAAAAAGCCCATTGTTAAATCAAACAAGAGTTCTACATCTGATTTAAAACAGGCTTATATTTATTGATTAATAGCATTGTAAAATTGAGTATATCTTAAAGTTTGTGCAATACTCAATTTGAGTATTTTTTAAATTATATTATTTAATTTAATCATTGCTACTAGTTCTCCTGTAGATGAAAGTTTTAATTTTTTCAAGATATTTCTTCTGTGTGTATCTACTGTGTGAGAACTTATATTTAGACTTTCTGAAATTTCTTTACTTGTTTTATCTAATACTAAAAGCCTAATAATATCACGTTCTCTATTAGAAATTCCTTCTTTTAATAATTTTTGAGAAAAATTATTAAAATACACTGTTTCATATTCATTTTGATCATTTAAAAGCTTTGCTGTTGCTGTTATTTGCATATTTATTTTAGGATCTAAAACGGTATAATGTGCTAAACCTATAATGGGTTTCATTTCATTATCAAAATCTAAAGGTGTTGTGTTTTGCACTATATTTACATAGGTTCCTTTTTCGTTTTTAAAGCGATAATTCCAAGTATAATTTGCTTTATTTCTTTGTTTAATAGGTATTTCGGTTAAGGTAAAGTCCATTAAATGATGCATGGCAGAAAGCCATATTTCGACATCATCTGGATGAATACGACTCCAAAAATAACGCATACCTTTAATCTTTAAATCGTTATCATCTAGCCCCAAACAGCTAGTAAAATTTTTACTTACATATTCAAAAGTTAAATCTTGTGTGTTTGTAACGCAAAAAAAAGTAGAACTGTAGGGTAAAAACTGATCTAATTCTATAATTTTCTTTATGTGAGTTTCTAAAGAAGGTTTTGCGTAAGAATCAAAAATTGTGCTATAAAGCTCTTTAATTTTAGAGTATTTCATAAGGGATAATAGCTAACATTTACACCACAATATAATTATTTTTATTTAAACCGAAATTGCTGTAGTATGTTTTACTTCACTGATAACAAACATACTATGTGTGCTACCAATATGTTTTATATTGGTTAATTTTTCTACCATAAATTTTCTAAACTCTTCCATATCTTTTACTGCTACTTTTAAAAGATAATCATAATCTCCGCTTATATGATAACACTCTATAACTTCGGTTAATTTATTCACTTCTTTTTCAAACTGAATTACATATTCTTGCATATGTTGTATTAGTTTTATGTGGCAAAAAGTAACAAAAGACTTATCTATTTTCTCTTTATTTACTAAGACTACATATTTACTTATAACACCTTGGTTTTCTAATTTTTTTATACGCTCAAAAACTGCTGTAACAGATAAGTTTAATTGGTTTGCTAAAGCTTTATTGGTTTGTTTACTGTCGTTTTGTAAAAGTTGAAGTAATTTTTTGTCAATATCGTCAAATACCATAGTTGAAAAATTTTCTGTAAAACAAATTATTATATTTAAAACACAATACTAATTTTCTGTAAAATTATTAAAATTCAGTTTAATTTTCTAAAATACATTAACATTATTGTTTTAAATTCTAGTATTTATCAATTTTGATGTAATAAAACTTAAAACTATGTCTTTTAAACCAGCAAATAATATTCAGGATTTACAGTATTTTGGAGAATTTGGAGGTGTAAACCCTTCTATTTCAGACTCTTCAACTTATACTTTTTTATCAGCTAAAACCATGTTTGACACCTTTGAAGGTAATGCAGATGGTTGTTATTTATACTCTCGTCATTCTTCTCCTTCTAACTTATATTTAGGTGAAGCGTTAGCCGCTATGGAAGGTACAGAAACTGCAAATGTAACAGCTTCTGGAATGGGTGCAATTACACCTGTAATTATGCAACTTTGTGGAGCTGGTGACCATGTAGTTTCTAGCAGAACTATTTATGGTGGTACTTATGCTTTTTTAAAGAATTTTGCTCCTAGATTAAATATTACAACATCTTTTGTTGATATAACAAAATTAGATGTAGTTGAAGCCGCAATTACCAATAATACTAAAGTTTTGTATTGTGAAAGTGTTAGTAACCCTTTATTAGAAGTAGCAGATATCGAAGGACTAGCTAAGCTTGCAAAAAAACATAATTTAAAATTAGTAGTAGACAATACGTTTTCGCCTTTATCCATTTCACCTGCAAAATTAGGAGCAGATGTTGTAATACATAGTTTAACTAAATTTATTAATGGGTCTAGTGATACTGTTGGAGGTGTTGTTTGCGGCACACAAGACTTTATTAATGAATTAAGAAGTGTTAACGATGGTGCTTGTATGCTACTAGGTAGTACAATGGATAGTTTACGCGCTTCTTCTATTTTAAAAAACTTACGCACACTGCATATACGCATGCAACAACATAGTCATAATGCTAGTTACTTAGCAGAAAAATTTGAAAAATTAGGGCTAAAAACTGTATATCCTGGATTAACATCTCATCCTTCTCATCAATTATTTAAAAATATGATGAACAAACAGTATGGTTTTGGAGGCATGCTTACCATAGACGTTGGTAGCTTAGATAAGGCTAATGCTTTAATGGAATTAATGCAAGAAAAAAACTTAGGTTATTTAGCTGTTAGTTTAGGATTTTATAAAACCTTATTTTCTGCTCCAGGAACTTCTACATCTTCTGAAATACCTGAAGACGAACAAGAAGAAATGGGTTTAAGTGATGGATTAATTAGATTTTCTATTGGATTAGATGCCGATATAGAGCGTACATACAATATGATGAATCAATGTATGAAAGAAGTTGGTATACTGTAATACTAATTAGATACAACTATAACTAAAGTGATAAAACTAATCTTTATAAATAGCTAAATTATAATAGTTTAAAGATTAGTTTTATCACTTAAATTTTTTAAAAATAACATTTATCAATCTATTAATATCTATACTTAAAACTTAAGTTTTAAATATCGTTTTAACAGATCTGTTAAGTTAACCTAAAAGATAATTTCAATTTGCATAGCTCTGTCTAAAATCGTAACATTACATTTGAAAAACTAACTAAAATATGCAAGACAATAACCTTTCTGATATAGATATTAATGATCAAAGAATTGTAGAAAACAAAGAATTAAATCTTATAGAAGCTTTAATACCAGTAGTTTGCCTTATGGCGCTACTAGCTTACAACATATTTTTTGTTGATGATCAAGAATGGTTTGGTGTTTATACCAACCAAATTATATTACTAATTGGTGGTGGCATTGCTGCTATAGTAGGTATATTTAACAAGGTATCTTTTAACTTAATGGTAAAAGAAATCTGGGAAAACTTAAAAAGTGTTTTTGTCCCTATTCTTATCTTATTTTTAGTTGGTGCTTTAGCAGGAACATGGCTAGTAAGCGGCATTATACCTGCTATGGTATATTATGGTTTACAAGTTTTAAGTCCAGAAATATTCTTACCTGCTTCTGTAGTTATTGCTGCTATAATTTCTATCGCAACAGGTAGTTCTTGGACAACATCTGCTACTGTTGGTATTGCTTTAATAGGTATTGGTAGTGCGTTAGGTATACCAACAGGAATGATTGCTGGTGCTGTAATTTCTGGAGCCTATTTTGGAGATAAAATGTCGCCTTTAAGCGATACTACAAACCTTGCTCCTGCTATGGCTGGCACAGACTTATTTACACACATAAGATATATGTCTTTTACTACAGTACCTACTGTGTTAGTTACAATTATTATATTTTCTATTTTAAGCGCAACTATAGACACAACTGGTAATGCAGATATAAGCAACTTGTTAACCAGTATAAATAATACGTTTAATATTACACCTCTTTTATTTATTGTCCCTGCAGTTGTAATTGCTTTAATTTTAATGAAAACCAAACCTCTTATTGCATTATTAACAGGAGTTGTTCTTGCTGCAATATTTGCTTTTATTTTTCAACCTGAAATTTTAACAAGTTTATCAGATTCTAAATTTGCTGCAATTTTTAATTCTATTTTAACAGATACTCAAATCGCTACAAACAACGAAAAGTTAAACGAACTATTCTCATCTGGAGGAATGAATGGTATGATATGGACCATTTTATTAATCTGTTGCGCAATGGTATTTGGTGGTATTATGGATGCAATTGGTGCTTTAGCAAGAATTACTAACGAGCTTTTAAAAATAGCAACAACTGTATTTGGTCTTTTTGCAAGTACTGTTTTTAGTTGTTTAGGTTTGAATGCTATTGCTTCAGACCAATACCTAGCAATTGTAATTCCTGGTAAAATGTTTAAAAAAGCATATCAAGACAAAAATTTAGCACCAGAAAATTTAAGTCGTACACTAGAAGACTCTGGTACAGTTACTTCTGTTTTAATTCCTTGGAATACTTGCGGAGCTTATCAAAGTGGAGTTTTAGGTGTTGGTGTTGCAGAATATTTTGCCTATGCTATTTTTAACTGGCTAAGCCCTGTAACAACATTAATTTTTGCTGCATTATCCATAAAAATTAGACAAATATCTAACAAATAATCAATATTTATAACAAAATATTATATCGATAGTTTTAACTTATTCCTTTATAAATTTTTAAAATTTTTTTAATGTTAAAATAATTAAGTCCTGCTTATATTTGTGACATAAAACTTATTAATAATTTATAAAAATTTAATCATGGCATTAGTAGGAAAACAATTTCCAAATTTAAACGTAGACGCAATGAACGAAATGGGTGAAACCTTTAAATTAAACGTTCTTGAAGAAGCAAAAAAAAACAATAAAAAAGTATTATTATTCTGGTACCCAAAAGATTTCACTTTTGTTTGCCCAACAGAATTACACGCTTTTCAAGCTGCTTTAGCAGAATTTGAAAAAAGAAACACTATCGTAATTGGTGCTTCTTGTGACACTCCAGAAGTACACTTTGCATGGTTAAACACTCCAAAAGATAACGGTGGTATCGAAGGTGTAACTTACCCAATCTTAGCAGATTCTAACCGTAACTTAGCTTCTACATTAGGTATTTTAGATATTACTAACGAAACTTACAACGAAGAAACTGGTGTTGTAACAGTAGAAGGAGATAACGTAACTTATAGAGCTACATATATCATTGACGAAGAAGGAAACGTACAACACGAAAGCATTAACAACATGCCATTAGGAAGAAACGTTGGTGAATACTTAAGATTAATCGATGCGTTAACTCACGTACAAGAAAAAGGAGAAGTTTGTCCAGCAAACTGGGAAGAAGGTAAAGAAGCAATGAATGCTAACAGAGATGGCGTTGCTAGTTACTTAGCAACTCACGCAAACTAAAATAATTCCTTAATTTAAAAACACCAAATTCTACATTTTAGAATTTGGTGTTTACACTAAAACTTTCAATTATGCTTAAAGAATTAGACCAAGATAACCTACAAGAGTTAGTTAATAGTAACGATACTGTAGTTGTACAATACTCGGCAACATGGTGTGGTAACTGTAGAATTATGAAGCCTAAAGTAAAAAAATTGGCTAGCGAGTTAGACAATGTAACCTTTGTTATCGCTGACGCGGAAAAATTTCCTGAGTCAAGAAAATTAGCAACAGTAGATAACTTACCAACATTTGCAACATTTAAAAACGGAAACTTTGTTAATCAAGTACAAACCAACAAATTTGACGTTTTAAAAGATTTAGTAAACGAAGTTGCTTAATTATAAATTATGAAATTACCTGTAATAAAACACCTTACACAATTTATAGAAGACAACGACGAAGATTACGTAGTTGAAACTATTGAAACTTTAGAAGCCTTAACTGAAGTACCTTCATTAAAAGATGAAGAATTAGATGTTATTGGCGAGTTAATCTCTAATATGTACGGTGCTATTGAAGTTAATAAAATGATCAAAGATGGTACGCCTAAAAAAGAAGCTGTAAACAGCTTTATGCAACGCGTTTTAGGATCGATTGATAAATAAAAAAAACACTTCAAATGAAGTGTTTTTTTTATTTTAGGGTTTCAGCAATAGTGTTGAAGCCTTTTTCTTTTGCATAATCTTTTGCTGTTTTACCTTCATTATCTTTTATTGTAATATCTGCTTTATGGTTTAGCAATAGTTTTACCATATCTACTTGATTGTACATTGCTGCATAAATTAATGCTGTAATACCAGCATTGTTTTTAGCATTAATGTCCGCCTCATGTTGCAAAAGTTTTTCTGCAATTGAAGTATTTCCTTTAAAAGAAACACCAATTAATGCTGTATTACCAGATGCGTCTTTACTGTTAATATCTGCGTTGTTTTCTAATAATATTTCGGCAATATTTTCTTTATTAAAATAAGTTGCAAAAATTAATGGCGTAAAACCTCTTTGATCTTGAATATTAACTAAATCTGGGTTTCTATTTAATTGTGCTTTTATATTGTCTTCATTGCCAGATTGTATTGTGGCAAAAAATAATTCGTTTTCTGTCATAGCTTTATAAAATAAAAAGAGTGCTTGACACGCAAGCACTCTTAAATTAATTGTTTTTAATTATTTTTTTAAATCATAGCGATCTAAATTCATCACTTTGGTCCAAGCTTTTACAAAATCTTTCACAAATTTTTCTTGTGCATCATTTGCACCATAAAATTCTGCTACAGCTCTTAATTCGGTATTAGAACCAAAAATTAAATCGGCACGAGTTCCTTTAAATTTCACTTCTCCAGTACGTCTGTCTCTACCTTCAAAATATCTATCGTCTTCACTTGTAGCACTCCATGTGTAAGTAAAGTCTAAAATATTAGTAAAGAAATCGTTAGTTAACGTTTCTTTTTTATTGGTAAATACACCGTTATCAGAACCGTCATAATTTGCACCTAAAACTCTTAATCCTCCAACTAAAACTGTCATTTCTGGAACAGTAAGCGTTAAAAGATTAGCTTTATCTACTAGTAAATCTTCGGCTGCAATTTGTAAATCAGATTTTATATAGTTTCTAAAACCATCTGCAATAGGTTGTAAATAATTAAAACCTTCAATATCTGTTTGTTCTTGTGAAGCATCACCTCTTCCTTGGGCAAATGGCACGTCAATATCGTGACCTGCTTTTTTTGCTGCTTGTTCAACACCAACATTTCCTGCAAGCACAATTAAATCTGCTATAGAAACTTCACCATCAAAATCATTTTTAATACTTTCTAATTTTGATAAAACTTTGTCTAATTCTTTTGGATTATTAACTTCCCAACTTCTTTGTGGTTCTAAACGAAGTCTTCCACCATTAGCGCCACCACGTTTATCTGATCCTCTAAATGTTGAAGCAGATGCCCAAGCTGTAGTTACCATTTGAGAAATTGATAACCCAGAATTAGCTATCATATCTTTCAATTTAGAGATATCACCATCTGAAAGGTTATAATTAACTTTAGGTATTGGGTCTTGCCATAACAATTGTTCTTTTGGTACTTCTGGACCTAAATATCGATCTATCGGTCCCATATCTCTATGCGTTAGTTTGTACCAAGCACGAGCAAAAGCATCTTCAAATGCTTTATGATCTTTATGGAATTTCTGAGAAATTTTTAAATAATCAGGATCAGTCTTTAAAGCAATATCTGCAGTAGTCATCATTAAATCTTGAGAGCCATTTGGATCACCTGCTTTTGGTGCTTTTCTTGCTTTAGAAGCTTCAGTTGGTTTCCATTGGTGTGCTCCTGCTGGACTTTTTGTTAATTCCCAATCATAATTTAGTAACACATCAAAATAATCATGATCCCATTGTGTTGGGTTTGGTGTCCAAGCACCTTCAATTCCGCTAGTAATTGTATCATCTAAAACTCCAGTTCCGAAGGTGTTTTTCCAACCAGTACTCATTTCTTCAATTGAAGCTCCATGTGGTTCTGCACCAACATATTTACCAGGATCTGCTGCACCATGCGCTTTACCAAACGTATGTCCACCTGCTACTAACGCAACAGTTTCTTCATCATCCATCGCCATACGACCAAAAGTTTCTCTTACATCTTTAGCAGAACCCATTGGGTCTGGTTTTCCGTCTGGTCCTTCTGGATTTACATAAATCCAACCCATCATTACTGCTGCTAAAGGATCTTCAAGGTCTCTTTCTTCAACATCTTTACTGTCGCCATATCTATCTTCATTTGCGCCCCATTCTGTTTCACTTCCCCAATATACATCTTGTTCTGGTTCCCATATATCTTCTCTTCCTCCTGCAAATCCAAAGGTTTTAAAGCCCATAGACTCTAAAGCACAATTACCTGCAAGTATCATTAAATCTGCCCAAGATATTTTTCGTCCGTATTTTTTCTTTATAGGCCAAAGTAAAAGTCTTGCTTTGTCAAGGTTACCATTGTCTGGCCAACTATTAATTGGGGCAAATCTTTGGTTACCGCCACCAGCGCCACCACGTCCATCTCCTACTCTGTAAGTACCTGCACTATGCCAAGCCATTCTAATCATAAATCCGCCATAATGTCCATAATCTGCAGGCCACCAATCTTGAGAATCTGTCATTAAATCTATGACTTCTTGCTTAAGTTGATTATAATCAAGACTATTAAACTCCTTAGCATAGTCAAAATCATCGTCTAAAGGATTAGAGTTTGGTGCATGTTGACGTAAAATATTTAATTTTAATTCGTTAGGCCACCAATCGCGGTTTTTTACTCCGCCACCAGCTGTTTTTTTGATAGTTCCGCTAAGAAAAGGACATTTTGCTGAACTTTCATTAATTTCAAAGTTCTCTCCGTTAGGATTTTCATTAGAATTGCTTTTCATATTAATAGTTTTTAAGTTTTTATAATATTTCAATAAAATTAACTATTAAATTTACAAAAAATTGATCAAAAAAATTGATTGTTACTATTTAATTATAAGTTAAATTTATTTAATTTTAAAAAACAATAATTTCAAATTATAACAATAAACAGTATTTAAAAAATGTTTTTAACGTATTATTTTTAAATTTGAAAAAAAAAAATTAAATGTTATGGCAAAAATAACCCTAGGAGGCAATCCTGTAGAAACTGTTGGAAATTTACCTAAAGTAGGTAATGATGCTCCAAATTTTAATTTAACTAACACAGATTTATCAGAAAAAACACTTGCTGATTACAAAGGAAGTAAAGTGGTTTTAAACATATTTCCTAGTGTTGATACTGGTACATGTGCAACATCGGTAAGAACTTTTAACAAAAAAGCATCAGAAGTAGAAAACACAAAAATAATTTGCATATCAAGAGACTTACCTTTTGCTATGTCTAGATTTTGTGGCGCAGAAGGTATTGACAACTTAGAAATGCTATCAGATTTTAAAACAGATGAGTTTGGTAATGATTATGGTTTAGCGTTTAAAAATGGACCTTTTGAAACTTTACATTCTAGATGTATTGTTATTTTAGATGAAAATGGAAAAGTAATTTACACAGAACAAGTAGAAGAAGTAGCAGACGAACCTAACTATGAAGCAGCTCTTAGCGCTTTATCTAATGAGTAAAACAAAAGAACCTTTTATTATAAATCGTCTTAAAAGTGTAAAATATGCCTTTTTAGGTATGTTACGCTTAATTAAAACAGAAGCTAGTATACAGATACAATTTGTTATTGCAATTATTGTAACTGTTGCTGGCTTTTATTACTCCATTTCTAACACAGAATGGATTATGCAATGCTTTGCTATTGGAATGGTTATGAGTATTGAAGGATTAAATACTGCTGTAGAAGAAGTCGCAAATTTTATCCATCCCAATCATCATCCTAAAATTGGAATAATTAAAGATGTTGCAGCTGGCGCTGTTTTTATTGCTTCAATCGCTGCGTCAATTATTGGTTTAATAATTTATTTTCCTAAGATTTTTTAAACAATTATCCATTAGGATAAACGTTAACAATTTGTATTTTTACCCAAATTAAAAAACCGTTAATGGCCAAAGCAAAAAAAACATCTAAAACCAAAAACAAGTCACGCTTTAAAAAACCTGATTTTACGTTGAACAATCAACAAAAGTTAGTCTTAGGTAGCTTTTTGGTAATACTTGGATTTTTGCTGTTTACTGCTTTTTTATCCTTTATTTTTACCGGAAAAGCTGATCAAAGTGCCTTATCAGAATTTACAACTAGAGATGTCGAAACACAAAATTGGCTTAGTAAAGTTGGTGCTTGGTTAAGTGATGTTTTTATCCAACGTGGTTTTGGTATTGCGTCATTTATATTTTCTGGCTTAACTTTTCTTTCAGGTGTATTTGTACTAATGGATTTAAGCAAAACCAAATTAAGAAGACATTGGTTTTGGGGTACATTAATAATTATATGGTTTTCGATTTTATTCGGATTTTTTACTTCTAAAAATGACATTTTAAGCGGAACAATAGGCTTTGAAGTCAACACCTTTTTTCAAGATTATATAGGAAAACTAGGAACTGTACTTCTATTAATTTTTGCTTTTATAACCTATTTAGCAGTTCGTTTTAAATTTACTCCGCAACGTATAGCTTCGCTTTTTAATAAAGCTAAAGCAGAAATTAAAGACGATTTAAAAGAAGATTTTACTCCTGTTGATAATTCTCATTCTGAAGAAGCAGAAAATATAAAATCTGCTTTTGAAGTCAATAAAGATGTAGAGCCTACAATTACTAATCATTCAACAACCGAAACATCTACAACATTTGAAGTGTCTACACCAAAAGATGAAGAGGAAGTTGAAGAACCTATTTTAAAAACTTCGATTAAAGAAGAAAATGGTGAAGGAGACGTTAAAATTGAAGTAGAAACAGTAAAAGAAGAAGAATCTGAAACTGATAATCTTGCTAACAAGCTTGTTGAAGATTTTGGACAATTTGACCCTACTTTAGAGCTTGGTAAATATCAATATCCGCCATTAGATCTACTTAAAAAATATGATAACGAAGGTGTAACTATAAACCAACAAGAGTTAGAAGAAAACAAAAACCGAATTGTAGAAACCTTAAACAACTACAAAATTGGTATAGATAGTATTAAAGCTACCATTGGTCCAACAGTAACACTTTACGAAATTGTTCCGGAAGCAGGTGTGCGTATTTCTAAAATTAAAAACTTAGAAGACGATATTGCTTTATCTTTGGCTGCGCTTGGTATTCGTATAATTGCGCCAATTCCTGGTAAAGGTACTATTGGTATCGAAGTGCCTAATAAAAACTCAACAATCGTATCAATGCGATCTGTAATTGCATCTCAAAAATTTCAAAAATCAGAAATGCAATTACCAATAGCTATAGGTAAAACCATTAGTAACGAAACATTAGTTATAGACCTTGCCAAAATGCCTCATTTACTTATGGCTGGTGCAACAGGACAAGGTAAATCGGTTGGTTTAAATGCAGTATTAACTTCACTTTTATACAAAAAACATCCTGCTGAAGTAAAATTTGTACTAGTAGACCCTAAAAAAGTTGAACTTACACTTTTTAATAAAATTGAAAGACATTATTTAGCAAAATTACCCGATAGTGAAGATGCTATTATAACGGATAACACAAAGGTTATTAACACATTAAATTCGTTGTGTATAGAAATGGATAATCGCTACGAATTGCTTAAAAATGCACTTTGTAGAAATATTTCTGAATACAATGCCAAGTTTAAAGCTAGAAAACTAAACCCTAACGACGGACACCAGTTTTTACCTTACATCGTATTAGTAGTTGATGAATTTGCAGATTTAATTATGACTGCTGGTAAAGAAGTAGAAACACCTATTGCACGTTTAGCGCAATTAGCACGTGCTATTGGTATTCATCTTATTATTGCAACGCAACGTCCTTCTGTAAACGTAATTACAGGTATTATTAAAGCCAATTTCCCTGCACGTATTGCTTTTAGAGTAACTTCAAAAATAGACTCGCGTACCATTTTAGATGGCGCTGGAGCAGACCAATTAATTGGACGTGGAGACATGCTTTACACACAAGGTAATGATATGATACGTATACAGTGTGCTTTTGTAGATACTCCAGAAGTAGAAAAAATAGTAGATTTTATTGGTGCACAAAAAGCATATCCTGATGCTTATTTATTACCAGAATATGTTGGTGAAGAAAGTGGCACAAGTCTTGATATAGATATATCGGACAGAGATAAACTCTTCCGCGAAGCTGCAGAAATTATTGTAACAGCACAACAAGGATCTGCTTCTTTACTACAACGTAAACTTAAATTAGGCTACAATCGTGCAGGTCGTATTATTGATCAATTAGAAGCTGCAGGTATTGTTGGCGGATTTGAAGGTAGTAAAGCAAGACAAGTGTTAGTACCTGATTTACTAGCTTTAGAACAACTATTAGAAAACGAAACAAAATAAAAATGAAAAAGTTATTATTCCTTTTTTTAAGTACAATTTTTACTCTAACAACTTATGCGCAAGACGCTAAAGCAAAAGCTTTATTAGACGAGGTTTCTACAAAAGCTAAAAATTACAAAAACATAAGTATTGACTTTAAATATGTATTAGAAAATACTGAAGAGAATATAAGACAAGAAACACGTGGTGATGTAATCATGGAAGGTGAAAAATATAGACTTAACATATTAGGTATTACACGTATTTTTGATGGTCAAAATTTATACAGTATAAGCCCAGAAGATGAAGAAGTTACTGTCTCTAAAGCCTCTAGTGAAGATCAAAATACAATTACACCAAGTAAAATGCTTAGCTTTTACGAAGATGGATTTACTTATAAAATGGACATTGTACAAAATGTACAAGGAAGAAAAATACAATTTGTAAAATTAACTCCGATAGACTCTTCTTCAGAAATTAAATATGTGCTTTTAGGCATAGATAATAAAACGAAACACATTTATAGATTAATTGAAATTGGCAAAAACGGTACTAAAACAACCCTAACTGTTAATTCTTTTAAAACTAACGAAACATTATCAAAATCCTTATTTACATTTGATCAAGAAAAGTATAAGGACTACTACATCAACAAATTAGATTAATTTTTTGGGGTGAAAATACTAGATAGATACATATTAACCTCTTACTTAAAAACTTTTATCAGCGTGTTTGTAATACTCATGCTGATTTTTGTTTTACAAGCCATATGGTTATACATTAAAGAATTAGCAGGAAAAGACTTAGACGTAGTTACTATCCTTAAGTTTTTAATGTACATCACTCCTACACTTATTCCTTTAATTTTACCACTTACTATTTTGTTATCTTCTATAATGGTGTTTGGTAATTTTGCTGAAAACTATGAGTTTGCTGCAATGAAAAGTACAGGTATTTCTCTTCAAAGAGCAATGTCTGGTTTAGGCGTTTTCATATTTATTCTATCTATAACAACTTTTTTCTTTAGTAATAATGTTATTCCTTGGGCACATTACGAAAGCCATAACTTAAGAAAAAATATAGCCAAAGTTAAACCAGCTATGGCAATAGCAGAAGGACAGTTTAACGACATTGGTGATAATTTTAATATTAAAGTTGAAGAAAAAAGTGGCGAAAACGGTAAGTTTTTAAAAGGTGTTACTATACATAAAAAAAGTAGTACTAGAGTTGCAGGAAACCATACTGTTATAATTGCCGAAACGGGAGAATTAGCAAGTCAAGAAGATTCTAACATATTAAAACTAATTCTTTATGATGGGTATTATTATGATGATACACCTCCCAAAAAACTAAAAGACCGCCAGAAAAAACCATTTGTAAAAAGTGAGTTTAAGAAGCACATTATGAACATTGATTTAACAGAGCTGAATAATGTAGATTTAGACGAAAAAAATGTTGATAATAAATACACGATGCTAAATATAGCAGAGCTAAATCACACTTTAGATTCTCTTAAATTAGAAAGACAAGATAATGTCATGGAGTTTTCTAAATCCATGTACAATAGAACAAACATTGCTACCTTAAACATCTCTTTAAAGTCAAAAAAAGATACTATATACGAAGGACCATTATTAGACCTCTTTGATACTAGATTTAAAGTGCAGTTATTAGATTATGCTGTAAATAATGTATCAAGTACAAAACAAATAATGACTTCTAAAGAAAAAACTCTAAAAAACAAGAGTATTTGGATTAACAAACATGGTATAGAATTACATAAAAAGTTTGCTTTAGCTGTAGCTTGTATTATTCTATTTTTTGTAGGAGCTCCTTTAGGCGCTTTAATTAGAAAAGGTGGATTAGGGTTACCAATGGTTATTGCTATTGTATTATTTTTAACCTATCATTTTATTGGTTTATTTGCAGAAAATAGTGCTAAAAATGGTAAATTAAATCCAGTTCTTTCGGCTTGGTTTTCCACATTAATAATGTTTCCTCTAAGTATATTTTTAACAAAACGTGCTACAGAAGATAGAGGCTTGTTTGAATTTGACCACATAACAGTACCAATTAAAAAATGGTACAACTCTAAATTTGGAAGTAAAAAATCAAAAACACAAACAACCAATCAAGACAAAAAAAGAGCTATTGTAGCAGAGGCTTTAGGTGAAACTACTGAAACTATCATTAAACCAAAAGTTAACCCAATAGATAAGACTACTTTAAAAGAATTTAAACTGCTTTCAAAAATTAGCTTTATAACCTATATATTGGCTCTAGCTTTATTTATATTATTTTTTGTTTTCAAAAACAATAAGTTACCACAATTAGCAGAAGCAGGAATACAGATTAGTGCAATATCATATATAGTTTTTATTTTTAACTATATAAAAACATTTAGGCACTACAGTAAAATACTTAAAACTTTAAATAAAACTAAAGAGACACTTTTATTTAAAATATTAGGTTTTATCCTCTATCCTATTATTCATGTTAATAGAAATCTAAAAATCAATTCTTAAACCTATAAAAGCTTAAAAATAGCTTATCTTTGCACAAATTTTAAGGTAATGAGCACAAAAACAGTTAGCGCAGTAGACGTAAAATTAAACACTATAGAAGAAGCTATTCAAGATATTAAAGCAGGAAAAGTAATTATAGTTGTTGATGATGAAGACAGAGAAAATGAAGGCGACTTTCTAGCTGCTGCCGAATTAGTTACTCCAGAGATGATCAACTTTATGGCAACACATGGTCGAGGATTAATTTGTACACCACTTACCGAAAAAAGATGTAAAGAATTAGACCTACACATGATGGTTACTAATAATACAGACCACATGGAAACAGCATTTACAGTATCTGTAGATTTAAAAGGTCAAGGTGTAACAACAGGTATTTCTGCTGCAGATAGATCTAAAACCGTTCAAGCTTTAATAAATCCAAACACAAAACCTTATGATTTAGCAAGACCAGGTCATATATTTCCTTTAGTAGCAAAAGAAGGTGGTGTTTTAAGACGTACTGGTCATACTGAAGCAGCTATAGATTTTGCTAGATTAGCTGGACTACAACCAGCTGGTGTTATCGTTGAAATCATGAATGAAGACGGTACTATGGCGCGCTTACCTCAATTAATAAAAGTTGCTGAAAAGTTCGATTTAAAAATAGTTTCTATTGAAGATTTAGTGGCTTATCGTATGGAGCATGATTCTTTAATTATTAAAAAGGAAGATTTTAATATAGAAACACGTTTTGGTAATTACAGATTAAGAGCTTACCAACAAACCACTAATAACCAAATTCATATTGCTTTAACTAAAGGCGATTGGACTAGTAAGGATGAAGTATTAACTAGAGTTAACTCTACTTTAGTTAATAATGATATTTTAGGTACTTTAACTAATAATGCAGACCAAAAGTTAGATAATATGTTTAAAGTAATAAATAAAGAAGGTAAAGGAGCCATTTTATTTATTAATCAACAAGCTGAAAGTATGAATTTACTACAACGTCTTTCGGTTTTAAAAGAAAAACAGGTACCTAATAAAATTACAAAAGCTCCTGCTATAGCAATGGACAATAAAGACTTTGGGATTGGAGCCCAAATACTTCATGATTTAAATATTCATAAATTAAAATTAATTTCTAACTCACAACAAACCAAACGCGTAGGAATGATTGGTTATGGGTTAGAAATTGTAGAATATGTAAATTATTAAAGAGATTCTTTTATAGCTTGAACCATTAATTTAGCTCTTTCTTTCACCTCTGCTTCAGTCCAAGATAATTTGATTAAGCATGAGATATTTCTACCAATAAAGTGGTCTGATTGATCAAATGTTTTATGCTTTAGATAAGACAAACCTTCCTTTACCTCTTTAGATACAGGATATAGAGTTTTTATGTCTTTTAAATGATCCCATTTACGCACATAATGCCAATTGTTATCGTAATAATGAAAACAAGCATCTACACCTTTCTCTTTAAATGAAGCAATAACTTTCCTTGCTGTATCCAAATTAGGTAAAAAGAAATTTAAAAAAGCATAGCTTTCTTCTCCTCCTTCGGGAACAGTTCTAAAAGTAACTTCTTCAATTTCGGATAGCGCTTCTCTTAGAATTGTGTAATTTTTCTTTTGAATAGCTATAAAGTCTTTCAACCGTCTTACTTGAGCTAATCCAACTGCAGCATTAAGTTCTGAAATCCTAAAGTTATAACCTAAAACTGGATGAGATTCTGCTCCTCTATCATTACCAACATGGTCATGACCATGATCACTAAACTGATCTGCATGTTTGGCAAATTCTGGATTATTTGTTAGTACTGCTCCTCCTTCACCGCAAGTTATAGTTTTTACAAAATCGAAGGATAAAGAACCTACATCACCATATGTTCCTAAATATTTTCCTTTATAAGTACCACCAACAGCTTGACATGCATCTTCTGCTAAAACTAAATTATAGTCATTACAAATCTTTTTTAACGCATCTAAATTTGCCATACTACCACACATATGTACAGGCATTATAGCTTTAGTTTTTGGTGTGATTGCTTTTTTTACTGCTTCAGGACTTAAAGTTAATGTATCATCTATATCTACTAAAACAGGTATAGCTCCTAGCATCATAATAGCTTCAAAAGACGCTACAAATGTAAAACAAGGTACAATAACCTCATCTCCTGCTCCTACGCCTGCTATTGCTAATGACGCAGAAACTGCAGCTGTTCCGTTTGTAACTAATTGTGCGTGCTTTACTTGTAAAGTAGACTGTAACTCTTCTTCTAAAGATTTAGCTTTATAATGTCCGTTTCGCATAGCATCAAATCCGTAACGCATTAATATACCGCTATCTAATACATCTTGTACTTCTTTTCGCTCTGCTTCACCAAAGCTTTCAAATCCTGGCATAATTTTTATTTTATTAATTTCAAATTTACTATTAATAAGAAGAAAAAAAAAGCGTCATAACATAAAGTCACAACGCTTTTTTTTATTAATTATTAATATTTAATAGTTTTCTAATATTGAATCTATAAATGCAAAATGTCTATCTGTTTCTCTTAAAAAAGTATAGCCTGACAGCTCTCCTATTACTTTCAAATTATCATCTAAAGCAACAAGGTTAGGGTAACTACCTTCTTTATTGTATTTTCTTACAACTTCAAAATTCTTTTTTCTTTGTTCTTCTGTAATTATATCTGTACGTCTTGGTATATCAATCATTAATAAAACAAATTGCTTAGATTTAGTTTCAAATTCATTAGAATCAAAAAAATCTTCTTTTAACATTTTGCATGGTGCACACCAATCACTTCCTGTAAATAATACTAAAATTGGTTTTTTAGAAGATGTTGCTTCTACTTTTGCTTTGTTCAAGTCTGTTAACCAATTTAAACTTGAATGTTCTTCTTCTTGAGAAAATAAAAGTGAAGAAAAAAATAAACTAAATATGAAAATTATATGTTTCATTACTTAAAAATTATATGTACAAATGTATTATTTATATCTAAATAACAACAATTAAGCCAAAATATTACATTATTTAAAGATGATCATATCTTCTATAGGCTTTCTCACTTTTTTTAGACTAGCCATAAAATCGTCTTCAGAACGATAACCTATAGGCATAACCAATACACTTTTTAAATTTAGTTTATGTAAACCTAAAATTTCATCAAATTTATCTGGATTAAAACCTTCCATAGGACATGAATCTATTTTTAACATAGCACAAACAGTCAATAAGTTTCCCATAGCTAAATATGCTTGGTTTTTTGCCCATGCTTCAATTTCTTCTTGAGTTTTTAGTTTGAAATCTTCAATCAAAAACTTTTTAAAAGGATTTAAAATATCGTCTGGAGTATTTCTAGTTTGCTTTACTAAATTAAAATAGTCTGAAATTTTATCTTCATTAACTTCAGAGTCTATACAAAAAACTAAAACATGTGATGCATCCTTTACTTGTTGTTGCATCATTGAAAATTTTACTAACTCTTCTTGTTTTAATTCATCTTGCAAAACAACAAGTTTTATTGGTTGTAAACCGTAAGAAGAAGCTGTAAGGTTAAAAGCTTCTAAAATTTTATCGATATCATCTTTAGATACTTTTTTATTATTATCAAATTTTTTTGTAGCATATCTCCATTTTAAATCTTGTGTAATATCCATCTTAATTTTTTGAGCAAAAATAATATAGCTTACTGATATATAGAGTCCTAAAAAGATAAATTTAACATACTTAAACTCTAGCAGAGTTTGAAAAAATTTTTTTATAAAAAAAGTTCATTTTTATTTGAAATAAATGAAAAAGCTATCTATATTTGCACTCGCATTTGGGAAATACCCAATGAGACACACTGGAGAAATGGCAGAGTGGTCGAATGCGGCAGTCTTGAAAACTGTTGAGGGTCACACCTCCGGGGGTTCGAATCCCTCTTTCTCCGCTAAAACCCTTGTAAAACATTGTTTTGCAAGGGTTTTTACTTTTAGGTATAAATATGGGTGTAAATTTATGTATTCTAGCTAAAAAAGAATAAGCCTATTGTTTTTCTATCATTGTTAATATTTTATATACTAGTATTAAAGCGCTTTTCGAAACTTCTAATTGATTAAAAGTCCCCGAAATATATGTATCTAATTGCGGACAATACCATAAAAACGACGCTGTAGATCCAGAATGACCAATAAGCTGCAAGTCCGATTCTGTGTTAGTTAATTCACCTAAAGACACATGTCTTATTCCAAAACCGTATTCCATACCTTTTGTTTCAGTTACCCAATTTTGCATGGCTAAACGTGTTTCTTTCTTTACAATTTTATCGGTATTAAAGGCTTTTAAAAATGCAATTAAATTGTGAGTGGTCGAGACTAAACCGCCGCCTCCCCAATCTGCGCTTAAGCTTTTAAGTGTTGACAACTCGTATTGACTTGCATAGAATTTAATTATACAACGTTTATTATCTATAGCTTTAGATTTTAAGTTCATGTACGAACTATGCATGTTTAAAGGTTGAAAAATGTGTTTCTTAAAGAACTCACCTAACGATAAACCACTTACGTTTTCAATTATCAACGCCAAAATCACATATTCCGTATCTGTATAATGATAACCTTCACCAGGAACGAAAAGAGGCTTCATATTATCCTTTGAAAACTGAATCAGTTCTTCAGCTGACCACAATTTATTGGGTTTCATTAATAGTTGATTGATGATATTCGGACTTCCGTCATTTGTTTCATCGGTGAAATAATCAGGTAAACCAGAGATATGTTGTAATAGATTTGCTATGGTTAATTCTTCAGAATAGTTTTTACCTCCTAAAACATGAAGATTAGTAATCAATGAATCTGGTAAATATCCAGCAATCTTATCTTCAAAATTTAATTTATTCTGATCCTTTAAAATACCAATTGCTGTTGCGGTAAACATCTTGGTAATGCTAGCTGTATAAAATGGGTGATTTATTGAAATAGTATCTTCTTTACTTTCCGTTAACTGAATATCGATATCACGAGATTCAGAATATACATGTAGTATTCCGCTTTTAATATTTTCTTTTTCTAATTCGGTTTTAAAACGTTCTTCAATAGTTGTCTCTATGGATTGTTGTGATATTGCTGAAAACCCTATAAAAAAGAGTAAGCTAAAAAATAGATGTTTCATAATATTTGTAATTTGTTGAATGATGATTTTATAAGTTAAAATTTTATACCAATATAAAGGTTGGGTTCAAATAGAAAATAAGAATCCCATTCATTGTCGAGTTGCTTAAATGAATCTGGCGTATTGGTGTCAAAATGCCAAACATTACAATGAAATTGTGGTTCTATAAAAAACTGTTTCTTTTTTCCAAAAGCAAAATGATAACCTATATGATATGAGTTGTAAAGTTTAAAACCGTTAGTTATTTTTTTGTCATCAAGATCTAAATAGGTTTTGTATAACGGTAAAACTTCAACCGAAGCAAATAATCCTTTCCAAAGCATACGTTGATAAGATATACCTATACCTGTTTCGCGTAAATAACCAGGATAAAATTCGGTTTCAGAGTCTATTTTATCTTTTAGTCCGTCCCACCATTGAATGCCCATAGGTTGAAATAATCTCCATGTAGCAAATTTAAAACCAACGATGTTTTTGGCGTCAAGCTCACGTTTAACGTGTAATTCAATGTGTTGTGTGTTGGTTCTTTCTCCTCCTTTTCCAATATTTCCTAAAATAATTGCCGGAAAACTAACTCTGTATTTTAAATCTGTGTCATGGTTTTTTTCTTGTTTTGAAATCTGTTGAGCAAAACCGTGAATTGTGAATAGTGCTAAACAAATAATTAGTAATTTTTTCATTGTGATTGATGTTTAAATTGTTCGTTTTTTGTTTGATTATTTGATGTGACAAAGATGTTAAAGAAGTGAATGTCAATCGTCCTGAATTATGATTTGAAACCTTTTTGAAATTCAGTACTTACAGTGATTTGAGTTGTTTCAATAAAAAAAAGGCTTAACACAATTAGTGCTAAACCTTATGTTAATTTTTAAAGTTTTATTTTAAAACAACGCTTCAGGATGCGATGTAAGTTTGTCTACATTTTTAGTGATTTTCTCAATATCCCAATCCCACCATTTAAGTTCTAGTAGTTTTGAAATGGTATCTTCAGAGAACCGCTTTTTAATCGGTTTTGCAGGATTTCCGCCAACAATAGTGTAAGGTGCAACATCTTTTGTAACTACTGATTTTGTTGCTATTATTGCTCCATCACCAATGGTTACACCAGGCATAATGGTAGCATTGTGACCAATCCAAACATCATTACCTATTACGGTATTACATTTGGTTGGATAGGTTTTGTCATCCATAGCATGTTGCCATGCACCACCAAATATGGCAAACGGATAGGCTGATGTGGATTCAGTTAAATGATTACCACCATTCATAATAAAGGTAGCACCAGAAGCAATCATGCAAAACTTACCAATGATGAGTTTATCACCTATAAAATCGAAATGATATTTTACGTTTTTTTCAAAGTTAGAAACATCTTCAAAATCATCATAATAGGTGTAGTCACCAACTTCAATATTAGGATTGTTGATGTAGTTTTTTAAAAAACATAACTTATCGTAATTTGCTAAAGGAAAAACGGTATTTGGATCCGGAATATTCATATCTCTAGTGTATTAGCTTCTTCTCTAAAATAGTCTTTTAAATGGTGTTTACCATAGGTTGGTGCAATATTATCGTCTGCCATTAAAGTTAGGAAAAATTCAATAGGACCGTAGGTTTTAACGCTGGTAAATGTTCTTAAAGTCCAAATGGTGAATCGTCTTATCCAATCTGGTAAATGCGTTATTTTTATTGGCTTGTTTAATGAAGTCAGTGCGAGTTTACTAATATCATTTAAGCTTAATATATCAGGACCTCCAACGGTTAATTCGTTATTGTAATCTTCTAAGTTATCGACAATCGCATTGGCTAGATCTTCACCATGAATTGGGTTGAATCTTTGATTTCCTGATCCAAATAAATACACACGACCTGATTTTGCCATTTGCAGAAAATCTTTCATATCAGAAAAAAATCCGTTAGGTCTAACAATGGTATAGTTCAATCCTGATGTTTTTAAAGCATCAACAAACTTTTCTTTGGCTTCAAAAATTTTCAAATGTCGATGTTTATCGCCATTAATAGCAGACATATAAACAAAGTGGCTTACACCAGACTTTTTTGCTTCTTCAAGTAAATTCATATTTGCTTGATAATCGACATCCATATAGGTTAAGCCATCCTTTTGCCTCGTAATACCAACGGTTGAAATGACCGTATTTATCCCTTTACAAATGTCTCTTAAAGTTTCGGGTTTGGTGACTTCGGCTTGCTTAATTTCTAGATAATTTTCATTAGGATTATCTATCTGATTTGGCTTACGGACAATAGCAACCACCTGGTTTTGTTTTTCTATTAAAACCTTTAATAAATGTCTACCAAGATAACCAGTAGCACCTGCTAATAATATATTGGTATGTTGCATTTTGAGTGATGTTTAAGATTGAACCTTAATTAAATTCATTAGTTAACAGTTGCTGAATTATGGTATTGCGTTGTTCGCCAGAATCGTCTTGTTGATTGCTTAATAATACAATAGTTGCGTTGTATTCTGGCACAAAACCAATCATGCTCCAATACCCATCTATATCGCCACCATGCCAGTAAAGTGTGGTGTTGCCTTCTTGTGTGGTAAACCAACCTAAACCAAAATCTACATAGCCGCTTGGTACATCTTGCGCAAATATGTCTTCTTTTTTTTCTGTAGCTGAAAACCAGTTTGTTTTTACAGCATTCGTCCACGTTTCCATATCTTTTGGTGTGCTACTAAAATCGCCAGCGCCAAACGCTAAATTCATAGGGTAAATACTGTTTGCGCTACCGTTATTATAGCCTTCTGCATGTGTATTTGGGTTAATATGATCTGTTCCTCTGTAAGTGTTTGTCATTTCCAAAGGGTTAAAGATATTTTGTTGAATATAATCATGATAAGGCATCTGAGTTAATTCCTGAATCAACAACGCAGCAATAAGGTAGTTAGAGTTACTGTATTGTTTTCCGGCACCAGGTGTAAAGTTGAGTCCGTTTTCTGTAATTAGTTCAATAATCACCTCATAGATGTCTTCTTCATCAAAAAAGCTTCCTTGTGCTGCAGCATCTTCAACCACAAATTGATAATCTGGAATACCTGATTGGTGCGATAATAAGTGTGCGATTGTTATTTGATCACCGTTTGGGAATTCTGAATCGAATTCATCCAAAGTTTGATTAAAGCTCGTAATGTAACCATCGCGTTTTAGCTGAATAATTGATGCTGCAGTTAAGGTTTTTGATACTGAACCAATACGATAGGCTAATTGGTAATCTTGAGGAAGTGCAGTATTTTCATTTGCTAAACCAAATCCTTGTCGGACTAAATCGCTTCCATTTTTTGTGATAATGGCATAACCTTGAAAGTTAATGTCAGTTAATAAATTTTCAGCGGTTGTGTAATCAATGGAAGCTGTGTTGTTGTCATCATCTGATGAACATGATGTAAAAAGCATTACAATAGCTATTATAAATGCCATTAAAAGTTTGTGTAATGTTGTCATAACTGTTCGTTTTTTAATTGATTGTTTGATACTGCAAAATTGAAGTATAAACAGTTATGAGTCGTGCTAAATTATAATCTGAAACGAACTGATTATAATTTACTACAAGTTTTGCTTCATCCAAACTCTAGGTGTAATACCTTCAGCTTTTTTGAAGTATGTATTAAATACGCTTTTAGAATTAAAACCACTATCAAAAGCCAACCCAAGAATAGTAAGATGAGAATTTTTAGGATCTAAGGCTATAGTTTTGAAATGATTAAGACGAAAGTAGTTTATAAAATCATTAAAATTCTTATTGAATTCAGTATTAAGTAACCAAGACAATTTATTAGGATGTAAATCAATACTTTCACCTAGTTCTTTTAATGAAAGATTTGGATTTAAAAATGGCTTACTTTTTTTAATAAAATTCTCTAAAATCAACTTATATTCCTTAATCTCAGAATCATTAAAAGGTTTTGAAATTTCTCTTTCAATTTTATTTATAACTTCTTTGTGTTCTGAGAATGATTCTGAAGAAATAATTTGTTTTGTTATTAATTGAAAGCGCTTGTTTTCTCTCAAAGAATCTAAAAAAGGATCTAATTGAAAATTAACTAATTGACCTACTTTTAATTTCATTTTATCTTCAAAAACATCTAGTGCTTTTTCTGTATTACCATAATGTATCAGTAAATAAAAATGCCAAGGATATATATATTTAAAACTTTCATCTATATCAATAGTGGCAATGTCAATAGGTCTTTTTAATTGTTTTTTATTAATCAAACTAAATAACGCTTTGCAAATTTCAGGATAATTTAGTTGTGGCTTTACAGCTATAAAATTTTCAAATTTTGAAACGTCGTTTAAAAATATATAACATGCTAATTTAGTTTCAATTGCTAAACTAAAATTTGGATCTATTCTTAAACATTCATTTAAATGTAAAATAGATTCGTTATACATTTTTTTTAGAAAATAAATATTTCCTTTAGTAAAATGATGATTAGGTGATAATGGACTAATTTCTATAGCCTTATTAATATTTAGCAAAGCTTTTTCTAACTGATTAGTAGCCATATATATTTCGGCAATACCTTCATAAGCTATAGCATAGTTTGGGTTTTTATGTAATGTCTCTTTTAATAAATTTATGCCTTTTGTGTAATTCCATTGGTTCCAAAAACTTAATGAGGATTGAGAAAAATATGCTAAATAAGATGATGAATTAATTTTTAAGCCTTTATTTAAATAATTTTTAGCTAATCTTTCTCCTTCTGTTTTATCTATAAATCCCCAACTAGATAAAATACCATAGGATCTACTTAATGCAAAGTAAGCATCATAAAAATTTGTATCAACTGCTATACTTTTTTTATAATAATCTATTGCTTTAAGATAATCTTCTAAAACCCAATTAAGTTGATAAGCTCTACCTTTTAAATATAATTTATAAGCATAAATATTTTTAGTTCCAATTATAGATATATGATTATGTATATGTAAGTGTCCAAAGTTTTCCCTAATCTGTTCTGCTATAATTAAACTTATTTCATCTTGAAGTTCAAAAATATGATCTAATTTTCTATCAAAATTTTGTGACCAAATTTGAAATCCATCATCTGTTCGTATTAACTGGGTATTAATGCGTATTCTATCTTTAAATATTCTAATACTACCTTCTAAGATGGTTGCTACACTTAATTGACTACCAATATGTCTAACATCAATGCTTTTGTTTTTAAAAGCAAAAGAAGAAGTCCTAGCAATTACTTTTAGTCCCTTAATTTTGGTTAAAGCATTAATAATTTCTTCTGTAATTCCGTCACAAAAGTAATCGTTATCAATATCATTACTCATATTGACAAAAGGTAGAACAGCTATAGACTTATTATCTATCATTATCTGTAATGAACTCTAATTATTTTAAATAAAAATCATTTAACAATATTAGTAAATTAAGGCTTTAATATGTTAGTTTATCATAAAATTTAAAACAATTTAATGTGGTTAGTTAATTAAAGAAGCAAATAAACAATCCTTATCTTTGTGTTGAAAAAGAAAAGGTTTAATGAAATTCAACATAAAAAATAGCTTTATAAATCAACTTCCTGCAGATTCTAAAACAGAAAACAGTCGCAGACAAGTAAAGGAAGCGTGTTATAGCTTTGTTTCACCTAAAAAAACATCTAATCCAAAGCTAATTCATATATCTCCTGAAGTATTAGAAATCTTAGGTTTAACTGCCGAAGATGCAAATACTGAAGAGTTTCTAAACATTTTTACAGGAAATAAAATTCTTGATAACACCAAACCTTACGCCATGTGTTATGGCGGACATCAATTTGGACATTGGGCAGGACAATTAGGCGATGGTAGAGCTATTAATTTATTTGAAGTTGAACACAATAACACTAACTGGAAATTACAGTTAAAAGGTGCTGGAGAAACGCCTTACTCTAGAAGTGCTGACGGGTTAGCTGTTCTAAGAAGTTCTATCCGTGAGTATCTATGTAGCGAAGCAATGCACTATTTAGGCATTCCAACAACGCGCGCTTTAAGCTTAGCACTTACAGGCGACCAAGTGTTGCGCGATAAATTATATGACGGCAATCTAGAATATGAAAAAGGCGCAATTGTTTGTCGTGTGTCTCAAAGCTTTTTACGCTTTGGTAATTTTGAAATTCTCTCGGCAAGACAAGACTTTAAAACCTTAAAAACGCTTGTAGATTATACCATTAACACACATTATGCGTTTTTAGGAAAACCAAGTAAAGACGTTTATTTAAAGTTTTTTAATGAAGTAGCCAACCGAAGTCTTGATATGGTCATGCATTGGCAACGCGTTGGTTTTGTTCATGGTGTGATGAACACCGATAACATGTCCATTTTAGGGCAAACCATAGATTATGGTCCATATGGTTGGTTAGAAGGTTACGAGCCAAGTTGGACACCAAATACCACAGATGCACAACACAAACGTTACCGTTATGGCGCACAAGTAGATGTTGTGCATTGGAATTTATTTCAGCTTGCTAATGCTTTATATCCTTTAGTAAATGAAGCTGAAGGTTTTGAAGCTATTTTAGGCTACTTTGGAGAACAAAAAATAGAACGTTACAAAGCTATGATGCGTTCTAAATTAGGGTTACAATTGAAAGATGAAAAAGACGCTATTTTGATTCAAGAGTTAGAAGATTGCTTACAACTTACTGAAACTGATTTCACTATATTTTTTAGGTTATTAGCAGATTTTGAAAGTGAAAAATATGCGGAAGGATTTCAATTAATTTCTGAAGCATTTTATACACCAAAAATAATTACCGAAGCCATCAAAACACGATGGAATTTATGGTTTTTATCCTATGCTGAACGATTAAAGCGTGAGACAATTTCCGCGAAAGCGAGAAAAAAACAAATGAACAGTATTAACCCAAAATATGTTTTAAGAAACTACATGGCACAACTAGCAATAGATGATGCTAATAAAGGTGATTATTGTTTAATCGACGAGTTATATAATCTGTTAAAACAACCTTATGCTGAGCAACCAGAACATGAAAAATGGTTTGCAAAACGACCAGAATGGGCAAGACATAAAGTAGGTTGTTCTATGCTATCTTGTAGCTCTTAAAATTAGTATCTTTGCATAAAAGAAATTAGCAATGTCTACAGAGAAAAAACCTGATAATGTAGTGTTTAATACTGACACAAATTCTTATGATGCTGCATTAAAACCGTATGCAACCAATGTTGGTGCGCCAGCTATTGTTGTAAAAGAAAATATTACTTGGAAAAATAAAAACATACATAAAGCCAATAAACAAATAAAGGCAAAATATTTAGAGCTTAAAGCAGAATATGATAGAATGATGGAAGAGCTTGAGTATAATAACCTTGTCTATAATGCTAAATTTAATTTCGAGCCTATTTTAGGTGAAGTTTATCACTTGTACAGAGATAAAAACAACTTACCGTTTTTATCAATAATTGCTCCTTCGGAATGTAATTTTGATTTTGTAGGTAGTTTTTACCTTAATTCTGAACACATGTGGAAAAAAGTAGAAAATGATCAATAAAAAAAGTCCTAAGCAAAATGCTTAGGACTTTTTTTATTCTATTCTAGTAATATAACTAGTTTCCTTTTTTATAATCTTCTAAAAACTTAGCTAAACCACTATCTGTTAAAGGATGTTTTAGTAAACCTTCAATAGAACTTAATGGTCCAGTCATTACATCTGCACCAATCTTAGCACAATCTATAACGTGCATTGTGTGACGTACAGAAGCTGCTAAAATTTCAGTATCAAAATTGTAGTTATCAAAGATGTGTCTAATTTCTGCAATTAGGTTTAATCCATCTGTAGAAATATCATCTAAACGACCAATAAACGGACTTACATATGTCGCTCCTGCTTTTGCTGCTAATAAAGCTTGACCTGGAGAGAATACTAATGTTACATTAGTTTTAATTCCTTTATCACTAAAATATTTACAAGCTTTTACACCATCTTTTATCATTGGCAATTTGATAACAATTTGGTCATGTAATTCGGCTAAAGCTTCACCTTCTTTTACCATACCTTCAAAGTCTGTAGATATCACTTCTGCACTTACATCTCCATCTACAATATTGCAAATATCTACATAGTGTTTTAAGATATTATCATGACCTGTAATACCTTCTTTAGCCATTAAAGATGGGTTTGTAGTAACACCATCAAGAATACCCATATCTTGCGCTTCTCTAATTTGGTCTAAATTGGCAGTATCAATAAAAAATTTCATTTTAAATAGTATTTATTAGTTGTGTATAATTTGTGCTTACGAAAGTACAACTTTAATACATGTTGATTAAAATTTAATATTAAATAATATTAACATTTTATCTTCTTAAAGCTTGTAGTGGTTTAAAAGCAATTTTTCGTACATTTTATCTGGAAGTAAAAACTTTAATACAATAGAAAACTTCTGCATAAAAGCACCTACTTTATAATGTATTTTTGGATTTTTAGTATTAATTACTTCATGTACTTTTTTGGCAACTGCAATTGGTGATCCACTACTACTTACATCTTCATCTATGTCTTTTAATACGTTTGGGTATTTTGTATATGGCGAGTCTTTTAATACTGGTGCATGATAACGTCCTGCAGCAATATTAGTTGCAAAATCACCTGGAGCAATGTTTGTAAATTTGATTCCAAAGTCTTTAGTTTCCATTCTAAATGCTTCGGTTAAAATCTCTAAAGCACCTTTACTTGCACTGTAAATTCCTCTGTAAGGTAATCCCATATAGCCAGCAATAGATGTAATATTAATAACCAAACCAGATTGCTGCTTTCGCATTTGTGGCAATACCGCTTTTATTACATTAATTGGTCCAAAAAAGTTAGTATTAAAGTTATGCTGTATTTGTTCTGCAGGTATTTCTTCAATAGCTCCAGTAATACCTACTCCTGCATTATTAACTAAAACATCCAACCTACCTTCGGCGTCAATAACGGTTTGTACAGCTTCGTTAATAGTTGCTGTATTATTAACATCTAAAGCGACTAAATTAAAATTACTATTGGTGTAGTTTTTAGGGTTACGACTGGTACCATAAACAATGTACCCTTTTTGGGTTAAAAAATCACCTATAGATTTACCAATTCCTGAAGATCCTCCTGTAATTAATATAACTTTAGACATTGTAGAAAAATAAGTTTTGAATTTTAAAATAAAAGTAAAGCGAATTTAAAAAATCTTAACTCTAAAACGTTAAGTTTTGGGTACAAAAAAAGGCAAGCTACCTACATCACACCGCTACGACCGCGTACCTTTGCTTCGTTCCCGACCTGGAGGATTCAGCAGGAGCTGGTTGTGTAGGACTTGCCGGCTGCAAAGATACACACTTTTAATTTTTTCACAATGATTTTTTATAATGAATTTTAATAAATAACTTGCTGAATAATTTATTTTTAAAATGAATACACTTAAACAGCTTACAATCATAATTTTAACCGTTTTATTAACATCTTGCGGTGAAGACGCAGAAACCCTAAAAAAGAGTTTATCTATAAAAACTAATACAGAAAACAGCACAATTAGCATTGATAAAACGCTAGAAGTCGCTCTTATTAATCCAAAAAATATTGAAATTTCTTCGGTAGATTTTTCTTTAGATGGTAAACCGATTTCTAAAAATCAACCACTATCAGATTTTAAATTAGGTGAACATACCATTACAGCAACTGTAAATTTTGATGGTGAAACTGTTGAAGTAACCGAAGTTATTTCAGTATTAAATGATAAAAATCCTAAATTTTATAAAGTTGAAATATTAAACACCTATCCACATGATAAAACATCTTTTACTCAAGGATTAGAGTTTAATAATGGCGTTTTATATGAAAGTACTGGACAACGCGGTGAGTCTAAAATTAGAAAAATTGACTATAAAACTGGTGATGTTTTACAAGAAATAAGTATTCCTGATGCTTTTTTTGGAGAAGGTTTAACCATTTTAAATAACAAAGTTTACCATTTAACATGGATGTCAAAAAAAGGATTTACCTACAATGCAGAAACTTTAGAAAAAACAGGAAGCTTTAATTACGGTAAAAGTAAAGAAGGTTGGGGATTTTGTAATGACGGTAAACAGCTTTACAAAAGCGATGGTACAAGTTTGATTTGGACTATAAACCCTGAAACTTTAGTAGAAACTGACCATATCCAAGTATGTACAGCTAAAGGAAAAATTGGTCGTTTAAATGAAATAGAATGGGCAAATAATAAAATATATGCAAACATTTGGCAACGTAAAGGTATTGCTGTAATTAATCCAAAAAATGGCGCTGTAGATGCTGTAATAGACTGCAAAATATTAACAGATCAAATAGACAATTTTTCTTTAGACGAAAATACGCTTAATGGTATAGCCTACAACCCAGAAACCAAAACTTTTTTCTTAACTGGTAAACGTTGGGACAAGTTGTTTGAGGTAAAAATCATCCAGTAAAACACTGTTAAACATTTAAAAACAAAGCGTTAAAGTTTTATAATTTTTAAAATTAGCTAGGCAATAATTCTATTTTTGATGGACTAACTAACCTAAAGTCTATTGAGGTATTTTTCTTTTATATTAACGCTCTTTACTTGTTTTTTTGCTAATGCTCAACAAGTAAATGGAATAGTTTACAACTCTATTGCTGCAATAGAAAATATTAAGATTGTAAACCTCAATACAAAAAAGTTTACGGTTTCTAATAAAAAAGGACAATTTACTATTCCAGCAAAAGTTAATGACACATTACATTTTAGTTCTATCTTTTATCACGAACAAACTTTAATTATTAATGCTTCGCATACAAATGATACACTTGTAATCGAATTAAAAAAAATTAATAACGAATTAGAAGAAGTTGTTTTAAAAGAAAAACACATGCCTAAATTAGCAACTATAGAAGAGGTAGAAACTAATTTACATAATCAACTATTAGAAGACATAAAAAACAATCCACATTTATATGGAAATTTAAATGATGGTGGTATAGATTTTATTCAAGTCTTTAATATGATTGGTAAACTTTTTAAAAATAAAAACAAACAACAACCTATACAATATGCTACTTACGAAGAGTTAATTTCAACCTTTGAAAACTCTAAAATACTAGATCAATTCTTCTTCAAAAACACATTAAAAATACAAAATCATCAACAGGATTTATTTATTCAATACATAGAAGCTTCGTATATAGATAGTAAGCTATTACAACCAGAAAAAGAAGTGTATTTAATCGAATATTTAGTGCAATCTGCAAAAGAATTTAACGCCATAGTTAAAGCTTATAAAGAGAAAGACTAATTTTAGCGTTATGAAAATTCATCAAACACAAATACTAGTTACCAAAGAGGATTTAGACCAAAATAACCACGTTAATAACATTAGATATGTAAAATGGGTTAATGATATTGCTATTTCTCATTGGGAAACCGAAGTATCAACAACTGTTTTAGACCAGTATTTTTGGGTTATGTTATCTCACAACATTGAGTATAAACATCAAATTCTTTTAGGAGAAACAGTAACACTAAAAACCTATGTAAAATCTTGTGAAGGTTTATTTTCTATACGTATTGTCGAAATTTTAGTGGATAAAAAACTTTGCGCCTATTCTGAAACCAAATGGTGTTTTATGAATAGTAAAACTTTAAAACCAAACCGAATTCCGCAAGAAATCATCGACCTATTTTAATTTAAAGCATGATTTAATTTTTGTCAGTTTAAACCTGTTGTTCATTTTGATTTCAAAATAATAATTAAGCGTCAGTTCGAGTGGTTTTGAGGTACGAAAAACTGTATCGAGAACTTGTTTGAATTAAAAAACTCTATTCTCTATTCAACTTTTCCCATTTTCAATCGTAAAATTCACTCAAATTGAAGGTTTTCAAGAAATTCTATAATAGATTTTAATAATTTTAAACACACATACTAAATAGCCTTTAAAAAAGTTATATTTTAGTCAACTATTAAAAGGATAACTGCCAATTATATGAAGCGCCTACTCTATTTTACTGCACTTTTTATTTTCATTTTAACATGGAGTTCTTGTCGTAAAGATTTTGACTTTCAACCAAGCAATGGTACTTTAGGTTTCTCTAAGGACACTGTGTATTTAGACACTGTTTTTACCAACATTGGCTCAAGTACTTACACTTTAAAAGTCTATAATAATTCAGATGAAGACATCTACGTACCAAACATTAGACTAGAAAATGGAGAAACATCTGGTTACCGATTAAACGTAGACGGAATGTCTGGAAAAAACTTTGACAATGTCGAAATTTTAGCCAAAGACAGCATGTTTGTTTTTATAGAAATTACCGAAGATATTCAAAATCATATGGCAACAGATTTTGAATTTTTATACACCGACAAAATCCTTTTTGAGGCAGGCAATTTACAACAAGACGTAGATTTAGTAACCTTAATAAAAGATGCTGTTTTTATTTACCCTGATAGAGATGAAACTACTCAAATTGTAGAAACATTAACCCTAACTATTGATGGACAACCTGTTGAAACCGATTTGCAAGGTCGCGAGTTATTACCTGAAGAATTAACCTTTACCGACGAGAAACCTTACGTTATTTACGGTTACGCAGCTGTACCAGCTGGCGAAACCTTAACTGTAGAAGCTGGTGCACGTGTGCATTTTCATGCCAATTCAGGTTTAATTGTTCAAGAAAATGCCTCTTTAAATGTAAATGGTGCGTTAAGTAATGACCAAGACCTTTTAGAAAACGAAGTTATTTTTGAAGGCGACCGTTTAGAGCCTATTTATAGTGATGTACCAGGACAATGGGGAACCATTTGGCTATTTGAAGACAGCCAAAATAACATCATAAATTACGCAACTATCAAAAATGGTACGGTTGGTATTTTATCTGATGCTAACCCAAATGCAGACATGCCAATTAACAAGTTAACCATTACCAATTCGCAGATTTATAACTCTAGTACTTTTGGTATTTTAGGAAGAAACACATCAATAAACGCCGAAAATTTAGTCATCAACAATTCTGGTCAAGCTAGTTTTGGCGCAACTTTAGGAGGAAAATATAACGTAACACATAGTACGATTGCTAATTATTGGGATAGCAGTTTTAGACAATTTCCTGCATTACTAATTAATAACTTTGTAATTAACGCAGATAACTCTGCAACAATAGCAGATTTAACCGAAGCTAATTTTAACAACTGTATTATTTACGGTAATGATAATCCTGAATTAATTGTAGATGAAATTGAAGACGCAAGCGTAGTTTTTAATTTTAAATTAACCAACTGCTTATTACGATTTGATAATTCTAGCGGAAATTTTGATGGTGATAATTATGATTTTAACAACATCAACCATTACGAAAATATTATTTTTAATGAAGCGCCTAATTTTAGAGCACCTTTTGAAAACGATTTAATTATTGGTGAAAATTCTGCAGCAAATGGTCAAGGTAATGCTACGTTTGCTACGCAAGTCCCAAATGACATTTTGGGGATTAATAGAACCAATAATCCAGACTTAGGTGCATTTCAACATATCATCTTCTAGATTGAACGAAAGAATAAAATAGTATTTGTTTTTTCTTTTAGTTTTGGACTAAATAATACCCTCAATTATTAAATGATGATAAAATTAAAAAGAAATATGAGCAATTTTGATAGATTAGTTCGTTTTATCGTGGTTTTATTGCTTATATCAATATTATATGTAGGAGAATTTAATGGTCCGATAGCTTTTATAATTATAGTAGTTTCAGCCATGTTTTTATTTGCAAGTGTTACAGCTTTTTGTCCATTTTACAAATCAACTAACATGACTACTTATGACGACTCTGAAGACTATCTATAACTTACCTTTATAAAATTTTATTTTATAAAAAAAAGCCAGCTATTTGGCTGGCTTTTTTTCCGCGAAAGCGAAATTATCTATTTAAGCAAATAATGGTAAATCACTCATCATTGCATTTACTTTTACAGCAATAGTATCTAGTTTATCTTCGTCTTCATGGTTTGTAATCACTTCATCAATAAGATTAACTATAGCTTCCATATCGCCTTCTTTTAAGCCTCTTGTAGTTATAGCTGGTGTACCAATTCTAATTCCAGAAGTTACAAACGGACTTTTATCGTCAAAAGGTACCATGTTTTTGTTTACAGTAATATCTGCTTTTACCAATGCTTGTTCTGCATCTTTACCGGTAATATTTTTGTTACGTAAATCGATTAACATCATGTGGTTATCTGTACCACCAGAAATAATGTTATAACCACGATCTACAAACGCTTTTGCCATAGCTGCTGCGTTTTTCTTTACTTGTAACATGTAGTGTAAAAAGTCATCTGTTAAAGCTTCACCAAAAGCAATTGCTTTAGCAGCAATAATATGCTCTAATGGTCCACCTTGATTACCTGGGAACACACCAGAGTCTAATAAAGAAGACATCATACGTGGTTTTCCGTTTTTAAGTGTTATACCAAACGGATTTTCAAAATCTTTACCCATTAAAATCATTCCGCCTCTTGGACCACGTAATGTTTTATGTGTCGTTGTAGTTACGATATGGCAATGTGGCATTGGATCGTTTAAAATACCTTTAGCAATTAATCCAGATGGATGAGAAATATCTGCTAGTAAAATAGCTCCTACGCTATCTGCTATTTCACGAAAACGCTTAAAATCTATATCTCTAGAATAAGCAGAAGCACCAGCAATGATTAATTGAGGTTTTTCTTTGGTAGCAATCTCTTGTATATTATCGTAATTTAAAATACCTGTCTCCTCTTCTACTCCATAAAATACAGGATTGTATAATTTACCAGAAAAATTTACTGGCGATCCGTGTGTTAAATGTCCTCCATGAGATAAATCAAAACCTAAAATTTTATCACCTGGTTTTAAACACGCATGGTAAACTGCTGTATTAGCTTGGCTACCAGAATGTGGTTGTACGTTAGCATAGTCTGCACCAAACAATGCTTTAGCACGGTCTATTGCAATTTGTTCTACCTCATCAACAACTTCACATCCACCATAATAACGCTTACCAGGATAACCTTCGGCGTATTTATTAGTTAGTACAGATCCAGCAGCTTCCATAACTTGGTCGCTTACAAAGTTTTCGGAAGCAATAAGCTCTATACCGTGTAACTGTCTGTCTTTTTCTGCTTCAATTAATTCAAATATTTGTTCGTCGCGTTGCATAATTTTTGTTACTCGTTAAAAATTTATCAAAAATAAGAAATATGTCTTGTAAATAATTCAAAAAACATATATTTACTTAGAATTTATAAACAACAAATCAACAAATATTTATGCCTTTAACAGCTAACAATCCGGATAGAAAATCGTGGTTACACGTCGATAAAAATTCAGATTTCCCTATACAGAACATACCTTTTGGCGTTTTTTTAACCAGAGATGATATAATTACCATCGGAACACGTATTGGTGATACTGCAATAGATTTAGGCGCTTTACATCAATTAGGTTATTTTGACGGTATCCCATTAACTGACGATATTTTCTTACAAGACACTTTAAACGATTTTATTGCAGATGGACGCAACACATGGCGCGCTGTAAGAAATAGAATTGCTGAAATTTTTGATGCTGAAAACGACACATTAAAAAACAATGTAAAACACAAGGAAATTGTATTATTTAGATTAGATGAAATTGAAATGCAATTACCTGTTCAGGTTGGTGATTATACCGACTTTTACTCTAGTATAGAACATGCTACAAATGTTGGTACTATGTTTAGAGATCCAGATAACGCATTGTTACCAAACTGGTTACACATACCAGTTGGTTATCATGGTAGAAGTAGCTCTATCATTCCTTCAGGAATACCAGTACACAGACCACAAGGACAAACTTTACCTGCTGGTGCTGAAGAGCCTGTTTTTGGTCCAAGTAAATTAGTAGATTTTGAATTAGAAATGGCTTTTATAACAACAGATGCTAACGATTTAGGAGAACCAATTCCTGTAGATGAAGCTGAAGAATACATATTTGGATTAGTCTTATTTAATGATTGGTCTGCACGTGATATTCAAAAATGGGAATATGTACCATTAGGTCCTTTCTTAGCTAAAAACTTTGCCTCTTCAATTTCTCCTTGGATAGTAACATTAGATGCATTACAACCATTTAAAACAGATGGACCTAAACCTTTAAAAAAGCAACTTCCTTACTTACAACAAAAAGGACAAAAAAGTTATGATATTAACTTAGAGGTTGCAATCCAACCAGAAAAAGCTAAAGAAAAAGTAGTTAGTAAATCTAACTTTAAATATATGTATTGGAGCATGTCCCAACAATTAGCACATCATACTGTTAATGGATGTCCTGTTAACTCTGGAGACATGATGGGAAGCGGAACAATTTCTGGTTCTACACCAGACAGTTACGGATCTATGCTAGAACTATCATGGCGCGGAGAAAAGCCTTTAAAAATGGCAGATGGTACCGAGCGTAAGTTTATAAATGACAATGATACTGTAATTATGCGTGGTTATTGCGAAAAAGACGGAACACGCATTGGTTTTGGTGAAGTAAAAACAAAACTATTACCTGTTTTTGAACCTAAAAAAAATAAATAGATAAACAACATCTTTTTTTTATAAAAATAAAACCCTTTAGACCATCTAAAGGGTTTTATTTTTAGTTTTGGCACGCATCTTGAAAATACTTAACCTAATAACCCTTAAACCCCAAAGAAGATGAAAAACTTTACAATTATTACAGTACTTTTTCTAGCACTATCGTCTTGTGTGGGAAGAAAACAAATCGAAAAACAGTTAAACACTGGTAACTACGATCAAGCAATTAATAATGCATTAAAAAAGCTTGAAACAAATAAGAATGCTAAGCGTAAACAAGATTATGTGCTTATGTTAAGAGACGCTTATTATAAAGTTGTAGAGGATAATCATTACAGAATTAACCAACTAAAACAAGATGGTAATCCAGAGTATTATGAGACTATTTACAATCTTTACACACGTTTAAATAGTAGACAAAACTCTATAAAAAGTGTTTTACCACTTCAAATAAATGGTAAAACAATTAAATTTAAATTTAATAATTATACCTCAGATATTATAGATTATAAATCTAAAGTTTCCGACTATAAATACAGTCAAGCAATACAATTATTAAGCACTTCAGATAAATACAACGCAAGAGAAGCCTACGGTTTATTAGAAGACATAGAGCGCATCAACCCTAATTTTAAAGATGTTAGATCTTTAATGGACCAAGCACATTTTAAAGGAATAGACTTTGTAATAGTTTCTATTAAAAATGAAACTAACCAAATTGTACCTACAAGATTAGAAGAAGAATTATTAGACTTTGATACTTATGGCTTAAACGATAATTTTTGGACTTTATATCATGCTAATGCATCTGCAGAAATTAATTATGATTATGCCATGCAATTGCAGCTTAAACGTATAAATATCTCTCCAGAACATGTTTATGAAAAAGAATATGTTAGAGAAGCAGAAATTGTAGATGGTTGGGAATATGTTTTAGATGAAAACGGAAATGTTGCTAAAGACAGTTCTGGAAATGATATAAAACAAGATAAAATAGTTAGAGTTTTAGCTAGATTATCTGAAGTACAGCAAGTAAAATCGACTCAAGTTATAGGTCAAGTTGTATTTACTGACTTAAAACAAAATCAGGTGTTAGAGAGTTTCCCTATAGATTCAGAATTTATTTTTGAAAACTTCTACGGAAGATTTAGAGGAGATAGACGTGCTTTAAGTGATGATGATAAAAGGTTGCTAGGTAATAGAGCTGTACCATTTCCAACAAATGAGCAAATGGTTTATGATACTAATGAAGACTTAAAGTTAAAACTAAAAGATATTATTAAACGAATGACGTTCTATTAAGCTAAAAACTCTCAATAACAATTGAGAGTTTTTTTTATTGAGTTTTGAATTTGTAGATATTTAGTTTTTCACTTTAAATCCTTTAAACTTATACAATTCATCAATTATTTTAATTTTTTTAGTCTTATTATCGTAATATTCAACAAATTTGAAAGTAGTATCGTTTAATATTATTCCTTTTTTTTCAGCTAAATAAAATGAATGGTTTGTAAAATAATATTGAATTTTAATTGAATCTCCATATATCTCGTAATGCCTTTTACTAAAATATTCATGATTTTTAAATGACTCAGAAATTGGTGTATTTAAAGAACAACCAAAAAAAGCGATAGCAGTTTCAGTATTATTATTATAATCTATTCCACATTTGTCCAAATAATCGCTTTTATATACTCCACTCATAGGTCCATCACTTAATCTAATACTTCCATCTTTAGACAAGTAAACTCCTCTTATTTTTTTAAGTAATATAACTTCTGATTTATAGATACCACCATCACCATATTCTTCATTATAAAACACTCTACCTTTCTCTTCAACTTCGTTATAATAAAACCCATCTAATTTTAATTTATTATTAATATTAGGTGTTTTTCTATCATAAATAAGTTTTCTTGAATCTGAAGATTTACAAGCAAAAACAATAACTAAAACTAATAATATAAGTCTTTTCATTATTCCTATTCTATCTCAATACCTCTAGTAGTAAACGACAAGCCTTGTTGTCCGTAAGTCGTAATCATAACACCTTCAAAGTAAGGTTTGTTGGATTGTTTTGATACCAACCAATCAAATACAAAATTAGCTCCAGATCCTCCTGACTTATCTTTTTCGTCTATAACAATCTCTATGGTTTGCATAGGTTTTACAAATATTGGAGAGTTAAAATAAGTTCTTATTAAATTGCCTTTAGTATCGTAATAACTTGCATTTTTTACAAAAATAGTATCTTGCTTATTAATGTTTCTAATACTAACTGTAGCAGTTAAGTCGTGTGTTTTATGCTCTGTTGTACTATAAATATGAGAATAAACAGACAGGTATGTTGATCCTGATACCAACGAGTCTGACAAGCTTTCGGTCCATTTCATAGCTTGCCAATTATTAGATGGTAAAGCTTCATTTTCTGTTTTATGATTACATCCTAAAACAACAAATACAAGAAGTATTAAAAACAAATAATTTTTCATCTTTTAAATTTAAACAAATTTACTTAAATCTAAATCATTTATTTCACCGTGACTAGCATGAGCAACCACTAATCCATTTTTAATAATTAGTAATTGTGGTGATTGATGCATCACTTGAAATTTGTAACCAACCTCATTAGATACATCTCTATAATTTAACAAATCTAAATAATATAAATCTGCATTTAGATCTAAATCATAAGCTTCAGTAAATTGGTTTAAAACCATTCTACTAATTCCACATCTTGTAGAATGTTTAAATATAACCTGTGTTTTTCCTTTAGATGATAATTCAATGTCATCTAATTGTTTTATCGTAGTTAAATTCTGCCAAGGTAGTACTTTCTCTTCCTTAGGTATTTTATTATTTCCAAAAAGTTTTCCAAACATAATGTATACTTCATTTTCCGCAATAGCGAAAGTTAATTTATATAGTAAGTCGACTTCATTTTTAAAACTTACAAACTGACTAAAAGTCACTAAAAACCAGTAGCTAACAGACATTTTGTCGCTAAAATACTATTGGTAAGATAATTGAAATAAAGCAATCAAACAATGCTAAATTTTAAAAAAATGAACTTAAACAATTATACAATAAAATCGCAAGAAGCCATACAACAATCGCAACAAATTGCGCAAAGTTATGGTCATCAACAAATAGAAAACGAACACCTTTTTAAAGGTATCTTAGAAGTTGATGAAAACGTGTTACCTTTTTTATTAAAAAAGTTAAATGTTAACACAATAGTCTTAAAACAAGCTTTAGATAAACAACTAGAAAGTTTTGCAAAAGTCTCTGGCGCAGATCTTATGTTATCTCGCGAAGCTGGTAAAACACTAAACGAAGCGTCTATCATTGCTAAAAACATGAAAGACGACTTTGTGTCTGTAGAGCATTTAATCTTAGCTATCTTAAAATCTAATAGTAAGATTGCACAAATGCTAAAAGACCAAAGCGTGACAGAAAAAGGTCTAAAAGCAGCAATAGAAGAGCTTAGAAAAGGTGATCGCGTAACGTCTCAAAGTCAAGAAGACACTTATAATTCTTTAAACAAATACGCAAAAAACCTAAATCAATTAGCAAAAGACGGTAAGCTTGATCCAGTAATTGGTCGTGACGAAGAGATTAGACGTATTTTACAAATCTTATCGCGTCGTACCAAAAACAACCCTATTTTGGTAGGTGAACCTGGAACAGGTAAAACCGCTATTGCCGAAGGTTTAGCACATCGTATTGTAGATGGTGACGTACCAGAAAACTTAAAAGAAAAGCAAATTTTTGCTTTAGATATGGGTGCTCTTATTGCAGGTGCTAAATTTAAAGGAGAATTTGAAGAGCGTCTTAAAGCTGTAATCAAAGAAGTGACGACTAGCGAAGGTGATATCGTTCTTTTCATAGACGAAATCCATACGCTTGTTGGTGCTGGTGGCGGGCAAGGTGCAATGGATGCAGCAAACATCCTAAAACCTGCATTAGCACGTGGTGAGTTAAGATCTATTGGTGCAACAACACTTGACGAGTATCAAAAATACTTCGAAAAAGACAAAGCTTTAGAACGTCGTTTTCAAAAAGTAATGGTAGACGAGCCAGATACAGAAAGCGCCATTTCTATACTTAGAGGTATTAAAGAAAAGTACGAAACGCATCATAAAGTACGTATTAAAGACGAAGCTATTATTGGCGCTGTAGAGTTATCACAACGCTACATTACCAACAGATTTTTACCAGATAAAGCTATCGACTTAATGGATGAAGCGGCTTCAAAACTGCGTATGGAGATTAATTCTAAACCAGAAGAACTAGATGTTTTGGATAGAAAAATAATGCAGTTAGAAATTGAAATCGAAGCCATTAAGCGCGAAAAAGATGAAGTAAAACTGAAATCTTTAAGAAGTGATCTTGCTAATCTTAAAGAAGAACGTAATGAGATTAATGCCAAGTGGAAAAGCGAAAAAGAAGTTGTAGACAATATCCAAAACACAAAACAAGATATTGAAAACTTTAAGCTTGAAGCCGAACGTGCAGAACGAGAAGGTAATTATGGTAAAGTAGCCGAGCTTAGATATGGTAAAATAAAAGAAGCTCAAGAAAAACTGGAAAGCCTTCAAAAAGACTTACAATCGCAATCTGAACATAGTTTAATTAAAGAAGAAGTTAACTATGATGATATTGCGGAAGTTGTTGCAAAATGGACAGGTATTCCTGTTACAAAAATGCTTCAAAGCGAACGCGAAAAGCTTTTAAAACTTGAAGACGAGCTACATAAACGTGTTGTTGGTCAAGAAGAAGCTATAGAAGCAGTAAGTGATGCCGTTAGACGTAGTCGCGCAGGTTTACAAAACCCTCAAAAACCAATTGGTACATTCCTATTTTTAGGAACAACTGGTGTTGGTAAAACAGAACTTGCTAAAGCGTTAGCCGAGTATCTTTTTGATGACGAAAACGCAATGACAAGAATAGATATGAGCGAGTATCAAGAACGTCATGCCGTTAGTAGATTAGTTGGTGCGCCTCCAGGATATGTTGGCTATGACGAAGGAGGACAATTAACCGAAGCAGTAAGACGTAAACCTTATTCAGTGGTATTGTTAGACGAAATTGAAAAAGCACATCCAGATACGTTCAATATTTTATTACAAGTTTTAGACGAAGGTCATTTAACAGATAATAAAGGTAGGATGGCTGACTTTAAAAACACCATTATAATCATGACTTCTAACATGGGAAGTCACATTATACAAGAGCGTTTTGAGGCTACAAAAGATGTAGAATCTGCTATGGAAGCTGCAAAAGTAGATGTGTTAGGGTTACTAAAACAAACGGTACGTCCAGAGTTTTTAAACCGTATTGACGATACAATAATGTTTACACCTTTAACACAAGACAACATTACACAAATTGTAGGATTACAATTAAAAAGTGTAACTAAAATGATTGCTAAGCAAGGAATAACTTTTGACGCTACACCAGAAGCGATAGCATACTTAGCAGAAAAAGGTTATAACCCAGAATATGGAGCAAGACCAGTAAAACGAGTAATACAAAAAGAAGTATTAAATCAATTAAGTAAAGAGATTTTAGCTGGAAAAATAAATACAGATAGTATCATTTTACTAGATGCGTTTGACGGTGAACTTGTCTTTAGAAATCAAGGCGATTTAGTTGAAGGCGAATTATAATTTCATAAAGTTCTGTTAATACTAAAAAGACATATAATATTATAAAGTTTAGACCGTTTTCATAATTGGTTGGTTAGTTGAAAAAGCAGCACAAGACTTTTCTTACAGAAAAAGTGTAGTGTTGCTTTTTTTTTATTCTATTTAAAATTAAAAAAGCCACTTTTTTCAAAGTGGCTTTTCGAAAATTTTGGTTAAACTAACTAACTCTTAAAATAATAATTTGATACCAAAATTTACATCCATAGAATTGAAACCTAAAGACGTTGTGCCTACTGCATCTCCTTCATCTGGAGAAATTGCATTATAACCAAACTGTCCAAAAGTTGCTTCTAAAGTTAATACGTTAGATACAAAAAAGTCAACACCTGGTCTTAAATTAAAACCATAACCAGTTGCTCCATCATAAAAAGTTAATGGTACATCTGCTTGACCAAAAATGTAAAATTTCTCATTAATATTCCAGTATTTTCTTGCTAAAGGCATTACTGTTACTGCATCTACAGCATCTGCATCTGCTACTTTTACAGAACTATAACCTACACCTAAACCAACTGTAACAGAAGGAGAAACAAATGTTCCTACTACAGGCATAATTCCAAAAGTACTTGTATCTGATGCTTCATCATCATTAAACTCTAGTTGTCCTAATGCCCACCAAGCACCTTTTAATCCTTGGTTATCTTCTTGAGCAGATACTTTAAATGATATTAATAAAATTAATGCTAATGGTAATAATAATTTTTTCATGTCGTAATATTTATTTTAGTTACTGACACAAATTTATAGCAGTCTTAGAGCTTAAAAACTGACTTTTATCATGCTTTTCAAAAGTTTTTACTTCATCTTAAAAATGAACATCCATTAGATTATTATTCTGTGTAAAATTTCTATAACTTTATATCATAATATTTATTTACATGAATTCTTTAAACACATATATAGACCACACACTTCTTAAAGCAACAGCAACAGAGCAAGATATTATTAACCTATGCGACGAAGCAAAAAAGCACAAATTTTTCTCCGTTTGTGTTAATAGTTGCTATGTTAGTTTAGCTAAAAGCCAATTAAACAACTCAGATGTTAAAGTATGTAGCGTTATAGGTTTTCCGTTAGGCGCTATGAGTACAAAAGCAAAAGTTGAAGAAACCAAACAAGCCCTAAAAGATGGCGCAGATGAAATTGATATGGTAATTAACATTGGTTTTTTAAAAAGTAAAAATTTTGATGCCGTTTGGCAAGACATAGAAGCTGTAAAACAAGTTATGCCAAATAACATACTAAAAGTCATTTTAGAAACTTGTTATTTAGAAGAAATTGAAATTATAAAAGCTAGTGAGTTAGCCATTAACTCTGGAGCAGATTTTATTAAAACATCTACCGGTTTTGGTACTGGTGGCGCAACAATACATGACGTCGAAATAATGAAAAGTGTTGCCCAAAAATGCAATGTAAAAATTAAAGCTTCAGGTGGAATTAGGGATACCGAAACCGCAAAAGCCTATATAGACGCTGGCGCAGAACGTATTGGCACTTCTAACGGAATTGCAATTGTAACTGGGCAAAAAGCCGAAGAAGGTAATTATTAATCACAACTCTAAATACTTTAGACACTTTAGTCACTTTAGTCACTTTAAATACTTTTAACTAAAAAATGAGCGTACATATTGAAGCCAAAAAAGGCGAAATAGCAGAAACCATATTACTTCCAGGTGATCCTTTACGTGCCAAATGGATTGCAGAAACTTTTCTTGAAAACCCAGTTTGCTTTAACCGTGTAAGAAACATGTTTGGTTACACAGGTACATATAAAGGCAATAAAATATCTGTGATGGGAACAGGTATGGGCGTACCTAGTATTTCTATTTACGCACACGAGCTTATTACAGAATACGGCGTTAAAAATCTAATAAGAGTTGGTAGCGCTGGATCCTATCAAGAACATGTAAAAATTAGAGACATTGTTATTGCTATGGCGGCATCTTCTAACTCTGGATTAAACGAATTGCGTTTTGGTGGCGCAGATTATGCACCTACAGCTAATTTTGAATTATTTGAAAAAGCTGTTAATGTAGCTAGAGCCAAAAATATTCCTATTAAAGCAGGAAACATTTTTACTAGTGACGAGTTTTATGCAGACGATTTTGAATCGTACAAAAAATGGTCAAAATTCGGGTTACTTTGTGTTGAAATGGAAACTGCAGGCTTATATACTGTTGCTGCAAAACACAAGGTTAATGCGCTTACAATCTTAACCATTTCAGATTCTTTAGTTACAGGTGAAAGAACAACTAGCGAAGAACGCGAAACTACCTTTTCTGAAATGATTGAAATTGCTTTAGAACTAGCCTAAATAAACCATGAAACATTTTTTATTCTTATTAATAACATTAACTTTTTTTTCTTGTCAACAAACATCAGAATCAAAAGAAAAAAATGCTGTTAAAAACACTACTTATTATTTTATAAGACACGCAGAAAAAGATCGTTCTGATCCATCAAATAAAAATCCTAATTTAACTATTGATGGTCACAAAAGAGCTAAAAAATGGAGTGACGTTTTTAAGCACGTTACATTTGACAAAATATATTCAACAGATTATAATAGAACTATACAAACAGCTCAACCAACTGCCAATAAACAAAATATTCCTATTCAGTTTTATAAGCCTAATGACTTGTACAGTAAAGAGTTTATTAATAATACTAAAGGAAAAACCGTTTTAGTGGTTGGACACAGTAATACAACTCCTTCGTTTGTCAATAAAGTTTTAAATGAAGAAAAATATCAGAATATAAACGACTCTGTTAACGGAAACCTTTATATAGTTACCATAAAAAATCAATCTAAAACAGATTATTTGTTAAGCATTCAATAATATAATTAGTAACTTTGCCTTAATGCAAAAGAAAATAAACATACTTAATAAAAAGGCTAAATTTCAATATGAAATTTTAGACAAATACACTGCTGGAATTGTCCTAACTGGTACCGAAATTAAATCCATTAGAGACAGTAAAGCCTCTATTGCCGAAAGTTTTTGCGAGTTTAATGACCGAGGCGAATTATTTGTAATCAATATGACTATACAAGAGTATGTTTTTGGTAATTACTACAACCACAAACCTAAAGCAGAGCGTAAATTATTACTTAACAGACGTGAGCTTAAAAAATTAGAAAAAGAGGTCAATACGTCTGGTTTAACCATTATACCGCTACGCTTATTTATTAATGAAAGAGGTCTTGCTAAGCTAGACATAGCCTTAGCTAAAGGTAAAAAGCTTTACGATAAAAGAGAAACTATAAAAGACCGTGATAACAAGCGTAATCTAGATCGTATCAAGAAAATTTATAATTAATTTAAGACACTGATTTTTAAATTGTTTCTCAAAAAAAATTAAGTTTGGTTTTTATATAGGCAACCATTAAGGTAAAAATTGCGTCTATACTATAAAACCAACATAATGAAAAAATCTTTACTTCTATTACTTCTATTATTTTGTATTAAACTTTCTGCACAAGTTGTAGGAACTGTAACGTCTAAAGAAAACAAACCACTTGCGGTAGTCAATATTTTTGTTGAAAACACACGTAAAGGCACAACTACAAACAACGACGGTTATTACCAATTAGATATTAAAAACACAGGAAATTATACTATAGTGTTTCAATATTTAGGATTTAAAACACTAAAAAAAACTGTGACTATAAACAGTTTTCCTTTTACGTTAGATGCTGTTTTAGAAGAAGAAGATATTAGTTTAGATGAAGTTTTGCTTGATGCAAAAGAAGATCCTGCAATACAAATTATTAGAAACACAATCGCCAAAAGAAAAGAAAACCTAGAAAAATATAATACCTATACCGCAGATTTTTACTCCAGAGGTTTATTACAACTTAAAGATGCACCAGAAAAGATTTTTGGTCAAGAAATTGGCGATCTTGAAGGTAGCTTAGACTCGACCAGAAGTGGTATTATTTATCTTTCTGAAACCATTTCTAAACTAGAAAAATTATCGCCAAAACCTTTAAAAGAAACCATTACAGCTTCTAAAGTTAGTGGTAATAGCAATGGTTTTAGCTTTAATAATGCAACAGATGTCGACTTTAATTTTTACGAAAACACGATAAGTCTTGAAACAGAAATCGTCTCTCCAATTGCAGACTTTGCCTTTAATTATTACAATTTCAAGTTAGTTGGTACGTTTTATGACGATTCAGGACATTTAGTTAATAAAATTGAAGTTTTGCCAAAGCGTAAAAACGACAAAACCTTTGATGGTTTCATTTACATTGTAGAAGATCAATGGAGTTTATTTGGTTTAGAACTTAATATTACTGGACAACAAGCGCAAATTGCACCTGTAGATTTGTTCACAATAAATCAGTCCTTTTCATATTTTGAAGACGAAAACGTTTGGGGAAAAATTTCTCAAATTTTCGATTTCACCTTCGGTTTTATGGGCTTTAACGGTAGCGGACGCTTTACCGCAGTATACAGCGACTATGATTTTAATCCTAACTTAGATAAGAACAATTTCTCGCGCGAGATTCTTTCATTTAAAGACAACGCCAACAAAAAAGACAGCTTATATTGGCAAGAAAAACGACCTGTACCACTTACAGATGCAGAGGTTAAAGACTACATTAAAAAAGATAGCATACAATTGGTTAGAGAATCTCAGCCTTACTTAGATTCGGTAGATCAAGCAGAAAACAAATTTAAACTTGGTGATATTTTAGGCGGTTACACGTATAAAAATTCGTTTAAAAAGAAACGTTTTTCAATTTCATCTCCAATTTCAGCAATTCAATTTAATACTGTTCAAGGTTGGAACGGAACAGTAATCGCAAATTATACTAAACGCTATAAAGACAGCGAAAAATATTTCAACATAAAATCTGATGTTAATTATGGTTTTGCAGACGATAGATTACGAGGTACCGGTACTATAAACTATAGATTCAACAATAAAAATCGTGCATTTGTATCACTTTCTGGTGGTAGTAAAGTAGAGCAATTTAATCCTAGTTTAACTAGTTTACCTTTATTAAATACATCGTATTCTTTATGGTTTGAAAAAAACTATTTAAAGCTTTACGACCGTAGTTTTGTACAAGCAAATTATAGTCAAGAATTAGTCAATGGGCTTCACTTCTACTCTAATTTAAGTTACAATAACCGAAAATCGATTTTCAATACTACAGATCAAGCTTGGTACCCAAAAGCAGACAGAGAATACACTAGTAACAATCCAGTAAATCCTACTGCTTATGGTATTTCTTCTTTTGCAAACCATCATATTTATAAGTTAAATTTAAACACGCGTATTAATTTTGGTCAAAACTATTTAAGTTACCCTAACGGAAAATATAACATCCCAAATAGTAAAATTCCAACGCTATTTTTAGGTTACGAAAAAGGGTTTGGCAGTAGCATTAGCAACTACAATTTTGATTTGTTTAAAGCGCAATTATACCAAAACGTTAACTTAAGTAACAAAGGAGATTTAACTTACTTTTTAAAAGCTGGTGTATTTAATAACGCAGATAATATTGCGTTTATAGATTACCATCACTTTAACGGTAACCAAACCAATATTGTTATGGATGGCAATTATATTAACAGCTTTAAAATCTTACCGTATTACGATTTAAGCACCAATAATAACTATGCCGAAATCCATACAGAGCATAATTTTAAAGGCTATATTTTAAACAAAATCCCTTTAATAAATAAACTTAACTACAATTTAGTATTAGGCTACAACGCTGCATTAACTAAAGAAAACAAGCCTTACAACGAGTTCTCAATAGGTTTAAGTAACTTAGGTTGGGGAAAAGTTAGATTTTTACGTGTAGATTATGTGCGCGCTTATTCAGGAAGCGGATTGGTTAATGATACCTTTTTGTTTGGGTTTAGTTTTTAAGTAAAACTTACGCTGTAAATCTAGATTTGATTTTAAATAAAAAATCAATTAACTTCGTTTAACAATCGATAGCGCGAATTGGAAACTCGCTTTATCTTTTCATTAAACGAACCTTCCAATAAACTATTAAAACCCTAATTCTTATCCTCCAATAGCGGTACAAATCTAAACTCGCCAAACTCAGTTTTTTCAAAATCGGTTTGACCTTTTCTAACAAAAAGCGTCATGGTTTGTACGTTATCTCCAACAGGGATTACTAAACGACCATCAATTTTAAGTTGCGCTAACAATGGTTTTGGCACAAATGGCGCGCCAGCAGTTACAATAATACTATCAAAAGGTGCTTCTTCTACCAATCCTTTGTAGCCATCACCAAAAATTAACTTTTTAGCACGATAGCCTATTTTTGGTAAAAAACGACTGGTTAGTTTAAATAATTCGTGTTGTCTTTCTATACTATACACTTTGGCGCCAAGCTCGCATAAAACAGCAGTTTGATAACCGCTACCTGTACCAATTTCTAAGACTTTATCGCCACGTTTTACTTGCATTAATTCGGTTTGAAATGCTACCGTATAAGGCTGCGATATGGTTTGATCTGCCGCAATAGGAAACGCCTTATCTTGATACGCATGATCCAAAAAACTAGAATCCATAAATAAGTGTCTTGGTATCTTACCAATAGCATCTAAAACATCGTTATTAGTAATTCCTTTTGCTTTTAAAACTGCTACTAGTTTCTGTCTTAATCCTTTATGTTTAAACGTATCTTTCAAAATATGGGCTAGTTTAGAAGGCTAAAATTACTTTAAAATTTTAAAGCTCAAAATAAAAATTTTCAATTTATAAATTCTTCTTAAATCAAAGATTTAATTATCAAATTCATTTAAAAAACTGTTTAAAAAACTTATTTTTGTTAAAAACAGAATAATCTATGCTTAAAGCTGGTGTATTAGGTGCTGGTCACCTTGGAAAAATTCATTTAAGACTACTTAAACAATCAGAAAAATTTGAATTAGTAGGTTTTTACGATGCAGACCAAGAAAATGGTAAAAAAGTAGAAGCTGAATTTGGCTACAAATATTTTGATACTATAGAACAATTAATAGACGCAGTAGATGTTGTAGATATTGTTACACCAACATTATCGCACTTTGACTGCGCTAGACAAGCCATTAAAAAAGGCAAACATATCTTTATTGAAAAACCAATTACTAACACTGTGCAAGAAGCCGAAGCTATTAGAACTTTGGTTGCAGAACATGGTGTAAAAGGTCAAGTTGGTCATGTAGAGCGTTTTAATCCTGCATTTACAGCAGTAAAAGACCAATTAGATAGCCCAATGTTTATTGAGGCACATCGATTAGCCGAATTTAATCCGCGTGGTACAGACGTACCTGTAGTTTTAGACTTGATGATTCACGATATAGACGTTATTTTAAGCGTAGTAAAATCTAAAGTTAAAAACGTATCTGCAAGTGGTGTTTCGGTAATTAGTGACACGCCAGATATTGCAAACGCGCGTATCGAGTTTGTTAACGGTTGCGTAGCCAATATTACAGCAAGCCGAATTTCACTTAAAAACATGCGTAAAACACGTTTTTTCCAGCGTGATGCATACATTTCTGTAGACTTTTTAGAAAAGAAATGTGAAGTCGTAAAAATGAAAGACGCACCAGAACAACCTGGAGATTTTGATATGATTTTACAAAATGCCGAAGGTATTAAAAAGCAAATCTATTTTGACAATCCAGAAATTTCGGCTAACAACGCCATTTTAGACGAGCTGGAAAGTTTTGCCAACGCCATAAACACCAATACGACACCAGTTGTAACGTTACACGATGGTACAGAAGCTTTACGTGTAGCCACAATGATTATCGATCAATTTTAAACTAATTTATAATTTAAAAATTTCGCTTTCGCGGAAATAAAATTCAACATACAAACATGAAACATGTAGCAGTTATTGGCGCAGGAACAATGGGTAACGGTATTGCCCATACCTTTGCCCAATCAGGATTTAAAGTTAATTTAATAGACATTAGCGATGCTTCTTTAAAAAGAGGTATGGATACCATTGCAAAAAATTTAGATCGCATGGTCGCTAAAGAAAAAATTACAGAAGCTGATAAAGCTGAAACTTTAGCAAACATTACCACATTTACAACTACAGAAGATGGCGTTAAAAATGTAGGTTTAGTTGTAGAAGCAGCTACCGAAAATGTAGACTTAAAACTTAAAATCTTTAAGCAATTAAGTGATGTTTGTCCAGAAGAAACCATCTTAGCTACAAACACATCTTCTATTTCTATCACACAGATTGCTGCAGTAACCAACAGACCAGACAAAGTCATTGGTATGCATTTTATGAATCCTGTACCAATCATGAAATTAGTAGAAATTATTAGAGGTTACAACACGACAGATGAGGTTACAAATACGATTATGGAATTATCTAAAACCTTAGGTAAAGTTCCTGTAGAAGTTAATGATTATCCAGGTTTTGTTGCCAATCGTATTTTAATGCCAATGATTAACGAGTCTATCGAAACGTTATACAATGGTGTTGCTGGTGTTAATGAAATTGATACTGTAATGAAGTTAGGTATGGCGCATCCAATGGGACCATTACAATTAGCAGATTTTATTGGTCTTGATGTATGTTTATCTATCTTAGAAGTGATGTACAACGGATTTAAAAACCCTAAATATGCACCTTGCCCATTATTAGTAAATATGGTTCGTGCAGGAAAATTAGGTGTAAAATCTGGTGAAGGTTTTTACGATTATTCAGAAAATAGAAAAGCTGAAAACGTTTCAAAACAATTTAGTTAATTAAATAATAATCAGACAATAAGGTAAAATCAACTAAAGTTGATATTTACCTTATTTTGTTTTTGTTTATGAGTAAAATTTTACCATTTAAAGCTGTAAGACCAACAAGAGACAAAGTAAGTCTAGTTGCTTCAAGATCGTATCAAAGCTATACGCAAGCCGAACGTGAAGCAAGATTAGATTATAATCCGTTTTCTTTTTTACATATTGTTAATCCTGGTTATAAATATGATAAAGAAATTTCTGGAGAAGCTAGATACAATCTTGTAAAAAATAGGTATTTAGAGTTTAAGGAAGATGGTATTTTTATTCAAGATCAATCACCATGTTATTACATTTACAAAATTGTAGACAGAGATGATCAAGAATTTAATGGTATTGTTGCAGCTGCAAGTGTTGAAGATTACAACAATAACATTATTAAAAAACACGAAGATACCATTGCGTCTAGAGAAGTTGTTTTTAAAGATTATTTAAAAACAGTTGGGTTTAATGCAGAGCCTGTACTACTTACCTATCCTAAAAATAATACCATTAGCGCGATTATTAAGGAAAAACAAAAGGAACGTGCAGAGTTTGAGTTTACTACAACTTACCGTGATACGCATTACCTTTGGTTAATTGATAATCCCGAAGATATCAACGCTATTAGCGATGCGTTTAGCAACATAAAAACATTATATATTGCAGATGGACATCATAGATCTTCGTCTTCAAAATTACTTTGTGAAGATTTAAAATCTAACAATCTAAAACATACAGGAAATGAAACTTATAATTATTTTATGAGTTATTTAATCTGTGAAGAAGAATTAAAAATTAATCAATTTAATCGTTTGGTTAAAGATTTAAACGGATTATCCAAAGAAGAGTTTTTAATTCAACTAGATACGATGTTTAGAATAGAAAACAGAAGTATTATGCCTTATCAACCTTCTAAACAACATCATTTTAGTATGTATTTAGATGGCGAGTTTTATTCGTTGTATTTAAGAAAATCTAATTATATTTTTAATACCGCTTTAGATCAACTAGATGCGCAAATACTATACAAAACTATCTTAGAACCAATTTTAGGCATTACAGATTTAAGAAACGATAATCGCATTATGTATTTAAGCGGTAAAAAAGATATTGTAAATTTAAAAAGTATGGTAGATAGTAACACTTTTAAAGTTGGTTTTGGTATGATTCCTGCAACTATTGAGCAAATGAAACTTATCGCAGACCAAAATCTAACCATGCCACCAAAAAGCACATACATAGAACCTAAATTAAGAAGTGGCGTTACTATTTATGAGTTTTAATTCAATTTAACCTATGAGCATAAAACAAAACTTAGATACTATAAAACAAACATTACCAGATTATGTTACACTTGTAGCTGTATCCAAAACAAAACCTGTAAGCGATCTAATGGAAGCTTACAACGCTGGACAACGCATTTTTGGAGAAAACAAAATCCAAGAAATGGCAGATAAGTATCAAGAAATGCCAAAGGATATCAAGTGGCATATGATTGGTCATGTACAGCGTAATAAGGTAAAATATATGGCTGAGTTTGTAGATTTAATTCATGGTGTAGACAGTCTTAAACTACTAAAAGAAATAAACAAACAAGCCTTAAAACACGATAGAATAATTAATTGTTTACTTCAAATTAAAATTGCTGAAGAAGATAGTAAGTTTGGGATGCGCATTAAAGATGCTGAAGAATTATTGCTTTCTGAAACCGTTTCAGAATTAAAAAACATAAACATCGTTGGTCTTATGGGAATGGCAACATTTACAGATAACAAAGACCAAATTAAAGAAGAGTTTTTACGCTTAAAATCTGCTTTTGAAGATTTAAAAACAATACAAACTTCAAATTGCAACTTACAAACCATTAGTATGGGAATGAGTGGCGATTACAAATTAGCTATAGAATGCGGTAGTACAATGGTTCGCGTTGGAAGTAGTATTTTTGGCGAAAGAAATTATAATAATTAAAAACATATATTTCTATTTATACGATAGTCGACATAGAAACTACAGGCGGTAAATACAATGAAGAAGGTATTACCGAAATTGCTATTTATAAATTTGATGGACATAAAGTTGTTGATCAATTTATAAGTTTAGTCAATCCCGAAAGAGAGATTCAACCTTTTGTGGTTAATCTTACAGGGATTAATAGTAATATGCTTAAAAATGCACCTAAGTTTTATGAAGTTGCTAAACGTATCGTAGAAATTACCGAAAACACCATATTAGTAGCTCACAATGCAAAATTTGATTATCGCATACTTCGTACAGAATTTAAGCGATTAGGTTTTGATTACGAACGTGAAACCTTATGTACTGTAGAGCTTTCTAAAGATTTAATTCCAGACCAAAAAAGCTATAGTTTAGGTAAACTTGTGCGCGCTTTAGGAATACCAGTAAGCGATAGGCATCGTGCAGCAGGAGATGCAAAAGCGACGGTTAAATTATTTCAGTTATTATTAGATAAAGACACTAACAAAAACATTATACAAGAGTCCGTTAGAAAAGAGCCTAAATTTCAAATGGAACCAAGGTTAATAGATATAGTACAAGATTTACCTAGTGAGACTGGCGTGTATTACATTCATAAATCGGACGGAGAAATTATTTACATAGGTAAAAGTAAAAACATAAAAAATCGCGTTAATCAACATTTTACTTGCACAAATCCAAAGTCAAAAAAAATACAAAGTTTAGTCGCTGCAGTTACTTTTGAAAAAACAGGTAGTGAATTAGTTGCGCTTTTAAAAGAAAGTGAAGAAATTAAAAAAACAAAACCTGCTTTTAATAGAGCGTTAAGACGTAATATTTTTACGCATGCACTTTACAGCTTTACAGACCATAAAGGTTATATAAATCTAACCATTGATAAAGCCTATAAAGACAAAGCTAATATTACAACGTTTAGTAATAGACAAAGTGGTAAACACTTTTTAGAAAAAGCTATAGAAGACTATAATCTTTGCCAAAAACTTACAGGTATTTATAAAACCAACACAAGCTGTTTTAACTACGAATTAAAAAAATGTGAAGGTGCTTGTATACAACAAGAATCTGCAGAAGACTACAATAATCGCGTTAATCAATTATTAAAAAAACATAGTTACGACCAACAAAATATGGTGATTATAGATCGAGGTCGTGATGTTGACGAACGTAGTGCTATTTTAATAAAAAATGGCATTTTTAAAGGATTTGGCTTTTACAGCTTAAACTATCAAATTAATAATTTAGATATTTTAGAATCTATTATCACACCAATGGAAAATAATAGAGATCAACAACATATCATACAAAGCTATTTAAGACGTAATAAGCGTCTAAAAATCATTCAATTATAATTTTAATTGTACTTTTAATTATATGAAAGCCAACAAACAAAATAACTGGAAAGAGAAACTTCATGAAATTATTTATGAAGCAGATACACCTGCCGGAAAATTGTTTGACATTATTTTACTACTTCTAATAATTACAAGTATAATTTTAGTTATGCTTGAAAGTGTAGAAGAGTTTGCTGCAAAATATATCGATTTTTTAAATGCTGCAGAATGGGTCATAACCGTACTTTTTACTATAGAATATATTGCACGTATAACTGTAGTAACTCAGCCTAAAAAATACATTTTTAGTTTTTACGGAGTCGTAGATTTATTATCTACAATTCCTAAATATTTATCCTTTTTTATACTCGGGTCGCACTCTTTAATAGCCTTTAGAGCATTACGATTAATGCGTGTATTTAGAATTTTAAAACTAGCACGATATGTTGGTGAGTCTAATAACCTAATTAAAGCGCTTAGAGCAAGTCGTGCAAAAATAGCTGTATTTGTATTTTTTGTGCTTATAGTTTGTGTTATTCTAGGCGCTGTAATGTATATAGTAGAAAGTGGTCAAGATAGCGGCTTTACAAGCATACCAAGAAGCGTGTACTGGGCAATAGTTACACTTACAACTGTAGGTTATGGCGATATTGCTCCAGCTACTGCATTAGGACAATTAATTTCTTCAATAATAATGATTATTGGTTATGGTGTTATTGCTATTCCTACAGGAATTGTATCTGTAGAATATTCTAAAAATTATAAAGAGAACACACAAACCATAAAAAAACCAACAGTAAAACAAATAAGAACAAACACACAAACTTGCAGTAATTGTCTTGAAACAGACCATGATAACGATGCTAATTTTTGTAAAACCTGCGGTAATAACCTTCATTAATTTTGAACAATAAAAAATTTTTAATTTCTGTTGTTGGTCCTACAGCAATTGGCAAAACAGCGCTTAGCATAAAATTGGCAAATTATTTTAAGACTGAAATAATTTCGGCAGATTCTAGACAGTTTTTTAAAGAAATGAGTATTGGTACTGCTGCTCCAACAGAAGAAGAATTAACTGCTGCACCACATCATTTTATTCATCATAAATCCATTACAGAAGATTACAATGTTGGTGCTTTTGAAAAAGAAGCGCTAAAAAAAATTGAAGAGCTACATCAAAAGCATGATATAGTAATTATGGTTGGCGGCTCAGGTTTGTATGTAGATGCTGTGACAAAAGGATTAGATTATTTTCCTGATGTAGATCCAAAAATTAGAGAACAACTTAATTATACACTTGAAAAGGAAGGTTTGGAAGCGCTTCAGCTTCAGCTTAAAAATTTAGATATAGTTGCTTATAATACAATTGCTATTGATAATCCACATCGTGTTATTCGTGCTTTAGAAATTTGTATAGGAACAAACAAACCATATTCTTCGTTTTTAAATAAAGAAAAAAATAAAAGACCATTTAAAACAATTACAATTGGTCTAACAGCAGATAGAGAGATTATTTATAATCGTATTAACAAACGTGTTGATATTATGGTTGAAAATGGTTTAATTGATGAAGTTAAATCTTTAATTGAACATAAACATTTAAACGCATTAAATACGGTTGGTTACAAAGAAATCTTTAACGCTTTAGACAATACTTGGTCATTAGACTTTGCTATTTCTGAAATTAAAAAAAATAGCCGAAGATTTGCTAAACGACAATTAACTTGGTTTAAAAGAAACAACGACACACTTTGGTTTGACTATTTAGCTCCTTTAGAAAAAATTATAGCGTCGATAAAAAGTAATATGTAAGAACAAATAAAAAAGGTCAGCTAATCATTAGCTGACCTTTTTGTTGTAAATTAAACTAAAACTAGTCTTTATTAACTACTAATCTAAATCCTTCTCCGTGAATATTTAAAATTTCAACATTAGGATCTACTTTTAAATATTTTCTAAGTTTTGCTATATAAACATCCATACTTCTAGATGTAAAATAGTTATCATCTCTCCAAATTTTTGTTAAAGCAAGTTCACGAGGCATTAAATCATTCTCATGTAATGCTAATAAACGTAGTAATTCGTTTTCTTTTGGCGATAGCTTAATTGGCTCGTCTTCTTTAAACGTAAGAAATCTTAATTTAGAGTTTAAATGAAAATCTCCTATAGTAAATTCAAATTGTTTACTATCTGCTAAAGAGTCTGTTGCTTTACGTTGCATGATAGCTTTAATTTTCATTAAAAGTACTTCGCTATCAAAAGGTTTATTTAAGTAATCGTCTGCTCCTACTTTATATCCTTTAAGCACGTCTTCTTTCATAGCTTTTGCTGTAAGGAAAACAATAGGAATATCTTCGTTTTTTTCTCTAATTTCTTTAGCTAAAGTAAAACCATCCTTATAAGGCATCATGACATCTAAGATACATAAATCAAAATCACCTCTTTTAAATTTTTCGAAGCCTTCCATACCGTTTTTGGCATGTGTTACTTCGTAATCATTCATAGTTAAATAATCTTTAAGGACAGTTCCAAAATTTGGATCGTCTTCTACTAATAGTATTCTTTTTTGTACTTCTTCCATAGTTTTTATGATATTAACGGAAGTTTGATTGTAAACGTACTTCCTTTGTCTTTTTCACTTTCTACCGATATGTGACCTTGATGGTCTTCTATTATTCTTTTTACATAGGCTAATCCTAACCCATGTCCTTTTACATTATGTATATCTCCTGTATGTTCTCTATAAAATTTTTCGAACACACGTTTTTGTGCTGATTTGCTCATACCACTTCCGTGGTCTTTTACGTGCACTAAAATATTATTACCTACAACTTCTGTTGTTACTATTATTTTTGGTGCTTCTGGAGAATACTTAATGGCATTATCCAGAATATTTACTAATACATTTGTAAAGTGAGAGTCGTTTGCTAAAACAGAGGTTTTGTCTGCGTTTAGATTAACGGTTATCTCTCCGCCTCTATCTTCAATTATTAGCTCTACGTGCATTATTGCTTCTTCGACTAATTCATGCAGATCTACTCGCTCTTTACTTATGTTTAGTTCATTTTTTTCAAGTTTAGATATTCTTAAAACGTTTTCTACTTGTGCGTGCATACGTTTGTTTTCTTCACGTATCATTCCTAAATAACGTAACACTTTATCTTTATCTTCTAATATTTTAGGGTTTTTTATAGAATCTAATGCCAAATTAATTGTTGCTATTGGCGTTTTAAATTCGTGCGTCATGTTATTAATAAAGTCTGTTTTTATTTGTGAGATTTGACGTTGTTTAATTAATTGATAAAGTGCACTTGAGTATGCTAAGATAATTACCGATGTAAATACTATTGATAATATTAGCATAGTCATAATTGAAGAAAGAATAAACTCTTTACGATCAGGGAAATTAACTAGTAGTCTATAGTTGTTTTTATCATTTTTGTTTAAAAAAATTGGTACACTAAAGGTAGCGCCTTCATTTTTTTCAAAATCTTCTGTTTTTACTTTTGTTGCTAATTCGTTACTGTAAATGGCAAATTCGTAATCTATATCTATATCGTCTTCTAATAGTTTTAAACTAAGAAGTCTATTAATTTCGTCTACTGTAACACGCTTGTGTATTGGTCTTCTATATGCAAACTCTTCGTAAGAGTTTTTAGAGAAGACTTCTGCATATTCTTTTGTACTAATTTCTGATAAAAGTGCTGTTAGGCTTGTACCACCTTCAACTAAATTATTATCTACTACTTTAGTTTCTTTTTCGCTTAGTATTCTTTTTACGTTTATACTATCTAAACCTATGTCAAAGAGCGCAGACGATAGTTTAAAATTTTCTTCTAAAATACCGTTTCTGTAAATTAGGGTTTCGTTATTATCTCTATTTTTTTGCTCTACATAAAAGTTTAAAATTGCAGTTGTATCTGCTTTTGTTCCGCTTTCTTGTATAGATTTTGTAACCCAAAAAAGATGTTTATTATACTCTTGATCTTCTATTGTTTTAGAAACATAACTTAATGCTTTTTTTACATTAAAATTAAATTGCTCTTCTGTGTTTCTAAGAGAATTGTTGATATAGTAAGCCTGCACTAATATTATCCCTATCAAGGACAGGCTCATTAAGACAACTAAAGCAAGAAAAACTCTTTTGTTCATCACCCAAAATTAAGATTTTAACATTTACCCTTCCTTGCTTTTAACCTTACATTAACAAAAATGTTAAAATTTAGTCTTTTTGTAGTTTTTGTAACAGATTTTGATGTATTTGTAGTACTTGGGCTTTAGCTTCTTCTAGATTTATATTTTGAATTACATAATCTGAAAGCTTAATTTTTTCTTCATCTTTCCATTGGTTATTCATCACTGATTTTACTTTTTCTTTTGATGAATTATCTCTAGACATGACTCTTTTTAGTCTAACTTCTTCTGGTGCTGTAACCGTTATTATGTAGTCATATTTTTTATAGCTACCGTTTTCAAAAAGGATTGCTGCTTCACTAATTACGTAAGGCGCTTCTTGTTTTTTTACCCATCTTTTAAAGTGACTAGCTACTTTTGGATGGACAATAGCATTCATTTTTTGTAATAAATCTTTATTGTTAAAGATTTGTTTTGATAAAAAATCACGATTTAATTTTTCGTTTTGATAAGCATTATCACCAAACAGAGCTATTAATTTTCTTTTAATTACTTTAGACCGATTCATAAGCGCTTTTGCTTCTGTATCTGCAATATAGATTGGCACACCTAACTCTTTAAAAAAGTTAGCTATTGTGGTTTTACCACTTCCTATTCCGCCAGTTAATCCTACTAAAGTTTTCATTGTTGGGTTATGATAAATTCTATTTGTTGCTCTTGTAGCCTAACATTTTTTATGTTATTTGGTTTAGTAACAATTTTGGGTATTAAATATGATTTATTTTTTGAGTTTTTGTAATCACATTCTATTTTAAAATCTTCTTCAGAAATTGAATTAAAATTATCGATTGTTGTAGCATATTTAACTGTTAATTGTTTAGGAAAGTAATTGATTTTTATATGATCTGGCACATTAACAATTGTTATAGGTAGTGTTACAATACCTTCGGTAAACTTTGAAACTTCTATTTTAAATTGAACTTTATTAGCTTCTATTTTAACATCATTACTAATACTATCTACAACCAAATCTACTAGTGTATTGACATTTGATTTTAAATCTTTAAAATCTTTATGTTTAGTTTTTACATAATTTATATCTTTTAATAAACTAGCTGGACCAATTATTTTAATAGAATCTGGGTTAACTTTAACGTTATCTAAAGTATTAAAACCTTGTGCATAAGTTATATTAAAATCTGTTTTTACAGGAATCTTTTTTATTTGGTTAACATCGTATCTAAATATTAGACTATCTGGATTTACGTTTACAACCTTGACATTTTTACCAAATTGCTTGCTAATATTTGAAAATCCTTTTTTTTCTGTCCAAATTAAAGTTGAATCTTTTAAAATTACATCAGATTCTAAATCGACTTCAACTGTTGGTTTATTAATTGCATACCTTAACCATTTAAAACCATAAGTGTCTAAAGTAATTTTTAATTGATTAGATGTGTCGTTTAAAATAACCTGAGTTTCTTTAGCATTTGTAGGCTTTACTTTAAAAACTAAAGTACCTTGATAATTTTGTGATAATTTAGATAATATTAAAATGGTCAAAGAAATAATAAAAAAAAGCACAAAAACATTAAGTTTTTTACTTTTAAATAATTGTGATATTTTATTTTTAATTGGACTCATTTATCGTTTAAAAAATAAACTAGGAAATAGATTTTCTGGCTTTTTACTACTTAAAGATAATATTATAGTTGACTTTAAAAAACCATATCCATAACCAAAAAACTGAATTATAATTGCTAATACACTTTTAATAGCAACCATTAAATTTTTTGTCTTTAAAATAGCTAAAATAAAAGCAACACTAAAATATAAAACATAAGCTAATATTGGTAAATAAACGTTTGATATAGCTAACACTATTGAAAATAATAAACCTATAATAAACACACTTGGAAACCAATAGGTGATTTTTTTTGTTGAAGGATGCCATAAATTTAAAATTGGTCTTACCGACCCAAACTTATATACTTGTTTATAAAATTTAGACCAAGATATACGACGTTTATGATAGACAAATGCTTCTGGTATAAGTTTGGTTTTATAACCCAAGTTCCATAATCTAATGGATAAATCAGGATCTTCACCAGGATGGATATTTCCAAAACCGTTAGTATCTAAAAACCCTTTTTTAGATAATCCCATATTAAAACTTCTTGGTTGAAATTTGTCTATAGATTTTTTATTTCCTCTAATTCCTCCTGTAGTAATTACAGAAGTCATACTAAAATCTATTGCTTTTTGAAGTGATGTAAAACTTTTATGTGCAGCGTCAGGACCACCAAAACAATCTACATATTCTTTTACTAAACTTTTTTTTACTTCAATTAAGTAATTTGATGGTAAAAGACAATCGCTATCTAATATGATAAAGTAATTACCTTTTGCTTTTTTCATCCCGTAATTTCTAGAATCTCCAGGACCAGAATTTGGTTTAAAAAAATATGAAATATCCAAAACTGACTGATACTTACTAATTACCGCTTTAGAGGTTAAAGTAGAACCATCTTCAATAATAACAACCTCAAAAGGGATATCTCCTTTTAATTTAGAAAAACTTTGTAGCAGTTCTTCTATTTCATTTGGACGATTATAAACTGGAATTATAAATGAAAAATCTAACTTCATAAAACAAAAGTAAGTTAAACCCATAAAAAAAGCCACCTAAATAGGTGGCTCTTTTATTATATATATTAAAAGTTAGTTTTTAATAACTTTTACTGTCTTGGTTGCATTACCGATAGTTACTTTAACAAAGTAAGCACCAGCTTGTAAGCTAGACATATCTACAACTTCTGTCATAGCATTTGGTACATTTCTAAATACCTCTTGACCAACCATATTGTAAACAGACACATTATTAATCTCTTTTTGAGCAGATAATGTTAAGTTATTGTTTACTGGGTTAGGATAGTAAGTAAATACTGCTTCTTTATCAAAATCTTGAGTTGATAAAGCTGCAGGTGTCCATAAAGCTATAGTAAAATCAGGAGTTGAAGTAAGATTTGCTGAGTAATTATAAACTCTTACATAATAAGTTTCTCCTTCTACAAAATCTGAACGACTTATTCTAGGATTTGCGTAAGTTGAATCATAATCATCGTGTTCAATAGAAGTTAAAGATCCACAAGCACCTGAGAATAATTGAATAACACCATCAAAATCATCAGTTACATCTATATTTATCTGTGATGCTGTAGCAACAAAACTGTACCACACATCATCATTAGCTGTACCAGCAGGTGCTGTAATACCTGAATCGGTTGCTCCCAAAATAGTACCCGGAATTTGAGTTGCAGAAGGTAAATCTGCTATTTCTCCTTCAACTGTTAATTCAACCGCATCTGGGCATTCATCATTTGCTGGTGGTGCTGGTGCTGGATACACACATAAATCAAAATCAACTTCTCCTGTATAATAAGTAGATACAGAAATTAAGTAAGTAGTACCAGCTGTTAAACTTTCTGAAAGAGCTGTTGAATAACAACCTGAATTAACTTGGGTTAAAGCACCACATGTACCACTCCATAAAGAGATGTAAGTTGATGAAGTACCAGAAGTTAAAGTTCTTTCTATATAATAAATACCTGTAGTTGCAGGAGTAAACTCATACCATACATCATTATAAAATGTAGAGCAAGAAGAATAGTCAGCTGTATTTGTTGCTGAAGATGTGGTACCTGAAACTGCATTAGAACATGAGTCATCTGCTGATTCTGTAATTACAATAGCTCCTGAACAGTCATCATTTGCTGGTGGTGGTGGTGGTGTACCTATACAAATATCAAAAGTTGTATCATAAGAATTACTAGCATATGTGTAAACTTGTACATAGTAAGTATTACCTGGTGTAAGACCGCTAGTTGTACTTGTATTAGAATCTGAGCAAGTTAGAGCAGCTCCTAAACTTCCGCATCCTGCACTTCCATCATATACAACATGGTACATATCACTATATGATCCCACAACATTAGAAATAGAAACTTGATGAGATTCAGCTGTCGCAACAAATGTAAACCATACATCATCATTTTCTGTCCCTGAACAAGTACTGTTTGTTAATCCAGAGTCAGTAGCTCCTAAAACAGTAGCACTAGTTATTTCTCCACAAGATAAATCTTCATTAACTGTCAGCGCTATTGCATCTCCACATTCATCATTTGCAGGAGGATCTGGTAAAGTAAACTCTGCTAAACAAAAAGATACTGGGTTTGCACCTGTCGTTCCAAAATCATATACCTGGATTATTAAATCATCACCTATACTCCATCCACTTAGTTGAGCATTTGTTGCAGCATAAGTTCCTAAACAATCAATTTGATTTCCAGAAGTATCGTAAACAGCCACACCTGGATTAGAACCACCATCATTCCAAATTAAAGCATCACTTGTAGCTGTCCATGAAAAGAACATATCAAAAGTTGAAGTAGATCCACAAGTACTACTTGTACCACTATCAGAAACTCCTGTTGAAAAATCATAAGAAAAGGTATAAGCAGAAGTATCACAAGTACTTCCCTCTGCAGAAGGTGTAATAGGTAAAGGGTCTCCAAATGTATCTCCTTGCACTGGATCAAAAGCAACAAATGTTTGCTCAGTACATCCATTAGCATTTCCATTACCATTATATGGTGTTATTGTAACATAATAGGTTGTACCTGCTGTTAATGTACCTAAGCTGTAAGAAGTTACATTACCTACATCTGTATTAACTACATCATCAAGACCTGAACCTGTACCAACCACTAACATATAACCAGTAGCACCTCCAGTAGCTATCGACCAAGAAATATCACCTGATAACGGTACATCTACTGTTTGATCTAATAAAGAATCACAATTTGGTGGTGTTACAGTTGTGTAAGTAACATCTAAGTCTATATCAAAATAAACAGTATCACTAACATCGTCAATATCATTACTTGTTATTGTTATTGTAGTAAAACCTGTAACATCTAAACCGTTAAAATCAGCATCACAACCACCTACTATTGAAGTACCATCTGCTACTCCTCCGGTTACAGCCAAATCAAACGCGTACCAATCGCCACACCAACCAGTACCTCCTGTTGCTGAATTGTAGTGACTTGTAAAAGTTCCCAAAGATATAGCATCTATTGGATTACCATTATTTACAGTAATATCACCAGAGTTGATTGTTAAAACTGTTGGTGTAGAATCAGTACCATTAGTCTCAAAATTTTCTGATGTCGTGACTTGCGCATTTGCTTGCCAAGTAAAGGAAGCTAAAAACGCAAAAAGCAATAAAGTAATTTTTTTCATATTAATTATAAGTTTAGTTAAATTTTAATTTACTTTCTAAAAGTATTAATTTATTGTTAATGATTTTACCACTACGTAAACAAATCGTTAAAAAACATATAAAAAGGGTGAAATGATAATTGTTTAAATTTTCAGCATATTCATTCAAAAAAAACGTCTTACCGAAGTAAGACGTTTAAAGTATTTATATTTTTTTAAGGTTTTTATTGCTCTTTATCTACAAAAGCTTCCATTACCGCATCACTTACTCCCATATTACTAAATCCTCCATCGTTATATAGGTTTTGTAAGGTAACTCTTTTTGTTAAGTCACTAAACAACGTAATTGTATAGTTAGCACAATCTATTGCTGTTGCATTACCTAAAGGCGACATTTTTTCTGCATAAGAAATAAATCCATCAAATCCTTTTACACCTTGACCTGCTGTTGTTGGTGTTGGTGATTGAGAAATTGTATTTACTCTTACTTTTTTATCTCTTCCAAAGAAATAACCAAAGCTACGTGCTATACTCTCTAAATAAGCTTTATTATCTGCCATATCATTATAGTCAGGAAAAACACGTTGAGCTGCCATATAAGTTAAAGCTACAATACTTCCCCATTCGTTCATTGCATCCTTCTTATATAATGTTTGCATCGTTTTATGAAAAGACATTGCAGATACATCTGTTCCTTTTTGTGTCCAATCATAATTTTGATCTGTGTAAGCACGTCCTTTACGTACGTTAACAGACATTCCTATAGAGTGAAGTACAAAATCTATTTTTCCTCCTAAAAGTTCCATAGATTTTTCTACTAAGTTTTCTAAATCTTCTAAAGATGTTGCGTCTGCAGGTATAATATGAGAACCTGTTTTACTTGCTAACTCATCTATTTGTCCCATACGCATTGCTATTGGCGCGTTAGTTAGTACAAACTCTCCGCCTTCTTCATGTACTCTTTCTGCTGTTTTCCAAGCTATTGAATTTGGATCCAATGCTCCAAATATGATTCCTTTTTTTCCTTTTAATAAATTGAATGACATATTTTTAGTTGTTTCTTTTAATTTTATTAACCTTGTTCTTTAAGATTTCAAATTTATAAAATAACTATTACTTAAGTTACTTTAATTTAATAATTGTTTGGCATGAGCTATTGCAGATTCTGATAAAGCAGCTCCGCCAAGCATTTGCGCCAACTCTACTACTCTTTCATCATACTCTAATTTAACTAGATTAGATGTAGTTACATTATCTATATCTTGCTTATAAACTTTAAAATGTGTGTTACCTTTTGCAGCGATTTGCGGTAAATGAGTTATACTAAATACCTGCATTTTTTGACTCATTTGTGACATAATCTCTGCCATTTTATTAGAAATTTCTCCAGATACACCTGTATCAATTTCATCAAAAATTATACTTGGTAGTTTTATATATTTTGAAAGTATTGATTTAATCGCTAACATGATTCGTGACAATTCACCACCGGAAGCTGCTTTTTTAAGCATATTAAATTGTCCGCCTTTATTTGCTGAAAATAAGAAATCTAATTCGTCTTTACCATTAAATAAAAAGATTTCGCTTTTGTTTAAAGTAATTTTAAACTGGGCATTTGGCATACCTAATTGTGATAAAATATCTTCTAATTGAGTAATTAATTTTGGTATAGCTTCATTACGTTTTTTAGTGATTATTGCAGCTTCACTATCTAATTGCTTGACCACTGCTTTTATCTCTTTTTCTTTATTTAAAATGTCTTTATCAACATTTTCTGTAGCTTCTACCTTTTGTGCTAATTGTTCTCTAATTTCTATTAACTCTGGTATGGTCTGCACAATATGCTTTTGCATTAGATTGTTAATAGCAGATAGTTTACCTTCGACTTCTTCAAGTCGTTTTGGGTTAACGTCTAATTCCGTTTGAAAGCCTTCAACTTCTGTTGCTACATCATCTAATTCTATTAAAGCACTATTAACACGTTCTGATAAATCTTTGTAATTAGCAGAGATTAATGCCAATTTTTGCATCGTGTTTTTTACTTCTCTTAAATTAGTCAATACGCCTATTTGCTCTTCACTTAATAATTGGTTTACCGATTCTAATTTTTCTTGAATTGACTCTACGTTACTTAACACTTCAAATTCTTCTTCAAGTTCTGCTAACTCATCTGGTTTTAGGTTTGCCGACACTAATTCGTTTAATAAAAATGAATTATAGTCGTGTTCTTTTATAGCTTCTGCTTGAAATTGTTGTAGTTGCTTCAACTCCTTTTGAAGTGATTTATAGGTTTTTAAATACTCCTTATAAGTCACTAAGTTTTCTGAAGTTTCTGCTAAAGCATCAATTACTTGAAACTGAAAATTATCATCTGTTAATTGTAATGTTTCGTGTTGAGAATGTATATCTATCAACTTTTCGCCTAACAGTTGAAGACTATTTAATTTTACTGGAGAATCGTTAACAAACGCTCTAGATTTTCCTGATGGTAAAATTTCTCTACGTATTATAGTTTGCGCTTCGTAATCTAAATCTTCAGCTATAAAAAGAGATTTCAAATTATAGTTTGAAATATCAAAAGTTGCTTCTATGATGCATTTTTTTTCGGTATCTCTTAAACTAGATAGATCGGCACGTTTTCCCAAAATTAGAGATAAACCGCCTAAAAGAATAGATTTACCTGCACCAGTTTCACCAGTAATAATAGTAAATCCGTCATTAAAATTGACCTGCAATTGATCTATTAATGCGTAGTTTTTTATGGATAATCCAGTTAGCATATTTTAATTTGAAAATAATAAAGTTGAAAACTAAATCTAAGCCGTAAGCTTTAAAACTTAATGTTTCGCCATTTAGACGAATGTATTGGCGCTACTTTATTTAGTGTATCTACCAAATCTACGATATCTACACTTGGACCACTTGAAAATATTTGCTCAATTTCTTCTGCTTTTGCATCAAAAAATATTCTTGATAAATAAGAGTTTGGTCGTCTTCTATTCATCTCTTTAAAATTTAAAAGCGCTAAAACTATTTCGTTTTTTGCATCCTTTAAATTAGTACTCATTTGGTCTAATCCTCTTCTATGGTAATTGTACATTACGTCTCTAAACTCCTTATAAGTTGGAGACATTAAATTATCTATTAACGCAAATCTACTTTGTAATCCATCTTCTAACTTCCAACCAGAATAACCTGTTTGTTGTGAAAAGTTACTAATATTTTGTGCTTGTTTAAAATAGATGTCGCCTCCATTTTTCTGAAAAGAATCTGCATCCATCCCCAAAATCATGTATACATGAAATGATAGCACAGAAATTAAATTAGACACGTATTGATTTGGGTTGTAGATCAGGTTTTGAAACTCGACATACTCAAAAGAAAAATCTTTGTCGTTTATGTTATATGTAGGTGTTGTATACGTAGATCCAAAAACTGGTCTAGACGATTGTATTTGTAATGTTGCACTGTAATTATTACCAGAATATTCGTTAATATTTATAACCAAATTACAGTTAATTCTCTCTTGTGGTAAAAATGTTTTATTAGTCCACTTTGTGTTAGAGATAAACTCTTTTAACTGATTTTCTAGAGTTTTAAATTGCTGTAAATTTTCATTACCTGTTAGTTGTGCATTTACAACAACATTGGCATTAAACTCTTGTGCAAACAATGAAACATTGCAAGTAATTAAGAATAAAAGAATAAAAATATTACGCATCTAAAGCTGATATTATAGTGTTTAAAATGTCTTTAGCAACTTCGGTTTTAGATTTTAATTCAAAAGTATTAATTGTTTCGTTTTTATCAATTAATGTTACTTTATTAGTATCTGATTTAAAACCTGCACCTTTGTCTTGTAACGAATTTAAAACAATTAAATCTAAATTCTTTCTTTTAAGCTTGCTTTTTGCATTCTCCAGTTCATTGTTGGTTTCTAAAGCAAAACCAACTAAAAATTGTTGTTCTTTAATTTGCCCTAAAGACGCCAAGACATCTTTTGTTTTTTCTAATTCTAAGGATAACGTAGATTCTGCCTTTTTTATTTTTTGAGTTGCTACATGTTTTGGTTTATAGTCTGCAACTGCTGCTGCTGCAATAGCAATATCAACAGATTTAAAATACTTATGAGCAGTGTCGTACATGTCTTGAGCACTCACAACAGGTATAACAGTTATTAAATTGTTAGCTACTGTTTGATGTGTTGGACCAGAAATTAAAATTACTTCTGCTCCTAAATTTGCTGCTGCTTTAGCAATCTCGAAACCCATTTTTCCTGAGGAATGATTACCTATAAACCGAACAGGATCTATAGCTTCGTAGGTTGGACCTGCTGTAATCATTACTTTTTTTCCGTTTAACGGAAGTCCATTTAAAATATCTTTCTCAATAAATGAAACAATATCTTCTGGTTCTGCCATTCTACCTTGTCCTACCAATCCGCTAGCTAATTCGCCTGAAGTTGCAGGAATCATAACATTTCCGAAAGATTGTAATTTTTCAAAAGAATTTAAAGTAGATGGATGTTTGTACATATCCAAATCCATTGCTGGAGCAAAATAGACTTTACATTTAGCCGATAAATAGGTTGCTAATAACAAATTATCGCAAGTACCATTTGCCATTTTTGACAATGTATTTGCTGTTGCTGGTGCGATTACAAAGTAATCTGCCCAAAGACCAAGCTCTACGTGGTTATTCCATGTGGCGTTTTCGTCTTCTTCGTCTGTAAATGTAGAGTAAACTGGATTTTTAGAAAGTGTGGATAATGTTAATGGTGTTACAAAATCCTTAGAAGCAGGTGTCATGACTACTTGTACATTGGCACCTGCTTTTATAAATTGTCTAACTAATGTAGCTGTTTTATATGCAGCAATACCAGCGCTTACGCCTAACAGTATATTTTTGCCGCTTAAAATTGACATTAGTTTATTATTTGTTATCTTCTTCTGTATTACGGTAGTAAATTTTTTCGTCTAACCACTCTTTTACCGCTAAAGCATGTGGCTTTGGTAATTTTTCGTAGAATTTAGAAACTTCAATTTGCTCTTTGTTTTCAAAGATTTCTTCTAAGCTATCATTGTAAGTAGCAAACTCTTCTAACTTCTCTATTAATTCTTTTTTGATTTCAGAATTAATTTGCTCAGCTCTTCTTGATATAATAGAAATTGCTTCGTAGATGTTATTTGTTTGTGCATCTACTTCATTTCTATTATACGTTACTGTAGATGCTGGAGCATCGATTTTTTTTAAATCCATAATATTAGCTATTTGTACTATATTGTTCTAATTGTTTATTAATGTCTTCGTTCATTTTATCTGCATCTTCAATAAACTCGGACTGTGCGTATAATTTTTTGAAAGCATTATAGTAAGTTAATGCTTTTTCTAAACGTTCTTGTTTTTTATCTTCAATACTTTTTATCGCTAATTGATAAGCAGAATCAAACCTGTAAAACAAAGCTTTTTCGCGTAAGCTTGATCCAGGAAAATCTACTATAAAGTTATCAAAAGATTTTATTGAAGCTTTGTAATCTGTTATATGATTATATTGCTTAGCTGTACTGTATGCTTTTAACTCTAATTTGTATTGTAAATCTTTTACGGTTTGATTAATCTCTGGCATATAGCTAGAGTTTGGATACAAGTTAGCAAATAATTGTAATTTTTCTAAAGCGTTTTTTGTTTCGTGTTGGTCTTTAGAATACACTGGTGAAAGTGCTGCATAACTAATTGCACTCTTATAATAGGCTTCTTCTAACTTTTCGCTTCTTGGATATGCGGTTACAAATCTTTCAAATTGATAACCTGCTAAATAATGCTCTCCTGTTTCATAAAAAGTATTTGCATATAGATACATTAACTTTTCTGCTTGTGGTTTACCTCTGTAAGAAGGTACAATTTGAGTAAATAAACGATTGGCTTTGTTGTATTTACCTTCGTTATACAATTGTTCTCCTAACTGAAACTTTGCAGCTGTATCTTCAGATTTTAAAACCTTTTGAAATTCACCACAAGAACTTAATAAAACAGATGCGACTAAAATGTAAAATAAATGCTTCATAAAATTTTAACGAAGCGCAAAAATACGCTATTTAAATGGATTTTAAAAATATAATTTAAACGCTAAATTAATCGTTAGATTATAGTTTAAAATAGGTTTAAGCATTATTTAACTTTTATAAAATGCTGAAACAAAACTTTCTATCTTGTTTTTTAATTCTGATGATGCTTCTACTAAAGGTAACCTTACTTTATCAGAGCATAAATCTAAAGTTTTTAAAACTGCTTTGATACCAGCTGGGTTGTTTTCAGAGAAAATTAAACCAACAATTTCCATTAATTTATAATGAATATTGTAAGCTTCTTTTGCTTTACCTTCTAATCCTAATTGTATCATTTTTGAAAATTCCTTTGGAAACGCCTGACCAATAACAGAAATAACTCCTGCTCCACCTGCTAAAACAACACCTAAAGCTAAATCGTCATCGCCTGAAATTATAGAGAAATCTTCTGGTTTATCTCTTAATAATTCATAATACTGCTGTAGGTTATTACCAGCTTCTTTTACTGCTACTATATTTTCAAAATCATTAGCTAATCTTAAAACTGTTGCTGGATCCATATTTTTTGCGGTACGACCAGGTACATTGTATAATATAATTGGTATTGGACAAGCTTCTGCAATTGCTTTAAAATGCTGATACATGCCTTCTTGTGTTGGCTTTGAGTAGTATGGAGAGACTGATAAAATACCAGCAAAATCTGACAAATCTGTTGCGTTTATCTCTTCAATAACTGCTGCTGTGTTGTTACCTCCAATACCTAAAACTAGTGGTAATCTGTTAGCATTAGCTTCTTTTACAGTTTTTATAATCTCCTTTTTTTCTTGTTTGGTAATTGTAACACTTTCTCCTGTTGTACCACTAATTACTATGTAATTTGTACCGTTTTCTACGTTAAAATTTACAATCTTTTTTAATGCTTCATGATCTACCGATCCATCTTGGTTGTATGGTGTCACAATTGCAATTCCTGTTCCTAAAAAAGGGTTATTCATAACTATAATTTATTTAAAATGCGTAAATATTTTACCAACTCGTTTTCAAAAGTTGACGTGTCGTTTATATCTGTTTTAATGACTAAATCATTAACATTTGTTTCCTCTATAAGACCTACTTTAAATTTGGCTTCACTTAACGCTGTTGTAAATACTAAAGGAAGCTTATCTAAAGTATAATAACTAATTAACAAGTCATTTTTTTTATTAAGAAATGATTTTAAGGTTTCGGTTTTTACATTTCCTTTCCAACCTAAATCTTTTCTTGAAAATGTATTTAGATAAACACTTTCTGTTTTAGATTTTGGGTTTGTTAAAGCTAATATTTCGAAGTTTTCTTTTTTTACTTTTAAAACTTCTGATAATTTATTAATCCAATCAAGGTCTAAAAATTCAGAATCGTCTACTATAAATCCTACTGTTTTGATAATATTACTGTTAGAAACCATTACTCGATTTTTAACACATTTATCAATGTAGTTTTTATTAGATTTTTCTTTTAAACCTTTTAAAATCATTTATCTTTATTGCTTTGATGCAAATGTAGTAATTGTATCATGAATTTAACTTGAAATTTTCCAACATTATTATGCAAAAAAATTCCTTTCTAATAATAGCTATTATATGTCTTTTGTTTTCTTGTAAACAAGAGCATCATTTAAGTAAAATTGAAGGTAAACAAATCCCTGTGTCAGACAGTATTGCTTTAGATACAGAAATTGATGATTTTATAAAACCTTTTAGAGACAACCTTGAAAAAGACATGAGCAAAGTGTTGTCTTACGCACCAAAAACTTACCACAAAAAAGACGGAAATTTAAATACTGCAATTGGTAATTTGATGGCGCATATTGTTTTAGAAGAAGGCAATCCTATTTTTAATAAAAGAACAGGAAAAAACATAGACATGGTTTTACTAAATCATGGCGGAATTAGAGCTGCTATTAACAAAGGAAATATTACTACAGAAACAGCTTATCAAGTCATGCCTTTTGAAAACAGTATAGTTGTCGTAGCTTTAAAAGGACAACAAATAGACAGCTTGGTTTATTATCTAAGTAAAGCAAAAAAAGCGCATCCTATTGAAGGTTTAAAATTAACCCTAGATAAAAATTATAATATAGTTGAAGCTTTAATTAACAAAGAAAAAATAGATAGTAATAAGACTTATTATGTAGCCACTAATGATTATTTATACAATGGTGGTGATAATATGAAGTTTTTTAAAACCAATGACACTGTCTACACTTTAGACTATAAAATAAGAAACGCAATGATTGACTACTTTAAAAAAGTAGACACTATTAATCCAAAATTAGACGATAGATTTACCCAAATACAATAAGCATGAAACGTAGAGATTTTATACAACAAGCAACAGCAGCGACAGCACTTGCAACTATTGGAGGATATGGATTTTCTTCGTTTGCAGCAGGTACTTCTACTAAAAAAATTACTGTTTTACATACTAACGATGTACATAGCCATATAGATCCTTTTGGTCCTGATGATAGTCGTAACGCAAACCAAGGTGGTGTAGCTAGGCGTGCTACTCTAATTGAAAGTATTAGGAAAGAAAACCCAAATACCTTACTTCTTGATGCAGGAGACATATTTCAAGGAACACCTTACTTTAATTATTATGGAGGCGAATTAGAGTTTAAACTTATGAGCAAACTTAAATATGATGCTGCTACTATAGGAAATCATGATTTTGACAATGGTATTGACGGACTCTACGCACAATTACCACATGCAAATTTTCAGTTTATTAGCGCCAATTACGACTTTAAAAACACCGTGATGGATACACATGTAAAACCGTATCAAATATTTATTAAAGACGGAATTAAAATTGCTGTTTTTGGTATAGGCATAAAACTTGATGGCTTGGTTGATAAAAAGATGTACAAAGAAACAGTGTACTTAGATCCAATTGAAACGTCTCAAGAAATGACAAGAATCCTTAAAGACCAAGAACAATGCGATCTTGTTATTTGCTTGTCACATTTAGGTTATCATTATAGCAAATCCCCAGAAAAAATTAGTGATTTAAACTTGGCTAAATCTACTAAAGATATAGATTTAATTATTGGTGGTCATACACACACGTTTTTACCTAAACCTACTGTAGCTCAAAATATAGAAGGAAAAAATGTACTTGTAAATCAAGTTGGTTGTTACGGTATAAACTTAGGTAAAATAGACTTTTACTTTGATTCAGACAAGAGTAAATCTGCTAACGGCACTTCTATTATTGTGTAATTAGCTGTCTTCTTTTTACGTCAATTAATGTATAATAATAAATAAGCCCAAAACCAATAGCCATAAGTATTGAATATATCATTTTTAGGAAAATTTCTGCTGTAATAAATACATAAGCTACTTGAATCATTTCTGAAAATACAATACAAACACAAGCTAAAAACAGTAATAAAGATTGTTTATTTAAATTATGAAGGTAATACATTAAAGATGTTGACAACATCAATAAAATAAGGATATTGTATATGACTTCTACATAGAAAATAATTGTATTAACCTCTAATGTTTCATCTTGAAGAATCATTTCATTTAATGTATATAAAATATACAAATTAAATGCTACAAGAATAATTAAATGAAACTTAAAATACTTTATTAGTTTTTTAAATTTAATGCCTTTAATAAATAAAATTATTAAGCTGGAGTAAGCTAACATAATAAAAGCATAAGATGTATAATAATAAATTACTTCTGAAGTTATAAACCAAAGTTTTAATATTTCTGAAATTGCAAAACCTGATAAAAAAACAATAAATAAAATGCTTTTTTTACTTTTAAATGAAGTATAAAAAAAGATAAGCGTTGGCAATATTAATACCCAAGCAATTTCTGACAGAACATTATTCTGAAATAAATTACCAAGTAATGATATTACAACCAAAATAACTAGTGTTAAAGTTATGGTTTTGTATTTGCTTAACTTCATTAATTGTAGCTTTGGTTTACAAATGTATCATTAAAACACATTTAAACCAAATAAAATTGCATTTTATCGATTATTTTGAACGAAAAAACATTAATTAATATTCAATAAAAAGCAACAAAAGCCGATTTTAAATCAATAAACACATTTTTAAAGCTGCAAAAATGAATATAAATTAAAAAATTAACTATTATAATAATGATATGATAATTTTACGGTTTTTACCGCAATAGTGTTAATCTGAAGAAAATTCCTACTATTTAATCATTAATAAAAAGTCTTCCTCGCTAATAATCTCTACACCTATTTTTTCGGCTTTTTCCTTTTTACTTGGTCCCATTTTATCGCCAGCAACTACATAATTTGTTTTAGATGAAATTGATGAAGACACTTTACCACCATTATCTTCAATAAGCTTTTTAAGGTCTGTTCTTGACACTTGATAAAACACTCCTGAAACCACAAAAATATTACCTTCTAACTTATTTGTTTGATTGGCTAATTTTTCTGCTGAAATTTCTAACTGAACACCATAAGATTTTAATCGACTAATGATTTTTTGATTTTCTTCATTTGAAAAGAAGTCGACTACACTTTCTGCTATTTTGGTTCCAATTTCATCTACATTAACCAACTCTTCAATACTCGCATTTTGTAAAGCATCAATAGATTTGTAATGTTGGGCTAGTTTTTTAGCAACAGTTTCGCCAACAAATCTAATACCGATTGCAAACAAAACGCGCTCAAATGGAATTTGCTTTGAAGCCTCAATACCTGCAATTAAATTATCGGCACTTTTTTCTGCCATTCGATCTAACGGAAGGATATCTTCTTTAGTTAATTCATACAAATCTGCAAAGTTACTAATCAATCCAGCATTAACTAAAAGCGCAACGGTTTCGCCACCTAAACCTTCAATATCCATTGCTTTTCTTGAAATATAATGCTGAATCCTTCCAATAATCTGAGGATTACAACCATTATAATTTGGACAATAATGCTTTGCTTCGCCTTCAATACGTTCTAATGGTGTATTACACTCTGGACAATTGGTAATGTATTCTGTTGGTTTAGAATCTACTGGTCGTTCTTCTAAATTAACCGCTATAATTTTAGGTATAATTTCGCCACCTTTTTCTACATAAACCGTATCTCCTACTCTAATATCTAGTTTTTCAATTTGATCTGCGTTATGTAAAGACGCCCGTTTTACAATGGTTCCTGCTAATTCTACAGGCTCTAAATTTGCTACAGGCGTAATGGCGCCAGTACGACCAACTTGATAGGTAATTTCGTTTAAAACAGTACTTACCTGCTCTGCTTTAAATTTGTATGCTATTGCCCAACGTGGCGCTTTTGCGGTAAAACCTAACTCTTCTTGCTGGTACAAGCTATTGACTTTTACAACAACTCCATCAGTCTCGTAAGGCAACTCATGTCTGGCATGATCCCAATGGTTTATAAATTCAAAAACTTCATCTATTGTATTGCATAATTTAGATTCTTTTGGCGCTTTAAAACCCATTTGTCTAGCGCGTTCTAAACTTTCAAATTGCGTTGTAAAATTGAAATTACTACCAACCAAACCATATAATAAACAATCTAACGGTCGCTTTGCAACTTCGGCGCTATCTTGTAGTTTTAAACTTCCAGATGCTGTGTTTCGCGGATTTCTATATGGTTCTTCTCCATTTGCAATGCGTTCTTCATTCATTTTGTTAAATCCATCAAACGGAAGCACGATTTCACCTCTAATTTCAAATTGCTCAGGAAATGGTGGTTTTAATTGTAATGGTACTGAATTTATGGTTTTTACATTTGCTGTCACATCATCACCTTGCACACCATCGCCACGTGTAACAGCTTGTACTAACGCACCATTTTTATAAGTTAAGTTTATAGAAGCACCATCGTATTTAAGCTCGCAAGTGTATTGCACATCACCATCTACCAACTTTTTAATTCTAGTTTCCCAATCTTTTAAATCTTCTAAAGAATACGAATTATCCAAACTATACATTCTGTGTGCATGTACAACAGTTTTAAAGTTTTTAGTCACTTCGCCACCAACACGTAAGGTTGGTGAGTTTGCGTCATAAAACTCTGGATGCGCTTCTTCTAAAGCTTGTAATTCTTTAAGTTTTATATCAAAATCGTAATCGCTAATCGTTGGATTATCAAGCACGTAGTAATTATAGTTATGCTGACGAAGCTCGTCACGTAGTTGGGTTATTTGCTGTTCTATATTCATTGGTTTGTCACTTGTTCTTTATTTTATTACACCGCAAATCATTCTATCCTTTCCAAAAAGATCTTGCTTTAACTGAATGTTTTTAAAGCCAAATTCTTCTAAAAGCGCAATCATATCTTTTCCAAGATATTCATTTATTTCAAAATACAATTCGCCATTTGGTTTTAAATTTTTAGTCGCAAACTGTGTAATGGCTCTATAAAATATTAGCGGATTTTCATCTTCGACAAACAATGCTAAATGTGGCTCGTGGTTAAGCACATTATCTTGCATTTGCTGTTTTTCTAATTGTCTAACGTATGGCGGATTGGAAACGATGATATCAAATTTGGTTGCTGAACCAAGTTCAGAATCACAGATTTTTAATATATCGTTTTCAATAAAATTAATGTCTACTTGGTTCAATTCTGCGTTTTTGTTTGCTATTTCTAACGCTTTCGCAGAAACATCTATCGCAGACACATTAGCATTTGGTAATTGTTTTGCTAGGCTAATAGCAATACAACCTGTACCTGTACCTATATCTAAAATATTAAATTGGTTATTACCTTCAACATTCTCAAGTTGACCGTTAGTAGTTGTATTTGACAAAATTAATTCAACCAATTCTTCAGTTTCCGGTCTTGGAATTAATGTGTTTTCATTTACATAAAATGGCAATCCATAAAATTCAGTTTGTCCAATAATATATTGTATTGGCTCATGATTTTTTAAGGCTTCTAAAGCACTTTCGTACTTTAAAACAAAGTCATCTTCAATAGTCAACTCTGTATTTAAAGCTAAATCAAGTCGCTTAATAGCATTGTAGTATTCAGTTAGTATAAAGAAAAAGGTTTGCGCTTCTTCTTTACCGTAAATAGCATCTAAATGCTCGTGAAATTTATGTTTTAAATCTTTTAATTTCATCAAACTATTATAGATCTTTCAACATCCAAATGCCACAATTAAAATGTCCGGTATCACCTAAAGGTCCATCTAAAAACTTAAAACCATTCGTTTCGTAAATATGTATTGCTTCTTTAAGCTCTGGAATAGTTTCTAAATAGGCGTTTTTAAAACCATAAGATTTAGCAGTTTCTAGGCATTTTAAAAATAGTTTTTTGCCGTAACCTTTTCCGCGTAAGCGATTAGAAAAATACATTTTTTGGATTTCGCAAACCTCGTTTTGGGCATTATTAAGTGGTTTTAATCCGCCGCCACCTTCAACTTTTCCATCTACAGTAACCACAAAATACACTTCTTTATCGCCTGCGTAAGATTCAAACATTTTTGGCGTTTCTGCATCTGCGTAAGCTGTACCAACTAAAGGCAAGTTGTACTCTATAAAAACTTCGCGAATTACAGCTTCCATTTGCTTATTATCTTCTGGTTGGATTTCTCTTATTTCAATAGTCGAATTACTCACTTTAAAATGCTATTTTTACACAAATTTTTAGAGGTTGAAGATACAACAAACCTAATCACAGAGCAATGAAGAAAGCGTTATTCTTATTAACAATATTGGCTTGTTTTTTTAACTGTACAGTTAACGAAACACCAGAGTTTATTGATGTAAATACTATTGAAGTTGAAGATTCTAACTCTAAGTTTATTACGCTTAAAGCGGAAGCAGAGTTTTTAAATCCTAACGATATTGGCGGTAATTTAAAAACCGATGATCTTAAAGTAATTATTAATAACAACGAAATCTCGTCTGTTACTACCGAAAGTTTTGACGTGCCTGCAAAAGATAAATTTACCATTCCGTTACGCGCAAAAATTCCAACAGATAGTTTATTTAGTGATAAAAACTTAAGTAGTCTTTTAGGTAGCTTACTAACCAAAAACATGAAAGTACAGTACGTTGGTGATATTGATTATAAAATCATGGGATTTTCGCACAAATACCACGTAGATGTTATTGATAACGTAAAAATCAAACTATAATTTGAACGATCAATTTTACATACAACGCGCTTTACAAATTGCTAAAAACGGATTAGGAACAACGCGTCCAAACCCAATAGTTGGTTGTGTTATTGTGGTTGATAATAAAATAATTGCCGAAGGTTTTACTAGCGCTTATGGCGGTAATCACGCCGAAGTAAATGCTGTTAATAAAGTAGCCGATAAAAATTTACTACAAAAAGCAACACTTTATGTAACCTTAGAACCTTGCAGTCATTACGGAAAAACGCCACCTTGTAGCGATTTAATTATTCATCATAAAATCCCAAATGTTGTTATTGGCTGCGTAGATGATAATCCAGAGGTTGCAGGAAAAGGCATTAAAAAATTAATGGAAGCTGGTTGCAAAGTTAAAGTTGGTATTTGTGAAGAAGATTGCAAAGCGCATCACAAACGTTTTTTTACATTTCATAATAAAAAACGACCTTATATTATTTTAAAATGGGCAGAAACCGAAGATGGTTTTATCGCACCAAACCAAAGAGACAAACAAGCACCAGTTTGGATTACCAATACATTTTCTAGGCAATTAGTGCACAAATGGCGCGCCGAAGAACAAGCTATTTTGGTTGGCACAAACACAGTTTTACAAGACAATCCTACATTAACGGTAAGAGATTGGACTGGAAATAATCCAACACGAATTGTATTAGATAAAAACGAAAGTTTGGATAAAACTTTTTCAGTTTTTAATGCTGAAGCTGAAAAATTAATCTTTAAAGACAGAACTGCAAAAGCTATTTGCGACCAATTATTTAAAGCTGAAATAAATTCGGTAATTATTGAAGGTGGCGCAAAAACATTACAACTGTTTATTGATGAAAACCTTTGGGACGAAGCACGAGTTTTTAAAGGAAAAACAACATTTAAATCTGGTGTAAAAGCACCAAAATTTAATGGACAACTCATTGAAAAGTCTCATATTTTAGAAGACACGTTGTCTATTTACAAAAACGAAAACAATTAATAAATGATTAAAACCATCATATTTGATTTTGGAGACGTATTTATCAATTTAGATAAAGAAGGCGCTTTAAAATTAGCTTTAGAAAAATTTGAAATTACTGAATTAGACGAAGAACTTCAATCTATAAACGCTTTGTATGAGCAAGGTTTAATATCTACAGACGAGTTTTTAGAGTTTTATGCAGATAACTTCCCTAGATTGCCTAAAGACGAATTAAAATCTATTTGGAATTACATTATTAAAGATTTCCCAGAACATAGATTGCAGTTTATCAAACAATTAGCAAAAGACAACAATCATCAATTAATATTGTTAAGTAATACTAACGAGCTTCATATAGATTACATTAAAAAGAATGTGTCTTTTTATGAAGACTTTAAAAATTGCTTTGACCAATTTTATCTGTCTCACGAAATTAATTTAAGAAAACCCAATGCAGATATTTTCAATTTTGTATTAACTGAAAATAAACTGAATGCAGAAGAATGTCTTTTTATTGACGACACTTTAGAAAACACACAAACTGCACAACAATTAGGAATTAATGTTTGGAATAACAATCCAGCTGCCGAAGATATTGTTGATATTTTTACAATTAAAAATGAGTTGTTTTAATGTATTTACTACTTAGCATACTAGCTTCTACATTAATATTTATCATTTTTACTTTAGTTGGTAAGTATAAAATAAATACACTGCAAACTATTGTATTTAATTACTTTACAGCGTTTAGCTTAGGTGTAATTAGTTATAGTCAGCCAATACATACTCAAGACATTATCCAATCTAAATGGTTTTATGGCGCAATTGGTTTAGGTGTTTTATTTATTTCAATTTTTAACGTTATGGCTTTAACTGCGCAGCGTAACGGGATTTCGGTTGCGTCTGTTGCTAGTAAAATGAGTGTGATCATTCCCATAATATTTGGACTTTTTGCTTATAACGAAAGTTTAGGTTTACAAAAAGCTATTGGTATCTTATTAGCTTTAGTTGCTGTGTATTTAGCGTCGGTTAAAAAACGTACCGAAACTGGTTTTGCATTAAAAGGACTTTGGCTTCCGTTATTGTTATTTTTTGGATCAGGCGTTATCGATACATCCATAAAATATATCGAAACTAGTTTTATTCCAGATGGCGATATCCCAATATTTTCGGCATGTATATTTATGATGGCTGGATTAATTGGTGTTGGCTTTATTTCCGCGAAAGCGATACAAAAACAATTCACTTTTGACAAAAAAGCAATCCTTTCTGGATTTATTTTAGGTATAGTAAACTACTACTCTATTTACATGTTATTAAAGGCTTTAGATGCCGAAAATTTTGAAAGTTCGACCATTTTCACTGTTAATAATGTAGCTATTGTAATGCTTTCTACCTTAGTTGGATTGCTATTTTTTAAAGAGAAATTATCTACAAAAAACTGGTCAGGAATTGCTATTGCAATTATATCTATTATATTAGTGACTTTAGCTTAATTTATGGAAAACGATACTTACAAAACCATTGTAAAACCAAATGACGAAGTACTTTTTAAAGACAAAAACTCTAAATTTTTTGGGTATGCATTTCCTGTAAAAAATGAAGATGAAGTTAAAGCACACATCGAAAATCTAAAAAAGCAACATCACAATGCAAGACATTGGTGCTATGCCTACCAAATTGGATTTGAAGAGCCTAATTTAATATATCGCGCTAATGATGATGGAGAACCTAATAATAGTGCAGGAATGCCAATTTATGGTCAAATCCAATCTTTTGAAGTTACCAATGTACTAATTGTAGTTGTTAGATATTTTGGTGGTGTAAAATTAGGTGTTGGCGGGTTAATAAACGCTTATAAAACCACAGCACAAATGGCATTAGAAGCTTGTAAAATAGTGACTAAAACCATAAATGTAGATTTTGTAATCACATTTGATTATAAAAACATGAATAAGGTGATGCGTGTTATTAAAGAGAAAAATCTAAATATTACCAACCAGAAATTAGAATTAGATTGCCAAATTACTATTTCAGTAAGAAAAAAAGATGCTAGTACGATAGCATCTATTTTTGAAAATATTTATGAAGTAGAAATTAAAGAATTAGACAACTAATTTTTTAAGGCTTCTAAAAAATATTTTGGCGGACGCGTAGGTCTTTTAGTTTTCATATCCATAAATGCCAAAACAACTTCTGCTGTACATAATAATTCGTCATTTTGATTGGTTAATATATAGTCAAAATTAACTAAAGCTGTTGGTTGTTTTTTAAGCTGAGTTTTGACTTTAATTACATCATCATAAAATGCTGATTTTTTAAAATTTATGGATAAAGAAACAACAGGTAAACCTATACCATTTTCTTCCATGCTTTTGTAAGAAATCCCTAATTTACGCAACCATTCAATCCTTGCCATCTCTAGATATAATGCGTAGTTACCGTGATGCACAACACCCATTTGATCGGTTTCTGCATATCTTACTCTTATTTCAATTTCATCTGGTTTTATAGCCATTTAATCAATATTTTTTTGTAGTTTAGAAATCTGGTTTAACATGAGAAAAAAAAACTAGAAATTCAATACTGTTTCATTTTTTTTTTTAGAATTTTGTTCACATATTTGTCCAGCTGTAAATCTAAAGGCTTTTCTCTAACTCTTAAGGTCTTTTTTTAACTAACAAAAACAACGTTTAATAGTATTATGAGTGTAACTGCGCAATCGGTATGGAATAACTGTCTACAATTTATAAAAGATAATATCCAACCTCAAGCATACAAAACTTGGTTTGAACCTATAGTCGCAGTTAAACTAACTGATAATGCTTTAAGTATTCAAGTACCTAGTAAATTTTTCTACGAGTGGCTTGAAGAACATTATGTTAAGTTACTAAAAGTAGCACTTACCAAAGAACTAGGAGAAACAGCAAAGTTGGTTTACATTATAAAAATGGAAAACACCTACGGTAACAAACAACCTTTTACAGAAAAAATACCTAGTACAAATAGAAGTGCTGTAAAATCTCAAGATGTTGATGTACCGTTAAACAATAAAAATCCAGAGTTAAAAAACCCATTTGTAATTCCTGGTATTAGAAACGTTAAGATAGAATCTCAACTTAATCCTAATTACAATTTTGATAACTTTTTAGAAGGTGACTCTAACCGTTTAGCTAGAAGTGCAGGATTGGCTGTATCTGCAAAACCAGGAGGTACATCTTTTAATCCTCTTTTAATTTTTGGAGGTGTTGGATTAGGTAAAACTCACCTTGCTCACGCTATTGGTGTTGATATTAAAGATAAGTATCCAGAAAAAACTGTTTTATATATTTCAGCTGAAAAATTTACACAACAATATATAGATTCAGTAAAGAAAAATAATAGAAATGATTTTATACATTTTTACCAATTGGTAGATGTGTTAATTATTGATGATGTACAATTCTTATCTGGTAAATCGGGTACGCAAGATGTATTCTTCCATATATTTAATCATTTACATCAAAACGGAAAACAAGTTATTTTAACAAGCGACAAAGCGCCTGTTGATATGCAAGATATTGAACAACGTTTATTATCTCGTTTTAAATGGGGATTATCTGCTGAGTTACAAACACCTGATTTTGAAACTAGAGTTTCAATATTAAAAAACAAGCTTTATAGAGATGGTGTTGAAATGCCTGATGATATTGTAGAATATATTGCAAAAAATATAAAAACCAATATTAGAGAACTTGAAGGAGCTATAATCTCTTTAATTGCTCAATCTTCTTTCAATAAAAAAGAAGTAAATATCGATTTAGCTAAACAAGTTGTAGAAAAGTTTGTAAAGAACACAAAACGCGAAGTATCAATAGATTATATACAAAAAATAGTATCAGATTACTTCCAAATGGATGTAGACACTTTACAATCTAAAACAAGAAAACGCCATATTGTACAAGCTAGACAATTGGCTATGTTCTTTGCAAAAAAGTTTACTAAAGCTTCTTTAGCAAGTATTGGATCTCAAATAGGAAAGCGCGATCATGCTACAGTATTACACGCATGTAAAACAGTAGACAACTTATCATCTACAGACAAACAATTTAGAAAATACGTAGAAGATTTAACTAAAAAGCTTTCGGTATAATTTACAATTACCATGACTAAAATTTTAATGGTTTGCTTAGGAAACATATGCCGTTCTCCTCTAGCTGAAGGTATCCTAAAATCAAAATTAGATTCTAATTTTATTGTAGAATCTGCTGGTACAGCAGCTTATCATGTTGGTAATAAACCAGATCCAAGATCGATTGCTGTTGCAAGACAAAATGGATTAAATATCACTAACCAACGCGCAAGAAAATTTAACAAGCAAGATTTTGAAGACTTTGATATCATTTATGCAATGGATAACTCAAATTATCAAAATATAATTGCACTAGCAGAAAATGATCAACAAAAAGAAAAAGTAAAACTTATTTTAAATGAAAGTTTTCCTGATAAAAACTTAGATGTACCAGATCCTTATTATGGTGGCGAAAAAGGTTTTGAAAATGTTTACAATATGCTAGATAATGCTTGTGAAATTATTGCAAAACGAATAAATACATCATCATAATTTGTTACTTTTAGGGTTATGAATAAAGGACAACTCTATTTAATTCCGAATACATTAGGAGAAAACAATCCTTTTGATGTATTACCAGCACAAGTAAAAACAATAATTGATAGTTTAGATACTTTTATTGTAGAAAACTCTAAAGCAGCTAGAAAGTTTATAAAAAGTATTTCTCCAGAAAAATCACAACCTAGTTTAACGCTTTTTGAATTAAATAAACATACACAACCAGAAGATTTACCTAATTTTATAAAACCTTGTTTAGAAGGTAAAACTATTGGTTTACTATCTGATGCTGGTTGCCCAGGTATTGCAGATCCTGGTGCAGATATTGTAAAATTAGCACATCAAAATAATATAAAAGTTGTTCCGTTGGTTGGTCCTTCTTCCATTCTACTCGCCATGATGGCTTCTGGTATGAATGGACAATCTTTCGCTTTTAATGGTTATCTGCCTATAGATAAAAATGAAAGAAAATCTGAAATAAAAAGATTAGAACGAATTAGCAAAGATTACAATCAATCTCAATCTTTTATAGAAACGCCTTACAGGAACAATAAAATGTTAGAAGATCTTTGCAACACGTTAAGTAACGATTGTTTGATCTGTGTTGCTTGTGATATTACTTTGGATACAGAATTTATCAAAACACAAACTGCTAATCAATGGAAAAAAAATAGTGTTGACTTACATAAAAGACCAACACTATTTATAATTCATAAGGAATAATATTGTTAAGCTCTACTATGCTTAACTTTAACTTTTTTTAACGGTTTGATAGAAGAAGTATCATATCCAGAAAACTTTTTCATGTAATATCTTACAGAAGTTCCAAACGCATCAGAAAATCCATTTTTACCATAGCTTCTTAGGTATTTTTTTACACTTCCTGGTCCTGCTAAATGTGCTGCAGCTAATATACCAGACTCTGTAATTTCTACGCCATTAATTTTTTTACCTACAAATCTTTTAATGTCTCTACGCAAAACCCATTTGTTACGTTGTGCATTTGCTATAAATGCTTTTTCTTGTAACTCTGGTGTTTTTAGAAACATGTTAGAATCATAAATACCAATTAATTTTAAAGTACTTTTTCCAAATTGGTATTTCCCTAAATACCCAAACTTATTGACTCTAAAGTAGTTGTTTTGAGATTCTTTAAAACCTAATGCCTCTTTAAATCCAGCAAAAGATTTTCCTAAGTGCGGAGTATATTGCTCTTTTACATCATAAAAAGCAATATCATTAGATATTTCTGTGCTTTTTGTTGTTTGCTCTTCATCTTTTATGACGATAGCTTCTTTATTATTGTTGTAAAATACAACTGCTAATAAAATTGATATTGTAAGTACTAGCGATAATAACTTTCCAATATTTTTTTTCATTGTTTTTGATTTATAACCAAATCTTAAAATATAGATATGGTTAAAATTTCAGCGTGCAAATATACAACAAATTATTTAATACTGAAAATCAACATGTTAAGAATTGTTAAAAGTAAACAAAGTGCCCAACTAGCTTACCGTTACCATTAATTTCTAAAGTAGGAAATGGTATCTTAACTACATTAAAGACATTAAAAACTTGCTTTAAAAATTCTGATTTAGTTTCAATTTTAGTTAAATCTACATCAAGACTTAAATAAAATTGTCTACTTCTTTTTTGATTAGGAAAATTGACCTGTTGTAAATTAGATTCGCCATATAACAATCCATCAACACCGTAACCAACAGCAACATTTAACCATTTAGGTAATTTACTTTCTTTAAAAAACGAATGTAAATTAGCACTTAACCAATACGTTTGTCCGTTATAATCTTTCAATATTTCTTCTAAAATACCATTACCCAACTTATTTGGGTTTTTAGATGCAAAACGTGTTCTGTTAAAAGAGTATTTTAAACTAATGCGTTGTTCTTCCCAAAGTAATTCTTGTCCAATAAACAATCCAGAACCTGCTGCATTTGCAGCAAAATCTCCCCAAGAAAATCCCCATTCTTCAGAAAATCCATCTAAAACTTCAACACCAGTTAAAAACATAAAACCTAGTGAGCCGCCATAAATTAATTGGTTTTTCTTGCTTACTCCTGCCCAATTTAATGTTTGAGCACCAAATCTTCCTAAATGATAAGCTGTAAATGTATGCCCTAACTTATCCATTTGATACCATTCTGAATTATCATTTATGGTATGAAATTTAGAACGCTCATAATCTGCGTACCATAATTGATTTAACCCAAGAAGAGTGATGCCTCCTAAAGTAGTTTCCGTAAGAACAACAGCATTCCGTCTTTTAATATTTAATGTATCGCTAGGTGAAAAAAAAGAGTTTTGTTCTGTTTGACTAAAAACAGAACTAACACAAAAAATTATAAAAATTAAATATCTAAACAAGCCTATCTATTTATACCTTGACTGCTAATCCATTGTGTGTATAATCTCTTATTGGCATTATGTTGCGCTAATGTCTTAGCAAATTTATGGTATCCAAAATTTTTAACGTCTGCTACAAAAAACATATAATTGTGTTTTTCTGGATTTAAAACAGCATCTATTGCGGAAACGTCTGGCATTGTGATTGGTCCTGGTGGTATACCAGGATATTTATACGTATTGTATTTAGAGTCTATTTCTAAATCTTTGTAAAGCACACGTTTTATTACTTGATTAAAATTGTTTTCTTTAAGCTTTTTAGCATAAATTACTGTTGGATCTGCTTCTAAAGGCCAACCTTTTCTTATTCTATTTAGATATACACCAGCAACGCGTGGTCTTTCGTCTATTTTAGCTGTTTCTTTTTGAACGATAGAAGCAATAGTCATTACTTCGTTAACAGATAATTTTAATGCTTTTCGTTTTGCTTGTCGCTCATCATTCCAAAAACGATAATATTCGCCTAACATTTTATCTCTAAATAACTCTGGTGATGTATTCCAGAAAAACTCATATGTGTTTGGCACATACATGTTTAAAACTGTTTGTTTTGTAAAATTTTTCTCTTTTAAAAATGTAGAATCTGTTATTGCTTTAAGTAATGACAAACTATCAGGTTCTATTTGTTGTGCTATACGACCTGCTAAATCTTCTATTCGTTCTTGATTATTAAAACTTAGTTTTATCGGTAAATTATTACTTCTTATGGAATTAATAATATCATTATTACTCATTCCTTTTTTTATAGGAAATCGTCCAGCTTTAATATTAGTTGTATATTTTTTTTGAACCGCTAATGCATCAAAACTATCAATGTCTTTTAATAATGGCTCTAATTGTTCTCTAACTTCATCATAGGTTGCATTGGTAGATACGTAAATATATGCTGTTTCATTATTAAATGCTGTATTAGGTTTTAGCATTGCATTATATACAAAATAGGCAAAGTAGCCAGCTATAACTAATCCAATTAAGGCTATTGCTAAGAGTATTTTTTTAATGTACATTAGTATTTATTAGTTGAAGTAAATATTCGTTTTTATAGCTTCCGTTAAGATAATTCCAGTCTTTTTTTAAACCTACTTCTTTAAAACCTTGATTTTTAAATAGGTTTAAACTTGCTTCATTATCTTCAGAAATATTACAATATAATTGATGCAAATCTAAGTGTTTAAAACTATATTTTATCAATAGTTTTAAAGCTTCTTTACCATATCCTTTTTGTCTATCGGTTTCAGATTTTACCAATATACCAATTCCTGCGCGTTTGTTTTTTATATCAAAATCAAATAAGTCTATCATTCCGATAGCTGTGTCTGCATCATTACAAATTACTAGTCGTAATTGCTTAACTTCATAAATATCTTTATGAGCATTTTCTAGATATTGCTTGATTAAATATTTAGAATAAGGTGTAATGGTGTTGCTTATTTCCCAAATGGTTTCATCATTTTCAATTTGATGAATAAACTCTAAATCTTCTGGCTCTAAAGCACGTAAATAAATATGTTCTCCTTTTAATGTTAACATTCTATTTCGCCTTTAAAAACCTGAGTTGCTGGACCGATTAACATCACATTTTTATAAGTATCTTCTACTTTATCAAAAGACACTTTTAATTGTCCGCCTTCTACATTAAGATTAATGATATTTGATGCACTTTCTCCTGAATCATACATTGCTATTGCAACTGCTGTTACACCAGTACCACAAGATAAAGTTTCGTCCTCTACTCCTCTTTCGTAAGTACGAACTGCAAAAGTGTTTGGGTTAATTTTTTCTACAAAATTAACATTACTTCCAGCTTGATTGTATGGTGCGCCATAACGAATCTTTTCACCTTCTGCTTTCACATTAAACGTCTTTAAATTATCAACAAACTGAACATGATGTGGAGATCCTGTATCTAAAAAATGATGGGTAGTAAAAGTGTCAATCGTCTCGACATTTTTCATTTGAAGATGAATTAAATTTTCTTCAATCTTTGCATGATGCAATCCATCTATTGCATAAAACGTTGTTGTGTTTTTAAAAATGCCTAAAAATTCAGCGAAAGCGACAATACAGCGTCCTCCATTACCGCACATGGTGCTTTCATTACCATCTGCATTATAATACACCATTTTAAAATCTGCATCTGGATGATTTTCTAATAAAATCAATCCATCTGCACCAATGCCAAAACGTCTGTCACATAAAAATTTGACATATTTGGTATCATTTTTGTTAAATAATTCTTGTCTATTATCAATGATAACAAAGTCGTTACCTGTGCCTTGATATTTGTAAAATGTTAAAGTCATTAACGTAAAAAATTGAGACACAAATATAGCACAATTGTGCTGTTAAATACTCGTTAAAGTTGAAATAGGCGCTCAATATTTAATTAATTTTAATCGTTATTCTAATAAACCTAAACTAAAAGAACATGAAGAAGTTGATTACTTTGGTTTTTGTTTCTGTATTAGGAGGCGCAATTACTCTAGGAACTTATAAAACCTTTCTTGAAAAAGAAAAACCACAAATTGCACAACAGGCTACTATAGAACAGCCAAGTTTTTTACCAACCAATTTAAACACCACAAAGACAGCTCTTGCAGCTGCCGAAAATATTGATTTTACAACTGCTGCAGAAAAAACTGTGCATGCTGTTGTACACGTTAAAAATGTAGCTATTACAACTGCACAACCAACGTTACAAGACTTATTTTATGGTCGTGTCCCACAACGTAGACAGTTAGGTACTGGTAGTGGTGTAATCATATCTCCAGACGGGTACATCATTACCAACAACCATGTTATTGAAGATTCTGAACAATTAAGCGTTACTTTAAACGATAATCAAACACTAGAAGCTACCATTGTTGGTAGCGATCCAAATACAGATATTGCTCTATTAAAAGTTGAAACAGAAGAAGATTTACCTTACGTCACTTTTGGAGATAGTGATACTGCTAAAATTGGCGAATGGGTTTTAGCAATTGGTAATCCATTTAACTTAACATCCACAGTAACTGCTGGAATAATTAGTGCAAAATCTAGAGATTTAAGCGGCAAAAGTACGCAATCTTTTATACAAACCGATGCTGCTGTTAACCCTGGGAATTCTGGAGGCGCTTTAGTAAATACTAATGGAGATTTAATAGGTATAAACACCGCTATTAGCTCTCAAACAGGCTCTTACATAGGTTATTCTTTTGCAGTACCAAGTAATATTGCTAAAAAAGTAGTACAAGATATTATGGAATTTGGTAATGTACAAAGAGGTTTAATCGGTATTGTACCAAGAAATTTAGGTACTTTCACCTCAGAAAAATTAGGTATTAATGAAACTGAAGGTGTTTACATTGAAGAAGTTGAAGAAGACTCAGGAGCAGAAAACGCTGGTTTAAAAGTTGGTGATATCATAAAGGAAATTGATGGATTAAAAATTTCTAAAGAATCTGATTTAAGAGGTTACCTTAATTCAAAACGACCTAACGATATAATACATGTTAAAGCTTTAAGAGGAAATAACTTAATTGAAAAAAAAGTAAAACTTCTTAAAAACAACAGATACATTTTACCTTTTATTGGCGAGATTAAAGATGCAAAACCTAACGACTTAAAGAAATTTAAAGTTAAAAATGGTGTAAAAATCACAAAAGTTTATGGTAGTTACAAAGATTATTTAACAAGTGAAGGTATTAAAGAAGGAAACATTATAACAGCAATAAATAATCGAAATGTTAACTCTGTAGACGATGTAAAATCTGTAATAGAAAACAGAGATCCTTACAAACCATTAAGTATTGAGATTATAAACTCTAAAGGAGAAAAAACACGTTATGGATTAAGGTAAATTAAATTCGATTTTATCCTGTTTTAAAAGCACTTCAACATAAAAATGAAGTGCTTTTATTTTTTTATCATTTTTTGTTTTACGAAAACGTTTGAAATCTATACTTTTGCCAAAAATTATAGAAGGCTACACTATAAAGTAGCCAATTTAAAAATTAACAACACAACAAACTAAAACACAAAATGTCTATTAACGAAACTTACGAAAACGAATTAGCGTTTCAGGCAGACAGGCGAAGAGCAACTGTAGAATTTATTAAAATTGTAAGCGATTTATGGTATGATAAATCGATAGAATTGGTATTGTTTAGAAACCAATTAATCGACAGAAATGTTTCTGAAATTTTAAACCTTCATGAATATGCAGGAGAATTTGTTCAAAAACCAATTTCAATTTTTGATTCTGTAGAAATAGTTCAAGCTATTAAAACTCTTGACATACCAGCATCTAAATTAGATATTGGTAAATTAACTTACGAGTATCACTTAGAAGAAAAAAAATACAGCAACGCTATGTCTTTTGTGGCAGAAAAATTAAAAGATGCCAAAAAGAAAGAAAATGTAACTCCTAAAGACGTTGTATTATATGGTTTTGGTCGTATCGGTCGTTTATTAGCCAGAGAGTTAATGACTAGAACAGGTAAAGGAAGTCAACTACGTCTTAGAGCTATTGTAACACGTGGTAAATTAGACCAAACTGTTTTAGAAAAACGTGCTTCTTTATTACGTAACGACTCTGTTCATGGTGATTTTCCTGGAACTGTAAATACAGATCTTAAAAATGAAGCATTAATTATTAATGGTACAACTGTAAAAATTATTACTGCTAACCAACCAGAAGATATAGATTACACTAAATATGGTATTGATAACGCATTAATTATTGACAATACTGGTGCTTTTAGAGATAAAGAAGCTTTAACCAGATTAAAAAACTCTAAAGGAGCCGAAAAAGTCTTACTAACAGCTCCTGGTAAAGGAATACCAAATATTGTTTATGGTGTTAACCATTTAGAAAACAACCCTGATAAACTTGATATTTTCTCTGCTGCTTCTTGTACAACAAATGCTATTACACCAGTTTTAAAAGCAATGGAAGATACTTATGGTGTAAAAAGCGGACATTTAGAAACTATTCACGCTTACACTAACGATCAAAACTTAGTAGATAATTTCCATAAAAAATATCGTCGTGGTCGTGCTGCAGCTTTAAATATGGTAATTACAGAAACTGGTGCAGGACAAGCTGTATCTAAAGCTTTACCAAGCTTTGATGGTAAATTAACATCTAATGCCATTCGTGTACCTGTACCAAACGGATCTTTAGCTATACTAAACTTAGAACTAGAAACTGAAACATCAGTAGAAGGTATTAATGCAACACTTAAAAAATATGCTTTAGAAGGAGATTTGGTAGAGCAAATTAAATATGAAATGAGTGACGAACTTGTTTCTAGCGATATTGTAGGTAGCTCTGCGCCTTCAATTTACGACAGTAAAGCAACAATAGTAAGAAAAGATGGGAAAAATGCTGTACTATACGTATGGTATGATAACGAATATGGATATAGCCATCAAGTAATAAGATTAGCTAAATATATAGCTAAAGTAAGACGTTTTACTTACTATTAAAATCCAAAACACTTTTTAAAAACGTATATATAAAGCCTCACAATTGTGGGGCTTTTTGCTATCTTTAAACCGCAAAGAGTGCATTTTATATTTTTAAAAAAACATAAAACTTAAAAAACAAATCTTAAGATGTTAAAAATCAAAAGTTTCCCTATTTTATTCTTATTACTTTTTTTAGTCACTTTTTCTTCATTTTCTCAAACAGAAAATAACGAAGATGAGTTATCATTAGATTCTGGTACCTTAGATAGTCAATTTGAATACGTTATTCAAAAATCTAATAGTTGGAGAGATGAAAGAGGTCAAAACTATGAAGTCATTAAAAGCAACTGGTTATTAAAGCTTAAATCTCATACATTAGACTCGTTAAAAGCTGTAAAAAACGAGTTAGTAACTACGCAAAACACAGTTAAAAATCAAAATGAAGAAATAGAACGTTTAAAAAGTAGCTTATCCTCTACTAAAACAAACTTAAAATCTACTAAAGAAGAAAAAGATAGTATGTCTTTATTTGGCATACAAATGAGCAAAAGCGGATACAATGGATTAATGTGGAGTATTATAGCTGTTCTTTTAGCCTTTTTACTTTTCTTTATTTTTAAATTTAAAAATAGTAATAGCGTAACCCGAGAAGCAAAATCTAAATTAACAGAAGTTGAAGAAGAGTTTGAAGAACATAGACGTAACGCTTTAGAACGTGAACAAAAAGTGAGACGTCAATTACAAGACGAGTTAAATAAAAATAGAAATAGTTAATTCTACTACATAAAATAAAAAAAGCGCAATCATAACGATTGCGCTTTTTATCTCAAAATCTAGATATCTAAAGATCTAATTTACATTGCTCCCCATTCTTTTAAAGAGTCTTTATTCATTTTGATATAATCTGCGTTACCAGCTTTTTCAGCACCTTCTAAACTTGCTTTTGCAGCTTTAATTGCTCCTTTTTTATCACCAGCTTTTGCTTTAATTAATGATTGTTGACGTAACCACCAAAATCTTGGGTTCTCTTTAGTCATTTCAATAGCTTTATCCATCCAAACAACAGCTTTGTTAATGTCTTTACCTGATTCTAAATAGTAACGTGCAGCTGCATAATAATCATCTGCAGATGGTCCATTCATTACATTATTAATAGCAGCTGTTACTGCTTTATCTGTAGGTACTTCAAACTTTACAGCTACGTAAGTTTTTTCCCACATAATTCCTAATACAGCAGAATCATTTGTTAAATCATCAAAAGACACAGTAAAAGTTTCAATATCCATTGGTATATCATAAACTTTTGCATTTACTTTTGCCGCTACTTTGCTATCATCCCACTTTTGTGGTGTTCCCCAATTATTTGTATCACTATAAAAAATTACTTCCCAGTTATCCTTATTAGGCTTAGAAAAGATAGCATAAGATCCTGCTTTTAAAGTAGACTCTCCTACCATAACATCTGTACTAAATGTAACCATCGTATTTTGGTTTGCTCCTGTACGCCAAAGTTTACCGTAAGGAACTAAATCTCCAAAAATAGTACGACCTTTCATAGATGGTCTAGAATATTGTACAGAGACATCTGTTAAACCTACCTTCTGCTCTATTTTTTGTAATGGGCTTGGTTGTGGTGTTTCGATTTGTGCATTTACAGTAAAAGTTACTGCAAACACCATTAAAAGTGTAATTAACTTTTTCATTTTGGTTTTAGTTTTAAATTTTAGATGCATAAAATTACATATTGATTACCCTATAATTGTTAACAAAAACTTAAAAAGATAAAAATTCTTGTCTCAAAATTTTATTAATCGTAATATTGCTATAAACAAATATACAAATATAATTATGGGATTAATTAAAGCAGAAATGTTTACAGAAGAACAAAACCAATTATCCTTATACTTTAAAGCTTTTGGTCATCCTGCACGTGTAGCAATTATTCAGCATTTGTTTAAAATTAACACTTGTGTTTGTGGTGATTTGGTAGATGTTATTGGACTAGCTCAACCTACAATTTCTCAGCACTTAAAAGAATTAAAAAAATTAGGATTAATTCAAGGAACTATTGAAGGAACAAGTGTTTGTTACTGTATAAATCAAGATAATTGGACAAAAATGAAAAACACTTTAACCGCTTTTTTAGATACAGAAAACAATACTAATACTTGTTGTTAAAACTTAACTTTATGACATTATCAGAAATTAAAAAACATTTAAAAAATCTAGACACTATTGCGTTTATATTACCCGATGGTAGTTTAGTACCTAACCATTTTCATGTAACAGAAGTTGGTAAAACCACAAAACATTTTATTGATTGTGGCGGAACTATAAGACAAGAAAAAAAGGTAAATTTTCAACTATGGAATGCCAATGATTACGATCACAGACTACATCCTGAAAAATTAATTCATATTATCGAATTATCAGAAGATATTTTTAATCTAAAAGATCTTGAGATTGAAGTCGAATATCAAGGTGAGCAAAGCATTCAGAAATTTGGTTTAGACTTTAAAGACGGTCAATTTTTGTTAACCTCTACACAAACAAATTGTCTTGCTAAGGATAAATGTGGTATTCCTGAAAAACAATTACCAAAACCAAAAGTTAAACTTGCAGATTTAAATAACGAGCCTTGTTGCTCTCCAGACGGAAACTGCTGCTAATAATTTTCTATTATAATTATGAATACTCAAATCGAAGATTATATTAACGCATTAGATATTGATACAATATCTAATGACAGAAAAGAGACTTTACAACCACTTGTAACTTATATACAAGATAAAGCATCTAAAAAATTACCAATTACAATTAATTTTATTTGCACACACAACTCTAGACGTAGCCATCTATCCCAAATTTGGGCACAAACAATTGCAAACTTTTATAATATTGAAAATGTAACTTGTTTTTCTGGTGGTACTGAAGCTACAGCAATGTATCCAAAAGTTGCAGAGACTTTGCAAAATACTGGATTTGATATCGAGAAAATTTCAGAAGGAAAAAATCCTATTTACACCATAAAATACGATCAAAATTCACATCCTATAATAGGGTTTTCTAAAACTTACGGAGACAATTTTAATCCAAAATCTAATTTTGCTGCTATCATGACTTGCTCTCAAGCAGATGATGGCTGCCCTTTTATTGCTGGTGCAGAAAAACGCATACCTATCACTTATGATGACCCAAAAGCGTTTGACAATACAGATCTTCAAGATATTAAGTACCTAGAACGTTCTGCTCAAATTGCAACCGAAATGAAATATATTTTCTCAACTATTAAATAAGTTAAAATGTCAACCTCAAAAAAAAGACTTAACTTTTTAGACCGTTATCTAACCTTGTGGATTTTTATTGCAATGTTATTAGGCGTAAGTATTGGATACTTTTTTCCATCTTTTCCTAAACAAATAGATAATTACAGTAGTGGTACAACTAATATTCCTATTGCAATTGGGTTAATTTTAATGATGTATCCACCTTTAGCAAAAGTTAATTATGCTTTATTACCTAAGGTTTTTAAAGATGTAAAAATTTTATCTATTTCTTTAGTGTTAAACTGGATTATCGGTCCTGTTTTAATGTTTATTTTGGCTCTCATATTCTTACAAGACTATCCAGAGTACATGGTTGGACTAATTTTAATTGGTCTTGCTAGATGTATTGCTATGGTTTTAGTTTGGAATGACTTAGCAGAAGGTAGCAGCGAATACGGAGCAGGATTAGTAGCCTTAAACAGTGTATTTCAAGTATTAGGATATAGTTTTTATGCCTACTTATTTATTACTGTTTTACCGCCTTATTTTGGCTTTGAAGGTGCAATTGTAGATATTTCCATTTCAACAATTGCAGAAAGCGTTGCTATATATTTAGGGATTCCTTTTTTACTTGGTATATTAAGTAGAACTATTTTAGTCAAATTAAAAGGAGAAGATTGGTATAAGACCAAGTTTATCCCTAACATTTCTCCTATTACATTAATAGCATTACTGTTTACTATAATTGTAATGTTCTCTTTAAAAGGCGAATTAATTGTACAAATTCCAAAAGATGTTTTAATTATAGCACTTCCTTTACTTATCTATTTTATTGTAATGTTTATCATAGGTTTCTTTGTAAGTAAAGCTATGGGCGCAACATACGATAAAAATGCTGCTATTGCATTTACAGCTGCTGGTAATAATTTTGAACTCGCTATAGCGGTCGCTATTGCGGTATTTGGATTAAACTCTGGACAAGCATTTACTGGTGTTATAGGACCTTTAGTAGAAGTTCCTGCGCTTATTTTATTAGTTAAAGTGGCATTTTGGCTAAGAAAAAAATATTATCTGTCTAAATAAAGTTAAACTAAACAGATTTAGGTTGTTAAATTTTGTTTAACTATTTAAAAAATAAGTTAAACATTTTGTATCTTTACGCTATTAAATTTCACAGTAATGGCAAAAAAGAAAAATATAACAGCTAGTAACATCATTTCATTTTACATGGATTATGTACTAGAACATAACCAACAACCTAAATCTGTTTATGCTTTTTCGAAAGAAAACAATTTTGAAGAAGCTAAATTCTACGAGCATTTTGGTAATTTTGAAGCTATAGAAAAAGGTATTTTTAAAGCCTTTTATGATAATACAATTACTGCATTACATGCTAGCGAAGATTACCAAAATTTCGAACCTCGAAATAAACTATTAAGTTTTTACTTTACTTTTTTCGAAAACCTAACAGCTAACAGAAGCTATGTGGTTTATGCACTTAATCAGCATAAAAACAAGCTAAAAAACTATGTGGTTTTAAAAGATTTAAAATCGCACTTTACGCACTACATTTCAGAATTAGGTATAGAGCTTATCGAAACTAAACAGGAGCAAATTGATAAACTTCAACAAAAAAGTTTAAAAGAATCTGCTTGGATGCAATTATTATTAACCATTAAATTTTGGATGGATGACACGTCTCCATCTTTCGAAAAAACAGATATTTTCATAGAAAAATCTGTTAATACAAGTTTTGATGTATTAGACGTTGCTCCAATAAAAAGCCTAATAGATTTCGGAAAGTTTATTTATAAAGAAAAATTTCAAATGAACTCTTAATTCTCATTCTATTGAAAACTATAGACAAAATACCTGTTTCAAAAATATCTCGTGCAACCAAATTAGTATCTACAGGTGCTAAAGTTGGTGTTAATTACCTAAAATATTATGGTGATAAGCTTACAAAATCAGAGCTTGAAGCTAAAGAACGTTTAAATAAAAACAACGCAGACGATATTTACGACAGTTTAAAACAACTTAAAGGAAGTGCTTTAAAAGTAGCTCAAATGCTTAGTATGGAAAAAAGCATTTTACCACAAGCCTATGTAGAAAAATTTTCGTTAGCACAATTTTCTGTGCCGCCATTATCCGCGCCTTTAGTTAAGAAGACTTTTAAAAAATATTTCGGTCAATTACCAAGTCAAATCTTTGACACCTTCAATCTTAATTCGGTTAATGCAGCTAGTATTGGACAAGTGCATTTAGCAGAAAAGGATGGGAAAAAACTTGCTGTGAAAATTCAATATCCTGGTGTCGCAGAAAGCATTTCTAGCGATTTGGCTTTGGTTAAACCTATCGCTATCAAAATGTTCAATATTAAAGGAAAAGATAGTGATAAATACTTTAAAGAAGTCGAAAATAAATTAGTAGAAGAAACAAACTACATACTAGAAGTTAAGCAAAGTAAAGAAATTGTAAATGCATGTAAACACATTCCTAACCTTAAATTTCCTGAGTATTACGAAGATTTGTCTTCAGAACGTATCATTACTATGGATTGGATGGAAGGCGAACATCTTTCTGAATTTACTGCACACAATACCAATCAAGAAGTAGCAAATAAAATTGGTCAAGCACTATGGGATTTTTATATGTACCAAATGCATGTGCTTAAAAAAGTACACGCAGATCCGCATCCCGGAAACTTTTTAGTGTCTAAAAATGGCGAACTTATCGCATTAGACTTTGGTTGTATGAAAATAGTGCCTGAAGATTTTTACACACCATATTTTGAATTGGCAAAAAAAGAAAGTCTTGAAAACAAAGATATTTTTACTAAAAAAATGTTCGAATTAGAAATATTAAGAGAAGATGATAGTAAAGAAGAATTAGACTTCTTCTCTGCAATGTTTCATGAATTGTTAAGCCTATTCACCAAACCTTTTCATGTGGATACTTTTGATTTTTCTGATCCTGAATTTTTCAATGCTATTTCAGAAATGGGACAACGCTACAGTAAAAGCACTGAATTAAGAAAAATGAACGGTAATCGCGGATCTAAGCATTTTATTTACATTAACCGTACGTTTTTTGGATTGTACAATTTAATGTTCGATTTAAAAGCTAAAGACATCAAAATCAATAACTTTCAAAATTTAAAATAATGAAGCATTTCAGTAAAAAACATATCGAAGAAATGCATCATTTATACCGCATTAATCTTATAAATAGTGTCTCTGGATTTAAAAGCGCTAATCTAATTGGCACAAAATCTAAGGATAATATCGAGAATGTTGCAGTATTTAGTTCGGTAACGCACGTTGGTAGCAATCCGCCGCTTTTAGGCTTTTTTTGCAGACCAACAACCGTTTTACGCAACACTTACGAGAACATCAAAACGACTGGTGTTTACACGATTAATCATATTCATAAATCAATAATTGAAGATGCGCATCACACATCTGCTAAATACGATGCTAATATTTCAGAATTTGAAGTGACTAATCTCAATTCAGAATATAAAAATGAATGTTTTGCTCCTTTTGTAAAAGATGCGCCAGTTCAGCTTCAAATGAAATTTGTTCAAGAGTATTTCATCAAAGAAAACGATACTATTCTTGTTTTAGGTGAAATTGAAAATCTTTTCATCAATGATAATTTATTAGAAAGTGATGGCTTTGTTAACCTATCTAAAGCAGAAATTGCAACTATTAACGGATTAGACACTTACTCCATACCTACTCTAGAAAAACGCTTAGAATACCAAAGACCTAAAACATCTTTAGCTAACAATCAATAAATGTAATTATCTATAGACAAAAAAACCAAAACCTATGAGAATATTAGTAACAGGAGCAACAGGTTACATTGGTAAGCGTATTATTCCGTTACTTTTAGATCAAGGTCATACGGTAGTTTGCGCTGTACGCGGAAAATTACGTACGGAAAAAGCATATTCAGATGAAGAAAATCTTCATGTTGTAGAAGCCGATTTTTTAAAACCAGATACCTTACAAAACATTCCTAAAGACATAGATGCTGCGTATTATTTGATACATTCTATGTCAAATTCTGTAGACAAGTTTCATAAGTTAGAAGAAGAATGTGCGTTAAACTTCAAAAATTATATCGAAACTACTAACGTCAAACAAGTTATCTACCTTAGCGGAATTACCAACGACACCAAACTCTCAAAACATTTATTATCCAGAAAAAACGTAGAAGACACTTTAAAATCTAATGACTACGCATTAACCGTTTTTAAAGCAGGAATTATTGTTGGTTCTGGTAGCGCAAGTTTCGAAATTATTAGAGATTTAGTCGAAAAACTTCCCGTAATGATTGCGCCAAAATGGCTAAATACCAAAACGCAACCTATTGGTATTAGAGACGTTTTAGCGTTTTTAACCAAAGGACTTGATAAACAAGAATTGTACAACACATCTCATGATATTTTTGGTCCAGAAATTATGACCTACAAGCAAATGCTATTGCAGTTTGCCAGCATAAGAAAACTAAAAAGATACATTATTACAGTTCCGGTAATGACGCCAAAACTGTCAAGCTACTGGCTATATTTTGTAACATCAACATCTTACAAATTAGCCTCTTCTTTAGTAAATAGCATGGGTATTGAAATTATAGGAGAAAAAAGTAATATCAATCAATTTCTAGAAATAAAACCAATGACATACAAACAAGCGGTAGAAGTCGCTTTTGTAAAAATTGAAGGAAATGAAATTATCTCCAGCTGGAAAGACGCTTTTATAAGTAGCCGAAACAAAAAAAGAGTATCAACCAAATACCTTAAAGTTCCAAAATTTGGATGCTTTAAAGATATCAAAGAACGACGAGTAAAAGATGAAAACCGAACACTTGAAAAAATTTGGGCTATTGGTGGTGAAAATGGTTGGTATTACGGTACTACACTTTGGAAAATTAGAGGTTATTTAGACAAACTAGTAGGTGGAATTGGTTTACGTCGTGGTCGTACCAATAAAACCGACATCAAAACTGGTGATGCCTTAGATTTTTGGCGCGTATTATTAGCCGATAAAGAACAAAAACGCCTTATCCTTTTTGCCGAAATGAAATTACCTGGCGAAGCTTGGTTAGAGTTTCAAGTCGCAAAAGGTAAAGTTTACCAACGCGCTACCTTTAGACCACGCGGTCTATGGGGAAGACTCTATTGGTATAGTGTTTTACCGTTTCATGGATTTATTTTTAACGGAATGATAAATAAACTAGCCAATGCCTAGAGGAATAGCTAAACAACATTTGCCAACAAAAATTTGTCCCGTTTGCCAACTACCATTTACATGGCGAAAAAAATGGGAGAAAAATTGGGATAACGTAAAATATTGTAGCGAAAAATGCAGAAAGAACAAGACACAAGCCTAGTTTGGTTTAGAAACGATTTAAGAATTCACGATAACGCGTCATTAGCAAATGCTATTGGCAATAATAATCGTGTTATCGCTTTATATTGCTTTGATCCAAGACAATTTGAAGTAGATCAATTTGGCTTTAAAAAAACCGAAAAATACAGAGCTAAATTTTTAATAGAAACCGTTACCGATTTAAAGAATAATCTAGCTCTACTTAATATTCCATTATTCGTTTATACCATAAAACCTGAAAATTGTATTCCAGAATTGGTAGAAAACTATCAAATCAACCATATTTTTTTACAAGTAGAATGGACGCAAGAAGAAGTTGATGTGTTTAATAATGTGAAAGAAAAGTTGCCTGAAAATATAAAAATTTCAACAAGTTACAGTCAGTTTTTATACCATCCAGAGGATATTCCTTTCAATATAAAACAACTACCTAAAGTCTTCACCGAATTTAGAAAAGCTTGTGAAAAAAGAAGTGAAATTAGACAAGAAACTTCTTCATCAACAGAAAAAGTAAATAAAGAAAGTATAGAAAACCTAACTTCAATTCCATCACTTTCTGATTTAGGTTTTATAGATTTTGAAGTGCATCCAAATTCAGCGTTTCCTTTTAAAGGAGGAGAAACTGAAGCTTTGCAACGTTTGGAAGATTATTTTTTCAACACTAAAAAATTAGGCGTTTATAAAAAGACTCGTAACGGATTGATTGGTAAAGATTTTAGTTCCAAATTTTCACCTTGGTTAGCTAACGGAAGTCTTTCTGCAAAACATATTTATTACAAAGTCAAGCAGTTTGAGAAAGCACATTTTAAAAACGATTCTACTTATTGGCTAATTTTTGAGCTTATTTGGCGCGACTATTTTAAATATGTGTCACTAAAATTTGGTTATCAGATTTTTAAAATCGGCGGAATTTTAAACAAAGATTACGACTGGTCTAAAAATCAGCAAAAAATTAACGATTGGATAAACGGTAAAACGTCTGAACCTTTTGTAAACGCTAACATGATCGAGCTTAAAAAAACAGGTTGGATGAGTAATCGTGGTAGACAAAATGTAGCGAGTTATTTTGCAAAATCCATGGAATTAGATTGGCGCATTGGTGCAGCGTATTTTGAGAGTTTACTTCTCGATTATGATGTGCATAGCAATTACGGTAACTGGATGTATGTTGCTGGAGTTGGTAATGATCCAAGGGACCGAAAATTTAACGTCAAACTTCAAGCCGATCGCTACGATAGTAACGGTAAATACCAACGCTTGTGGTTGCAAGACACTTTATTTTAGAATATGAAAACACTTAGACTTATACTTGGCGATCAATTAAACAGCAAACACAGTTGGTATAAAACCAACGATAAAAATGTAGTGTATTGTCTATTTGAAATGCGCCAAGAAACCGATTATGTAACGCATCATATTCAAAAAATAATTGGCTTTTTTGCTGCAATGCGTGCGTTTTCAAATCACTTAAAAGACAACAATTTTAACGTAGACTATTACAAACTAGACGATAAAAACAACACGCAAGATTTAGTAGAAAATTTAAAACAACTCATCAAAAAACACGACATTAAAAAGTTTGAATACCAATTACCAGACGAGTATCGTTTAGACCAACAATTGTCAGAGTTTTGCAAGTCTTTAGATATTGAATCTGAAGCGTTTTCAACAGAACATTTTTACACAGAACGCGAGGATTTAAAAGCTTTTTTTAAAGGAAAAAAGCAATATTTAATGGAGAATTTTTACCGCGATATGCGTAAAAAACACGACATTTTAATGGCTGGAAAACAACCTGAAGGCGGTAAATGGAACTACGACAAAAGCAATCGCAACAAATGGAAAGGCGAACATCAAATTCCGACTTACAAATATTTTAAAAATGACGTTTCAGACATTGTTGAGTTAATCAAAAACAGCGATATCAAAACCATTGGCAAGTTTGATACTAAAACGTTTAGTTATCCAATTACCAGAGCACAAGCGCTTGATCAACTTAAATATTTCTGTGAAGAACTGCTCATTCATTTTGGGGATTATCAAGATGCCATGCATACGGACGAAGTGTATTTATTCCATTCGCGACTGTCTTTTGCGATGAATATCAAGCTTATTTCAGCTAAAAATATTGTGGATACCGTTTTAAATTATTGGCGAAAACATGGTGACAATATTGACATTTCTCAAGTTGAAGGTTTTATTCGTCAAATTATTGGTTGGCGAGAGTATATGCGTGGTATGTATTGGGCTTTAATGCCAGTTTACAAAACCGAAAACCACTTGGAAAACACCAACAAACTTCCTGAATTTTATTGGACAGGAAAAACCAAAATGAACTGCCTGAAAAATGCCATAATCAACAGTCTTGACAATGGTTACGCGCATCACATACAGCGTTTAATGGTGACTGGTAATTTTGCGTTGCTTACACAAATAAATCCAGACGATGTTGATGCTTGGTATTTAGGTATTTATGTTGATGCTTTAGAATGGGTACAATTACCCAACACACGTGGCATGAGCCAATTTGCTGATGGTGGAAAAATTGCTACAAAACCCTACGTTTCTAGCGGAAGCTACATTAATAAAATGAGTAATTATTGTGACGATTGCTATTATGATAAAAAGGAAAAATTAGGCGAAAAAGCGTGTCCGTTTAACAGCTTATACTGGAATTTTTTAGATGACAAACGCAGTATTTTAGGCAATAATCGTCGTATGGGAATGATGTACAGTTTACTTGATAAAATGGATAAAGACCAACTTGTAAACATCAAAAAACGTGCACAAAGTATAATTGAAAATCCTGACAATTTTTAATGAAAAACAACCTTAGCATCGTTTGGTTAAAACGCGACCTTCGTTTACAAGATAACGAAGCCATTACCAACGCCATAAACACCAACCAAAACCTGCTTCTCCTCTACACTTTCGAGGATTTTTTACTTCAAGATAAACATTACAGCCAACGTCATTGGGATTTTATAAAACAGTCTTTAGAAGATTTAAACTTTCAATTAAAACCTTATAATTCCAAAGTTTTAGTAGTTAATAATTCAATAGAAAATACGATTGGACAACTTCAAAAACAATTCAATATAACACACGTATTTTCTCACATGGAAACAGGTATTCTTTCAACGTTTAAAAGAGATATCGCTTTCGCTGAATTTTGCCGAACTCAACATATAAATTGGATTGAAAATAGTAATAATGGCGTACAACGCGGACTTAGAAACCGCAACACTTGGTTTGAAGATTGGGATCATTTTATGATGCAACCAGAGTTTCAGTTTCAGCCAAAACAAAATCAGTTATTAAGTATTGCTTCAGTTGAAGCATTAGAACTTCAGTTTAAAACCATTTCAACAGAAACTATTCACAACAAAAATTTTCAGAAAGGTGGCACAACAACAGGAATAAAATACATGCAGTCTTTTTTCAATAATCGCTATAAAAACTACATGTTTCATATTTCGAAACCTTTAGAAGCCAGAACAGGTTGTAGCCGATTATCGCCTTACATTGCTTGGGGTAATTTATCCATAAAACAAGTTATTAATACTGCTTCAATAGAAAGAGAAAAAGGTAAAAACAGGCGTTATTTAAACGCATTTGTATCACGTTTACGCTGGCAAGCACACTTTATTCAGAAGTTTGAAATGGAACATACTATGGAATTTAAAAGTGTGAATAAAGGCTTTCATCAACTTGAAAAACCTGTAAACGTTGAATTTCAAAATGCTTGGAAAGAAGGCAAAACAGGCTTTCCGTTAGTAGATGCTTGCATGCGTTGCTTGAATACTACGGGCTATTTAAATTTTAGAATGCGCGCTTTAGTGGTTTCATTTTTCACTCATAATCTTTGGCAACCTTGGCAAGATTTAAGCGAACACTTAGCGAGTTTATTTTTGGATTTCGAACCTGGTATACACTACCCGCAAATACAAATGCAAGCGGGCGAAACGGGAATTAATATGTTACGCATTTACAATCCATTAAAAAATAGTCTGGAGCACGATCCTGAAGGTAAATTTATAAAACAATGGGTTCCTGAATTAGCTAATTTAGAAGCGCCATTATTACATAACCCGAGTGAAATAACTTATTTTGATCAACAACTTACAGGCTTCATTTTAGGTAAACACTATCCTTACCCTATTGTAAATGAAAAAGAAACACGTAAAAAAGCTAGTGATATATTATGGGGACTTAAAGATGATTTTATAGTAAAACAAGAAAGCTATCGCATTTTAAAACGACATACTTTAAACGACCGTACAAAAATGCTTAATAAACGATAGATTTTAATTATTATGCATCAAAAAATAATATGTTAAATATTGTTTAACTTATTTTTTAAAAGGTTAAACATTTTGTAAATTTGATTAAAATCTTAAAGTTTAACTATTGCTTTTTAACACTTCATATACCGATAAAGAAATTACTAAACAAATTAATAATTTGGTGGGTAAGCCTTTTTCTTTTATTAAAGCTATAAAATTAAAAGGTATCGGTTCTAAACGTATGATAATTGACGAGGTTAGTCCTAACCTACATACCATAGTTAATTTAGTTAACGATATAAATTACGGTAGTATTGAATTAAGACCAAAAGGAATTTTAATTCATATTGGTAAAGGATTACAACGCTTTGCTTGGGTTATTCCATATTATAAACTAGTAATTTATAAAACAAATGGCGCAAGTATACATGCAGATGGAAAATTTATTCATTTTAGAAAAAATAAAACCTTTAAAGAAAATAAGCAATTTTTTAAAAAGCTATTAGATCAAAAAATAAATTTTGATAGTCAATTTTCAACAATACCATATAATGAATAAGAATTTTACGATAAGAGAAATTGATAGAATTATTGAAATGGCTTGGGAAGATCGAACTACCTTTGATGCTATTGCCTTTCAGTTTGGATTAAAAGAACAAGAAGTCATAAATCTTATGCGTAGAGAGATGAAACCTAGTAGTTTTAGACTTTGGCGCAAACGTGTACAAGGAAGAGCTACTAAACATCAAAAACTTAGATCTTTTGAAAATGGAAGATTTAAATGCAGTAGACAAAAACAAATTACACACAATAAAATATCTAAACGTTAGATAAAACAACCAATCTGCTTTGTTTCAATTATTGAAAACAGCAATTAAAAAAGATGCTATGAATAAAGAAAAATTAGTAACTCCAACCAACGGACACAAATTAAATGGATTTTCTATTGAAGACATTGGTGATGATCATTTATTTACCAGTTTAGAAACACCAATGAAAAAAGATGCGTTTAAAATTTCTGATGAAGAAAAAAAAGAACGTATTTCTATTCTTTTTGAAGAAATTATGGATGTGCTTGGTTTAGACCTAACCGACGATTCATTAAAAGGTACACCAAAACGTGTAGCAAAAATGTATGTTGAAGAAATCTTTTCTGGACTTAACCCTGCCAATAAGCCCAAAATAGCTTTGTTTGATAATAAATATCAGTACAACCAAATGCTAGTAGAAAAAGATATAACCTTTTATTCTAACTGCGAGCATCACTTTGTTCCAATTATAGGTAAAGCCCACGTAGCTTACATATCTTCAGGAAAAGTAATTGGTCTTTCTAAACTTAACAGAATTGTACAATATTATGCAAAAAGACCTCAAGTACAAGAACGTTTAACTAATCAAATTGGCGAAGATTTAAAACAAATTTTAAATACAGAAGACGTAGCTGTTATCATAGATGCTAAACATCTTTGTGTATCATCAAGAGGCGTAAAGGATGATACTTCTGCTACGGTTACAACTTTTTATAGTGGACAATTTACCAATCCACAAAAAATCTCAGAATTACAAAACTATTTAAAACAATAAGCTATGAGTACAATTGAAAAAGCATTAGAGTTTGAGCAAACTAGTTTAAGATCTTTATCTACTAGCGATCGTGTAAAATTATCAAGACAGGCAAAGTCTTTAATCTTAGAATTAAATCAAATTTATAAGAAAAAGAAAGACGAAAAAATCATGGATTTAATGAAACGCTTAACCGCTATAAAACGTAAAGTAGAAAAACGTTTACCAACAACTGTAACTATATAAACATGAATCATTTAGTTATTATTGGCGGAAGTAAAGGCATCGGCAAAGCCATTACTAAAAGCTTTTTAGACACACATAAAGTCACAAATATTAGCAGAAATGAACCTGATTTTTCTCACGAAAATCTAACCCATCATTCTTGTGATATTTTAACTGACGATTTACCAGAAATAGACCATTTAGATCATCTAATTTATTGTCCCGGAAGTATCAATTTAAAACCTATTGGACGCTTAAAATTAGACGATTTTAGAGCCGATTTTGAGATCAACGTCATTGGTGCCGTAAAAGCGTTACATAAATACACAGATTCTTTAAAGAAAGGGAATAACCCTTCTGTTGTATTATTTAGTACTGTTGCTACAAAGTTAGGTATGCCTTTTCACGCAAGCGTTGCTGCATCAAAAAGTGCTGTTGAAGGTTTAGTAAAATCTGTTGGTGCCGAATTGGCACCAACTGTTAGAATAAACGCAGTTGCACCAACTGTGACTAACACAGATTTAGCATCAAAACTTTTGCGTAACGAGAAGCAAGAAGAAAATATGCGAGAGCGTCATCCTCTAAAAAAATATTTACAACCAGAAGATGTCGCAAATATGGCTACATTTTTATGTTCTGATAAAGCATCTTCTATCTCTGGACAAGTGTTTGATTTAGATTGTGGTATTGTAAGCTTTAAAATTTAGAGTATATGAATGTTTTAAAAGCCTTTTTGTTAACATTATGTACTGTTTCAAGTAAATCAGATTTGCAAAAGCAAACTTCTATTTACGATATAAACATTAATAGCTTACAAGGACAACCAATAGACTTTAAAGCATTTAAAGGCAAACACATTTTGTTTGTAAATGTTGCATCTAAATGTGGATTTACTCCTCAATATGAAGACTTACAAAACCTTCATGATACCCATGGTGATAAAATTATAATAATAGGCGTCCCTTGTAACCAATTTGGGAACCAAGAACCTGGAAATAAAGACCAAATTATGTCTTTTTGCCAAGCTAATTACGGAGTTTCGTTTTTAATGACAGAAAAAATTGAAGTAAAAGGCACAAACAAACATCCTTTGTATGCTTGGTTAACCCAGAAAGAAAAAAATGGAATAAAAAATTCTAAAGTAAAATGGAATTTCCAAAAATATTTAGTGGGTCCAGACGGACAGTTAATAGATTATTTTCTTTCGGTAACATCCCCAAAAAGCAATAAAATTTTAAAATATTTAAAGTAAAAAAATGTTTGGACTTTTTAAATCAAAATCTGAAGTAGAAAAACTACAAGTAAAATACGAAAAACTAATGCAAAAGTGGCATAAACTTTCAACTACCAATAGATCTAAAAGTGATGAAGTGTACGCAGAAGCAGAAGCTATTATGAATAAAATTGAATCCTTAAAAAATGAATAATCTTAAAAGATTTTTATTCTTCCTTTTTATAAATATTGGTAGTTTAGGCTTAGGTAGTTTATTGATGAATAACGGACCAACATCAGAATGGTATCTTAATTTAAATAAAGCACCATGGACGCCACCAGGCTGGCTATTTGGTGTAGCTTGGACGACTATTATGGTGTGTTTTTCTATCTATTTAACATACTTATTTTCTAAATTAAGCTCTAAAAACATTAAAATAGCCTTTAGTATTCAAGTCTTTTTAAACATTATTTGGAATTTCATTTTCTTCAACCAACATTTAATTTTATTAGGGTTAATTACGATAATACTACTAACTATTGTTGTTTTTTACATCTTTTTCAGCTTTAAAAATATAATGAAAACCAAAAGTTTACTCCTATTACCTTATATGATTTGGTTACTAATTGCTACATCTTTAAATGCTTACATTCTAATAAATAATTAAAAGATTTCACTTTCGTGGAAAAACTTAAGCTATGAAAATATACAGATTACATCAAAAACAAAATTTACCAATCACAAAACAAGAAGCTTGGGATTTTTTGTCAGACCCTAAAAACTTAAAAGTCATCACGCCAGATTATATGGGATTTCATATACTTTCTGGAGCAGATAGACCAATGTTTGCAGGTCAAATCATTCAATATATTGTCACACCAGTTTTAGGGATTAAAACAAAATGGGTAACGGAAATTACTCATGTTATTGATGGTGAATATTTTGTAGACGAACAACGTTTTGGACCATATTCACTGTGGCATCACAAGCATTTTATTAAAGAAATTGATGGCGGCGTAGAAATGGAAGACATTATAGATTACAAAATCCCAATGGGCATTTTAGGACAATTAGTGCATCCTATTTTAGTTAAACCAAAGCTTAAAGAAATCTTTGATTATCGTACCAAAAAACTAGAAGAACTATTTGGTAAATTTTAATCAAAAAGTCAAAAAACATTAACTTTAAACAATTCTAAATTTAGACACTTTAAATACTTCAACTACTTATAAATGAAACAACCTTTAAATATATTCTGGTTTAGACGTGACCTAAGATTAGATGATAACGTAGGCTTTTACAATGCTCTAAAAGTAGATAAACCTGTGTTACCAATCTTTATTTTTGATAAAGAAATTTTAAACGAATTACCAGAAGATGACGCAAGAGTAACTTTCATTTTTAATACGTTGCAAAGCATGCGAAATACACTTCAAGATGAACGTGACAGTAGTATTGCAATATATTATAGTACACCAAAAGAAGTCTTTAAACAGTTAGTTGAAGATTACGAAATAGATACGGTTTACACCAATCACGATTACGAGCCTTATGCCAAAACACGTGATACAGAAATTGAAACCATCTTATCTGAAAATGACATCAATTTTAAAACCTTTAAAGACCAAGTTATCTTTGAAAAAGACGAAGTTGTTAAGCAAGATGGCGATCCATACGTTGTCTACACACCATACATGCGTACTTGGAAAGAAAACTTTAAAAACTACGACCTCAACATCTATTACACTAACGAGTATTTAGACAATTTGGTAAAAAACACAAGATTACCAAACGTAACGCTTTCTGACATGGGATTTAAAACGTCTTCACAAAAAATTGCAGATTACACAGTAACACCAACTTTAATCCAAGAATACGAAGACAAAAGAAATTTTCCTGCCAAAGACGCGACTTCAAAACTTGGTCCGCATCTACGATTTGGCACCGTAAGTGTGCGTAAAATGGTTAAAAAGGCAATTGCAGAAAAAAACGAAATCTTTTGGCAAGAGTTAATTTGGCGAGAGTTTTTTATGCAAATTTTATGGCATTATCCAAAAACGCAAACCAATGCGTTTAAATCTAAATACGATAACATAAAATGGCGAAATAATAAAGAAGAGTTTGAAGCTTGGAAAACAGGAAACACAGGTTACCCTTTGGTTGATGCTGGTATGCGCGAGCTAAACGCAACTGGTTTTATGCACAACCGTGTACGCATGTTAGTTGGTAGTTTTTTATGCAAACATTTATTAATAGATTGGCGTTGGGGCGAAGCTTATTTTGCTGAAAAATTACACGATTACGAAATGGCAAGCAACGTTGGTAACTGGCAATGGGTTGCAGGATCTGGTGTAGATGCAGCGCCTTACTTTAGAATCTTTAATCCTACCACACAAATTGATAAGTTTGATAAAGAACATAAGTATATAAAAAAATGGGTTCCAGAATATCAAGACCAAAAATATACTAAGCCAATTGTAGATCATAAAGAAGCTAGAGAACGCTGTTTAAAAGTTTACAAAGAAGCGGTATCCTAGAAAAATCATTAAATAAAAAAGCATCTAAATTAAAATTAGATGCTTTTTATTTTTTTAGGAATTAATTAAAATTAATTTCCTTCTAAACGTTCTATTTTAGCTCCAATAGCTTTAAGACGTTCTACTATTTTTTGATAACCTCTATCAATTTGTTCGATATTATGAATTGTACTTGTTCCTTTTGCAGAAAGTGCAGCAATTAACAAACTAATTCCAGCTCTAATATCTGGAGACACCATGGTTGTTGCTTTTAATTGTGATTTAAAATCATGACCAATAACTGTAGCACGATGCGGATCGCAAAGGATAATTTTTGCACCCATATCTATTAATTTATCTACGAAGAATAAACGACTTTCAAACATCTTTTGGTGTACTAGAACTTCTCCTCTAGCCTGTGTAGCTACAACCAAAACAATACTTAATAAATCTGGAGTAAAACCTGGCCAAGGGGCATCTGCTATAGTTAGAATAGAACCATCTATATAGTTTTGTATTTCGTAACCATCTGTATGTGCAGGAATATGTATATCGTCTCCTTGTTTTTCAACAGTAATTCCTAGTTTTCTAAAAACATTTGGTATTTGTCCTAAATCATCCCAACTTACATTTTTTATAGTAAGCTCAGACTTTGTCATTGCTGCCAAACCAATCCAGCTACCAATTTCGATCATATCTGGTAACATGGTATGCTCTGTTCCGCCAAGACTATCAACACCTTCAATAGTTAATAAGTTAGAACCAACGCCAGAGATTTTTGCGCCCATTCTATTAAGCATTTTACATAATTGCTGTAAATAAGGCTCGCAAGCTGCGTTGTATATTGTTGTAGTACCTTGTGCTAATACAGCAGCCATCACAATATTTGCTGTACCAGTTACAGATGCTTCATCTAAAAGCATATCTGTTCCTATTAATTGATCTGCTTCTACACCGTAAAAATAATCTTCACGGTTGTATCTAAATTTAGCACCAAGATTTATAAACCCTTCAAAATGCGTATCTAAACGACGACGACCAATTTTATCGCCACCTGGTTTTGGGATATATCCTTTACCAAAACGTGCTAATAATGGTCCAACAATCATTATTGAGCCACGTAAACCACGACCTTCTTCTTTAAATGCTGCAGATTCTAAATAATTTAAATCTACTTGATCGGCTTGAAAACTGTAAGTGCCTTCAGAAAGTTTTTCTACTTTAACACCTAAATTTCCTAATAACGTAATTAGTTTGTTTACGTCAATTATATCCGGAATGTTATTTATGGTGACTTTTTCTGGAGTTAAAAGTACTGCGCATAAAATTTGTAATGCTTCGTTTTTTGCTCCTTGAGGCTGAATGCTTCCTTTTAATTGGTGTCCACCTTCAATTTTAAATGTTCCCATAAATGTGTTTAGTATCTTTTTCGGTTACGGTTATTCTTTTTGTGTCCTTTTTTGTTGTTGGAATATTTTTTTCCGCTAGAAGCTTTCATTAGACTGTTGGCGTCTGTTAAATCTTCTTCAGAGTTTTTGATATTAATTTTTCCATTAGATAATTCAAATAAATGATCAAAAATTACTTGATCTTCAACTGTGTCTTTATTCCAATTTAAGAAGCATTTTTTCATGTGATTAGCAATTGTATATACTAATGCTTCTTTCATTTCTCCTTCTTCCCAAGTGTTTGCAACATCTATCATTGTTTTGATGTTATTACCATAGAAACGGTACTTAGGAAAATTTTGAGGATATCTTAATGGTACTGGTCGACCTGACAATTCTTCTTTAGAAGGTTTGTCAAATGGTGAATCTGCATCTAATTCAAAATTAGACATGATAAAAAGTTGATCCCAAAGTTTATGCTGAAAATCTGGAACATCACGCAAATGCGGTTGCAAATTACCCATTACTGCAATTATAGATTTGGCTACTTTATTACGTTCTTCTTTTGTTTCGCGTGATTTTGCATAGTTAATCATTTTTTGAATATGTCTACCATACTCTGGAATAATCAAGTGTTCACGCTCTGTGTTATACTCTAAATTGTCTATCAAAATTAAATAAGTGTAGTATTTATATATTTTGCATTTTGAAGTTTCTAAATGCAGTTGCAAAATACAAAAAAAAATTAAAGGCTTATTACGCCTTCAATTTTTTCTCCGACCTCTTTATACTTTTCTATAACATGGTCTGGATTTTTCATTTTTACACTAACCGAAACGCTGGTATATTTACCATTGCTAGATTCTTTTGTATTAATTACTGCGCCCATATTATCAAAAATAACCTCTACGTGTTCTATTTTTGATTTTTCGGTTTGCACAATAAATTTATATAAATACTCTGTAGGCCACATTGCAGTATCTTGCAATTGGCTTTTTAACTTAGCGTAAAATTCGTCTTTATTTGGTATATTATCCATAGCGTTATTATAAGTCGCAAATATACCAATTTGTTTACATTTTTTTTTAAAGAATTTAATTCCGATTTTTACACTTTAATTTACAGACTTTGATTACAAAAAAAATAGTTATTACTGGCGGACCAGGAACAGGAAAATCTTCAATTATTAACGAGCTTACAAAACGTGGTTATACCTGCTACGAAGAAATCTCTAGACAAGTTATATTAAACGCAAGAAAAGATGGTATTGAACAGTTGTTTTTAACCAAACCTTTATTGTTTAGCGAGTTATTATTAAAAGGAAGAGAACAACAATATGTAGAAGCAGAAAACAGTAATAATGAGTTTGTATTCTTAGATCGAGGTATACCTGATGTTGTTGCATATATGGATTATGCTAACGAAAGTTATCCTGAAAACTTCATTACATCATGTCAAGAAAACACTTATGATTATGTCTTTATTTTAGCACCTTGGCAAGAAATTTTTAGAAGTGATAACGAACGTTATGAAAACTTTGAACAAGCAAAACAAATACACGAAAGCCTTTTAGAAACCTACAAAAAGTACGATTATCACTTGCAAGACGTACCTTTTGGAAGTATCGAAGAAAGAGCTAACCATATTTTAAACGTTGTAAAAGCCTTGTAATGCAACATCCAATAAATATATTAGAACGTTATTGGAAATTTACATCGTTTAGACCTTTACAAGAAGATATTATAAACGCTGTTTTAAATGGCGAAGACACTTTTGCGTTACTACCAACTGGTGGCGGAAAAAGTATATGTTTTCAAGTTCCGGCTTTGGCTAAAGAAGGTATTTGTATAGTTATTTCGCCTTTAGTGGCTTTAATGAAAGACCAAGTTAGAGCTTTACAAAATAAAGGTATCAAAGCAATTGCATTAACTAGCGGAATTAAACCTTCTGAAATTGATACCCTTTTAGACAATTGTATCTACGGAAATTACAAATTCTTATACCTATCTCCAGAGCGTTTACAACAAGAACTAGTACAAGATCGTATTAGACAAATGAATGTTAATTTAATTGCTGTAGACGAAGCACATTGTATAAGCCAATGGGGAAACGATTTTAGACCTGCCTATAAAAACATAACCTTATTAAGAGAATTACAACCAAGCGTTAACGTTATTGCGCTAACAGCTAGTGCAACACCTAATGTTATTGACGATATTGTAACCGAGCTTGATTTTTTAGATCCAAAAATCTTTAAGCAATCTTTTTACAGAAAAAATATCGCTTATATGGTTTTTGAAGAAGAAGATAAATTTTTTCGTTTAGAAGCTATTTTAAATAAAAATAAACAATCCTCAATTATTTACGTTAGAAACAGAAGACTGACCATTGAAATTTCTAACTTTTTAGAACAAAAAAACATCAGTAGTACTTTTTATCATGGCGGTTTAAATAATACAGAAAAAGACCAACATCTTAACCAATGGATAACTAATCAAAAACAAGTTATGGTGGCGACTAATGCATTTGGAATGGGCATAGACAAACCAGATGTAAAAACAGTTATACATTTAAACTTACCAGATAGTATAGAAAACTACTTTCAAGAAGCAGGTCGTGCAGGAAGAGATAATACTAAAGCATACGCAGTTATCTTAAAAAATAAAAATGACGATGCACTTTTGCACAAACAATTTATAAGTGTTTTACCTACAGTAGATTTTGTTAAAACTGTATATAGAAAATTAAGTAACTATTTTCAAGTGTCTTATGGCGAAGGCGCTTATCAAACTTTTGAATTTAATTTTAATCACTTTTGTAAAACCTATAGCTTTAACTCAACAAGCGCTTACAATACATTACAAATTTTAGATAGAAATAGCGTAATAACTTTAAGCAAGCAATTTAATAACCGTACGGAAGTACAATTTATTATACCTAACAAAGCATTGTTTTCTTATTTAGAAACCAATAAACAACTTGCTACCATCGTCAAATCTATTTTAAGAACCTATGGTGGTATTTTTGAACATCAAACGAAAATAAATAACAATTTAGTTGCTAATAAAGCAAATGTAAGTGAACAGCAACTTTTTATGACGTTAAAGCATTTAGAAAAAGATGAAGTTATTACACTTAACATTCATAAAACAGATGCTCAAATCACCTTTATAGAACCAAGAGAAGATGATAAAACAATTAACCGTATTGCTAAAACAATAAAACAACAAAACGACTTAAAGCAAAAGCAAGTTAAAGCTGTTTTAGATTATGTAAATAATAATGACGTTTGTAAAAGCATTCAGCTACTATCCTACTTTGGAGAAAAAGAATTAGAGGAATGTGGAATTTGCTCAGTCTGTATTAAAAAGAAAAATGCTCCTGTTAAAACAACTTCAGCAGATGTCAATAAAGAAATTATAAAACAATTAGAATTTGGTCATTTAAGCTCTAAAGACTTATTTAAAGCATTACCTTTTTCTGAAGAACAAATAAACAATACATTAAAACAAATGTTAGAGCGTAACATAATAGAAGTTACAGCAACAAACACTTATAAATTAAAACATTTATAAAATGAAAGATTTACGAATAGTATTTATGGGAACGCCAGATTTTGCTGTGCAAACCTTAAAAACCATATTAGAGCATAATTATAATGTAGTTGGTGTTATTACAGCACCAGATAGACCAGCCGGTCGTGGAAGGAAATTAAACGAAAGCGCTGTAAAAACCTTTGCAAAAGAAAAAGGATTACACATTTTACAACCAACAAACCTTAAAAACGAAGATTTTTTAGACGAATTAAAAGCGCTAAACGCCAATCTACAAATTATAGTAGCATTTAGGATGTTACCAAAAGTAGTTTGGGATATGCCAAAACACGGTACATTTAACCTTCATGCTTCATTATTACCAAACTATCGCGGTGCAGCACCAATAAATTGGGCAATAATAAATGGCGAAACTAAAACAGGCGTATCTACATTTTTTATAGATGAAAAAATTGATACAGGAGAAATGATCCTTCAAAAAGAAATAGAAATTGATCCAACAGAAAATGCCGGTAGTTTACATGACAAATTAATGCATATTGGTAGCGATCTGGTTATAGATACCATAAAACTTATAGAAAAAGGGAATGTAAACACTACGCCTCAACCAGAAGATGCTATTAGTAAAACAGCTTATAAATTAAATAGAGATAATTGTAAAATTAATTGGGAAGCAGATTTAGATCAAATATTTAACCAAATTAGGGGACTTAGTCCATATCCTGCTGCATGGTCTATTTTAAAAAATGAAGATGAAGAATTAGACGTAAAAATCTATAAAGCTGAAAAAGAATCCGAAAATCATAATTTAATAACAGGAACTATTATTTTTAATAAATCCTCAATTAAGGTAGCAGTAAAAGGTGGTTTTATATCAATACTAGAAATTAAGCTTCCAGGAAAGAGAAATATGGATGTAAAATCACTTTTAAACGGATTTTCTTTAAGTGAAAATGCAAAAATGCTGTAAAGCCTTATTATCACTGATTTCATTAAAAAAGCAAAAAAAATAAGCTTCTTTATTAACAAAAGAGGCAACTTATTAACAAAACACTCTATTTCCCTTACTATTACTTGCATAGTAGCATAATCCGTATAAATTTGTAAGAGGATTTAACAAAAATATGTTTAATCAACTATTTATTAATAATTAAAATTAAAATTATGAACAAAACAGATTTAATCGACGCTATGGCGGAGCACGCAGGAATTACTAAAGCAGCAGCAAAAAAAGCTTTAGAGTGTGCATTAATCGAAATTGAAGGAGCTTTACAAAAAGGAAACAGAGTTTCTTTAGTTGGTTTTGGATCTTGGTCAGTTACTAGAAGAGCTGCTAGAGAAGGAAGAAACCCTCAAACAGGAAAGACTATCAAAATCAAAGCTAAAAACGTTGTTAAGTTTAAAGCTGGATCTGATTTAGCAAACGCTGTAAACTAGTATTTGCTTAAAATAATTACCAAAAAGCCTTCTATTTTAGAAGGCTTTTTTTTGTTAATAGAGTATTATAATTGGTATTTAAACAAATTAATGTTACATTTAATGTAATAATCCTTTTAAATTATGACTACAACCAAACCAAAAAAGGGTGATTTATTAATTGCAGAACCTTCTATTATAGGAGATGTTTCTTTTAACAGATCTATAGTATTGCTTACAGACCATAATAAAGAAGGTTCTATTGGATTTATACTTAACAAGCCCTTAAACTACACTATTAAAGATTTAATACCAGAACTTGATGCCTCTTTTAGAGTTTACAATGGTGGACCTGTAGAGCAAGACAATCTATATTTTATACATAAAAGACCTGATTTGATCCCCGATAGCATAGAAATTTCTTTAGGAATTTTTTGGGGAGGAGATTTTAATGTAGTTGCTAATCTTATTGCCGAAAAGAAAATTGATCAGAAAGATATCAAATTCTTTTTAGGATATTCTGGTTGGGAAATAAATCAACTAGAAGACGAATTAAAATCTAATGCATGGGTTGTTACAAAAAACACTTATGAAAAAAATATCATAGAAAAAGATTATGAAACCTTCTGGAAAGAAAAGATGTTAGAATTAGGTGGTGATTATTCTATTTGGTCTAATGCTCCAGAAAATCCAAGTTATAACTAGCTTAGTCTAACTTTTACATTTAACTTTTGCAATAATGTTTTTGCTACATCTGTCGCAAACTGCTTTTTTCTATATTTTGATACTGGTTGTATACCTGTTATAACGTTAGTAATAAACATTTCGTCAGCTTTTTGTATTTCAAAAGGAGAAATAGAAGCTTCTTCTAAAGTATATTCTTCCATTAAATTAATAATTTCTATTAATTGTTTTCTAATTATTCCTTTTAAACATCCATCTGATAATGGAGGTGTTTTAATAGTATTTCCTTTAACTAAAAATACATTTCCGTTTAAAGCCTCAACTACAGTTTTATTTGTATTAATTAACAAACAGTTGTCAAGCTTATTTTCTTTTGCATAAATACTACCAACAACATTTAAGGCTTTATTATTGGATTTTAATGTTGAAATTAAACTAGGAGACACATAAAAGTCTTTAAATAAATCAACTTCATAATCGCCTTCATTTAATAAATAGAAGTCTTGATCTAAAGCTTTTACAGAAACAATAAACTCTACATTATTACTTTCTGGTTCATATAATCCACCTTCTACTCTATGCACTTGCAACTTTACTCTACAAGTAGCAGTATCTAATTGATTAACTTTTATGGTTTTTAAAATTTCATCTTGAAGAAACTCTAAAGTAAAACTCATAGGTATCTCCATACGCATAATACGCATAGATGCCATTAATCTAAAGTAATGATCTTCAAAAAAAAGAAGTTTACCGTGTACTGCTTTTATCGTTTCAAAAAGTCCATCACCATAGGCATATGCACGATTATTGTTTGTGATAACTGTATTATTATCTTGTAGATTTCCGTTAAAATTCATCATAAAAAAAGTCCCAAATTTCTTTGGGACAAATATACTCTAATTGTTGTGATTTTTAAGCAGAACCTAAGACTTGTTTTAAGTCAGAGATTTGATTAGTCCATAACATTTTTGCTTCTTCTACCTCGTCTTCTTCAGCATAGTCTGTAATCATTAAAGATACATCTTTGGTAATTTCGTCTACTTGAATTCTAATTTCAAAGTAATATGGATCATCTTCATCATCTAACCATCTAAATTTTACACGTTCTCCAGACTTTTTAGTTAGCAACTTTGCTTGTTCTTCTGCTCCATCCCAGATAAACTTAAATAATTCTCCTCTAGAGTTAACATTATCTGCAAACCATTCTGACAATCCAGAAGGTGTTGATATATACTGGTATATTAATGACGGTGATGCATGGATAGGAAACTCTAACTCATACTTAATTTTTTCTTCCATTTATTTTTACTTGAAAATTATTACTGCCAATATATACATTAATTAACAAGTTTAGAAATCATTTTAAAAAATATTTAATTTTAAAAATAATGTTTGCTTGATTTAATAATGTTCTTATATTTGCACCTCCAAAATATGGCGAGGTAGCTCAGTTGGTTAGAGCGTCGGATTCATAACCCGGAGGTCTCGAGTTCAAATCTCGATCTCGCTACAAGAAAAAAAGCTAAGATGTATGTCTTAGCTTTTTTAATTTGTAATATAATCGTTTTTTCTTCTACTATTCCCGTACTTATTATTAATTAAGATTACTTTTTTATTAAGATTTAACCTATTAAAAAACAGATAATTAACATAAAAACGTGTATTTTTTCATAAAATGAATAGTCAATTTATAAAATAACAGATCTTTTAAGTGTACGTATTTTCGCTACTTCAGAAAGAAAAAAGTGTATTTCATCGAAAAATTATGCGTTTTACAGATGGTTTAACTAAAGTCTGTTACATTTGTAGGCGAATACTTATACCTTTTGTCGGATAAATTTGCGTTTAAAAGAAAACTGATGATTCTAATAATTGAAATAGTATTTACGGATTAGGATATTTTAATATTGCTTAACCCAAATTATTAATTAATTAAACCCTTATTTGAATTAAAAAATCATGAAAAAAACTAACCTACTAGTTACTCTTATTTTATTATTGCTATCACAATTAATTATAGCTCAGGATTCTCATAAAAGAATTAGTATAACTAACCCTTCTAAATCAACATTACTAAAAATTGCTACTTCTGGTATAGATTTAAATTGCGGAGCTAGCCACTCTCATGATAATCTTGTTTTAGATTTATCAAAAGAAGAGGTTAATGCATTAGTTAATAAAAATGTTTCTTTTAATGTAATTATTGATGATTTAGAAGAATTTTACAGAAAAAGAGCAGTAAAAACTAAAGCTAAAGCAATAGCGCAGTTAAATGCAGAAAAATCTTTATCAGCTACTAACACTAATACAACACAACGCGCATCTATTTCTAATACATTACAAGACAATATTATACAATATATAAACTGTGATGAGATTGATTGGGTAACACCTCAAAACTTTCATCTTGGTTCTATGGGTGGATGTTTAACTGTAGATGAAATGAAAACTGAACTTGACGAAATGAGAAACTTTTCTGTTACTAATGGTTTAGATATAGTTTCTCAAAAATTAGATGCTTCACCTACAGGACAAACCACTTGGGGAAATCCTTCTAATACAATTTTTAATAATGGATTAACCTATAGTGGAATAAGTAGCAGTAGATGGAACCCAGAAACTATATATTATGTAAGAATTACTGGTAATGAGTCTTCGACTCCAGAAAACACAAAACCACAAATTCTTTTTACTTCAATGATTCACTCAAGAGAAGTAAGCGCCTTAATGAACAACATATATTTTATGTGGTATTTAATTGAAAATTACAATACCAATGATGCTGTTAAAGAATTAGTAGATAATAATGAATTATACTTTGTACCCATAGTTAATCCTGATGGACTAAGATGGAATGAGCATTTAAGTCCAAATGGAGGAGGATTGCAACGTAAAAACACAAGACCTAACACTGGTAGTAATTCTAGCTCGACTTCTATTAGAGGCGTAGACTTAAACAGAAACTTTGATTATTATTGGGGTTACAATAATGTTGGTTCTTCTGGTAGTCAAACAAGTAATACTTACAGAGGTCCATCTCCTTCTTCTGAGCCTGAAACTCAGATTATGGAAGATTTTATTTTAAGTAGAAACTTTCAAACTGCTGTTTGGAATCACTCGTACGCTAATTCTGTACCTCATCCTTATGGTGGTGTACCTTCTTTAAACTCAGGAAGAGAAGATGAATTTTACAGTTGGCACGAAGAAATGACTCGCTACAACAGATACCTTTATGGAGCTACGATTTTTTATGAGTCTAATGGTATTCCTGACGATTGGATGTTAGGAGGAGCACCTGATAATAATGGATCTACTGGTTCTGGTCAAGCTATTTTAGGTACTACACCAGAGCACGGAAGTGAAGGTTTTTGGCCTCCACAAACGTCTATTATTCCTATTGCAAAAAGATCGATGAGAATTTCTTTTGGTACTGCCTATTATGGTGGTAAATACGCAAAACTTCATGATCTAACGCAAAGCAACATAGATAATACAACTGCTAACTTAGATTTTGGAATTGAAAGAATTGGTCAAACTGCAAGTAATTTCACCTTAACTATCACTCCTATTTCATCTAATATAATTAGTATTAATGCTCCTGACACACAAACTGGTATGAATGTCTTAGAGCAAAGAAATGTATCTGCTCAAATACAACTAGACCCAAGTATTGTTGCTAACGAAAAAATAGAATATAATGTAAAATTATCTAACGACAATGGTGTTATATATGATGTTAACTACGAAAAATATTACCAACCAACAGTACTTTTTGATCATGATCCTGATGTAGATGGCATTACTGGTTGGACACAATCTGGTGGATGGACCTTATCTAGTGCAGACACCTATACAGGAACAAACACTTTAAGAACAAATGGTGTTGCTCCGTACTCTAATAATACAACAAGAACATTAACTACTACTAATAGTTATGACTTTTCTAGTTCTACATCTGTTGTTGTACAATACTATTCTAAATGGGATATTGAAAGAAATTATGATTTTGTTGAAATCTTAGGTTCAACTGATGGTGGTAATAACTGGCAATCTCTTTGCGGAAAGTATACAAAACCAAATGCTACAAGTAACACTACTTCTCATGATAATAAAGGTGGTACATCCAACTTCCAAGCTAATAGTATGGGACAAGTTTATGATGGTGACAGAAGAGATAATTGGGTGATGGAAGAAATTGCTATAGATGCAGCAAACAACTCTTACTTATTAGGTGCTAATAATGTTAAATTCAGATTTAGATTTAGAACAGATGGTAGTAATGTATCAGAAAATTACACAACTACTTCTGATGGTTTTTTTATTGATGATTTTAAAATTATTAGTATTCAAATACCTTGTCAAACTGATGTTCCTGTAAACGTGTCTACATCTTCAATTACAGCTACTGAAGCTACAGTAACTTGGGATGCAATACCATCTGCAACTTATGATTTACGCTACCGTGTTTTAGGTTCATCTACATGGACAGATATACTAAATGTAACTACTAGTAGTTATACAATTACAAATTTACTAGCAACAACTACTTATGAAGTAGAGGTTAGATCTAAATGTGATACAGCTACTTCTTCTTATTCATCTACAATTAATTTTACTACAACAGAAGTTAACTATTGTGACTCAAATGGTCAAAGTACTTCTGATGAATATATTGGGAATGTAACTTTAAACACTATTAACAATGATTCTGGAATAGGTATTACAGATACTGGTTATTCTGATTATACATACATAACAACAGACTTAGACAAAACCTTAACACATAATATCAGTGTTTCTAAAATATGGACAGGAACTATGTGGGATGAAGCTGTAACTGTTTGGATTGACTTTAATAAAGATGGCGACTTTGAAGATGCAGGTGAAACTGTTTTTAATAGTCCTGCTTCTCAAACAACACCTGTTACTGGTAACTTTTCAATACCTGGAAATGCTATAATAGGTAGCACTAGAATGAGAGTTTCTATGAAGTATAATGCTAGTCCAGCATCTTGCGAAAGTTTTTCTTACGGAGAAGTTGAAGACTACACTGTAAATATTACTGAACCAAGCTTAAGCAATAATCAATTTACAATCAATGATGTAAAAATCTATCCAAATCCATTTAATAACAGTTTTAATATAAGCTTATCCTCAAATTTTATAGGTCATAAAATAGAAGTGTCTGTCTATGATATGAGAGGTAGATTAATAATACAAGAAAATTCTGTTTTTGATCAAAAAGCAATAAGTGTTGATAAGTTAAAATCAATCTCTAACGGTACTTATTTTATCAAAATAAAAGACTTAGAAAACCAACAATTAATAACTAAAAAACTTATAAAACAATAAAAAGGAAACACCCTTTTTTAAGTGTAAAAAGTAAATATTCAACAACAAGATTAGCCCCAAACTAATCTAAACCAAACTATTATGAAATCAAAAAACTTAAACAAGTCATGTCTTGCTATTGTCATTTTGTTTAATTTATTTTTAAGCAATTATGCCTTTTCACAATGTGCATCAAATGGTAATAATACAAATGATGAATACATAGGTCGTGTTCAATTACAAGCAATTGATAACACCTCTGGTGTAGGTACAACAAGTACAGGGTACTCAGATTTTACAGCAATAAGTACAGATCTTACTCAAAACTCTAACTATACGATAACGGTAACACCAATATGGACAGGTCCTATTTATAGTGAAGGATATGCTGTTTGGATTGACTATAATCAAAATAACGATTTTACAGATCCAGATGAGTTAGTTTTTTCTAACGGTGCAAGCACCGATTCTCCTGTATCTGGAAGTTTTACTGTACCTGCTACAGCATTAACTGGTAATACCACAATGAGAGTTAGTATGAAGTATAACGATATACCAACCTCTTGTGAAGTTTTTTCTTACGGAGAAGTTGAAGATTATACAGTAAACATTGTTTCAGCTACTCCATATAATGAAGTTAGTGTTACAGGAAATGCTACAAATATAGATGATGGTGACACAACACCTTCAACTGTTGATGGTACAGATTTTGGAAATGCAGATATCGCAGGAGGAACTGTTAACCAAACCTTCTCTATCATAAATTCTGGAAATATTAATTTAAATTTAACAGGCGCTTCTCCTTATGTAACAATAACTGGTGCTAATGCTGCAGACTTTACGTTAATAACCAATCCAACTACTCCTATAGCTCCAGGAGGAAACACTTCTTTTACGATCCAATTTGATCCAAGTGCTACGGGAGTAAGAACAGCAAGCGTATCGTTTGCTAATGATGATACAGATGAAAACCCTTTCAACTTTAATATACAAGGTACAGGTATAGTTCCTCCGCCTTGTGGTACAACCGTATTGCATACTGCAGATTTCGAATCTGGAACTAATGGATGGGTTAAAGGTAATATACTTTCAAATGACGCATATAGAACAACTAATGCAACTTGGTCATACTCTGGGAATAGTTCTTTAGTAGTAAGAGATAACTCAGGAACTAATTCTTCTTTTGACTCTCCTATATTTAATTTTACAGCTTATGACAAAGTAGACTTTAAATTTTTCTTTGCACCTAACAGTATGGATTCTTCATACAGTGGTAGCAATAAAACATACTCAGAAAACTTCTTAATAGAATATAGTAATAATGGCGGTCTATCGTGGACTACTGTAAAAACTTTTGAAAGTGGACAAGTAGCACAAAAAACTGCAGATTTTGAATCAACAAACTCTCCTATTTTCTATGCAAGAACCGTTTCTATATTAGCTACAGATTATACATTTTCAGCTACATCTAGATTTAGAGTTAGATGTGATGCTAGTGATAATGATGATCAAGTATTTATTGATTTAGTAACAATTTCTGGTACTTCTTTTTGTACACCAACAGATGGTCCTGGCGGAGTTAGTGCTGATTTAGATTTATGGTTAAGAGGTGATAAAATTGATGGTTATGGTGTTACTACTGATGGTACTAACGTAACTACTTGGGTTGATAACGGTAAGGGTAATGACGCAACAACAACTGTATCTGGGCAAGAGCCTGTTTATAGAAATAATGAAACAGATAACATAAACTTCAACCCTGTAATTGATTTTGAAAACAATCATAATACTGCAAGTCCTGACATGACTTACATTAACGGTAGAGATGAGTTAAGTGGCTCTTCAGGATTTAATAGTAATGATATGTTTTTAGTGGTTGTAGCAGATCCTACAGTAACAGGATCTATGAATCCATTAGACACCTTTACAAGTACTGACCCGCTAGCAGAAAGTTATGCCGAAGACGTAACAGGTGTTGGATTTGGTGGATATACACAAAGATTATCTGGTGAGCGTTTTACCTACTGCATTGGTACTAGTAGTGGTAACGGTCCGTATACTGGATATGGTCGTGGTGACACATCTGGTACTAACAACTATAATAAATTCAACATTATAAACGTAAGACAAAATTCTGCAAACACAGATATGGAAATTTACCTAAACTCTAATTCTGTTTCTACTACATTAAACGATATTTCTCTTTACGCACCAATTAACAATAGAAAGTATTGGTTAGGTAGAAGTCAGTATTACGAAGGAAGTTTTGATGGTAAAATAGCTGAAGTAATTACTTTTAATTCAAGAAAACTAGACGGTGCTTCAGAAAGAAGAAGAATTGAAAGCTATTTAGCCTTAAAATACGGTATTACACTTGGTGTTAATGGTACTGCTATGGATTATATAGATTCTAACGGAAATATCGTTTGGGATGCATCTGCTAATTCTGGATTTAACCATGATATTGCAGGAATATTTAGAGACGATGCTTCTAACCACCAACAAAAACAATCTAAAAGTATTAATACATCTAGCGTTATTACAATTGGACATGGGGACATATCAACAACAAACTCAAACAATACCAATAACTTTGATAATGATAGAGACTTTTTAGTTTGGGGACACAACAATGGTGCATTATCAGGATCTACTGTTCTATCTGTAAACTTAGGCGCATCTTCAACTTCTGTAACAACTTTATTTGATAGACGTTGGAAAATTGTTGAAAATGGAAATGATGTTAGAGATGTTAAAATATCAATTCCTTCATCTGTGCTACCTACTAAAGCTGCTGATCAAGAATATGCCTTAGTCGTTTCTAACTCTTCATCTTTTGGATCTAATGATATTGTTGACGTTATTCCTATGAATGTTAATGGATCAACTTTTGAAACTTGGTACGATTTTGAAAACACTAAATACTTCACTTTTGGTATTGCTTCAAGAGTTGAAGGAAAATATAATGTAGAATTTTCTGCTGGTGATTTTTTAGTAGGTGAAAACTTTGTAAACCTTAATAATTCTTTTACAGTATCTGCATGGGTTAGAAATCTAGGAAACGGAGGTGATTATGTCTCTAAAGGAAATGCTTATAATTTCGAAATTATGAGTAACGGAAGAGTTAGAGCCAATATTAATGGTACAAATTATGCACAATCTGCTACTTCAATAACCGATACTAATTGGCATCATATTGCATATACCTATTCTGGTGGTAATTTAAGGCTATATATAGATGGTGTAGAAGACGGTAATAGTCCTATTGGTGGAGTAGCAATTCCTGTTGCCACTACAGATTATTTTGCTATTGGTGTAAACTATATAGATAAAAACACTATTAGTAATTCTTTTAATGGAGATATAGATGAAGTAAGAATTTGGGATAGAGTATTAACTCAAAACCAAATCAAATTTCTAATGAATCAAGAACTAGAAAACCTTAGCGGTAATGTTAATGGTGCTTACCTTCCACAAACTATCACGCTTAATGAAGCTACAGGTTTACCGTGGAATGAGATGCAAGCTTACCATAACATAAATGAATTTTATGGAACAACAGTTGTTGATGGTTCTGGACACAAAAACTGGGTTAGAATAAAGTATCTAGTAACTGGTAAAAATATTATGGATAATCAAGCTGCTCCATTACCATATACAACAACAAGTAATGGTCTTTGGACTAACAACTCTTCTTGGACTAATGGTACTGAGCAATACATTCCTGGCTCTGCTTCTATTGTTGATCCTAACATTACTGTAGATTGGAATATTGTAGAAACGTCTCATAATATTACTATGGACAATGCCAGTTTACCTACTGCTAACAATCAAAACCGTTCTGTTCTTGGTTTATTTGTTACTGCTAATGAACTTGAACTTTCTGGTGATACTGCTACAAATGCGGGTAATGGATTAACTGTAACTCACTACCTTAAAATTGATGGTAAAATTGATTTAGAAGGAGAATCACAGTTAATACAAACAACAGACAGTGATTTAGATCCTACTAGCTCTGGTAGTTTAGAACGTGATCAACAAGGTACACGCGATTTATATACTTATAATTATTGGGCATCTCCTGTTGGTATGATTAACTCTACTACTAATAACAATAGTTACACTTTACCTAATGTCTTTAGAGATGGTACTAATCCGGCTGCACCTACTAATATTAACTTTATTACTAATGGGTATAATGGATCTTCTGGTTCGCCTATTGGTATTGCAGATTATTGGATTTGGAAATACGCTAATCAATCTGGCGCTTATGCAGATTGGCAACATGTACGTAGTACCGGTTCTTTACTTCCTGGGGAAGGATTTACTATGAAAGGTGTGGCTAACACTTCTGGTAATGTTACTTTAGAACAAAATTATACCTATCAAGGTAAACCTAATAATGGTGACATTACTTTACCTATTACTGTTAATAATGAATATTTAGTTGGTAACCCTTATGCTTCTGCTATTGATGCTCATCAGTTTATAATGGACAACGCACCTACTATTGATGCAGCTGGTGCGACTACCGGTACATTATACTTCTGGGAACATTGGGGCGGAGGATCTCATCTTCTAGCAGAATACCAAGGTGGTTACGCTACCTATAATTTATCTGGTGCTACTCCTGCTGCTTCTTATGGAACAAATGACCCTATGGTTGCTACTGGTGGTACGCCTTCTAAATTACCTGGGCGTTATATTCCAGTTGGACAAGGATTCTTCGTTAAAAGTGAAGCTACTGGTACTATCAGATTTACTAATGCGCAACGTGTTTTTGAAAAAGAAGGCAGCTCTTCTTCTACTTTTGTTAGAACTGCTAATACTAACGAGACTACTTCTGCATACAATATTGATAACCGTTTAAAAATTAGACTTGGTATCAATACTGTAAACGGTATACATAGACAACTTTTAGTTACTAAAGATTCTCACGCTACTGTAGGAGAAGATTGGGGATATGATGGTGTTAATAATGAAGACCAAGTAGATGATATGTATTGGATGATTGAAGGTAATAAATACATTATTCAAGGAACCGATGTTATCGATGTTAATACCGTACTACCTATTGGTATACATACTGATGATAGTGGTAACAATACTTTTACTATTGATGCTTTAGAAAATGTTCCTGATAATTTAGAGATTTATATCTTTGATAATGCAACAAGTACATATCATGATATTAGAGCCAACGATTTTACTATTAATCTACCAGCAGGTGAATATCTAGATCGTTTCTCTATGGTATTTAGTACTTCTTCTACTCTTAGTATTGAAGATAATGTAATTGCTCAAGATATTAATACATACTACAATAATAGTCAAACTAGTATTATTATTAATAACCCTAAGTTACACAACATAACATCTGTTAAGTTATACAATATTTTATCTCAAGAAATATTTAGCGAAACAGATATTGATACTTCAGATTATACTGCTTTAAAAACAGGTAAATTAAGTACAGGTACTTACATTATTAAAATGAAAACTGATGTTGTTGAAATTTCTAAAAAAGTCCTGATTGAATAAATAAAACCATAGCCTTACAATAAAAAGCCGAAACGTATGTTTCGGCTTTTTTATTAAATAATTATTCAATTTAACACTTAAACGAAATAAACTTCTTTTTATCGTGATTTTTGTAAGTAATTTCTGCTTAACAATGTATTTCATCGAATATTTTTGCACTTAATCATTGATTTACATAGTTTTAACACATATTAATGTTAATCCCAACCCAAAACAAACCTGCTTATGAAAAATTCTACCCCAAAGAGTTTGAAAAAGCTAACATTAAAACAAGTATACACATTAGTATTGTTTTTAATGTTTGTAACATTTTCTTTCGCACAAACATCAATTGTTGAAGTAAGTGTAAATTGGCCTAGTTGGTCTTCAGAAAATAGAGTAGAAATTTACGATCCTTCTAATACGCTCATAGCCACTATAGATAATGGTTACAATGGGTGCTGTGACGATTCTTATTCTACAACAGTATTATTAGGTTGTATTCCTGACGGTAATAATTATTATATAATAATGTACGATACTTATGGAGATGGTTGGAATGGTGGCGCTTCAAATATAACTATAACTTCTTCTGGTAGTACAGTTTTAACAAATTCTGGAGCAAGTGCTAACGCTTCCGGCACAACTTTAAACTTTAATGTTAGTGGTGGCTGTTCTGGTTCTTGTTCTTCTATAGTTAGTAGTTTCCCTTACAATGAAAATTTTGAATCTGGTATAGGGCAATGGACGCAAAGCACAACAGATAACTTTGATTGGACAAGAAACCAAAACGGAACGCCTTCTAATAGTACTGGTCCAAATAGTGCTAATGGAGGTAATTGGTATTTATATACAGAAGCCTCGAGCAATTTTAACAATACAAGTGATTTAATAAGTCCTTGTTTTGATTTGTCTTCTGCAAGTTCTGCTAATTTTTCATTTTACTATCATATGTATGGTAGCAATATGGGAACTTTAAGTGTAGACTTAAGTACTAATAATGGTGTAACATTTGATCACAATATATTTTCGGTTACAGGTCAACAACACACAAGTAATGGTTCTATTTGGAGCCTAGCCTCTATAGATTTATCAGCTTATTTAGGACAAACAGTTACTATAAAAATTTCTGGAACAACTGGTTCTAATTATAGAAGCGATATGGCTATTGATGATATTTCATTATCAGCTGTAACTACACCTTTACCAGAAATAGCGGTAGAAGGTAACTCTACGGATATTTTAAATAATGACATTACACCTTCTACTGCAGATGATACTGATTTTGGAAGTATTAATGTTGCTGCTGGATCAACTACACACACTTTCACTATTAATAATACAGGTTTATTAACGTTAAACCTTACAGATCCATCTCCTTACATTACTATATCAGGACCTAATTCAGGGGATTTCACACTTACATCAACACCTTCTAACTCTATTACAGCAGGAAACTTTACAACTTTTGATATAACCTTTGATCCTTCTGGTAATGGTTTAAGAGGCGCTACTGTTTCTATAGCCAACAATGATTCTAACGAAAACCCTTTCACTTTTAATATTCAAGGTTATGGATTAACACCTTTAAGTGAAGGACCAGGTGGAGTAACTACAGATTTAGAATTATGGCTTAAAGCTAATGATGGTGCAGGTTTATCTGACAACCAACCATTAAGCACATGGTTTGACCAAGCTAACACTAACAATGCAACGGTTCATACAACAGGACAAGAACCTTCTTACCGAGATATTTATGGTAAAAATGTTAATTATAATGCTGTAGTAGACTTTAATAATACTCCTAATGCACCTTACGAGACTAATTTTAATTACACGCCACAACAATATCTTGAAGGCTCTACAGGCTTTCATACTCAAGATATATTTATAGTTGCTTTTCCTGAAGAAACTGTAAACAGTTCTTATGGTGCTATGGATATGTTTTGTGGTGACGCTAACCCTGGAGATAATACAGATAAAGATGTTACAGGAATTGGTTGGGGCGGATATACCGTTAGAATGAATAACGAAGTTTTAACTTATGCTATATCCTCTACTCCAGAACCTAATCCATCTGATATTAATTTAAGAGGATATGGTGTTGCTCAAACTGGTGCTGCACCTTCATATAATAATGTAGGTATAATTAATGCTAGAAATAATAGCAGCATATCTCCTACTGCTCAAGAAGTATTATATAATGGAGTTAAAGTAGATAATTATGAAGTAGGTTCACCTCAATTTACAAACATTAACAATTCAAATTATTGGATTGGTAGAAGTCAAGCCTACAGAGCTAGTTACTACGGTACAATAGCGGAAATTATTACTTTCTCTTCTAGAAAAAATAATGCTTCTGTTACAGATGAAAGAAATAGAATAGAATCTTATCTAGCAATTAAATACGGTATTACTTTAGGCGTAAACGGTACTTCTAAAGATTACGTAGCTTCAGACGGAACTATAATTTGGGATACGTCTGCTAATGCAGGTTATAATTATGATATTGCCGGTATTGGTCGTGACGATAATTCTGATTTATATCAAAAACAATCAAAAAGTGTAAATAACAGTGCTATTGTTTCATTCTCTTTAAATAACACTGAGTTAACTAATAACCTAAATTCTCAAACTTTTAACACAAGTAACGAATATCTTCTTTGGGGAAATAATGGACAAAATACAAACTCATCAGCCACATCAATTGTTGTTAGCTTAGGACCAGCTACTGTTACAACTGTTACTGATGTAATGAATAGAATTTGGAAAATAGTCGAAACAGCAGGTGACGATGTTGGTACTGTAGAGCTATCTGTTTTTGACTCTGACCTAGCTGGCCTACCGCCTTTAACAGGTAATGATGCTTATGTAATGCTTGTCGCAGATGACCCTACTTTCTCTACAAATTTAAGAACAGTATTTTTAGATCCATCTACATTTAATGGTATACCTACAAGAGAAGGTACATTTGACTTTGATGGCACAAAATATTTTACGATTGGTATTGCTCATGAAGAAGTTAGAGAAAGACAACTTGGTTTTGACGGCATTGATAACTATACTAATATTGGTGATAAAGTAGATCTAGCCGGTAGCTTTACAGCTTCTGCTTGGGTAAAACCAGATGGAGCAAATGCTTTAGGTACAGATAAAACAATATTAGCTAAAAATAATGGTACTGTTGGTTATAAATTATTTTTAACAAATAATAATTATCCTGCTTTCTCAGTAGGCACAAATACAACTACAGATAGGATTGATGCAAACACACAACTTCCTGACAACGTGTGGCATCATGTAGCAGTGACATATGATGGTACAACAGCAAATATTTATATTGATGGTGTTTTAGATAACACCAAAGTAATCACATCATCTACACCAAACGGATCTTCTTTAGCTATTGGAGCTGTTTACATTGACAAATCTAATATTATTGACTTTTTTAAAGGTGATTTAGATGAAATTAGAATTTGGGATAGAGCTTTAACTTTAGATCAATTAAGATTTGTAATGAACCAAGAATTAATCGAAAATGCATCAATGGTTAATGGTGATGTACTACCAGCTACTGTAACAAAAAATGATATTTCTGTTGTTAACTGGAATAATTTATTGGCTTACTATAATATGAATTCTTACATAGGTACTCATTTAAATGACGTATCAGGTAACGGAAACAGAGGTAGTTTAGCTGAACCTTCAGAATTTAATTTAGAATATCAAACATCTCCATTACCATATACAACAACAAGTAATGGTCTTTGGACTAACAACGCTTCTTGGACTAATGGTGCTGAGCAATATATTCCTGGCTCTGCTTCTATTGTTGATCCTACAATTACTGTAGATTGGAATATTGTAGAAACGTCTCATAATATTACTATGGACAATGCCAGTTTACCTACTGCTAATAATCTAAACCGTTCTGTTCTTGGTTTATTTGTTACTGCCAACGAACTTGAACTTTCTGGTGATACTGCTACAAATGCGGGTAATGGATTAACTGTAACTCACTACCTTAAAATTGATGGTAAAATTGATTTAGAAGGAGAATCACAGTTAATACAAACAACAGATAGTGATTTAGATCCTACTAGTTCTGGTAGTTTAGAACGTGATCAACAAGGCACACGCGATTTATATACTTATAATTATTGGGCATCTCCTGTTGGTATGATTAACTCTACGACTAATAACAATAGTTACACTTTACCTAATGTCTTTAGAGATGGTACTAATCCGGCTGCACCTACTAATATTAACTTTATTACTAATGGGTATAATGGATCTTCTGGTTCGCCTATTGGTATTGCAGATTATTGGATTTGGAAATACGCTAATCAATCTGGTGCTTATGCAGATTGGCAACACGTACGTAGTACAGGTTCTTTACTTCCTGGGGAAGGATTTACTATGAAAGGTGTGGCTAACACTTCTGGTAATGTTACTTTAGAACAAAATTATACCTATCAAGGTAAACCTAATAATGGCGATATTACTTTACCTATTACTGCTAATAATGAATATTTAGTTGGTAACCCTTATGCTTCTGCTATTGATGCTCATCAATTTATAATGGACAACGCTCCTACTATTGATGCGGCTGGTGCGACTACCGGTACGTTATACTTCTGGGAACATTGGGGCGGAGGATCTCATATACTAGCAGAATACCAAGGTGGTTACGCTACCTATAATTTATCTGGTGTTACTCCTGCTGCAACATACGGGACAAATGATCCTATGGTTGCTACTGGTGGTACACCTTCTAAATTACCTGGTCGTTATATTCCGGTTGGACAAGGATTCTTTGTTAAAAGTGAAGCTACTGGTACTATCAGATTTACTAATGCGCAACGTCTTTTTGAAAAAGAAGGTAGCTCTTCTTCTACTTTTGTTAGAACTGCTAATATTAACGAAAGCGCATCTGCATACAATATTGATAACCGTTTAAAAATTAGACTTGGTATCAATACTGTAAACGGTATACATAGACAACTTTTAGTTACTCAAGATTCTCATGCTACTCCTTCTCATGATTGGGGATATGATGGAGAAATCAAACAACACCAAGTAGATGATATGTATTGGATGATTGAAGGTAAGAAATTTATTATTCAAGGGACTGATGTTATCGATGTTAATACCGTATTACCTATTGGTATACATACTGATGATAGTGGTAACAATACTTTTACTATTGATGCTTTAGAAAATGTTCCTGATAATTTAGAGATTTATATCTTTGATAATGCAACAAGTACATATCATGATATTAAAGCTAACGATTTTACTATTAATCTGCCTGCTGGCGAATATCTAGATCGTTTCTCTATGGTATTTAGTACTTCTTCTACTCTTAGTATTGAAGATAATGTAATTGTTCAAGATATTAATACATACTACAACAATAGTCAAACTAGTATTATTATTAATAACCCTAAGTTACACAACATAACATCTGTTAAGTTATATAACATTTTATCTCAAGAAATATTTAGCGAAACAGATATTGATACTTTAGATTATACTGCTTTAAAAACAGGTAAATTAAGTACAGGCACTTACATTATTAAAATGAAAACTGATGTTGGTGAAATTTCTAAAAAAGTCCTGATTGAATAAATAAAACCAAAGCCTTACAATTAAAAAGCCGAAACGTATGTTTCGGCTTTTTTTTATCTTTTTAATGCAAAATGACCAGCATAAGTCCTTCCGTCATACCGTGTTAGTATAAACCAATAATCATCAGATCTAAGATTTAAGCCATTAAAAGTACCATCCCAAGAATTATCATCTGGGTTTAATTGTTTAATAAATTTACCGTACCTATCAAAAATGTCTATAGTATAACTACTTTCAGAAGCTATACTTTTAATCTTCCAAGCATCATTTATTCCATCATTATTAGGTGTAAAAAAACTAGGATAATAAATTAAAAAAACATCTTCACTTACTACTCCACAATTGTTTTTATCTCTAACATATACGGTATAGTCTCCATACTTAACATCGTTAAATACGTTACTGTCCTGAAAAAATATTCCATCTATAGAATATTCATAATTACCAATTCCTTCTGCTTCAACTATTATTGAATTACTGTTGCTTGTCCAGTCGTCTACAGTAATATTCGTGATTTCAGCAACATCAGAATTTGAAACATTAAAATACTTAATCTCTGTACAAGTTATATCATTATAGTAATTAGATACTTCTACCCAATATTCACCAGTTTCATTTAGAGTTATCGTGTTAGACACTTCTCCCGTAGACCACAATATACTATCAAAACCATAGGGAACAGAAACTGTTACCTCTTCGTTTTTACACAAATACCAGTTTTCATTAAATTCAAAATCAGGAGTTTCTAGATAAATAATTTGAAATTGTGAAACAGTAAAACAATCCGGATTATTTTTATTAAAAACTCGCACATAAATTGTTGTTTCTATATTTTCACTTTGAAAAGGTAACTCTATAGGGTTTAAATTTAGTTCTGCTTCTACAAAACTATTATGATAAGACGTCATAAATTGCCCATTTGACTCAATATTTAATATGGATTGGTTTTGAAAGTTAAAATCTAAAGGATCATCAAAGCTATCTGAACATAAAATAATATCTGACGACGAAGTAATAACTGGTACATCATAAATAGTAATAGTTTGGTTTTGCTCAATTACATTAAAGCCATCTACCAAAGTAATTGCTACTTGATATTCTCCTGGTGCATCGTATAAATGATTTACAGTTTCTTGATTAGAAAACGTACCGTCTCCAAAATCCCATAAGACTGAGTCAAAAATTTCGTTACCACTAACCTCAAATTCAGTAAATTCTCCAAAACAATTTCCTTCAAATTTTATATAAGAATCAAAAAAAGATTGAATAAATGGTGGTAATCCTGCTTTAGATACACCAGTTGTCAAGTAAACGCCATCATACTGATAATCTGCTTGATCACCATATGCATTAGGATTATTAATAACGCCTAAATAATCATACTCAAAATGTGCTACATAAATTTTCTTATCTGGACCTAATTGTAAAGCACTATGAGGAAAATCTCCAAAAGACTCTCCGTTTGTTGTTAAATCGTATCTTGAATTTATGATATCATTATAATTAAAATTTGATGTATCAAATTGTATAATTCCGTCTTGAGTTTCTGATACATAAAGATATTTACTGTTAGAAGAAAACTCTACACCATAAATATAGCTAAGAGGCAGACCTTGATCAAAATCTGTTATTTGAATATTATTACTTGGTTTACCTGTTGTAGCATTAAACTCAAATAAATCTAATACTTCAGAAGAGTAAGCTACAGCTAATTTTGTACCATCTGGAGATATCTTCATTGCTCCAACATTATCGTAAATATCTATTGGCGTATGACCAATTTGCGTCTCTACAGGACTCATTTGAATACCATTATTAGTTACTAAATAACTAACAAATTTGTTTGAATCACTTGCATGAGAAACAACCCAAATATCATTTTCATTTGTATGTTTTATTGCAGAAATCTTCTCTGAAGTTGATTCATATAAAAGTACATTTTTTTCTGAAGTGACAACATCTCCTAACCCAGAATCTAATGACATATCTACCAAACTATATCTTAACCCATTTTCTCCTCCTGTTTCTGGCAAGGAAAACACATAGTATAGATTAATATTTCCTGGATGAGGTATGATAATACCTGATTGAGTACTAGAAATTGAACCTAACAAACCTGTTCCGTTTGGCATTAGTTGGTGATTTTTATTCCATACATCAATACCGTCAGTATAAAACAATAAATTTCCATTACTGTCCGAAATTGTAGAACAACCTTCGGGTGTATTCAAGACTCCATCATCAAGAGCTACAGGTATACCGTTACTAAAATTAATACCAGCATTTTGACCAAAATACCAATTGTTTGCTTGATTTTGACCAAATAATACTAGTGTAAATAGTAAATTTAGTAGAAAAAGCAGATTTTTCATTTAAATAGCAAAAACCTAAAGATAAGGTTTTTAGCTAAATTTTTTAACAACTTGCTCTAAATTAACATTTTGTTGCTCTCCGGTAATCATGTTTTTTAAAGCAAAAAGGTTGTTTTCTATTTCTTGTTCTCCTACAATTATTACAAAAGGAATATTTCTTTTGTTAGCATAATTCATTTGCTTTTTCATTTTTGCATTATCAGGATAAAGCTCTGCATTTATACCGTTTTCGCGTAAGGTTTTTATTGCTTTTAGAGAATATAATGCTTCTTTTTCTCCAAAATTAATAAACAATACTTCTGTAGATTTTGTTATAGTTTCAGGAAACAATTCTAGCTCTTCTAATACTAAATAAATACGATCTAGCCCAAAACTAATACCAACACCACTCATATTTTTCATCCCGAAGATACCTGTTAAATCATCGTATCTTCCGCCTCCGCCAATAGATCCCATTGCTACGTTTGGAGCTGAAACTTCAAAAATTGCTCCTGTATAATAGTTTAAGCCTCTTGCTAAGGTAACATCAAGTTGAAGGATAGCAGATTTTAAACCAAGTTCTGATATTGCTGTATTTATAAACTGAAGTTCTTCAATACCTTTTTTTCCTTCTTCAGAAGTACTTAAAATAGAGTTTAAACTTTCAACTTGTGTTCCAAAATCTCCTGATAATGTAAATAAAGGTTGAAGTTTTTCTATACCTTCAGGACTTATACCTTTACTAAGCATTTCTTCTTTTACCTTCTCCTCGCCTATTTTATCAAGTTTATCTAAAGCTATTGTAAAATCTATTAATTTATCACTTGCACCTATAACTTCTGCAATACCTGATAAGATTTTTCGATTATTAATTTTTATAGTTGCGCCTTCTAGTTTAAGTGCTGTAAACACTTCGTCATATAATTGTACTAACTCAACTTCTTGCCACAAACTATTACTACCTACCACATCTGCATCGCACTGATAAAACTCTCTAAAACGTCCTTTTTGCGGTCTATCTGCACGCCAAACTGGTTGCATTTGGTAACGTTTAAACGGAAATTCTATCTCGTTTTGGTGTTGTACCACGTATCTTGCAAATGGAACGGTTAAGTCGTAACGAAGGGCTTTTTCTGATATACTTGACGTTAATTTATTAGAATCCTTATCGTCGTAAGCTTTTTGATCTGCTTTAGAAAGGTAATCTCCACTATTTAATATTTTAAAAATCAAGCGATCACCTTCTTCTCCATATTTACCCATTAAAGTGTCTGAGTTTTCAAAACTTGGTGTTTCTATTGGCATAAATCCAAAACGTTCAAATTTTGATTTTATAGTATTAAAAATATAGTTTCGTTTTGCGACTTCTTCTGGATTAAAATCTCTGGTTCCTTTTGGTATGCTTGGTTTTTGTGCCATATTAACTTCCTGCGAATGCAGAAATTTATTTAAATGATTATTCTTTTATTTCACTTTAAAAAGCTTAGTAGCAAAAATAGTAGTTTAGTTACAAATAACGAAAGTTAATTATTGAGATTACTATCTATGCAGAAGTGACTATTTTAATTGATTAAATTGTTCATATACTCATACAACTCACCTTTTGTAATATTGCTTCCTTGTTGAATAAGTGCAAATTTATCTAGGTTTTTGTCATCAGAATATTCTTTTTTTGCTTGAGCAAACTCTACACTTTCGTCCATTAAATTATTACGTAACCAATTAAAGCCTTCTTGTGTAGTTACATCTACATCTTCTTTTTCAATTTTTATCCCTATTAAATGCATATGATCGTCGTTTAATGCAAAAAGATGTATGTTTTTAGGCGAAATATGTTCTAAGTATTTGGCTGCTGTTAATACGCCTTCCCAAACCAAATCACTAAATACATCTAGCTCTTGTTCGGCTACTTCTGGTTTTTCTGTTTTAATGGTTTGCCACTCTTCTGCTGTGATAGATTGTGTGGCTAAAAAGTTGATAAATTCTTGGTGCAGTTCTTCAAATTGTTCTTTTGTAAGTCTTGCGTATTTCATGTGTTTTTATTTTGAAATTTGTAAAGCATTAGCGGCTTCAAATGGTCTATCTGTTGCAAAAACATCTATACCTTTTTGCATCCAATGTCTATATAATGTGTCAGATTTTGTTTTTGCTTGTTTGTCTAAGTTTCCTAAAGTACCTAAAATGGTTTTGACACCTAATTTATGTATGGCTTTATACAAACTATCTGACGATAATCTTGTACCCGTAAATGCTAACATATTTTGGGTTGGTATTTTTGAGTGTAAAAGCCAATCTAATTCTTTTGTATTTCTTGCTGAAACAGAAAGTAATAAATGAGGTGCAATTGCATAAGCTTCTGTAGCTTGTTGTATATCGTAAGTGATTAAAACAACTTGATCTTGTGCTTGTAATTGATTAACTAAATTTACAATAGATTTATAATCTACACTTCGTTTTTTATCTAGTGTTAATACAATATTGTTCTGTTTTGCAAATAGAAGTACATCTTTAAGTGTAGGTATCTTAAAGTTTGTTTCTGTGCCAAAATCATCCACCAAATTAAACTGTTGAAGTTGCTTATAAGTATAGTTAGTTAATTTGCCAGTACCCGTTGTTGTGCGATCCAAACTATTATCGTGCATTAAAACTAATACACTATCTTTAGTTTGTGCTACATCAATCTCATAAATAGCAGATATACTATCATTAATATACTTTAAGGTTTCTAGGCAGTTTTCTGGATAATTACTTAATCCTTTTCCGCCTCGATGTACGCTAATTATTGGTTTATCATCACTACGATACTTAAACTTTTTAAGTAAAATAGATGTGGTTTGATTTGGTTTTAATTGTGGTTTTACATCTTGTTTGTTTTTATTATTACAAGACAATACAACCAAAAATAGTATTATTGGTAAAATAAAGGTGTAAGTTGATTTAACATTATTCATTAAGCTGATATTTTTTATTATGGATACACAATAAATATATTGTAAAATTAACATAAAAAAAGCCACCTTTTAGGTGGCTTTAATTTTTATTTAAAATTTGCTAACTTGTTTGTTAACTTATTTTAAGATTGCGCTACAACTTCAAATTCGATATCTGTAGATGCTTCACGGTGTAAACGTACAGTAGCCGTATATAGACCTAAACGCTTAATGTTACCTCCAACGATAGAAACATACTTCTTATCTACAGTATGTCCTTCTTTTTCAAATGCTTCTACTAAATCTAATTTAGTTACAGAACCAAATAATTTATCTCCTGCAGATGCTCCTTCTGTAGCTTTTGCAGCTATTTTTATGTCTAATTGTTTTAAAGCTTCTAACGTTTTGTTAGCTTCTTCAATTACTTTTTTATCTTTAAATGCACGTTGCTTTAAAGTTTCCTCTAATGCCTTTTTAGCAGATTTTGTTGCTAAAATTGCTTGTCCTGTTGGGATTAAGAAGTTTCTACCATAACCGTTCTTTACCGTTACAACATCGTCTTTAAATCCTACGTTTTCAACGTCTTGTTTTAATATAAGTTCCATTGTGTTATGATAATTTTATTTTAATAAATCTGTTACGTATGGTAACAAAGCTAAGTGACGAGCTCTTTTTACAGCTACAGATACTTTTCTTTGATATTTTAAAGAAGTACCTGTTAAACGTCTTGGTAAAATTTTACCTTGCTCGTTTACAAAGTTTAATAACCAGTCTGCATCTTTGTAATCTACATACTTAATACCAGACTTTTTAAAACGACAATACTTTTTAGTCTTGTTAGTTTCTATATTTAAAGGAGTTAAATATCTAATTTCTCCTTCTTTTTTTCCTTTTGCTTGTTGTTCGATACTTGCCATGATGATTACGCTTTTTGTTTAAGTTTTTCTCTTCTACGTTCTGCCCATGCAACAGCGTGCTTGTCCATTGCTACAGTTAAATAACGCATAAAACGCTCGTCACGTCTAAATTCTAACTCTAAAGGCTCTATTACTTCTCCTTCTACTTGGTACTCAAATAAGTGATAAAAACCACTTTTTTTGTTTTGAATAGGGTAAGCTAATTTTTTTAGTCCCCAATCTTCTTTTGATACCATCTTAGCTCCTCTAGAAACAAGAAAATCTTCGTATTTCTTTACTGTCTCCTTTATCTGTGTTTCAGATAAAACGGGATTTAAGATGAAAACAGTTTCATAATGATTCATAAAAATCTATTTTATTGTGTTAAAAATGAGTGCAAAAGTAATTCTTTTTATTTAATAACACAATACCCTTGTAAATATTTCTGTTAAACGACTTTTTAAATGTATATTCGAATGATTTTATTTTTATGTTAAAAAAATCATTTTACCGATGTTTTTTGGTTTTAATCCGTATTTTTTGTACTATTGTCGATAACTTAACCTTAACACTTACGCTATGATACTAAATTGTGTAGTTGTAGATGACTCGGCAATACAAAGATTGTCTATTGTAAAACTTATTGAAGGCAACAACAACCTTAATCTAATTGCTGAATACAGCAGTGCTTTAGAAACCAAAAATGGTCTAAACACCCATAAGGTAGATCTTATCTTTTTAGATATAGAAATGCCTGTTCTTAATGGTTTTGAGCTTCTGGACGTTTTAAATAATAAGCCTCAAATTATTTTTGTTACAGGAAAAACCGAGTATGCTTTTAAAGCTTTTAATTACGATGCTACAGATTACTTACAAAAGCCAATCTCTAGAGATCGTTTTAATCAAGCTGTAGAAAAAGCTGTAGAGCAACACAAACTTAAACAAGACTTTAGTCAAGAAGAAGGCGAACATATTTTTGTAAAAAGTAATCTAAAAAAACGTAAGGTTTATATTAAGGACATTAAATGGATCGAAGCACTTGGTGATTATGTAAAACTTGTTACAGAAGATACTAGCCTTGTTGTCCTATCTACAATGAAAGCTTTTGAAAAAGAATTACCAGAAGGAAAGTTTTTAAGAATACACAAATCTTATATTGTTAACCTTGATAAAATAGATAGATTTAATAGTAAAAATGTTGAAGTTGGCGCTTACGAAATACCGTTAAGTAGAAACAAGAAAACACAATTAGTTGAAGCTTTAAATAGCATCTAAACTACTACTCTACTATAAAAAATTAAAATCCTGTTTCTTTTTGAAATGGGATTTTTTTTGGATTACACTTAATAATTATCCACATTCATTATTAAACGTACTGCTTTAAAATCTCCTATTGCATTAAAAGTAGTTTCTACACGTTTTATAGCTTCTTTTGTTTTACCTAGATGTTGACCTTGAGGTATTTTAATCAAAATGTTTTTATGATACTGATTACGAATTCTTGATACTGGCGGAAACTCTGGTCCCAAAACATTATTTTTAAACAATTGTACCAATGCTTTAGCTAACCAATCTGCAGCCAAATTAACTTTATTATAATCACGATGTTTTAGGGTGATTTTTATTAATCGATAAAATGGTGGATATTTATAATTATATCGTTCTTCTAGCTGCTCTTTAAACATACCTACATAATCATTTGTAGACACTTGTTGTAAAATTTTATGATACGGATTGTATGTTTGTATCAAAACCTTACCTCTTTTTTCGGTACGTCCTGCACGACCTGATACTTGTAGCATTAATTGAAAACTTCTCTCATGTGCTCTAAAGTCAGGAAAATTTAACATGTTATCGGCATTCATTATACCAACTAATTTTACATTTCTAAAATCTAAACCTTTAGTTAGCATTTGTGTACCAACTAAAATGTCAATTTCTTGTTGTTCTAAAGCGGTAATAATCTTCTCGTAACCAAATTTTCCTCGTGTAGTATCTAAATCCATTCTTGCTACCTTAAAATCTGGAAATAGTTCTTTTACCTCAGCTTCTATTTGCTCTGTACCAAATCCTACAGTATCTAAATCTGGTGTGCCACAAGCCATACATTTTTGCTGCATAGCAATAACATAACCACAATAATGACAACGTAATTGTTTACGATATTGATGGTAAGTTAAACTAACATCGCAATTTGGACATTGTGGCGAGTGACCACAAGTTGTACACTCTACAATTGGAGAATAACCTCGTCTATTTTGAAACAAAATAACTTGATATCCTTCTTTTAAAGTTTCTGTTATTTCTTCAATTAATCGATCAGAAAAATGACCTTTCATACGCTTTTTCTTGTACTTATCTTTTAAATCTACCAGTTCTATATCTGGCATTTGTACATTATTATAGCGCCTAGTTATTTCTACTAATCCATATTTTTTTTCTTGTGCATTATGATAACTTTCTAAGCTTGGTGTTGCGCTTCCTAATAAAATTTTTGCCTTAAAAAACGATGCTAACACAACCGCAGAATCACGTGCGTGATAACGTGGTGCTGGATCAAATTGTTTAAAAGATTGCTCATGCTCTTCATCTACTATGATTAATCCTAAATTATCAAATGGTAAAAATATGGATGATCGTGCGCCTAAAATTATTTTCGCTTTCGCGGAATTATGTAGTACATTATTATAAACCTCTACACGCTCGTGTGCAGAATATTTACTGTGAAATACTGCTACTTGCTCTCCAAAATAATCCTGTAAACGACTAACCAATTGTGTAGTTAGTGCAATTTCAGGAAGTAAATACAAGGCTTGTTTTCCTTCAGCTATTACATCTTCAATTAGCTTTACATAAACTTCTGTTTTACCCGAAGATGTTACACCATGTAACAACACAACGTTTTGGTTTTCAAACTGATTTTTTATTTGCTGTAAAGCTTCAGTTTGATATTGATTTAACTGCTTACTTTCTGAGTTTTCTTCACCATTATATTGTACACGATCGGTTTGAATATGATATTCTTCTAAAATATTTTTATCTACCAACGCTTTAATGGTTGAAGATGTTGTCTTACTAACTTCTATCAACTCTGAAACTTTAACCGGTTTTTTTGTTCTTGCAGATATAGTAAAGAGATTTAAAATAACCTCTTTTTGTTTGGTTGCATTTTTGTTTAAATTGCCTAAAAGCGAATTTAGCTCAGCTTCAGAAGCATACTTGCTACTTAACTTTACGTATCTAACGTATTTTGGCTTATACTTTTCGTAAATTTCTTCATTGAGGATTACTGCTTCTTTTTCGACCAAACGTTTAACTACAGGAAGCACATTTTTTTTATCTAAAATGTTAGATATATCTTGAATTTTTAACGACGATTGATGTTGCAAAGCTTCGTAAATTAAAAACTCATCATCTTTTAAATCTTCTTCATTAATTACAGATGTTTTATTTAGGCTTATTATAGTTTCACTTTCTAACAAAAAAGCGTTTGGTAAGGCTGCACGCATGACTTCGCCTTCTGTACACATATAATATTTAGCTATCCATTGCCATAACCTAAGTTGTTGTTGGGTAACTATTGGAGCTTCATCTAAAATTTGATGAATCTCTTTAGCATCATAAACTAAAGGTGCAGTTTGATGGATATTTGCAACAATACCTGTGTAGATTTTAGTTTTACCAAAAGGAATTGACACACGCATTCCTACTTGCAAAAACTCACTTTCTGCTTGTGTTATATTATAAGTAAAGCGTTTTTCTAACGGAATTGGTAAAATGACGTCTATAAAATGCAATTTGATTTAGTTTTAAAAGTTATTTTACTTTTTCCCAATATTGTGTAGAGTATATAAATCCTAAATAACCTCTTACTTGAAGTTGACCTTTATCGTTTATTGCTAATCTTAGTTTATAGGTATTTCCGTTTTGAGGATCTAAAATAGTTCCGCCTTTATAATATTTACCGTCTTTAACTGCATCTTTTATGATGATTAAACCTAAAATAGGTTTGTTATTATCATCACCTTCACATTTTGTACATAAAGCGTTTACTTTAGATTGGTCATTAATTTGTATTATTTTTCCGTAAACAACTCCATTTTCTTCGTAAATCTTTACTGTAGACTTTTTTTCACCTTTATCATTTATTGTTTGCCAATTACCAAAAATATCTTGAGCAGACATTGATAGACTGAAAAACAATAGTAATAATGTGATGTGTTTTATCATTTAAAACTTTTTCTTAATTGTTTAAGTGAAATATTTAACTCAAAACCTAACAATAAAATATTGGCATTTAACCAAAGATAAAAAAGCAATATTAGTAATGCACCGATTGAGCCATAAAGTTCATTATACTTTGCAAAATTTTCTATATAAATACCAAATAAATATGAGGTTAACATAATTAAAATGGTAGTAAATAATGCACCTACCGAAAAAAACTTGGAGGTTTTACCTTCTGCAGTACCAAAGTAATATAATACTGCAGTTGCCAAATACACCATTAAAACAAAGAAAATATACTGTGCAAAATTAGCCCAAAAATCTGTATTTCTAGAACCTATATATCCCTCAAAAGTAGACATGACGTATATTTGAAAATACCCTAATACTACTACAGTTACAATTAGTAAAAAACTTAATATTAAAGCTATTCCTAGCGCATATAAATATTGTTTAAAAACGTTTCTAGATAATTGTTCATGATAAGAATTTTCAAAACCTGAAAATAAGGCATTAACGCCATTTGCCATTAAAAAAATAGATAATACAAACACAGATGAAATTAATCCTTCTTTATTTCCTTCTATGTTATTAAAGATATTTTCATAAAAAAAATCTGTAGTTGTTGCTGGTAAAAAGGACTCTAAGAAAACTAAAAAATCGGTTTGAAAATCGTCTATTGGAATAAAAGGAATTACTATTAAAATAAATAATAAAAAAGGAAACAACGCCATAAAAAAGCTATAAGCTATAGCACTTGCTCTTGCTGTTAATGCGCCTTTTGCTATACCAATAACGTACAATTCTAATAAATCATAAAGCGATAAACCTTCTAATCCTGGTAGTTTAATTTTACCTAATAATCTAACAATTATGTTAACTACAGGAATTTTATTTAGCTTATCCTCTATCGCTTTTGACATAAAATAATTTAGTCTTTATTTTTAATTTACTACTCAACTGCTTTTAAACTTAAATCTTTATTATAAACTGAATGCGTTAATGCTCCAGAAGAGATGTAATCTACACCGCAAAGTGCATATTCTCTAATCGTATTTTCGTTAATTCCTCCAGAACTTTCGGTTAAGCATTTATCACCTATAAGCTTTACAGCTTCTCTAGTGTCTTCGTAATTAAAGTTATCAATTAAAATACGATACACACCATCAGATTTTAAAATTTCTTTAATTTCATTTAAATCTCTAGCTTCAACAATAATTTTTAAATCACGGTTAGTCTCTTTTAAATACTGCTTGGTTTTATCTATTGCTTTTGTAATTCCTCCAGCAAAATCTATATGATTATCTTTAAGCATAATCATATCGTATAACGCAAAACGATGGTTCTCTCCTCCTCCAATTTTTACAGCCCATTTTTCTAAAGCTCTAATACCTGGCGTAGTTTTACGTGTGTCTAAAACTTTAGTTCCTGTACCTTCTAAAAGGTCTACAAATTCTCTTGTTTTTGTAGCAATAGCACTCATACGCTGCATTGCGTTTAACACTAAACGTTCTGCTTTTAAAATAGATTGCGATGCGCCTGTTACGTAAAACACTATATCCCCATATTTAACATGACTTCCGTCTTCAATCAAGGTTTCTATTTTCATGTTTGGATCAACATAATGATAAACTTTTTTAGCAAACTCTACACCTGCAATTATACCTTCATCTTTTACTAAAAGTTTAGCTTTTCCTTCTACTGAAGCAGGTATACATGCTAAACTACTATGGTCGCCATCTCCTACATCTTCTCTAATCGCATTAGCTATAATTAACTCTATTTCTTTATCAAATTGTGTTTGACTGATCATGTTTGTAATGTTTTGTGTAAAAATAGTAAATTGAATGACGTTTTACGATTATAGATTTATGATTTTTTTAGATGAAATTAAAACATCATAAATCATAAAGTGTAAATTTGCGTATGACTATAAAACTACTTGCTATAGGAAAAACAGACAATAAGCAGCTGCAACAGCTTATTGACGATTATACAAAACGTTTAGGATTTTACATAAAATTTGAATTAGAAATAATTCCTGATTTAAAAAAGGTAAAAAACCTAAGTGAAGACCAACAAAAGCAAAAAGAAGGCGATCTTATTTTATCAAAAATAACACCTACAGACATTTTAATTTTGTTAGATGAAAACGGTAAACAATACGATAGCGTACAATTTGCTAATTACTTACAAAAGCACATGAATTCTGGAATCAAGCAACTGGTTTTTGTCATTGGCGGACCATATGGTTTTAGTCCAGAAGTATATAGTAAAGCAAGAGGAAAAGTTTCTTTGTCTAAAATGACATTTTCTCATCAAATGGTACGCCTATTTATGATAGAACAGCTGTATAGAGGTTTTACCATTTTAAAAAATGAGCCTTACCACCATAGATAATTACTTAATCTTACACTGTTTTTGTTTACAAAACTGTCTATTTAACAAACCATTTGTAATGGTTGATAACGATATGATTAAAATAAAAAAGATGTCCCAATTATCATTATCCTTAAACAAAATTGCAGATACTAAAATTACTGTTGCCCAAATAATAGCATTGATTATAATTAATTTTTTCATACTAGTTTGACGCACCAATTTTAAAAAAGTTACAAAAACGAATAAAAAAAGGCAGATAAAAGATTTTACTTATTATCAGCCTTTAAAATATATATTTAGAAATTAGTGGTTAACAAATGTGTGCTTACGTTTTTTAAGCTGTTTTTCTAAATCTTTAATGGTGTGTTTTACAGCTTTTTCGTAATTATCCTCATTAGAAGTAGCAAAGATTCTTGGACCAGGTACGCTTAATTCTATTTTACAAATTTTACCTTTTATTGGATCATGTTGCTCTTTTTCAAAGTGAACTTCAGCTTTAATAATCCAATCAAATTTTTCAGTTAAATTATTTAGTTTTTCAGTTACGTAAGTGTTCATAGCTTCGCTGGTAGACATATGAACGTATTGAATATTAATTGTCATTGCTTTTGGTTTTATATTAAATTATACTCAAATATACTATAGATAAACTGCGATAAAAATGATATAAATCATATAATAGAAACCAAAAAACACATATTTAAATTACATTTGCAACAAACCTTATTAAGATGAAATTAGTCTTCGCTACCAACAATCTAAACAAGCTAAAAGAAGTACAAAGTTTAATACCAAAACATATTACTTTATTAAGTTTAAAAGACATACAGTGTTTTGAAGATATCCCAGAAACCCAAGACACTATTGAAGGTAATGCCATTCAAAAAGCAGAATACATCAAAAATAATTATGGATACGATTGCTTTGCTGACGATACCGGACTAGAAGTTGAAGCCTTAAATAACGAACCTGGAGTGTTTAGCGCACGTTACGCAGGACCACAACGTGATGCAAATGACAATATGGATTTGTTACTTACCAATCTAAAAGATAAACAAAACAGAAATGCGCAGTTTAAAACAGTTATTGCACTACATTTAAACAATAACCTACAAACGTTTACAGGTGTTTGTAAAGGTGAAATTACAACTGAAAGGCATGGAGAAAAAGGTTTTGGCTACGATCCTATTTTTAAACCAAAAGGTTATCAAGATACTTTTGCAGAAATGGATTTAGAATTAAAAAACAAAATTGGGCATCGTGGTAAGGCTGTAAGAATGTTAGTTGATTTTTTAAATGCTTTATAAGATGAAAAACGAATTGATTTATATCTCCATTATTCTATTTATTTGCTCTTGTAGTAAAGACGAACAAACTAATATCAATTTTAATTCTGAAATAGAAAACTATATTTCTGCTGTAGATTTATCAAGATTACCAGAAATTGAAAGCACCAATCCTATTTTTTATGATCAACAAAATTCACCAAAAGATATTTTAGACATCTTAAAAGAAAATGGAGTCAATACAGTAAGACTAAGACTTTGGGTAAACCCTACTAGCCAACATTCTGGCTTTAATGAAGTAAAACAATTTTCTGAAACTTTAAAAACATATGGTTTTAAAACTTGGTTAACACTTCATTATTCAGATACTTGGGCAGATCCTGGACAACAAGAAACTCCAGCTGTATGGCAAGGTTTAAATTTTGAAACTTTAAAAGACAGTGTTTATAATTACACAAAAAAAGTAGTTACACAAATACAACCTGATTATATACAAATTGGCAACGAGATTAATTCAGGATTTCTTCATCCTCAGGGTGATATTTCTTTAAATAATTCAAATTTCAAAGCGCTTTTATCGTCTGGCTCTTTAGCAGTAAGAGAACATTCTAATAATTGTAAAATTATTCTTCATTTTGCAGGATTAGAAAATTCCGATTGGTTTTTTAATCAAACCAACACCATAGACTACGATATTATTGGATTATCCTACTATCCTATTTGGCATGGTCACTCTTTAGAAAATTTACAAAACACGCTTCAAAGCTTAAGTTCTACTTATAACAAACAAATTGTTATTGCAGAAACAGCCTATCCTTTCACTTTAGATTGGAATGACCAAACTAACAATATTGTTGGCACGACTGATCAATTAATTTTACCTGAATTTCCTGCTTCTCCTCAAGGTCAAAAAGAATTTATAAGCGAAATAAAAACCATAATTAAATCAACAGATAAGGGATTAGGTTTTTGTTATTGGGGCTCAGAATTAATAGCTTGGAAAGGGAGTCAATCCTCTACAGCTTCACCATGGGAAAATCAAGCTTTATTTAATTTTAACAATAAAGCGCTTCCTGTTTTATCTGAGTTTAAATAATCTTAACAGCAAAACATTTAAATCTCAAATAAAAGACTATCTTTGCACGCTGAAACCCAAAAGGCGGTTTCTTAATAAATTCCTCAGAGAGAGGATGTGTTACTAGAAGTTTTAGGTTTAAGTTTGTTCAATTCGCTTCTATATGTAACACCAACATAATGCAATTGAATACTTATATTTTAGAATGAGCACATTCCAACAACTTGGTCTTGACGCTAATTTGCTTCAAGCCATTACTGACTTAGGTTTTGAAACACCTAGTGAAGTCCAACAAAAAGCAATCCCAACACTTTTAGAAAGCGAGCGCGATCTTGTAGCACTTGCACAAACAGGTACTGGTAAAACAGCAGCTTTTGGTTTCCCTATGTTACAAAAAATTGACGTTAACAGTCGTACAACACAAGGGTTAATACTATCTCCAACACGCGAGCTTTGTTTACAAATCACCAACGAAATGAAACTTTACGGTAAGTACCTTAATGGTCTTAACGTAACTGCAATATACGGTGGATCTAGTATTACAGAACAAGCAAGACAAGTTAAACGTGGCGCACAAATTATTGTAGCTACACCTGGTCGTATGAAAGATATGATTAGCCGTAACTTGGTCGACATCACTAAAATTCAATATGCTGTTTTAGATGAAGCTGATGAAATGTTAAACATGGGATTTTATGATGACATTAATGACATCTTAAAAGATACACCAGTAGACAAAAGCACATGGTTATTTAGTGCAACAATGCCTAAAGAAGTAGCAAGAATTGCTAAAGACTTTATGAGTAATCCTTTAGAGGTTACTGTTGGTAATAAAAATGAAAGTACATCTAACGTATCACACGAGTATTATTTAGTAAACTCTCGTGACCGTTATTTAGCTTTAAAACGATTAGCAGATGCTAATCCAGATATATTTTCTGTAATATTTTGTCGTACCAAAAGAGATACACAAAAAGTTGCAGAAAAACTTATTGAAGATGGTTACAATGCTGGCGCTTTACACGGCGATTTAAGTCAAAATCAACGTGATTTGGTTATGAAAGCATTTAGAAACAATCAAATACAAATGCTTGTTGCAACAGATGTTGCTGCTCGTGGTATTGATGTAGATGATGTAACACACGTAATCAATTACCAATTACCTGACGAAATTGAAACCTATACACACCGTTCTGGTCGTACAGGACGTGCTGGTAAAACTGGTGTTTCTATGGTCATAGTTTCTAAAAGTGAGGTAAGAAAAATTAAGAGCATTGAACGTATTATAAAACGTGAATTTGATAAAAAAGAATTACCTGATGGTATGGAAATTTGCGAAGTACAATTAATGTCTTTAGCAAATAAGGTTCATAACACAGAAATGAATCACGAAATTGATGCTTACTTACCAAGCATTAACGAAATTTTTGAAGATACATCTAAAGAAGAATTAATTAAAAAATTCTTTTCTGTAGAGTTTTCTCGTTTCTTCAATTATTATAAAAACTCTAAAAACTTAAATGTAGAAGCTTCTTCTCAAGACAGTAGTAGATCTTCTAGCGGAGATAGCACAAGATTCTTCATAAACGTTGGGAGAAAAGACGGTTATGATTGGATGAAACTTAAAGACTATTTAAGAGACACTTTACAACTTGGTCGCGATGATGTTTTTAAAGTAGATGTAAAAGACAGTTTCTCTTTCTTTAACACAGAAAAAGAACACCAAGAAAAAGTATTAGCTTTCTTTACAGATTTTAAAGAAAACGGACGTTTTATAAACGTAGAAATCACAGAAGATCGTGGTGGACGTGATAGAAAACGTGGCGGAGGAAGACGTCGTGATGGCGGAAACGACCGTAGACGAAGAAGCGACAAACCAAAAGGAGAAAGACGTAGCAGAAGAAGTGAAGATTCTAACAGCTCTAACAAAAAAAGTAAACGTAGTAACAGAGATAAATCTGAATTTAAATCTACACACGGTAGACCAAGACGCTCTAGACGTTAAACCTTTTTGTTAATATTTAGTCAAATATATAAGAAGACGCTATCAATTAGCGTTTTCTTTATTATTTTTAGAGCATTAAATAATTACATGAAGTCATTTTTTACCCTTTTAATTTTAGTATTTAGCATTCAGATTGGTCTTGCTCAAGACAACAAACAAAAAGATAATAAAAATACTACCCAAACAAGAACAGTAGATTCTACTCAAATAAAAAAAGATTCTACCGTTAAAGGGATAATTATTGATGCTACTACAAAAAAACCATTAGAAAACGTAAACATCGTTAACCTTAATCAAGTTATTGGTACGGCAACTAATAATAAAGGAGAATTTGAATTACGCGCAGTAGCTAACGATACACTACACTTATCTTACCTTGGTTTTAAATCTGTAAAAGTAAAAGTAACTAACGACTGGGTTAATAAAATTGAAAAATCTACCATTACATTAACCGAGCTGGCGTTAGCTTTAGAAGAAGTTGTTGTAAGCGAACTTAAATTAACAGGTTATTTAGAAGTAGATATCAAACAAGTAAATGTAAACAACAACTACAGATATAGTATTAGTGGGTTAAGTACAGGTTACGAAGCAGGAAAAAAACAACCTAATGCCATAAATAAAGTGTTAGGATCTATTTTTAATCCTCTTGACTTTTTATACAATACCTTTAGTAAAAAAGGAAGAGAGTTACATAAGCTTAAAAAGATGAAAGAGGACGATAACATCCGTAATACTTTAGTTAAGCGTTTTGACCGTGATATGCTTACAGCTTTACTTGGCGTTACAAAAGTAGATTTAGATGAAATTGTAAGTCAATGTAACTATTCTGCAGAGTTTATTAACACCGCAAACGACCTTCAAATATTGGATGCTATTAGTGAATGCTACGAAGAATACAAAGTATTAAGTAGAACACGCAAAAAACGACTTTAGTTTTTGGTGCTATAAAATCGTTCTACAATTTCGTCATAACTTTTAATTGTCTTTTTACACCAATCTAAACGTTTTTCTATTTTCTCTGTTTCAGTTAATTGCCAATTTATATCTGTTTTTTTAAGTTTACTAGTTACGTGCTGTAAGATTATTGCTGCACTTACAGATATATTTAAACTTTCTGTAAAGCCAACCATTGGTATTTTTAAATAAGCATCAGCTTGTTGTAAGACCTCATCAGATAATCCTTCGGTTTCTCTTCCAAAGAAAAAACACGACTTTTTTGTCACATCAAAGTCTGATAAATCACAATCGTTTGTGTGTGGCGTTGTTGCTACAATTTGATATCCTTTAGCTTTTAAGTCTTTAATACTATCTTTTACTGTATGATAACGGTTTAAATCAACCCATTTTTGTGCGCCCATTGCAATTTCTCTATCTATGCGCTTTGTATTTTGCTCTTCTACAATATTTACTTCTTGTATACCAAAAACATCACAACTACGTATTACTGCACTAGTGTTATGTAATTGATACACATCTTCTGTTGCTACAGTAAAATGCTTGGTACGTTGGTCTAATACTTTATGAAAACGCTCTAAACGATTTTCTGTTAAATAACCTTCTAAATGTTCTAAAAGTTTAATATCTATCATGGGTTAAAAATAAAAAAACCTGACAGTTATTTGCTATCAGGTTTGCTTTAATATTTAAATTTTAAGCCTAATTAGATCCTATATTTCCTTGTGCTAAATGATAGTTAGTAGTTGTTTCACTTAAAACAACATCTACATAGGCGTCAATAGTTAGTAAATCTTGATAAAGTAATGGGTTTCCGTTTTCATCTTCTGCTATGTTAGAAAAGCTTTTTCCTGTTGTTCCATCTACATTATTAAAAGCATAAATAAGACTACCTGGTGCATTTGCTAAATCTCCAGAATATATATAAGCAGGATGAGATCCTCCAGATGGCAAATTAGAAAGGTTAAAAACAGCTAATGCTTCACCATTAATACGTTCTGTAAAAGTTATGTTTCCTAATACGCCATCTAAATCTACTTCTTGCAATGTATAACTTGTAGTATTTTGGGTTAACTCATTTTGACCTATATCTACATATGCTACTATTTGAGAGTTATTACTATCTACACGTACAGTCAAATAACCATCCATATTTAGCAATTGTTGATATGAAATTTGTGTGCCATCATCCTTAGTATTAAAAGTTGTAAAGCTTTCTCCAGTCTCGCCGCTAGCAGTAACTAGACTAATGCTTATTGGACCAGTTTCGGCAGCTGTATTAGAGTGAATATACGCTGGTAACATTGCGTTAGATGGTGTTCCTGTTAGATTTAACTCTACACTTATAGTTCCGTTAGAGTTATTTATAAAACGTGCAGTCCCAGAAACACTATAACCATTTGCAGATTGTAATTGATAGGTTTTTGAAGCTATTTCTACATTCTCTTCAACATCATCTTTTGTACAACTTGAGAAAATAATAAAAATTGAAAATAGTATTGAAATTTTTTTTAAGATTTCCATGGATTGAAATTATTGATTAGTTTTAATTAATTGTTTAAGATTTTAAGCGACATTATCTTAAACTGCATTTACTTGGCTAAAATAACACAAAAAAATGAAACACCTCGTAGTTTTAACTGGCGCTGGCATGAGTGCAGAAAGCGGATTAAAAACTTTTAGAGACGAAAATGGTTTGTGGGAAGGACATGATGTAATGAAAGTAGCTTCTCCACAAGGCTTCGCTAGTAATCCCAATTTAGTTTTAGAATTTTACAACCAACGTAGAAGACAATTAAAAACTGTACAACCAAATGCTGCACACAAGACTTTAGCCAAACTTGAAAATAACTTTAAAGTTTCTATAATCACTCAAAACGTAGACGATTTACATGAACGTGCAGGCAGCAGTAATGTAACTCACTTACATGGTGAACTATTTAAAGCAAGAAATATTGCTGATGAAACTTCTGTTGTGCATTGGGAAGATGATATTATTTTAGGTACAACAGATAAAAACGGGATACAATTAAGGCCACACATTGTTTGGTTTGGAGAAGATGTTCCGTTGTTTGAAAAAGCTATTAGCATCTGTCAAACTGCCGATATTTTATTAATTATTGGTACCTCATTACAAGTTTATCCTGCTGCTAGTTTGATGCATTACACTGCGCAGAATATATCTAAGTTTTATATAGATCCAAAACCTTCAATAGCATCAAAAGAGAATTTAACTGTGATAGGTAAAACTGCTACAGAAGGCATCAAAGATTTTATAAATGAAATACGTTAATTTGATTGGTTACCGACAGTCGTAGAAATATAAAATTTTACTACTAAAATTCTAATTCTCGATATAAATTTTTCTTTTTTAATCGAAAAATTCACTCGAATTGACGAATTTTATCAGAAAAACAAATGATGAACTTAGTGATTATTTATTAAGATTAATATCTGCTATTCGCTCTATACGATTACGCTCTAAGAACGCATCTATAGTTTCAAAATGTTCTATAACGCGTTGATCTTTAAATTCGAATACTTTTTGAGATAACCCTTGCAAGAAATCACGATCATGAGACACTAAAATCAATGTACCATCAAACTCTAAAAGTGCTTCTTTTAAAACGTCTTTAGATTTTAAATCTAGATGGTTTGTAGGCTCATCTAAAATCAACAAGTTAACTGGTTCTAAAAGCAATTTAACCATTGCTAATCTGGTTTTTTCTCCTCCAGACAATACACCAACTTTTTTATCAATATCATCACCAGCAAACATAAAACGACCTAAAATATTTTTTATTTGTGTTCTAATATCGCCTTGTGCAACTTCATCTACAGTTTGAAAAATAGTTAATTCTTCATCTAATAAAGAAGCTTGGTTTTGAGCAAAATAACCAACTTTAACATTGTGTCCTAATTGGCAAGTACCATCAACTTCAATTTCATTTAAAATGGCTTTTATCATTGTAGATTTTCCTTCACCATTTCTTCCAACAAAACAGACTTTTTCGCCTCTTGCTATAGACATATTTGCATCTTTAAAAACGACTTTATTATCGTATGCTTTTGAAACGTCTTTAACTGTAACAGGATAATCTCCAGATCTTGGTGCTGGCGGAAAACGTAATTTTAATGAAGAGTTATCTATTTCGTCAATTTCAATAATTTCTAACTTTTCAAGCATACGCTCGCGCGAAGCAACTTGGTTAGTTTTAGAATAGGTGCCTTTAAAACGTTCTATAAACGCCATATTATCGGCTATAAATTTTTGTTGCTCTTGGTACGCTTTTAATTGATGGCTACGTCTATCTGCGCGTAATTGTAAATAGTGACTGTAATTGGCTTTATAGTCGTAAATACGTCCCATGGTTACTTCTATAGTACGATTGGTGATATTGTCAATAAATGCTCTATCGTGAGAGATTACCATAACCGCATTGGCTTTGTTAACTAAAAAGTCTTCTAACCAAATTACAGACTCTATATCAATATGGTTTGTAGGCTCATCTAACAGGATTAAATCTGGTTTTTGTAATAATATTTTTGCTAACTCGATTCGCATACGCCAACCTCCAGAAAACTCGTTGGTTTGACGGGTAAAATCTTCTTGTTTAAAACCTAAACCTTTAAGTGCTTTTTCTACTTCGGCATCATAATTAACATCTTCTAATGCATAATATTTTTCACCTAAATCGGAAACTTTTTCTATGATAGACATATACTCGTCACTTTCGTAATCTGTACGTGTTTCTAATGCTTTGTTAAGCTTGTCCATTTCATCACGCATTTCAAAAACATGTTTAAATGCTTTTGCTGCTTCTTCAAAAACGGTACAATTATCTTCTGTCAATAAATGCTGTGGTAAGTAGGCAATTACAGCATCTTTTGGTGTACGCACGTGTCCTCTAGTTGCATTTTGTACACCTGCAACAATCTTCATCATTGTAGATTTTCCTGCACCGTTTTTTCCCATAAGGGCAATTTTATCGGTTGGGTTTATAACAAAAGACACGTCTTTAAATAGCGTTGTTCCGCTAAATTCTACTGCTAAATTATCTACTGAAATCATAAAAATAATCCTATAAGTTTAGGGTTGCGAAAGTAATAAAAAGAGTAATGTAATGTCCTATTTTATTTATTCTTCTCTTCTATCCACTTACTCATATACTTATTACTTTGTAGTGTATGATGTTGTAGTATTTGTCCTATGAAGTTTTTTTGACGACGAAGCGGTAATTCGGCTTCAATATGCTTTATAGTTTCAATAGTGTCTTTTAAGTAGATATTTTTGTCAAAAAATGTATTAAGTATTCTAAACCCATTTTTTTGTTTACCACGCCAATAAATTTTGTTGGTATAAAGTTCTACTGCTTGTTTAGCAAAATTTTTGGCATCATCTTCTATAAAAGCATTAGTGTCTTTTAATGTGCCATACATACCTTCTGCTCCAATAGTTGTTGTTACACAAGGTGTACCTGTTTTCATGGCATCAATAATTTTTCCTTTTAAACCAGCACCAAAACGTAATGGCGCTAAAAGTACTTTGGCTTGTTTTACAACTTCTGAAACATCTTCGGCAAATCCTTTAATTAAAAATCCATTTTTAGGATCATTTAATTGCAAATGTTTTTGAGAGGCATATGCACCATATACATGCATTTCGGCTTTTGGCAATTCTTTCCTTATTAATGGCCAAATATCGGTTTTAAGGTAATTTACCGCATCTTCGTTAGGCTGATGTAAAAAATTACCAATGGTTACAAAGTGTTGACGTTGCTTAAAATTAGGAACTTGTTTTTGATCCTCAATAGACACTGGATCCAACATAAAAGGTAAATAATACAGTAAGTTTGGGCTTATATTAAACTGTGTTATTAAGATATCTTGTTCTACTTGAGAGATGATCAAACTTAAATCTGATCTTAAAATGCTTGCAATTTCGCGTTTTGCAAAATCATTTTGTAAATAAGAAATATTAAAAAGTGCTTGATCTTTTAAAGCTTGTTGTCTTCCTTTTCTTAAAAAATGTAAATCTTCTGTATCTAAAATCCTTAAAGCATCAGGACATTGCTCTGCAACACGCCAACCAAATTGTTCTTCGGTCATAAAACGATCAAAAAGGACAATATTTGGGTTTAGTTTTTTTATAAAAGTATCAAAACTAGAGTCGTTCAACTTAATGCTTTCAACTTTTATATTAATAGATTCAAGATCAAAAGCGTTATCTGTTTTACTGCAAGTTGTAGCAAAAGTAATATTGTAATCAGCTTGCTGAAACATTTCAATAAGCTGTAACATCCTACTTCCTGCAGCCGAACTTTTAGGTTCTGGCCAAACAAACCCTATGATTAATACCTTTTTACTCATTAATTATTTTTGAGGAATAGATTGCAATGCATAACCCATGCGTACTTTTTTTGCCCAAGCAACAACAGCTTCAATTTGTTCTGGACTTAAATCTGCTTCTGTATGGGACCAAGTATAGCTAGGTAAAGGCATTTCTTTTTCTTCAACTTCTTCTATTAATTCTTCAAATTTATGATCTTTTCTTTTTACAGAATATTCTGACCATTTAGAAAAGTTTAGGTGTTTTTTTCCGTCTTCTACATGTTCTGCCATCCAATAATTTACTGGTGTAATTTTACTATACCATGGGTAAACTGTATTACTACTATGACAATCAAAACAAGTATTTTTTAAAATAGCTTTAACCTCTTCATTTGGCTTTGTCTCTTCTAAAAAAGCAGTAAGATCTTTAGTGTCTCCTGTATTTTTATCTGGTGAAAAAAATTGAGCAATAACAAAAACCACAAGCAATGCTATTAGAATTTTCTTTACTATTTTCATTTTAATTAAATTTAAACGCTAAAAATAGTAAATCTTGACTACAGAAACGCTTTATAAAGAATTAAATTACGTTAACCATTCTAGAGAAAAAAGAATGTATTACGCACAAATGGTTATTAACAACAGTAGTTTAATACCAAAACTTATCGAGATTTTAATGCAAGTTGATGATAAAGTTTCTCCAAGAGCAGCATGGGTTTTAGAGTTTGTTTGCAAGGATAATTTAAATGTTATCATTCCGTATTTAGATCTATTTACCACAAACATGCATCGGGTTAAAAAAGAACAAGCTGTTAGACCTGTTGCTAAAATTTGCGAATACTTAGCTAACGCCTACTTTTCTAAAACAGAAAATAAAATTAAAGACGCTTTAACACAAACGCATAAAGAACGTATTGTTGAAGTCGCTTTTGAATATATGATTTGCGATTATAAAGTAGCACCAAAAGCGTATTCTATGACAACTTTATACCTTTTTGGAAAAGAATTTAATTGGATCCATCCAGAATTAGCTATTATATTAGAGCGTGATTTTTATAAAGAAAGTGCCGCGTTTAAAGCTAGAGCAAGACACATTTTAAAAAAAATCAAAGCTTAACTTTTTTGAAAAAATTATAGACTGATTAATTTTTGTCTTCCTCTTAAAAAACTATCTTTATGCCTTTCAAAAAAACAAGCAAAATATGTCTTTAAGCCAATTAAATGCCATCTCTCCTATTGATGGTAGATACAGAAATAAAGTAGAAAAGTTACAAGATTTTTTCTCTGAAGAAGCATTAATCAAATATCGTGTTTTAGTTGAAATTGAATATTTTATTGCGCTTTGTGAAGTGCCATTACCTCAACTAGAAGATGTTAATACATCTGTATTTGAAGACCTTAGAAAAATTTACAAAGAATTTTCTTCTGAAGACGCGCAAGCCATCAAAGACATAGAAAAAGTAACCAACCACGATGTAAAAGCAGTTGAATACTTTATTAAAGAAAAGTTTGATACTCTTGGATTAGGTGATCATAAAGAATTTATTCACTTTGGTTTAACCTCTCAAGATATCAATAATACAGCAATACCATTAAGTATTAAAGAAGCAATGAATGATGCTTACGTACCAGAATACCTTAATGTTTTAAAAGAATTAAAACGTCTTGCTGAAGAGTGGAAAGATGTACCAATGCTTGCCAGAACACACGGTCAACCAGCATCTCCTACACGATTAGGAAAAGAGATTATGGTTTTTGTTGTGAGACTTGAAGAGCAATTTAACTTACTTAACGATATACCAAGCGCTGCAAAATTTGGTGGTGCAACAGGTAATTACAATGCACACAAAGTTGCATATCCAAATATAGATTGGAAAGCTTTTGGGACTAGTTTTGTTCAAGAAAAATTAGGTTTACAACATTCTTTCCCAACAACACAAATAGAGCATTATGACCACATGGCTGCTTTATTTGACTGCTTAAAACGAATCAATACTATTATAATTGACCTTGACAGAGATATTTGGACGTATGTGTCTATGGACTATTTTAAGCAAAAAATTAAAAAAGGAGAAGTTGGTAGTAGCGCAATGCCACATAAAGTAAATCCTATAGATTTTGAAAACTCTGAAGGAAACTTAGGTATTGCAAATGCTATTTTCGAGCATCTTTCTGCAAAATTACCGATATCTAGATTGCAACGAGACCTTACAGATAGTACTGTTTTACGTAATGTTGGTGTACCATTTGGACATACTTTAATTGGCTTTGCTTCAACTTTAAAAGGTTTAGGTAAATTACTTTTAAACGAAGTAAAGTTTGCTGATGACTTAGAAAACAATTGGGCTGTAGTTGCAGAAGCCATTCAAACCATTTTAAGACGTGAAGGTTATCCTAACCCTTACGAAGCTTTAAAAGGTTTAACAAGAACTAATGAAACTATAAACCAAAATTCTATTTCAAATTTTATTGATACATTAGACGTAAATGATTCGATAAAGAATGAATTAAAAGCTATAACTCCTAGTAATTATACAGGAATTTAAAATGTTTAAAGACAAGACTTCTATATTATTTGCAACCATAACCCTTCTAGTATTTTTTTTAGGAGGTTTATTAGACGTGTTATATAATCCCATTGTTATTGGTGCTTTACTTATTTCTTTTTGTCTTGTTATTGTTAATTTAATTTTAATTAAAAAAGAACCAGACGATGACGTTTGATAAAGAATAAAAAAATAAAAAAAGGCTTATCTGTTTAGATAAGCCTTTTTAATTAACATTTAAACCTTAATTATTTAAAATAATTAAATAATTGATTTAGTTGGTTATTATCAACATCTGCGTGTTGAAGTTCGGTAATTAATTTTACTAATTGTTCTGGTTTCATCTCATCGCCTATTACTCTGACAAATGTAAAACCCATTTCTTTTGAGTTTGCAAGTACTAAAAACTCGTCTACTGTGTTTTCATTACCAATCGTACTTATTTTAAAACTTATACCATTATCTTTAAACTCCATCAACTCTTCGTACTTATCATTATTTAGTACTTTTTTTGCTTTTTGAAGTTCTTGTTCATAAGCTACGATATCTCCATCATTAACACGGTAAGCTAACACATCTAATTTTTTAACTGAGTTATAGGCTTCTTTCTGTTCTGGTGACAAATCTGCTTTAGACAGATCTATCATCTTTGCAGATAAATCTAACGATAAAAACTCTGGTTGCTCTTTATGATCTACAAAATAGGTTTGTATAGAGTTTTCATCTTTACAACTTACAAAAAACAGTGCTAAAGTAAGTATGGTTATTATTGATCTTAGTTGGCTTTTCATGATGTTTATTTTTTATTTTTTTTCTCTAATTCATCGCCACCAGGTAAATTCATTTTGTTAGCAAGTTTAGATATTTGATTTAAATCTATATCTCCAGTTATACTAATTACTACGGTTTCTATACTTCGCTTTTTCCCGTTAATTTCAATATTACCGTTTTTTGTAACAGCTTCTAAACCATTAACAAACATTAATAATTCGCTTACATGATCTTCGTCTTTACCTTCTTTGATATAAAACGTCATATTTACACCATCGTCTTTAATCATCATAAGCTCTTCTAAAGATGCGCTTCTTGATTTTACCCATTTTACGATATCTGAAGAAATATCTTTATCGTCTGTTGCCATAGTTTTAAAACTGGTAATACTATTTACCATATTAATGTATTCTTGCGCTTCTGGATCGTCTGTATTTATATCCATTTTTGCTAACATCTGAAACATTTTTGGCTTTATTGAAACATAAGTTACGTTTTCGTTATCACTATATTTTTCAAAAACATTTTGAGCCATTCCTGATAATGGAAGCATTAATAATGCTATTACTGCTATTAATATTGATTTTTTCATTGTATTTGTTTTAGTTGTTTTCATCTTGTTTTTATTTGTAAATTCTTTCTATTGGGTTGTTCATTTCTTTTAAATAGTTAACCTGTTTACCTGCTTGGTTTATTGCGGTTAAATACTCTACTTGTTTAGTCCCTTTATTAAGGGTTTGAGATACTAACTGTAAATATGATTTTGCTTTTTCATAATCTTGTTTGTCTTGTTCTGTAATAGTTTCATTTTGATTAAAATAAAACCCAACCATCAACGCAATTACTGCTGCAACACTTAACCACTTATAATTAAATTTCGTTTTAGTTTTTAATGGAAGTTGTTTAGTAAAGGTTTCTTGCTGGTTAAAAGAAAAGTAATTAAACATGGCTTTGTAATGCTGTAAATGAGGCGCTACAGTTTCTTGCGAAAAATAGTCTTTTAACTTTGCTTCTTCTTTAAGCGTAGTTTCTCCGTTTTCGTACTTTTCAATTAATTTTTCTATCTTATTTAACACCATAACTATGTGTTTTTTTTAGTTGTTCTCTTATTGTTTTTCTTGCTCTAGATAAGGCTACTCGTATTGCTGTAGGTTTCATATCTAGCATTTTTGCTATTTCGTCAAAGTCATATTGTTCAATATCTCTAAGTTGTATGACCATTTTTTGTTGCTCTGGTAAATCTTCAATTATTTTTGCTATCCAACTCATACTGTCGTTAAGCTCTACTTGCTTTTGCAAGGCTACTTTATGATCTTGATAGTTACTATGAACAATCTTTAAATTTTGTGCTTGTTTAGATTTTAATTTATCCAAGCAAAAGTTTTTTGTCATGGTCATAGAAAACGCTTCTACGTTTTTATAATCGCTTATTTTACCTTTGTTTCTCCATAACTTTAATAACACTTCTTGAGTTGCATCTTCTGCTTCTTCTTTAGATACAAGTAATCGCTTTGCTAAACGAAATACTTTATCCTTAAAAGGCATTACTGTATTTAAAAACTCAGTCTGTGTCATTTTGGTTTTGGTGGTTTCTATTACGACGAGTAACTATTAATTTTGTTACAAAGTTTTTTTATTTGATTGTAAATTAAGTACTTTTAAGTAGAAAAATTGAAAAGAAAACTATGAAATTGAATTACAAATTTTCCGTTATCGGGCTACTTTTTCTTGCCCTAACAAGTTGTTTTAGTGATATTGATGATGACCCTATTTCTGATACCGAGATTAAAGATTTTATATGGAAAGGTCTTAATTTATGGTACTTTTGGCAAGGTACCGATAGCGCTCCAGATTTGGCTGACAACAGATTTTCTAACGATACAGACTACATTAATTTTTTAAATAGCTTTGATTCGCCTAACCAATTATTTTATTCACTTTTAAGTGATGAAGATCGTTTTAGCTGGATTGTTGACGATTATTTTGCTTTAAGTGGCTCTTTAAGTGGCGTATCCAAAAATAACGGTATGGCTTTTGGATTAGGGCTAATAGATAATGGTCCAAATGTTTTTGGTTATGTACAATACGTTTTACCAAACTCTAGTGCTTCTGAAAATAACGTTATACGTGGCGATATTTTTTTAACAGTAAATAGCTCACAACTTACTGCAGATAATTACTTAAGTCTTATATCTAGCGATGTTTATACTATTGGCTTGGCAGAGCTAGATAATAATGACAACTTGATTTTGACAGGTGAAGAAATTACGCTTACAAAACAAATCTATCAAGAAAATCCAATTTATATTTCTAACACTTTTGAAGTAAACGGTATAAAAGTAGGTTATTTAATGTACAACCGTTTTTTAAGTGACTACGACCAACAACTTAACCAAGTGTTTGCAAATTTTGTTGCTGAAGGTGTTGAACAGTTAGTTCTTGACTTAAGATATAATCCTGGTGGTAGTGTAAATAGTGCTATTAACTTAGGTAGTATGATTACAGGAAACACTACTAACGATGTATACTTAAAACAAATTTGGAATAACAAAATTCAATCTACATTTACAGATGAAGATGTTACGCGATACTTTGCTCAAACGCTTTCTAACGGAAATTCTATAAATAGTTTAAATCTTAATAAAGTATACATATTAGCTCAAAACTCTTCTGCTTCTGCTAGCGAATTAGTTATAAATGCACTAGAACCTTACATTGATGTGATTCATATTGGAGATGTAACTAGAGGAAAAAATGAATTTTCAATAACACTTTACGACAATCCTGACTGTGCTTTTTTACCACCAAATACAGACTGTAACGGAAGTATAAATCCAAATCACACTTGGGCAATGCAACCTTTAGTTGGAAGAAATGAAAATGCAGATGGTTTTTCAGACTATACTAATGGTTTAACACCAGATATATCTTTAGATGAAAGTTTATCTAATTTAGGCGTTTTAGGACAACAAGACGAACCGCTTTTAGCAAGAGCCATACAACACCTAACAGGTAACGGAAGAACAGGAGAAACCTTTACTGAACACAAAATTAAAATATTTGATTACTCAAATAAACACACACCAACTGGTACAAACATGTATTTAGAACCAGATGATGTACCAATGCTTTAAACAATAAAAGCCTCAAAATAGATTATTTTGAGGCTTTTTTATTATAATTTAAACTTATCTTTTAGTTAAAATATATTTTAGAAGCTCCAACACCAACACTAAAGCTTTCAGATAAGGTTCCACTAGAAATATCATAAACTTTTAATGTACTTTGTGCAGAAAAACTTGCATCTGTTAAAAACAAATTACCATCTTTTACAAACATACCATAAGCATATCCTGCTTCCACACTAAATAAAGAAGAACTTGGTAAGTTTGTAGCCGCATCTGCTAATCCATAAACTTCATTGTTTAATATATAATAAGCCATTCCGTTAGAATACGACATTAAACTTGGGTGATTACCGGTAGCAAATTCGATTGTAGATATTACTGAATTATCATTAGTATTTATTCTTGTAAGAGATGCTAAAGTTTCTCCCGTAGCTTGCCAAGACTGTCCGCCTTCACTTAAAACTAATAAGTTTCCTTGAGAGTCTAAAACCATTTCGTCTGGAACATCGTTTACAGAAATAGTTGCTACTGTTGAGTTTGATGTTGTTATTACAGAAACCTCATTATTTGCACCATATCCACCTTTATGAGATACAAATACTTTATCATTATTAGCTAATACTTGTTCTGGTCCTTCACTTACTGGTATAGTAGATGTTACTGTATAAGAGTTTAAATCTACCACAGCAATATAATCGTCTGTAGTAGTAAATGGATCTGCCCAATCTGATACGTAAGCATTAGAGCCATTAAATCCTATATATCTTGGTGTTGTTAATCCTGTTGTTATTGTTGTAATTAACTCAAAAGTATAACGGTTTACTACTGTAATTGTACCAGAATCTTGGATGATATAGGCTTTATCACCATTAAAACCAATAGACTGTAAATATACGCCTAGTGTTTCTCCATTAACGTTAAAATAAATGTCATTTTCTGAAGTAGAAAAATCGTTAGAGATATAAGACACAGAAGATGGTCCTCCTTCTGCACTAATAATAAATCCGTTTTCGTAATCGCCTAATGGTTCTTGAGGTATTGTCCCATCATCATCGTTAGAACAAGAAAATAAAAGGGATAATCCTAATACTGAATACAATAGTTTTTTCATAAGTTGTTATTAAAATTTATAGTGTAATTGAATGTTATAATTTCGATTAGGCATAGGTCTAAAAATTACATTTTGATATGGTGTATCGTATAAATTATTAATGTCTAAACCTAATCTAAGATTATGATTTTTGTTTTGAATTAATTGATAAGAAATGCCGATATTTCCTAAATCATATTTAGGTAAGCTGTAAAGTGGACTTGTAATATTATCTTCGGTAGTAAAAACCATGTCATTAAACATATGCTGATAGTAAAAAGAAAATCTTTTAACATTGTAAGCTATACTAACATTAGCTTTATGTTTAGGCACATAAATTAACTGTTTATTGGTCTCTAAATCTTCCGAAGTAGTATAAGAATAGTTACCGTTTAAAGTAATAGTATGACTTCCAAATGTTTTGTTTAATTTCAAACCTAATTCTGCTCCATAACTATGTGTTTGATTTATATTTATTGGTGACCAAAAACCAGAGTTACTAGGTTTCCATTGTATTAAATTTTCATTTTTAATATAATATGTATTAAGGTCTAATGTTACCCATTTGTATTGTAATTGATGACCTAAATCTACTTGATAAGACGTTTCTGGTTTAAGATTTAGATTGCCACCAGGTTGCCAAAACAAGTCGTTAAATGTTGGTACTCTAAAATTCTTAGAGGCATTTAACATTATTTTGTAAAAATTTTTAAACTGATAACTTCCGTCTAAAGAAAATAATAACGGACTTTCAAAATCTGAAGTAACATCTTGTCTAATATTAAAGGCAAAAGTAGATTTGCTATTTGGCTTGTAAGTAGCTATTGCTGTTGCAGAAAATGCACTACGATTTGGTGATCCAAAACTACTACCATCTGCTTCAAAATAATTATAATCAAGGATACTTTTTAAAGCTATTTTTTTGGAAAGATTGTAATCTAAAATATGTTTAATTAGATAGGTATTTACTTTGCCATAACTATAACCATCTAAGTCTTTATTTTGGTAAAATTTAAACAGCTCTTGTAAATGAGCTACTTTTACTTTTGAGGTGTAATGATTACCAATATTTGCCCATTCTAATAATGTTCTAAAGTTTTCATCTAAATATTTATTTCTAGAAATTGTATTTAAGGTACCAGACAGCTCTCGTTCACCTAAAAACGATTGATGATACAGTTTTAAGATATTATTTTCTGAAATAAAATACCCTAAATTGACATTAAAATTTAAATTATTAAAAGCTCCGTTTTCATTAACTTCATTTGTACCTAAATACTTGTAATCATTATCTGAAGTCACATATTGAAACCAAAAATTTGCTGCAAATTTAGAGCTGCCATAATTAGTATTAAAACTTGCTTTTTGCGTGTTAAAACTTCCATAGTTTAACCTTAGTTGATTGTCAAAATGCGAACTAAAATTCAACTTATTATTTAAATGTATACTACCTCCTATTGCGCCACTTCCATACTGTACGCTTCCGCCTCCATTTTTTATAACGACGTTATCAAAATTATTAACATTAATTAAATTAAAATCTGTTTGACCATTAAGTTGAGAGTTTATAGAAATTCCGTTCCAGATTACAGCAGTTTGAGAGGCATTTGTACCTCTAAATGATGGGGAAGACACCATACCATAACCATTTTCTTTAAAGTAAACATTACTATTAAAACGCAAAATATCTGTAAAAGATTTAGAGTCGTTTTGTAACACTGAATCTTTTAATGTTGTTGTTTTAAACCCATAATTATTCTGCTGTAATTTAACATCGCTTAAAACAACAGTTTCTAACGTTTGTACAGAATCTACTTTGGTTTGCCCTTTTAAAGCAATTGTGCTAAAGCACAAAAAAACAAGACTATAAAATAATTTCATAAACCTTAAAACCTTTTTCCCGAAGGTTATTAATTATAATTATAGAATTTGGCAGGTCTCCTGACTTGCGTCTTGTTATTGGTCTTCCCATCTAATAAAGACAGTGACATGAAGTATAATAACAAGCTTTATAGCTTACAGTTGCGGGAACAGTTCTGGATTTTAACCAGATTCCCTTTTAATTTGATACAAATAATATTATATCAAAACCAAAATCTGCTGCAAATGTAACAGATAAAATAAATAAAGACTATTTTTTCTTATTCATTTTATAAATCAAATACACAAAGCCTAATAAAAAATGAAGAATAATAATACCTGCTACTATATATATTGTTAAATTTGAACCGTCTCGCATGCTAAATATTTTTGATAAATTTACATGCTTTTTTAGTCAATACCAGTTACAAATGTTACAGAAACACTTACTAATTTACATTTCTATTTTTGTATTGCTTTTTACAAATTGTAAAGAGGATGGAGCCAAAACAAAACCTTTACCAAACGTTATTGAAACTAATTTAAACTTAAATTACGCAAAAGGTTTTAGTATAAAAGATAATGGGAATTTTAAAGTATTAACTATTACAAACCCTTGGCCAAAAGCAGATAAAAATTACCGTTACGCTTTAATTACTAAAGAAAATGCTGCAAAAACAACGTTAAATAAAGATGAATTTAATGGCATTATTACCATTCCTATTCAGAACATTGTAGTAACATCTACAACTCATATTCCTGCTTTAGAATTGTTAAATGAAGTTGAAACCTTAGTAGGTTTTCCTGGTACAGATTATGTATCTTCAATTAAAACAAGACAACGTATTGACGATGGTTTAGTAAGAGAACTTGGTAAAAACGAAGGTCTAAATACCGAAGTCCTTTTAAGCATAAATCCTGATGTTGTCGTTGGTTTTGGTGTAGACGGAAAAAGTAAGTCTTTAAACACCATAAAAAAAGCAAACATACCTGTAATTTATAACGGAGATTGGGTAGAAAAATCGCCACTTGCCAAAGCAGAATGGATTAAGTTTTTTGGAGCATTGTATGATAAAGAGCAACAAGCAGATTCTATTTTTAAATCTATTGAAACAAGTTATAAAGACGCAAAACAATTAGCAAAAACAGTTACCAATCAACCAACTGTAATTAGTGGCGCATTACACAAAGATGTATGGTATTTACCAAGCGGAACTAGTACCGAAGCACAGCTTTTAAAAGATGCTAACCTTAATTATTTATATGCAGACACTGAAGCTGCTGGTAGTTTAGCTTTAAATTTTGAAAGTGTCTTTGCAAAAGCAAAACAAGCTAATTTATGGTTAAGTCCGTCGTATTATTCTTCTATGGATGAGCTAAAAGAAGCTAATCCTCATTACACACAATTTGACGCTTTTAAAAACAATCAAGTATACTCTTTTACTAATGCAACTGGCGCAACTGGTGGCGTTTTGTATTACGAAACAGGTTTTGCGAGACCTGATTTAGTTTTAAAAGACATAATTAAAATTGGACATCCAGAACTTTTAAAAGATTACAAACCTTATTTTTTTAAAGTTTTAAAGTGAATCAAAACCAGTCATATAAATGGACGTTTTTAGCACTTAGTTTAGGGCTTATTGCTATGTTTCTTTTAAACATCAGTTTAGGATCTGTACAGATTTCATTTTCTACAATTATTGATAGTTTTTTAGTTAAATCATCAGATTTTTCTAATCAAGAATATATCATTCAAAATTACCGTTTACCTAAGGCGATTACAGCCATTTTAGTAGGTTCTGGTTTAGGTATTTCTGGTTTATTAATGCAAACCTTATTTAAAAATCCTTTAGCTGGTCCATTTGTTTTAGGGATTACTTCTGGTGCAAGTCTTGGCGTTGCTTTAGTTATTTTAGGCAGCTCGGTCTTTGGTGGATTTTTAGCTACGTTTTTAATTAGCAAATGGAGTTTAGTAATCGCTGCAAGTTTAGGTAGTTTTTTAGTATTATTACTTGTTCTTATCGTTTCAAGTAAAGTTAGAGATACTATGGCAATTTTAATTATAGGGTTAATGTTTGGTAGCATTACTGCTGCAATAGTTAGTGTGTTATCTTATTTTAGTTCTGCAGAGCAATTACAACAATATATTTTTTGGGGATTTGGTAGTTTAGGCGATTTAGACTGGCAAGAGCTTATCATATTTATCATTATTTACAGCTTTGGAGTGTTGTTTAGTATACTTTCAATCAAAGGATTAAACTCTTTATTGTTAGGTGATAATTATGCTAAAAGTTTAGGTTTAGATTTAAAGAAAAGCAGATTTATCATCATCATTGCAACTAGTTTATTAGCAGGAACAATTACCGCTTTTGCTGGACCAATTGCTTTTATTGGTTTAGCAATTCCGCATTTAACACGACAATTATTTAAAACTTCAAATCATAAAATATTATTACCAGCTGTATTTTTAATAGGAGCCATTATTATGCTTATTTGCGATAGTATTGCACAACTACCAAACAGCGATTATTCGTTACCAATTAATGCAATCACCTCTTTATTTGGTGCACCAATAGTGATTTGGTTACTAGTTAGACAACGTAAAATGATATTTTAAAATGAATGCGAAAAACCAAAATATCATCCTAAAAACTAAAAATTTAGACATAGGTTATATTTCTAAAAAGAAAGAAACACCTATTGCTAAAAACATAAATATTAGTCTAAATAAAGGTGAATTAATAGCGCTTGTCGGTGGTAATGGAATAGGAAAATCAACATTATTAAGAACACTAACCAAAGTACAACCTGCTTTAAACGGTGATATTTTTATTAAGGAGAAATCACTAAAAAATTACAATAATTTAGAATTAGCAAAAGTGATGAGTTTGGTGTTGACAGAGTCTATTTCATCTAAAAACCTAAGCGTTTTTGAGCTTGTCGCTCTAGGAAGACAACCTTATACAAACTGGATAGGCAACTTAACAACAACAGATTTAGAGGCTGTAAAAAAAGCCATTCAACTTACAAACATTGAAGATTTACAGCACAAAAAATGTTTTGAACTAAGCGATGGACAACTTCAAAAAGTAATGATTACACGTGCTTTAGCCCAAGATACACCAATTATTATTTTAGACGAGCCTACAACGCATTTAGATATGTATCATAAAGCATATCTTTTAAAACTGCTAAAGCAATTAACGATAGATACTGGCAAAACCATATTGTTTTCTTCACATGAAATTGATTTAGCCATTCAACTTTGTGACAGTATGATTGTAATGACAAAAGACCAAGTGGTTTCTGATCAACCATGTAACCTTATTTCAAAAGGTATTTTTGAAAGTCTTTTCCCTAAAGATTTAATTGTTTTTGATGAAAAAACAGGAAGTTTTAGAGTGAAGAAATAGTTGAGAAAACTTTTTAACTTGTAGATTTCAACTTATAACTTTATTTTATCTTTGAAAAAATCAAAATTTTAAATGAGCGACAACATCATTCTTATTATAGCAATACTAATTTCGGCTGCAATTGGCGGTTATTTAGGTATGCTTTTTACCAAACTAAAAAGTAAAAGTGAAAAAAGTACTTTAGAAGAACGTAATGCCAATTTACAACAACAATTTAACGAGTTTAAAGCCTTTCACGACAGTGAAAACCAAAAACAAAATGAAACATTTAATCATCAATTAAATGAATTACGTCAACAAATTACAAAAACCGAAAACGAGCGTGAAGACATTAGGCGCGAAAAAGAATTTTTAAACGCAGAACTAACCAGACGTAATACAGAATATGACAATCTTCAACAACAAAATTTAAAACGAGATGAAGAATTAGCCCAACAACAAGAGCAATTACGTAAAGATTTTGAGTTATTGGCTAACAAAATTCTTGAAGAAAAGTCAAATAAATTCACCGAGCAGAATAAAGAAAATATCAAGAATATTTTAAATCCATTACAGGAAAAAATTCTAACCTTCGAGAAAAAAGTAGAAGACACACAAAAGGAAAGCATAAGCATGCATAGTGCTTTAAAAGAACAATTATTGGGCTTAAAAGACCTAAATCAACAAATGACTAAAGAAGCCACAAATCTTACTAGAGCATTAAAAGGCGATAGTAAAATGCAAGGAAATTGGGGCGAATTAGTGTTAGAACGTGTTCTTGAAAAATCTGGTTTAGAAAAAGACCGCGAGTATTTTGTACAGCAAAATTTTACTCGCGAAGATGGTACACGCGTATTACCCGATGTGGTTTTACACTTACCAGACAACAAAAAAATGATTATTGACAGTAAAGTGTCTTTAACCGATTACGAACGCTACGTAAATGCAGATGAAGACGAACGTGCAATATTTTTAAAAGCGCATTTAAACTCGATAAAAAAACATATCGAACAACTATCTGAAAAAAATTATCAAGATTTATACGATATAGAATCGCCAGATTTTGTGCTTCTATTTATCCCAATAGAACCAGCATTTGCAATAGCAATAAACGAAGATAACACGCTTTACAACAAAGCTTTTGAGAAAAATATTGTAATTGTAACACCTTCTACCCTACTTGCTACTTTAAGAACAGTAGACAGTATGTGGAACAACGAAAAACAACAACAAAACGCTATTGAAATTGCACGTCAAGCTGGTGCATTATATGATAAATTTGAAGGCTTAGTTAAAGATTTAACTGGTGTTGGTAAAAAAATTGACGATGCTAAAAAGGATTATTCTTCTGCAATGAATAAGTTAGTAGAAGGACGAGGAAACTTAATTACTAGTGTAGAAAAAATTAAAAAATTAGGTGCTAAAGCTAAAAAATCGTTACCAGAAAATATTGTAAAACGAGCTAATATCGACGACTAAACTATTATTATATGAAATTTTTAATCAAATCATTAGTAATCATTCTAATCTTAGTTGCTGGCTACTTTGCCTTTATCTATTTTGTGCCTTACAGCGAAGGTGTAAGAGCTGGAGAACTTGTAAAGTTTAGTAAAAAAGGTGTGATGTTTAAAACTTGGGAAGGCGAAATAAGTCAAGGTGTTAGTGAAGCACAAATATTTCAGTTTTCTGTAGAAAAAGGAAAATCTCAAGTTATTGAAGATTTAAATAAATATCAAGGTCAGTTTGTAAAACTATCTTATATAGAGCGTTATCAAAGTTTTTTCTGGCTTGGTGATACCAAATATTTTATAACTAAAGTTGAAGAAAAAGAGCGTAATTAAATTTGACAGAGCATACCCAAAATATAATTTACAAATGGACATTAAGAGCTAGGTATATCTTTGTTTTTATATTGGGAGCAGGTTTACTTTCAATAGGTCTAGAATCAATTGTACAACCTATTATCGAAACAAATAATAAAGAGTTACAAAAAATTATTACTGTTGGTGCAATTATATTTGGTTTAATTTTTATTGTATTTGGGTTTTACTACAAAAAAGACATTGAAATTTATATTAGACAACAACAATTATGAGCAATAAATCCTATAAAAAAGTAGATGCGTCACGTGTAAGTATTTCGCAATTAATGCAACCTTCACACTCTAATTTTGGAGGAAAAATTCATGGTGGTTACATTTTAAATTTAATGGATCAAATTGCGTTTGCTTGTGCCTCAAAACACTCAGAAACTTACTGCGTAACAGCAAGTGTAGATACTGTAGATTTTTTAAATCCAATAGAAATTGGCGAGCTTGTTACCATGAAAGCATCTGTGAATTTTGTTGGCAATACATCTATGGTAGTTGGTATTAGAGTAGAATCTGAAAACATACAAACAGGAGCTGTAAAACATTGTAACTCGTCTTATTTTACCATGGTTGCAAAAGATGAAAATGGTGACTCTAAAAAAGTACCAGGTTTAATTTTAAACGACATGAATGAAGTTAAACGTTTTTTAAAAGCCATCAAACGTATGGAAACTAAAAAACAACGTCAAAGCGAGTTTGATAGCGAAGATTTTTCTCATATTGATTACTTACCCTTATTAGAAAAATACAAAGTTAAAATTGAATTACCAGAACAGTTTAATTAAAAAAAGCCTCAATAAATGAGGCTTTTTTTTTAAATCTTTACAAACTTTTTTGTAATTGATTGCTTTTCATTTTTAAAGTTTATTTTAATCAAGTACACTCCGTTATTCCAATCTGCGACAGATATTTTGTTTTTCTGTGTTAAAACAGTATTGCTGTAGATTTTTTTTCCTAAAACATTAAAGATTTCAATATAATATTCATCATCAAAAGCAGGAAAATTAATATTTAACTGCGTTGAAACTGGATTTGGATAGACATCTATTCTTTTAGAAGCTTCTTCAAAGTTAGGAACACTTAAAGTACCTTCTGGTACTACAGTAATTACGCCATACATGTTACCACTATGCGGTGTGCATACGTAAGGATTTGTTCCAACAGATGTAAATGTTCTTTGAAAGGTCACTCCTGCTCCAGAAGATATAAAACCGCTATCCCAAGTCTCAGTACTTCCTGCACTACTTGTTACGGTATGTGTTCCTGTTGCGTAATAATTCCAAATTACAGTATCTCCTACTTCTATAGTTCTATCTGCGTTTGTAGGATCTGTAGTTGGTGTAACATCAGAGTTTGATCCAAAAGACCAATCTATAGTTACTGTTTGTGTTTGTGCAGCAACACTAAAAGTTGCTAAACAAGTTAAAATTAAGAGTAGTTTTTTCATCATAGTTTGTTTTTTTGTTATTAAATATACAAAAAACAAACCAAAACATACTGACTACCAGCTAACTAAAACTTGTTTAGCAATATAATTATTTACTTAAATACATTTTACGTCTTGCATAAAGATCATAAAACTCGTCATCTTTTAAGCTATCTATAAATAAGATACTTTCGCCTGTACTTTTCATTTCTGGTCCTAGTTTTTTATTAACATTAGGGAATTTATTAAATGAAAATACGGGTTGTTTTATAGCGTATCCATCAAGCTTCGGATTAAAATCAAAGTCGGTTACCTTCTTCTCTCCTAACATTACTTTTGTAGCATAATTTACGTAAGGTTCCCCGTATGCTTTTGCTATAAATGGTACTGTTCTAGAAGCTCTTGGATTAGCTTCTATTATATAAACAGTATCGTCTTTTACCGCAAACTGTATATTGATTAAACCTACTGTGTTTAATGCTAATGCTATCTTTTTAGTATGATCTTTTATTTGTTGCATTACTAAGTCACCTAAATTAAAAGGTGGTAACGTTGCATTACTATCTCCAGAGTGAATACCACATGGCTCAATATGCTCCATTATACCAATGATGTATACATTTTCGCCATCACAAATAGCATCTGCTTCTGCTTCTATTGCACCATCTAAATAATGATCTAGTAATAATTTATTATTAGGAATACTACGTAGTAAATCTACAACGTGCTTTTCTAATTCTTTCTTATTAATTACTATTTTCATTCCTTGTCCTCCTAGTACATAAGATGGACGTACTAAAATTGGAAAATCTAATTTATCTGCTACAGCTAAAGCTTCTTCTGCTGTTTCGGCTGTATCAAACTTAGGGTAAGGAATATTGTTTTCTTTTAAAAGTTTAGAAAAACTTCCTCTGTCTTCAGCTAAATCTAAAGCTTCATAACTAGTACCTAAAATTTTGATGCCATATTTAGAAAGTTTTTCTGCAAGTTTTAATGCCGTTTGACCACCTAATTGAACGATAACACCTTCTGGTTTTTCATGACGAATAATATCGTAGATATGCTCCCAAAATACTGGTTCAAAATATAGTTTATCTGCGGTATCAAAATCTGTAGATACAGTTTCTGGGTTACAGTTTATCATTATAGTTTCGTAGCCACATTCTGCAGCAGCTAACACACCATGAACGCAACAATAATCAAACTCTATTCCTTGACCAATTCGGTTAGGTCCAGATCCTAAAACAATAATTTTTTTCTTGTCAGAAACTACACTTTCATTATCTGGTAAACGTGTTCCGTCTACGGTTTCTATATCATTTTCAAATGTAGAATAGTAATAAGGTGTTTTTGCCTCAAACTCGGCAGCACAAGTATCTACTAACTTGTACACACGATTTACGCCTAATTCATCACGTTTATTATACACTTGACTTTCTAAACAATTAAGCATGTGTGCTATTTGTCTATCACCATATCCTTTTTGTTTAGCTTCTAATAATAGGTCTTTTTCTATCGTGTCTATTGTATATGTCGAAATTTCTTTTTCTAATTGATACAACTCTTCATATTGACGTAAATACCACATGTCTATTTTTGTGATTTCGTGAATACGACTTAGAGGAATACCCATTTGGATTGCATCATAAATTACAAATACTCTATCCCAACTTGCGTTAGTTAGTTTATCTATAATCTGGTCATAGTTTTTATATCCTTTACCATCTGCTCCTAAACCATTTCTTTTAATTTCTAGAGATTGGGTAGCTTTATGTAAGGCTTCTTGAAAAGATCTACCAATACCCATTACTTCTCCTACCGCTTTCATTTGAAGACCTAAAGTACGATCTGATCCTTCAAATTTATCAAAGTTCCAACGTGGTATTTTTACAATAACATAATCTAATGTTGGCTCGAATAAAGCAGAAGTAGATTTTGTAATTTGATTTTGAAGTTCGTCTAAATGATAACCTATGGCTAATTTAGCTGCTATTTTTGCAATTGGATATCCTGTTGCTTTACTTGCTAATGCAGACGAACGAGATACACGTGGATTAATTTCAATTGCGATAATTTCTTCATGTTCATCCGGACTTACAGCAAATTGTACGTTACATCCACCAGCAAAATCACCAATACTACGCATCATTTTTATTGCCATATCACGCATTTTCTGAAATGTTTTATCAGAAAGTGTCATAGCTGGCGCAACAGTAATCGAGTCTCCGGTATGGATTCCCATTGGATCCATATTTTCAATCGTACAGATAATTACAACATTATCATTTTTATCTCTTAAAAGCTCAAGCTCATACTCTTTCCAACCCATCATAGCCTTATCAATCATCACCTCATGTATTGGTGATACTTCTAAACCACGGGTAAGAGCGTCGTCAAATTCTTTTTCGTCATAAACAATCGCTGCTCCTGCTCCTCCTAAGGTAAACGATGCTCTAATACATAATGGAAAACCAAATTCTTGAGCTATTTCTTTACCTTTTAAAAATGAAGTTGCTGTTGCTTGAGGTGCCATACCAACACCTATTTTTAACATTAACTCTCTAAACTTTTCTCTGTCTTCAGTAATGTTAATGGCATCAATATTAACACCGATAATTTCTACTCCAAAATCTTCCCAAATACCTTTTTCGTCTGCTTCAATACAAAGGTTAAGCGCTGTTTGTCCTCCCATTGTTGGTAAAACAGCATCGATTTGAGGATGCTCTTTTAATATTTTAACAATAGACTTTGTATTAAGAGGAAGCAAGTACACATGATCTGCCATTTTTGGATCAGTCATGATAGTTGCTGGGTTAGAGTTAATTAAAATAGTTTCGATTCCTTCCTCTCTTAAAGATCTTAATGCTTGTGAACCAGAATAATCAAATTCGCACGCTTGACCAATAATAATTGGACCAGAACCAATAATAAGGATAGATTTTAATTTAGGATTTTTAGGCATTGTATTATGTGTTGTTTTTGGTTTTTCAAAAATAGTGATAATTAGATATAAAAAAAGGCGTTACACCTAAGCAACGCCTTTATATATTAACAATTGTTAATCATTATTTTTTATGTCTAGTTTCAGATGAAACAGATAATTTCTTTCTTCCTTTAGCACGACGACGCGCTAATACTTTTCTACCATTAGCAGAAGCCATTCTTTCTCTAAAACCATGCTTGTTTCTTCTTTTTCTTTTCGATGGTTGAAACGTTCTTTTACTCATTGTATATTATCTTTAAATCTGAAAATGTAATTTTTAATATAATTCTGGTTTTGAAATCTCCAAAACTGAGCGCAAATATACAAAGGGTTTTTAATTTGACAAACCTAAAATTAAAAATATTTTTCAATAAAATTTTAGTTTCTTTGCAAAAGCAAATAAAACAATGCTTTTATGTCCTTTAAAAAATTATTTTTATTAGTCCTTTTAATAGGTTTTACTAGTGTTATACAAGCACAACACTATCTTGGCTATAACTTAAATGTTGGTGACACCTTAAAGATCACTCAGGTTTCTGAACAAGAAATTATTCAAAAAATGAATGATCAAGAACATAAAATTATTAATAATCTTGGTGGAGATTATCTGTTTCACATCAAAAAAGAGACAGATAGCTCTTATATTATCAACTTTAAGTATGATTCATTTTTCATGAAAACCACTTCCAATTTAGCAGGAACAATATTTAATGTTGATACTAAAAAAGATATTAGTGAAGACGATGTAGAAGGAAAAATCTTTAAAGGGTTAACCGAAACTGCTTTAGAGATAAACATGCTAAAAACAGGAAAAATTGTAAGTTTAGTTGGTACCGAGGACTTAATTAACAATATGATTGACGATCTTGATTTTGATAATTTTACTAAAGAAATCATGAAAGAATCTATACGAAATGAATTTGGAGGCGAAAGCCTTATTGAAAGTCTTGGTCAGTTTACTTTTATGTACCCAGATAAAACGGTAACTATTGGTGAATCATGGAATAATGAGTTTAAAGGAGACATGAAAGCTAAGAATACTTGGCAACTAGATAAGGTTGATAACAATTTACATATCTCTTGCAATAGTACCATAACTTTAACATCTAAAGAAGATACACTTACCATGAACTTAGAAGGTACGCAACAATCTGTAATTACTTCTAACAAAAATTCTGGTTGGCCAATAGAAGCCAAAATTACTTCTACAGCAAAAGGAATTTCTATTATGAAAGGTATGGAAAGTGTAGAAATCCCTACAACAATAATTTCAACAACAACATATAAACCATTTAAATAAAACATGTACAATAAAATTTTTAAACTAATACTAGCGGTAGGAATATTTGGAGTTGCAATCTGGCAATTTATTGACGGTGAGATAGGTAATGGTATCATGTACCTTTTACTTTCTTTAGTATTTCTGTTTTTATATTTTAAAAATGAATTTATTCTTCTTGCCTTTTTACGCCTAAGAAAACAAGATTTTGACGGCGCCAAAAAATGGCTTAATAAAATTAAAAATCCTGAAGCTGCATTAGTAAAAAAACAACAAGGGTATTACAACTTTTTACACGGGATAATGGTATCTCAAGACAATGTAAATGAAGCAGAACGTTATTTTAAAAAAGCAGTAAGCTTAGGGTTGTCGATGGATCACGATATGGCTATGGCAAAATTAAACTTAGCTGGTATTGCTTTTTCTAAACGAAGAAAACAAGAAGCTACAAAACTACTTGCCGAAGCACAAAAACTAGACAAACAAGGTATGCTTACTGACCAAATAAAAATGATGAAGCAAAATATGAAGCAAGCGCAAATGCCTAAGCAACATTATGGTCAAGGTGGATCTTTAAGGTCTCAAAAAAGAAGAAGCAGATAAGCATATTTACCGTTTTAACGTAAAATGTCCTTTGTAAGTTAAACCATTTGCTCTGGTTACAACAAACCAATAGTCGTTGGTTGGCATAGTATTACCATTATAAGTACCATCCCAACCAGCGTCTTGACTTCCCAATTGTTTTAACAATTTACCATACCTATCAAAGATAAAGACTTTTAAATCTGGTTCTAGATTAGAAAATTTTATCTGCCAAAATTCATTTATATCATCTCCATTTGGAGTGAAATATTTAGGGTAATGTAATAGATAAACGTCTTTATCTACAATACCACATCCATTACTATCCTTAATGTAAACTCTATATTCTCCTGGTTCTAAATTAGAAAAAGTGTTTTGAGTTTGATAATCAATTCCATTTAAAGAATATAGGTAATTCCCTGCTCCAGAAGTCATTACTGCTATTGAATTTTCATTAGCAGTCCAATCTGAAATTTCTATATTTTCGATAGTTGCTGGTTCTGAATTTATTACTTGATAATTCTTTGTGCTTTCACAATAAAAATCACCTATTTCATCAATAATAGTTACTGTATAGGTACCAGCTTGATCTACAGTTATACTTTGTGTTGTTTCTTCTGTTGACCATAAATACGCATCAAAACCAGAATCTGCTATTAATGTTGCTGTACCATTAGGACAGATGTAAACTGTTTCTTCTTCACTTAAAACAGGTACTTGACCAACATATATTTGAAATGACGTTGTTGCATGACACAATGCTAAATTATTATGTATAACCCTTGCGTAAACCGTTTGAGGATTGGTATTATTTGTAAATTGATTTGGCAACGGATTATTACCTGTATCTGCATCAGACTGGGATAAATGATAGGTTATTGTGTAGTTATTTGGATTTTGATTTCCTAAAATTTGTTCGTTTTGAGTGTCTAATTGAAACACTTCTTGGTCTATACCATCTGCTTTGCAAATTGTAAAGTCGTCTGGTTGGTTTGCTCTAGCTAATGGTAATAAATTTTCGAGATTAATGGTTATATTTTCAATGCTTCCGCAGGCATCTTCTACTCTAATTTCGTAAATATTATTGGGTAAGTCTGAAAACACGTTATTAGTTCCGTTATTTATTGTTATTGGGGAAATAATACTATAATTGAAAGGCGCTACACCAATAGCTTCTACTACGACGTCTGACGGATTACCACCACTAGAACAATTTAGATTATAAACTCCTGAAATGACTAAATCTGAATATACAGTGAAATTGGCAAATTGATCTAAACAATACACGTCTGGATTTTCTGAATTTATAGATTGAAACACTTTTATTAATCTAAAATCTCCTGTTAAAAAGATATTGTAAAGTGTCTCCATATTTTCTATTTCAATAGCAGTTGTGCTATTTGGTATATCGCCTTCTGTGTATGCTACACCGGTATTTGGATGTCCCCAAACTTCATCTTCTTCAAAGTAATATTGCAACCAATATGTTTGATTAGTTACGGTTTGATCTAAATCATTAATAGTAACATCAAAAGAACCACAGTTTCTAGTTAATGTGTATGCAAAAGGATTACTGGTATAGCTATTTATGGTAACATCTGTTGTGTAATCAAAATTACAGGTATCAGTAGATTCAAATTGATAATCACCAACGGGTAAATTATTTATAAAAAGGTTACCATTTCCATCTAATAAACTGGTCGCATCAAAAGGAATTGTTTCCGCGAAAGCGGAAGGTGCAGCAACAATAATGATTTCTGATAATTGTCCATGATTACTACTTAGATTTAAAGAACCTGTTTCTGTTTCGCAATTTGGAAGCGTTAACACACTTAATCCTTGAAACTGAAATACCGGAATATTAGCATCTAAAGTATATTCTACACCACAATTATCAACTACAGTAACAACATAATCTCCTGCAGGAAGATTATTATCTTGAATGGTTAAAATATCTCCAACAATAAACTCGTCTGCATTAAATGGTAATGTTTCTGGAAATGATGATGGTGCGCTAATAATGGTTGCTGTAATGACCTCACGTTCAGGAATTCTAACTTCTAAAATACCAGAATTTGGAGAACATCCATTATTGCTTGTTATTACTAACGGATCTACAACAACTTCGTCTACAAAAATAGTACCCGTTCCTACACGATTGCAAGAATCTACTACTTCTACAGTGTACATACCTGTTGGTACTGGATTATCGTCAAAACCAAAAATTATAGTTCCGTCATCTTGCGTAAATGGTCCTGGATAATTTTCGTTATAATCTGATGGATCAAAACCTGAAGGCGCAGATGTAAAACTTAAAGTGAAAGGCGGTAAGTAATTATTGATTGCGACGTTTAAAAATTCGCCACAAAATTCTTCTGTAGTCGTTAAATTAACTTTTGGGTTTGGGTTTACAATTTGGTCAGATTCAAAAATCAATCCGCAAGAATCTACAATCAAAACATTTACATCAAAACTATCTGATCCAAATAATGGAATTAATTGATTGATTGTAAAATTTAAATCGTCTCCACTAGTAATACTTTGACTAAAAGCAACCTCTGGAGAACCATCTGGTGGATATAGTGTTAACGTTACTGAAAGCGGATAAATTATTGTTGTATCTTCTGCTGCATCAATAGAAATTTCGACATCTGCTTCATCACAATTATCGTATACAATTGGCAAACCTACCTCGCCTATAATTAAGTCATTAATGTCTAGTAACATGGTGTAGGTTTTTGAGAGCGCATTATCACAATCGTCATAAACTCTAATAATGTAAGTACCTTGAGGCAAATCTGTAAAAACATTTGAAGTTTGAGGAGCAACCGTTTCTGGTCCAGAAATTACCTCGTAAGACACTGGATTACCTGATGATATATTTACTGTGATTTTACCAAACTCGTCACAATTTGACGTGGTTGAATGCGAAATATCGTAATCTAAAGTTGTAGTTAAATTGTTAATTGTAATGTCTTGCTGTTGCTCATTTTCTTCACTTCCAAGAGTTTGTGTCGCAACGACAATGTAATCTCCAGATGGCAAACTACTAAAAGAAGACGCTGTAGTTTCTGCAATTGGATTTGTACTGTCTGGTAGTAAAAATAATGAATAAGTAATTGTTGCTCCAACTGCTGTATTATTTACACTCATTGTCAAAGCACCGTTACCAGAACACGTTTCGCCTGTTGCAGTTACTACTAGATTAAAGTCTGGTAATTGAGCAAATACAGACCAATGTGTAAGAAAAAAGAATGTAAAAAAACAAAATATCCTTTTTAATCTAAAAAAACTTATGTTGGTTGATGTTTTAATTTCATTATCAATTTAGCCCTTTAAATATACGACTAAAAAATTTTTGAATTAAATAATTATAACAACGGAGCCCAAAGCCTGCAATAAGCTTCTTTTAAACGTTCTAATTTACCTCTGTTTTTCCATTGGTCGTAGTCCATACACAAAGAATTATCCAAATCGTTTAAATACATCTGTTTTGCTTTTAAAGCTTGTTCTTTACTGTAGATTAAAGCATTAATTTCGAAGTTAATATTGAAACTTCTATAATCCATATTACAAGTACCAATGGTTGTAAAGACATCATCAATAACCATTGTTTTAGCATGGGTAAATCCTTTTTTGTATCTGTAAACCTTAACGTTAGCATCAAACAATTGTTCTAAATAAGAGTTTGTTGCATGTTGTGCTATCCAAGAGTCTGATTTATCTGGTATTAAAATCCTAACATCTACTCCACTTTTTGAAGCAACTTGCATTGCGGTTATAATTTGATCATTAGGAATAAAATAAGGTGTCGCTATATACACGTATTTTTCTGCAGTTACTATTGAGAAGAAGATAGCTTCCATAATGTTTGCCCAATCGGTATCAGGACCACTTGCAGCAATTTGAATTGGAGTAATGGTTTCTGTTTTATTTTTTGGAAAATAGGTTTGATTTAGCTCTATTTTTTTATCTGAAACAAAATTCCAGTTGGTTAAAAATTGAACTTGAAGTGTAAATACTGCTTCACCTGTAATTCTAAGATGTGTATCTCTCCAATACTTTTTGTTTTCTGGATAATTCACATAAGTGTCCGAAACATTTATTCCTCCAACATAACCAATTTCGCCATCAATAATCACTATTTTTCGGTGATCTCGGTAATTCATTTTACCAGTAAATTTTGGAAATAACACTGGCATAAACGGATGATGCTCTATTGAAGATTGCGTAAGCCTTCTTTTCATTTTAGATGAAATTTTGCTTCCTACATCATCATAACTTAACTTTACTTGTACACCTTGATCTGCTTTTTTAAGTAGTAATTCTAAAAATCTTGTACCAATTTTATCATCTTTTAAAATATAATACTCCACGTGAATGTGTTGTTTTGCGGACTCTATATCTTTAAAGAGCTTTTCAAATTTATTTTCACCATTAATTATAATTTCAACATCATTATACTGTGTTAACGGTGATTTATCATTTTTTTGAAGTAGTTGAACTAAACGTATTTGATCTTCTTCTGCTTCTGCTTCATAAAAAGTTAAAGCTTCGGGTTTTATCTCTAATTTATCTTCAATAGATTGTATTAATTCATTATTTAAAATGTCTTTTTTATTGAAGATTTTATTTTTTCTATACTCTTGACCAAACAGATAATAAACGATTAAACCAAAAAAAGGAAACACTAACAATACAATAATGTATGTTAGTGTTTTTGTAGGATTTATAGATTTAAATAGAATGGTAACAACTGCAATTAGTGCCAATATATAGTTTAGCGTTATTGCTATTGTCCACCAATGTGATTGTAAAAACTCTATCATTTAAGGTTGTATGTTATAATAACCTTCTTTAGGCAATTCTATAAAATATTGCTTTCTTGATTTATTATTTAAATGCGGCTCTCTTAACCAAGGATTGTGTAGTTTTAAAATTTTATAGTTTATACCAAACTGCTTTGCAAAACCAGCAAAATCTGTAACCGCTGTATCTACTTCTACTAAATATGTTGGTACTTTAGAGTATAAGTCTTTATCTCTAAAATTAAAACCATATTTTGAAGGGTTTGATAAAATTTCTTTTAAAGCTAAAATCCTAAATACATAACGACCAGTTTCTTCACCTAACAACAAATCGTAATAACCTTTAACTTGTTGTGCATCTAACCTTCTTTTTATACCTGCATTACCAGCGTTATAAGCTGCAGCTGCAAGTGTCCAACTACCTAAATTTTCTTTTGCTTTTTTTAGATAATCGCAAGCTACTTCTGTTGCTTTTTCTAAGTGGTATCTTTCATCTACGTTACTATTAACTTCTAACCCATGTTCACGACCTGTGGCTCTCATAATCTGCCAAAATCCACTTGCTCCAGCTGGTGATTTTGCATTGGTTAAACCACTTTCTATAACTGCTAGATATTTAAAATCATCAGGCACGCCATGTTTTGCTAAAATAGGTTCTATTATAGGAAAGTATTTTTTAGCTCTTTTAAACATTAATAAACCGTTAGATTGCCAATAGGTATTTACTAAAAGCTCTCTATCCATTCGTTCTAAAATATCAGGATTTGATAATGGTACTTCTTCGCCTGCAAAATCCATATAATCTGGAACTTGTAATGCGTATACGTTATAGTCGTTTATAAGTTTTTTTGTGAAATTTTCGTCTGTTGGAGCTTCTTGCATAGCATTGATAGATAATGCTCCAATAGCGACTAAACCAACTGCTGCTAATATGTTTTTAACTAACTTCATCTTCATTATTTCTTTTTCTAAATTTAAAAATTTTATTTGATTTTTTATTAATTACCTAGGATTAGTTTTGGTAAATTTTCGTTAAACCATTTATACTTATTTATAATCATAATGTGTGTTCCGCCTTTAATTTTTGTACAATTTGATATGTAAGAACACGGAAACACCATATCATTATCGCCATGTATGTGTATGGCTTCTGGTATTGCTTGATCTTGTTCCCAACATATTACTTGCTCTATTGCCCAATCTAAATATGCTTTATCACTAACAGATAGGTATTTTTTATACAACTCTACACGTTTTGTAATAGTTTCTCCAAAAGCATATTTTGCTAATAAATCTATATTACCCATTAATTGCGTAGGAAGCAATTTATAAGCTTTAGTTACTTTAAGCAACTTCATACGTTTTGGCAACTCATGTTTAGTCTTAACGCTAGAAACAACAAATAATTTTCTTACACTAATATGTTTACTCATTTCTTGCACTAAAATACCTCCAAAAGACACACCTAAAAGTACAGGGTTTTCATGTTTTACTTCTTCGCACATACGTTTGGCATAATCTTGTAAAGTTTCTTTTTTTAATGGCATTTTCCACGATAACCAAAAAATTTCAAACTGATCTTCGGGTAATTTTATATATTCAAAAATTGTAGGATTTGCCGCCATACCTGGCATTAAGTAAACTGGTATTAACTGCTGATTCATAAGCTTTTAACAACTTAAACAACTATTGTTGTTATTATTTTTTGTAAATTTGTAGTATAAAACTAAAAAATAGTTTGGTACTATTTTTGAAACTTCCTTGATAATTAATAAAACTTTATAAATATGATTGATGCAGCTGAGCTGATTGACAACGATTTTTTACGTCAATTTGAACTGAAAATAGATGATCATTTTGCTAAAATTGAGTATTCTCTTCAAGAAAAAAAGATTTTTTTAACCAAGTTAATTGTTCCTGATGCACTTGATAATGACGAGTTTAAAACAGATTTTATTAAAATAGTTTTTGATAATATCGAAGAGCGCAACTTAAGTGTTGTCCCAACAAGTCCTTACATTGCTAAATTTATTAGAAAAAACCGCCAATTTAAAAGGTTATTACCTGTTGGTGTAAGAATCTAATTAGGTTTAATTTAACTTAAAAGCAAAACATCCGAAGTTAATCACTTCGGATGTTTTGTTTTATATCACTTCTGCGTTTACAAAATCGAATCTTACTAAACCGTCTGTGTCTATTTTAGTAAGCTGGACTTGATGAAGCGTATTGACTAATTCTGGGTTCCATGGTGCTTTAACCTTGACATAATTTTCTGTAAAGCCGTGTATGTAACCTTCTTTATTTTCTGATTCAAAAAGTACGGTTCTTTTTGTACCTATTTGTGACTCGTAAAATGCACGACGCTTTTTAACGCTTAATCCTCGTAACATTTTACTTCGTTTTGATCTTACTTTTTTAGGCACAACGCCATCCATTTTAGCTGCTACTGTATTTTCTCTTTCAGAATATGTAAATACGTGTAGGTATGAAATATCTAATTCATTTAAAAAATTGTAGGTTTCTAAAAAGTGCTCATCCGTTTCACCAGGAAAACCAACAATAACATCTACTCCTATACACGCATGAGGCATCACTTTTTTTATTTGTTCTACACGATCTACATACAACTCTCTTAAATAACGACGTCTCATTTTTTTAAGCATATCGTTACTTCCGCTTTGTAATGGAATATGAAAATGAGGTACAAACGTTTTACTTTGGGCTACAAAATCTATAGTTTCATTTTTAAGCAAATTAGGTTCGATAGAAGAGATACGTAAACGCTCTATACCTTCAACTTCGTCTAAAGCTTGTACTAATTCGTAAAATGTATGCTCGTGTTTTTTATTACCAAATTCGCCTTTACCGTAATCTCCAATGTTTACTCCTGTTAAGACAATTTCTTTGATATTTCTTTCTGAAATCTCTTTAGCATTTTTTAGTACATTTTCTAAAGTATCACTTCGTGAAATACCACGTGCTAAAGGAATTGTACAATATGTACATTTATAATCACAACCATCTTGTACTTTTAAAAAAGCACGTGTTCTGTCACCTATTGAGTAACTTCCAACATAAAAATCAGCTTCTTCTATTTCGCACGAGTGTACTTCGCCAAAATCATTTTTTGACAAATCGTTTAGGTAATCTGTAATCTTAAATTTTTCGGTAGCACCAAGCACTAAATCTACTCCATTTACGTCTGCTAACTCTTGTGGCTTTAATTGCGCGTAACAACCTACAGCAGCAATAAAAGCTTCTGGATTTGATTTTTGCGCTTGCTTTACTATGGTTTTAAAACGTTTATCTGCATTTTCGGTTACAGAGCATGTGTTTATAACATAAATATCTGCTTCATCATTAAAATCTACACGCTCAAAACCTTCGTCTTTAAAGGAGCGCGCAATGGTTGATGTTTCAGAAAAATTAAGTTTACAACCTAAAGTATAAAAGCCAACTTTCTTTTTGTTATTCAATGCAATTCGTGTTTATGCTAAGTAAGTTTTGTTATATTTACCTAGTGCTATTAAAATTTGTGGCTGCAAAAATACGTAATTTTTCCTGCTATAAAAAGCGTTTAAACCTTTAAAATCAATATGTCTACATTAGAAAAAAGACTACAAGAAGTCTATCGTTTTTTTGAAAATAAAGATACTGTTTTAGGCTACAGAAAACTTATGGATTGTGCTTTAGACACACAAAACTTAGAGATTTATAATCAAATTATTGAAGTTACCGATTGGAAATCTAAACATCCTGATAACGAAAGCGAATTTATAACTAAATGCTTGAAGGTTTTAGAGGACATTTCTAAAATTCCTATTGAGGTTTACAACAATTTTAAACCTATTGTCACAGCAACAAACATCACTAAAAGTTATGGTTCTAATAGTTTTAGTTTGGGACCTATTAATCTTTCTATAAAAAAAGGAAACGTGTATGGTTTAGTTGGTGAAAATGGAAACGGAAAAACAACACTTTTACGTGTACTTGCTAAAGAGTTAAAACACACTTCTGGTAATTTAAACTATGATTTTGATAGTAAAGTAAATACCGATTTTGAACTAAGATCTAAATTAGTTTACATACCGCAACGTACCCAAAAATGGTACGGTAGTTTAAAAGACAACTTAAAATTTGTGTTGTCTAATTATGGAATTAGTCCCGAAGAAAATGAAACCAGAGTTTTAATGATGATTTGTAGACTTGGTCTTTGGGATTACAAACATTTAAAATGGAGCGAATTATCTTCTGGTTACAAAATGCGTTTTGAACTTGCAAGAACTTTATTGCGTCAACCAGAATTACTATTACTTGACGAACCGTTAGCAAACCTTGATGTTTTAGCACAACAAGTTATCCTTGAAGACTTAAAATCTATTTGCAACTCCTTAAATCATCCTATTGCATTAATTTTAAGCTCTCAACAATTATATGAAGTTGAAAAAGTTTCGGATAAGGTTATTTATTTAAAAAACGGAAAATACACAGATAACAACAATTCTGAAACTGAAGAAACAGCAGAAAAAAATCAACTAATTATAGAAATTGATTGTCATTGCGAACGTGAAAAACTTCAGCAAATTTTTAATCCATTGCAACTTGAAAAATTGGTTTTTAATGGCGGAATTTATGTAGCATATTTTGATACTAACACTCAATTTTATCAAGTTTTAGAAGCGCTAGGTAATCATCAAATTGATGTAACCTATACCAGAAACATAACTAAATCTACCAGACGTTTTTTTGTATCCTAATCTCTATTATTCAAAATGAAACAGTTCATTTCTAAAATAAATAAGTATTTAATTGAACATCATCCAACTTTATGGAATACCAAAGTAGTTTGGATGTTAGGTGCTTCTTTAATTATTCATATTCTATTCTTTTTATTTGGTTTAATTACATTAACTAACCCAGAAAGCTTACAAAATAGAGGCGCAGAAAATATCTTTTTTGATAATGGCGCAATTTTCTTTAGCATGATGATTTCTGTAGTTATGCTAGTACTTTGGCTAGTATTTATGTTTAAAAACAACGCGTTTAAAAACTACTATCCAACAACTGCTTTTAAGCTATTTAAGCAGTTTGTATTATACTTAATTATCATATTTTTTTCGATAACCTTTTACTTTTCTTATAACTTTGGTTTAAAGACATATATCGTCAATAAATATCCTGACAACATTACTAAAAATGAAATTTTAACTGCTAATAAGGCTAGTGTATTTTTATCGCACTCTTTAAAAAATTATACTGTAGACCGACTAGTTTATCCTAAACCTTTTGATTCTTTACATTGTGAAACTGAATACTCTAAAATTGATTTAGATAAACCTTATCTTGATTTTTTAGGAAAAAAATATCAGTTTTATAACTTAAGATTTGTCTCTTATTATGATAGTGACAAACCTATTCATTACAATGTAAAAGGCTACGTGTATTATAAGCATAAAGACACTACCTCAATATATGCTTATAAAGATTCTGTTGTAGATGTTTCTGCATATTTAAAATCTGCTAATCCAAATTATTACAACTATTCCAAAATATTTTACAGTTATGATAAAGACGATGTAGACTATTTATACTCTAGATATGAATACAATCCTTTAGACGATAGATATGGAAATGTGTCTAAAAAACAATTAGTACAAAAAGGAAATTTTGATTTATTAAACAGAAATAATCCTGATGAAATAAAACAGTTGTTAAACAGCTTTTTACAAGTATCTAAAAAGTATAGAATAAAAACCAATTTAGATACAGACAGCTGGTTTAACATGGTTTACAATCCAACAGGTTTTGAAGTAAAACACCTTATAAACAACAGAGATTATCCTTACAAAAAAAGTTACAGATCCAACTTAGATCGATCTGATTTTGAAATCTATCAAGATAAAATAATGACTAACAAATTTTTTGACTCAGATCATCTTAAAATTGTGTTTGAAAACTTAGACGATATAAAAAACAAAACTATTATAGATGCTAGCATACATGCTTTTATTTGGATTGCTTTTGCAATTGCATTACTTATATTCTGTTTTAGAGTAACCAGTTTAAAATCAGTTTTATTTACTATTGTTAGTGGTATATTACTTACTATTTTTATATCATTAGTAGCAGCTGCTATAGGCTTCACCTCAAGAAGTGGCGGTATTGATTTTGAATACTTTATGATGTATTTTGTATTATTTATCGCATCCATTATAATAATTATTGGTCTATTTGGAGTCACTAAATTAAAAAAGCTAGTAGGCAGTATTTTTATCAATCTAACATTATCTGGATTTGTCGCTTACGTATTATTAATTATGGCTATTATTACATCACACCAAAGCGATGCGTGTCGCTTGAAATTTCCTGATTATTCTGAAAGAACTGAAAATTGTTTTATTCTATTAAGTGACTTAGGTTTGTGGTCAAGTTTAATTTTATTTGTTGTTGGTATTGTTTTTACTTACTTATATTGCAATACTATCTTAAAATGGAGAGCTACACCAGAAAACTAATCAATGAAACACTTATTATATTTTAGCTTTAGTTTACTACTGTTTTGGTCTTGTAATTCAACTAAAAATGATAATAAAGACCATTTAGTTTTTAGATATAATGAACATAAAAATATAGGGTCTTTAGATCCCGCATTCGCAAAAGACAATGCAGATATTTGGGCTATTAATCAACTATTTAATGGGTTGGTTGAAATGAATGACAGTCTAAAAGTCATACCAAGTATTGCAAAAAAATGGACGGTTTCTCCAGATGGTTTAACTTACAGATTTATATTAAGAAATGATGTTTATTTTCATAAACATAAGTTGTTTAAAAAAGACAGTACAAGAACTGTTAAAGCACAAGATTTTGAATATAGTTTTAACCGAATTTTAGATCCAAAAGTAGCCTCTTCCGGTCGTTGGGTTTTTAATAAAGTTGAACATTTTAAAGCTGAAAACGATAGTATTTTTACTATAAAACTAAAGCAACCTTTTCCTGCGTTTTTAGGCTTACTAACCATGAAGTACTGCAGCGTAGTCCCTAAAGAAATTGTAGAACATTACGGCACCAACTTTAGATCCAACCCAATTGGTACTGGTCCATTTAAATTTAAACGTTGGGAAGAAAATATAAAGTTAGTTTTTAGAAAAAATAACAACTATTTTGAAACTGATGCTAAAGGCAATCAATTACCATATCTAGAAGCTATAGCTGTTACCTTTTTACCAGATAAGCAAAGTGAATTTATGCAATTTGCACAAGGTAATCTTGATTTTTTAAATAGCTTAGATGCTTCTTATCAAGATGAAATTTTAACAACCAAAGGTGAACTAAGAGAAAAATACACCAAAACCGTAAATATCATAAAAGGTCCTTATTTAAATACGGAATATTTAGCCTTTTTTATGGATAGTGAAAAAGATGAAATTAACTCAAAAAAATTAAGATTAGCAATTAATTACGGTTTTGACAGAAAAAAAATGATAACCTATTTACGTAACGGAATAGGCATACCCGCAAATGGTGGATTTATCCCAAAAGGTTTACCAGGTTATAATAAAAATACTGGTTTTGAATATAACCCAGAAAAAGCAAAGCAACTTATTGAAGACTACAAAACTCAATCTGGCAATTTAAACCCAGAAATAACCATTACTACGACAAGTAATTACCTTAATTTTTGCGAGTATATACAAAGAGAATTAACAAAAATAGGACTTATTGTCAATGTAGATGTAATACCAGCTTCAACTTTAAAAGAAGGTAAAGCAAATGGTAAATTAGACTTATTTAGAGCAAGTTGGGTTGCAGATTATCCTGATGCACAAAATTACTTATCTTTATTTTATAGTAAAAACTTTGCCCCAAACGGACCAAATTACACACACTTTAAAGATGAAACTTTTGACACTTGGTACACACAATCTTTTTTAGAATCTAATGTAGATGAACGTGCTAAGCTATATTCTAAAATGGATAGTTTAGTTTTAAAAGAAGCACCTATTATACCTTTATATTATGATGAAGTGGTAAGATTTACACAAAAAAAAGTTTCAGGTATAGGTAATAACCCTATAAATCTATTGCAGTTGAAAAGGGTTAAAAAAGAACTTTAAATTCTGAATTTAGGCTTTTCTTCTTCTTTTTCTTCCTCTATTGATTTGCCAATATCTTCTATACTTTGAATTGGTTCTGGTTTATTTTGTTCAAAATTTTTCTTTAATAAGTAATGAAACAACGCTACGGTACCAAGACCAAAAGGTATCGCGATCAAGGTCATTAACAAAGTATTTTCCCAATCTATATACCAACCAAAAACCTCGCTTAAAACACCAATAATAACACCTCCTATTATTGATCCTGCATAATAGCTTATTACTCCTAAAACAGCATACAACCACTTGTTTTTATTATAAGCTTCAGCTAATTTGATAAAATGTTTTCCTATAAATATAATTAAAATTATTCCTAACATTATTTTACTTTATTCATTAATTAAAACCGTCTCTTTTATTATACCAAGCACTACAAGATATTGAAATAATCCGTAAAATAACATTACAGAATACTGATTAAGACCAAAGTTTTGATTGTAAAACGATTGTAATACCGATATAGAATCTGAAAACACACTACATACAACGCCTGCAAAAACTAAATAAAAACTTAAACTATTTACCACATCATATCTTAGATAAGCAAATAAGAAGATTAACATAGACACAAAAAAGTAAAGTAAAACAGGTATAAAGAAGTCTCCTAAATTGTCAAAAACTAAAGTAGCAATAAAGACAATATATATAAAAAGGATAGTTAGAAAAGGAAATAACCTTTTAATTTTAAAATCCTTTTGATTAGAAAACCTTACTGTGTAAGCTATTTTACCTAACATAAAACAGAATAAACCCGTAAGGTATATTGTCTCATATTCATAGAAAATTAGAAAAAAATCTCCCAAAAGAAAAGCAAACAAACCTGCTAAAAAAATTTTATCTTTCAATAGCTTAATTGGTTTATTATATTGAAAGAAAAAAACAATAAGTAGTGTAACTAAAGATAATTTTGTAAAGATTCTTACATAAAAAAAATCAGATATATTTTTAAAAATTATATCTAAGAATAATATAAAGAAATAAACGAAAGTAAAATATTTAATATTTACAAAAGCTGTCATAAATTATTACAAATAGCGTTTGCAATATAGAATAATTATACGGCTATCACAATAATTTAAAACTAAAAACAAACAATAATCAACTAGTTACTAGAGTGTTATTTTCTTTTAGTATGCCTAAAACTATTAGATATTGTGATAAACTATAGAAGAGCATAATTGTATACTTATGATAAAAAAAGCTTGAATCATAAAAAGATTTTAAAAAAGCTATACTATCGGATACCATAGAGAATAAAACACCTATTAAGACCAAATAATAGCTTAAATTATTCACTTCATTTTTTCTTAAATAAGCTATTTGACCTAGCAATAGTACTACAAATAAGTATATTAAAGTAGGTATAAAATATAAGCCTAATTTACTGTAAATAAAATTCATCATCAAGCTCATGTAAATAAAGCAAAACAGTAAAAAAGGGAGTAGATTTTTTATATAAAAGTCTTTTTTATTTCTAAATCTAACAATATAAAATGCTTTTGCTATCCCAAAAAAAACACCTCCAATAGCAAAAGATTTTGTAGTATTTTCTCCTACTAAAACTAAATCTCCAATAATAAAACTAAATAAAGCTAATATTACTAATCTGTAATTAAATACACTTTTTTCTTTTTGATTAACTATGTAAAATAGTAGTAAAATTAAAATTAAAAGTGTCTTAGAAATATATCTAAAAGGGAAACGAAACTGAGAATTTTTAATAAAAGTATCTATTATAAACACCAAAAAGTATAGCAAAGTGAATAGCTTTACATCCTTAAATATTAGTTTCATAAACTTGGGGCAGTTTTAAGTATATCCAATATTAAAATACTTTTTTATTAAATGCAAAATTTTTAGATAATCTTAATCTTTTCTATATTTTTTTGTGATTTCAAAAACATGTTCTAAAATAGCTTTATCTTGTAATGTAAACTCTATATTTCTTCTAGACATTACTACTTCTGCTACTTCAAAAGCTTTCTTAGTTAAATATGTAGAAAACCCAGATGCTCCGCCCCAACTATAGCTTGGTACAAAATTTCTTGGGAAGCCACTCCCAAAAATATTAGCATTAACACCTACAACTGTTCCTGTGTTAAACATTGTATTTATCCCACATTTACTATGATCACCCATCATTAAACCACAAAACTGAAGTCCAGTTCTAGCAAAACGCTCGGTATCATAATCCCAAAGTCTTACTTCTGCGTAATTATTTTTTAAATTAGAATTATTAGTATCTGCTCCAAGATTACACCATTCGCCTAAAACAGAATTACCTAAAAACCCATCATGTCCTTTATTAGAATACCCAAATAGTACACTGTTATTAACTTCTCCTCCTACTTTAGAAAATGGACCAATAGTAGTAGGACCATAAATTTTAGCTCCTAGTTTAATAGTAGCATTATCACACAAAGCTAACGGACCTCTAATGATAGAGCCTTCCATAATTTCGGCATTTTTACCAATATAAATTGGTCCAGAACTAGCGTTTAGTGTAGTAAATTCTAGCTTAGCGCCTTCTTCTATAAATATATTTTCTGGTGCAATTACGTTATTACTTGATGGTATTGGTTGCGATGTACGGTCATTAGTCAATAAATCAAAATCTTGTTGTATCGCTTCTCCGTTTTTAGAAAAAATATCCCAAGTATGCTCTATTTGTAGTATATCGTTATCAAATTCTATCGCTTCAAACTTATCAAAATCAATATCCTCTTCGGCTTCTGTAGTAAAAAAAGCAATAACGTCTTCATCTTTAAAAATTGCTTGATTTTTTTCTAGACCAATTATTAATTCTATTAATTCGGGGTTTGGTAAATATGACGCATTAAGCATAATGTTTTCTTCCATTTCTACCATGGGATATTTGTCCGACAAATAATCTTCGGTTACCGTTGTTGTGGTTGTTTTAAGATACTGTTCCCATTTTTCTCTAATGGTCAAAATACCTACGCGTATATCTGCAACTGGTCTTGTATATGTAAATGGTAGTAATTGGTTTCTTACTGGTCCGTCAAATAGGATATAATTCATTGTAACTTTTAGATTAAAATATAAAAATAGATTAATTAGCGGTAACAAAAAAGCCTTTCAAAAAATATTGAAAGGCTTTTAATATATGATTGCGTCTAAACTTATTTTTTAAATTTAGCGTATTTGTTCTTGAATTTATCGATACGTCCAGCTGTATCAATTAATTTAGTCTTACCAGTGTAAAAAGGGTGAGATGTTCTAGAAATTTCCATTTTAATTAATGGATACTCAACACCATCAACTTCTAAAGTTTCATTAGTATTTGCAGTAGATTTTGTTATAAAAACATCTTCATTAGACATGTCTTTAAATGCTACTAATCTATAATTTTCTGGATGTATACCTTTTTTCATCGCTTAATGCTTTTGTGTCTTTACTAAATTCGAGGTGCAAATTTAAGCATTTTTTACAAATCAACAACAAATTTATTAAAATTTTTTATTTCATTTTTTATGTAACAATTTGTTGTAAAATTATACTAACTTACAAATACTAACTTAAATCAAAATATTATGGAAAAAACTATTAAATCTATTGCATCTAATTATGGATTGTATTTAGGGCTTTTTATCGCTGTTGTATACGTTGTATCGTATGCTGTTAATCTTGAATTACTAACAAATCCATTTGTAGGAATAGCAATGCTTTTAGCTATTATTATTTTTGGTATTATATCTATAGTAAAATCTAAAAAGTCTCAAAATGGTTTTATATCATTTAAAGAAGCTTTTACATCTTACTTCATAACGGTATTAATTGGATTAATTGTAGCTAGTGTGGTAGCAATAGTTCTTTTCAATGTTATTGATCCTGATGCTGCTATAACTTTAAAGGAAAAAACTATTGAAGGAACAGCAGAAATGATGAGAAACTGGAATGCACCAGAAGAATCAATTGTTGAAACCGTTGAAAAAATGCGTGAGCAACCAAACCAATTTAGTATTGGTAGCGTATTACAGTCTTTAGTTATCCAACTTGTTATATTTAGTATAATTGGTTTAATAGCTGCATTAATCATGAAAAAATCTGATGATAACGCATAATAATTCTATATTTGAAATAATTTTCAAGTTGAATTATGGATATATCAGTAGTCATACCACTACTTAACGAACAAGAATCTTTAACAGAGTTACACCATTGGATTTCATCAGTCATGAAATCCAATGGTTTTTCTTATGAAATTCTTTTTATAGACGATGGTAGTACAGACCAATCCTGGCAAACCATTTGCTCTTTAAAAGAGCAAGATAAAAATGTAAAAGGAATTAGATTTTTAAAAAACTTTGGTAAATCTCAAGCATTACATGCAGGCTTTGCCCAAGCTAAAGGTGATGTAATAATCACTATGGATGCAGATTTACAAGACAATCCAGAAGAAATACCAGAACTTTACAACTTAATTACTAAACAAAAATTTGACCTTGTTTCTGGTTGGAAAAAGAAACGTTTTGATAATAAATTTACCAAAAACCTACCTTCTAAGCTTTTTAATTGGGCTGCAAGAAAAACATCTGGTGTTAAATTAAATGACTTTAATTGCGGACTAAAAGCATACAATAAAAACGTAGTAAAAAATATAGACGTTAATGGCGAGATGCACCGTTACATACCTGTACTTGCTAAAAATGCTGGCTTTACCAAAATTGGTGAAAAAGTCGTACAACATCAAGCCAGAAAATATGGAGAAACAAAATTTGGTATGGACCGTTTTATTAACGGTTTTTTAGACTTAATAACCATTTGGTTTATATCTAGGTTTGGTAAAAGACCTATGCACTTATTTGGTGCTTTAGGTGTTATCATGTTTATTGTTGGTTTTGGTTTTGCTGCATATCTAGGTATTGATAAGCTATTTTTTAATCCAACAGGAAGATTAATTACACAACGACCTCAATTTTACATTTCACTTACAACAATGATTTTAGGATCTCAGTTTTTTATAGCTGGTTTTTTAGGAGAAATTATTTTACGTCAAAACGCAAACAAAAAACGCTATTTAATTAAAGAATCTTTAAATTTAAAAGAGTAAAAACTTTAGCATTTTGTAAATGCTTACTTTTGTATATAATTTATTTACGTTATGAGATATATTGACCCAGAACTTTTAGAACGTGTCAACACTTGGTTAACACCAACTTTCGATAAAAAAACACAAGATTACATAAAAGATTTAATCGCTTTAAAACCAGAAGAATTAAAGGAAAGTTTTTATAAAGATTTAGAATTTGGTACAGGTGGTATGCGCGGCGTTATGGGTATTGGTACAAATCGTATCAACAAATATACACTCGGAAAAAACACACAAGGCTTAAGCAATTATTTACATAAAAGTTTTCCTAATCAAGACTTAAAAGTAGCTATTGCTTTTGATTGTAGACATAATAGTAAAACACTAGCAAAAGTAGTTGCAGATGTGTTTTCGGCAAATAATATTAAAGTGTTTTTATTTGAAGATTTGCGTCCTACACCAGAGCTTTCTTTCACTTTAAAACATCTAAATTGTCATTGCGGAATTGTACTTACCGCATCACACAACCCTCCAGAATATAACGGTTACAAAGTATATTGGCAAGATGGAGGACAATTAGTTCCGCCACAAGATGCCGAAATTATTCAAGAAATAAATAACCTTGAATATTCAGAAATTAACTTTGAAGCAAAAGAGGAAAACATTCAATACATAGGTCAAGACGTAGATGATGTATTTATAAACGCATCTGTTAAAAACGGAAGTTTTAACACAAGTCAAGACGCAAAAGATAACTTAAATATTGTATTTACATCTTTACACGGTACATCAATAACAACCATTCCAGAGACATTAAAACGTGCTGGTTATAAAAATGTACATATTGTAGAAGAACAACGTGAACCTAACGGAGACTTTCCTACGGTAGTTTCGCCTAACCCAGAAGAGCCTGAAGCTTTAAAAATGGCTTTAGAATTAGCAGAAAAAGTTGATGCAGACATTGTTATTGGTACAGATCCAGATAGTGATAGATTAGGTATTGCAGTAAGGAATCTTGATAATAAAATGACGCTTTTAAACGGAAATCAAACCATGGTCTTAATGACAGATTTTCTTTTAAAACAATGGAAAAACAATAACAAAATTAACAACAACCAATTTATTGGTAGTACAATAGTATCTACACCAATGATGTCTGTTTTAGGTCAAGCTTATAATGTAGAATGCAAAGTCGGACTAACTGGTTTTAAATGGATTGCTAAGATGATTAAAGACTTTCAGGACTTAGACTTTATTGGTGGTGGCGAAGAAAGTTTTGGATTTATGGTTGGCGACTTTGTAAGAGATAAAGATGCTGTTACCTCTTCCCTTCTAGCGATTGAAATTGCAGCACAAGCCAAAGCAAAAAACAGTAGTTTTTACAAAGAACTTATAAATCTGTATCTAGAACACGGGTTTTATAAAGAACGACTTATATCAATGACCAAAAAAGGGATTGAAGGAGCTCAACAAATTAAACAAATGATGATTGACGCTAGAGAAAATCCTTTAACAGAAGTTAACGGGTCTAAAGTTATAAGTATTGAAGACTATCAATTATCAGAAGCTAAAAACCTAACTAACAACTCTACAGAAACAATAGAAATTCCAAAATCTAACGTACTAATTTATTACACAGAAGATGGTAGTAAAATAGCATTAAGACCAAGTGGTACCGAGCCTAAAATTAAATTTTACATTAGTGTAAATACTACTTTAGACAATGTGTCAGACTTCACTACAACGGAACAAAAATTGGAAGCAAAAATAGACGCTATCATAAATGATATGCAACTTAATTAAATGGATAAAAGCCTAAAAAAAATAATTCCCTACGCAAAAGCTTATAAAAAAAACATAGTATCTAACGTAATATTTAATGTTCTTTTTGCTCTCTTTAGTTCGTTATCATTTGTAGCATTAATACCAATGATGCAAGTTTTATTTGACGAGACTAAAACAAACATCAAAAAACCTGTATATACTTCGTTTTTAGAAATTACAAGTTACGGTAAGGAATTGCTGTACTATTACATTTCTGAATTAACAGAACAAAAAGGTCCTCAATTTGCATTACTACTAGTTATATCTATAGTTATTATTACTTTTTTATTAAAAAACTTATTTAACTATTTAGCTGCATATAACCTTACATATTTTAAAAATGGAGTTTTAAAAGACTTAAGAATAAAAATGTTTGATAAAATTCTATCATTACCTATTTCTTATTATTCAGAAAAAAGAAAAGGAGACGTAATGGCTAGAATGCTTGGTGATATAGGAGAGTTACAAAACTCATTTTTCCTCATTTTCGAACTTATAGTAAGAGAACCTTTAACCATCATATTTACAATTGCTATAATGCTTAAAATAAGTGTTAAGCTAACACTATTTGTTTTTATTTTTATTCCTATATCTGGATTTATTATATCCAAAATAGGCAAAAGTTTAAAATCAAAATCCACAAGAGCTCAGAAGGAATCTGGATTTTTTATTTCTTTAGTTGAAGAAAGTTTAAGTGGACTTAAAGTAATACAAAGCTACAACGCTCAATCAAAGGTTAAATCCACTTTTTTCGATTCTATTAATAGAATTTTTAAACTAAGAGTTTCTATAGGTAATAAAAACAATTTAGCTTCACCTTTAAGTGAGTTTTTAGGTATATTAACTATTGGCGCACTACTTTGGTATGGAGGTAGAATGGTTTTAATAGAAAAACTACCTAATGGTCAACCAGTACTTTTAGCATCAGAGTTTTTAGCTTACATGGGATTAGCCTATAATATTTTAACTCCTGCAAAAGCAATATCTAAAGCCTCTTACGCTGTAAAAAATGGATTAGCAGCAGCAGATCGAGTTTTTGAACTTATCGACCAAGAAGATAATTTTTACAAATCTAAAAATCCTGTAGATTTAAATGATTTAAATAATGCTATAGAAGTTAATAATATTGACTTTTCTTATAACAATAAAGATCTTGTTCTTAAAAACTTTAATTTAAAAGTAGAAAAAGGAAAAACAGTAGCGTTAGTTGGTCAATCTGGAAGCGGTAAAAGTACTATAGCAAATTTACTTACTCGTTTTTATGATATAAATAAAGGAGAAATTTTAATAGATAATACCAATATTAAAGAAGTCAAATTAGACGCTTTAAGACACCTAATTGGATTAGTTACACAAGATTCTGTATTATTTAATGACTCTATAAAAAATAATATATTATTAGGTAAAGCAGATGCAACCGATGCAGAAGTAATTGATGCATTAAAAGTTGCAAATGCTTGGGAATTTGTAAACGACCTACCAGAAGGAATAGAAACTAATGTTGGTGATGCTGGCAACAAGCTTTCTGGCGGACAAAAACAACGTTTAAGTATTGCAAGAGCTGTACTTAAAAACCCACCTATTATGATTCTTGACGAAGCTACTTCTGCACTAGACACAGAAAGCGAAAAGCTAGTACAAGAAGCTTTAGAAAACATGATGAAAAACAGAACATCTATAGTCATAGCACATAGATTATCTACTATACAAAATGCAGATAACATTGTAGTTATGCAAAGAGGCGAAATTGTAGAACAAGGTACACATCAAGAGTTGTTAGCTAAAAATGGTATGTACAAAAGGTTAGTAGAAATGCAAAGCTTTGACTAACAAAACTCTAAATAAACAAAAAGGATAAACAAATGTTTATCCTTTTTTTATTCATTGTTAAATTTGGAGACGACTAATTGCATTTAAAATATTAAAAAAAATGCTATATCGATTAGTCCATACTAAAAACAACTAATCTTTAGTTAAAAAAATCTAAATTCTGTCAAGCAATTAAACCATGTAAATAAAATATAGTCTAACAAATTATATGATAATAGACGAAAACCAATTAATAGCACAATTACAATCGCAAGATCAAAAAAATCATGCGTTTAAAAAGCTTATTTCGCTTTATAAAGAGCGTTTATATTGGCATATTAGACATATAGTAAAATCCCATGACGATGCAGACGATGTCTTACAAAACACGTTTATCAAAGTTTTTAAAAACATAGATAACTTTAAAGGAGAAAGTAAATTATATTCTTGGCTATACAGAATTGCAACAAATGAAGCCTTAACACATCTTAAAAAAAACGCAAAAAGACTAAATTTAAATAATGAAGAAGCTAATAGCTTAGCAATTAACAATCTGGAAAGTGACGTATATTTTGAAGGAGAAGAAATTCAATTACAATTACAAAAAGCAATAGCCACGCTACCAGAAAAACAACAACTAGTATTCAATATGAAATACTTTCAAGATTTAAAATACAGCGAAATATCTGAAATTTTAGAAACCAGCGAAGGTGCTTTAAAAGCATCATACCACATTGCCGTAAAAAAAATTGAAACCTACTTAACTCAAGATTAAACCTTTATTAAAAAAAAGCGTCTAAATATTGAAATGAAAAAAGAAAACTTACATAACATCAAACAATCAGGTTTTAAAACACCAGATAACTATTTTAATACTATTGAAGACCAAATTATGTCTCAAATTAGTTTAGAAAAAATAGATAAAAACTCCGGTTTTAAAGTACCCGATAATTATTTTGATACTATTGAGGATAATATTTTAAGCAAAACTAAAGAGATTAAAATATTTAAATTATTCAACAAAAAAACTATAGTTACAGTAGCCAGTATTGCAGCAATGTTTGTTTTATTTTTTAATTTAAATCCTTTTAAAACACAAGTCACTTTTGACAACTTAGACACAGATACTGTTGAAGCTTACATTTTAAATGAAGTTGAACTTAATGATATTAGCAACCTAATTGAAACCGATCAATTATCACAAACAGATTTTATTGACTATAACGGCATTTCTATAGATAACTATTTAGACGATATTGATTTAGAAGATTTTTTAGACGAATAAAAACTTAACACATGAAAAATAAAATATTTACTATAATCTTATTATTTGTTTCTATAAGCACCTTTGCTCAATTAGAAAAAGAAAAAGGTTACACAAAAAAAATAAGTGAGAAATTAAAAGCACTAAAAGTTGCCCATATTACAGAGCAACTTGACTTAACAAAAAAAGAAGCCGAAGTATTTTGGCCTATTTACAATGCACATGAAGAAGAGAAAGATGCTTTAAGAAAATTTTCTGTTGAAAGAAGAAAAGAAAAAAAAGCCGAAAATCTATCAGAAAATGAGGCTAAAAAACTGCTTTTTGATATGATTGAAAATGAAAAGAAAAGAAATGATCTTGAAAACAAGTATATTAATGATTTATTAAAGTTTTTACCTGCTAAAAAAATTATAACTCTTTATAGAGCAGAACACTCGTTTAAGCGCAAAATGATTGAAGAATATAGAGGTAGACATCGAGAAGCACGAAAAGACTAAACACAAAAAAGCAGCCAAATGGCTGCTTTTTTTTATTTAAAACTTAATTTACTTATACGACCGTTTCCTGCTGCGTAAGCAGTACTATCGTTTAAAAATCTTAATGTATAAAAACCTTCATCGCTTAGATGTTTCCAGGTTTGTCCTGCATCTGCACTGTAATCTATACCTTTAAAACCTATCGCGACTAATTGTTGTGCTTTGCTATTTGGTACATATTGCACACAACTACGGTAACCTGGTCCACTTCCATCTGCAACAACTTGCCATGTTTTTCCGCCATCATTAGTCACTATTTTATTCTTTTGGTTAGCATCTGCATCTGTATAATCGCCACCAATAGCAAAACCATGGTTTTCATCATAAAAATCTATACTATACATTCCGGTAGTTTCTTTTCCTTGTATAATTGGCGTATCAAAAACATCCCAAGTTTTTCCTTTATCTGCCGAAAACAATATTCGGCTAGATTTTCCTCCTGTTGCTACCCAAGTCTTATCGCCTACTATAGCAATGTTGGTATCACTTGCTGCAAATGCTGCTTCACCTTCATTAGCTTTTGGTAAATCTGCACAAGACAATTTAGTCCAAGTGTCTCCTCCATCTCTGGTAATAATTATACTCATACAGTCATCAGTAGGATCACCAATTGCAATGCCTTCTTGGTCATTCCAAAATTCCATAGAATCATAAAACGCTTTTGGGTGATTTTCTTGGTAGACCAAATCTATTACTCCTTCAGAATCTATTCGATATAGCAATGCTGGATTACCAATACTTAATGCAAAACCTAAATTATTTACTAAAGCTAAAGATCTAAAATTTAATTTTGAATTAGTACTATCTACAAAAGTTGGATACACTACTTTATTAATTTCATTATTATCATATTCATTATCTCTTGTTAGTATTGCTCCAAGATTACCTGTTGAAGTCAAAAAACCAAAGGATTTATTAGTATCGAAATATTCAAAAGCTCTAACATTCAAAGTAGAATCTTCAATTAAAGTTTCAATTTCAACTGAAGTAAAATTTTTAACTTCCTTTTCAGTACGACTTTCATCTTTTAAAGATTTACAACTAAAGACAATTAGTAGAGACATGAAGGCTATAATAAACTGAAGGAATAATTTCATCGTTAATAATTTTCAATAAAAATAGAAAAGCAAATTGAAATATTTAACAAAGTCATTCAAAATCCACATATAAACCTTAACTTTGTCTGCTTTTAAATTTTAAAATATGCGCTTACACAGAAACTTATGTTTTGCAACCGTAGATGGTTTACTTCAAATATTTAACGAAGGTCAATACGCAGACAAAGTAGTACAACAACTTTTAAAAAGAGACAAACGTTGGGGAAGTCGTGATCGTGCTTTTGTAGCCGAAACCACTTACGACATCGTACGTTGGAAGCGTTTATATGCAGAAATTGCTAACGTAAAAGAACCTTTTAGTAGAGATGATATCTGGCGTATGTTTGCAGTTTGGGCAACTTTAAAAGGAATTAAATTACCAGATTGGAAGTATTTTGAAAACACGCCAACTCGAAAAATTAAAGGACGTTTTGATGAGCTTTCTAAAATTAGAAAAATTAAAGAATCTATTCCAGATTGGATCGACAACATTGCTGTAAAAGAACTTGGAGAAGTCAAATGGACTAAAGAAATCCAAGCACTTAACGAGCAAGCAGATGTTATTTTAAGAGTAAACACCTTAAAAACGACTAAAGAAAAGCTCCAAAATATTCTTTTTGACTTAGATATAGAGACCGAAACTTTAAAAGATTATCCTGATGCATTACGTTTAAAAGAACGTGCTAATGTGTTTTCAACCGAAGCTTTTAAAGATGGATTGTTTGAAGTTCAAGATGCGTCATCTCAATTAGTAGCAAACTTTTTGCAGGTAGAACCAGGTATGCGTGTAGTAGATACTTGTGCTGGTGCTGGCGGTAAAACATTACACCTAGCTTCTATTATGCAAAATAAAGGACAAATAATTGCTTTAGATATTTATGCAAATAAGTTGAAAGAATTAAAGCGTCGTGCAAAGCGTAATGGCGCGCATAATATTGAACCTAGACATATAGACTCTACCAAAGTCATTAAAAAATTACATGACCAAGCAGACCGTGTTTTAATTGACGCGCCTTGTTCTGGTTTAGGCGTTTTAAGAAGAAATCCTGATGCTAAATGGAAATTAGAACCAGAATTTTTAGACCGAATTAAAAACACGCAAGCCGAAATTTTAAGTTCGTATTCTAAAATGGTAAAATCTGGCGGACAATTAGTTTATGCTACATGTTCTATTTTACCATCAGAAAATCAAGAGCAGGTAGATAAATTCTTAGCTTCAGAAGAAGGAAAGAATTTTACATTTGTAAAAGATAAAAAAATATTGGCTCATGAGTCTGGATTTGACGGATTTTACATGGCTTTATTAAAAAGAAAATAAATTATTCTCCCAAAATTAAAACTAAATGAAACAAATTTACATTTTAATAGCCTTACTTATAACAACTGCTGGCTTTGCTCAAGTTCCTGCAGGATATTATAGTACAGCAACAGGTACTGGTTACACCTTAAAAACCCAATTACATAACATTATTAACGGGCATAATGACCAAGGTTATAATGCAATGGATGGTTTTATTGCTAATTACGATTTAGACAATTATTATGAAACTGGAAGCAACACTATTTTAGACCCTTATTCTGAAAACCCAACTGGAACTGACCCTTATAATTTTACTCCTGTTAGTGACGAATGCGGAAACTATGGTGGTGAAGGTGATTGCTATAATAAAGAACACGTCATACCTCAATCAGCATTTGGTAGCAACACTCCTATGTATAGCGATGCACATCATTTACTACCAACAGATGGTCGTGTTAATGGTTTTAGAAGCAACTACCCTTTTGGAGTTGTTAACAATAGTAATTTAGTATCGCAAAGCGGAATTACTAACCCAACGCAAAATGGTTCTAAATTAGGAGGAAACTTAAACAGTGGTTATTCAGCTGGATATACAGGAATTGTATTTGAGCCAATTGATGAATTCAAAGGAGATATAGCAAGAATCTATTTTTACTTTGTGACAAGATATGAAGATCAAGTTTCTAATTGGTCTGCTTATGCTATGTTTGACGGAAGCTCAGACAAAGTACTTGACGATCCATTTTTAAATATTTTAATGACTTGGCATCAAAATGATCCTGTTTCTCAAAAAGAAATAGATAGAAACAACAACATCTATTACAACCACCAAAGTAATCGTAATCCTTTTGTCGATCATCCAGAGTATGTAGCAATGATTTGGAATCCTTCAACAGATACCACAGCACCTACTGCTCCAACAAATTTAGTAGCATCTAATGCTACTGTATCTTCAATAGATTTAACTTGGACAGCTTCTACAGATGATGTAGCTGTTACCAGCTATGATATTTTTGTAGATGGCTCTTTCTATACAAACACGTCAACAGCTGTAACTAGCTTTACAGTTACTGGATTAGCTTCAGAAACTAATTATTGTTTTACAATTTATGCTTTAGATGCAGCAGGAAATACTTCTGCTGTAAGTAATCAAGATTGCGAAACAACATTAGTTGGATCTGGATCTACAGATTGTGCTTCAGAAGATTTTGAAAACATACCAGCTAATGATTCTCAATATACAGATAGAACTTGGACAGGAACTGATGGACAATGGAATGCTACAGAAGCAAGAACAGATCAAACCATCAATGGAAGAGCAATTTTAATTGATTGCAGAACTTCATCTCCAGGCTCTTTAACTTCTCCTACGCTTTTAGGAGGTATTGGAAACCTTACTATAACTACTCAAAAAATCTATTCTGGTACTGATGGAACTTTAGATGTATTAGTTAATGGAAGTGTTGTTGGTACTATTCCTTATAGCGCAACACCGCAAACAACAACCATTACTGAAATTAATGTTTCAGGAAACACTACTGTTGTAATTCAAGATAACGATTCTGGAAGCGCAAGAATTGGTTTAGATGATTTATCATGGACATGTTATTCAGCATTAAATGTTGATAATTTTGAAACTAATAATTTAAAAATCTACCCTAACCCAATTAAAGGAAACACTTTAAACGCAGACGTAAAATCAACAACTAGCTATCAAATCTATGATATTTTAGGTAAGAAAATTTTAAGCGGAACGGTAACAACAACCAACAAAAAAATTAATGTATCCAATCTTAAAAAAGGAATTTACATCCTTAAACTAGAAACTAGTAATGGTAATGTTACAAAAAAATTAATTAGAGAATAAGTTATCTAACTTGTTAATAAAAAAAGCGACACCAAGATGTCGCTTTTTTTATGGTTAATAACCACGTGAATAACTAAAAAAAAATGACCACTTTTTAATAAAATAATCTAACTAAAAGATGTAAATTTGATGTTTTAAAAACAACACAAAACTCCTGAAATAATGATTCATTTCTTCGGAAACCAAAACAGTAAAGTATTTGCTGTTCAAGCAACAAAAGAATTATCTACTGAAACTATCAATAAATTAACGTGGTTATTTGGCAACCAGCCTAAAATAGAACAAGCATCCTTAGATGCTTTTTTTGTTGGACCGCGTGCAGCAATGATTACTCCATGGAGTACCAATGCTGTAGAAATTACGCAAAACATGGGTATTGATGGCATTATTAGAATTGAAGAATTTGAATCTTGCACACAAGATTTTAAGGATTACGATCCTATGATTTCAGAGAAATTTAATGGTTTAAATCAAGATAGTTTCACAATAAACATTCAACCAGAAGCCATTAAAAACATAGAAGACATAACTGCTTACAACGCTCAAGAAGGTTTAGCCTTAAGTGATGAAGAAGTTGAGTATTTAGAAAGCGTATCTAAAAAAATAGGAAGACCATTAACAGACTCTGAAGTGTTTGGTTTTTCTCAAGTAAATAGCGAGCATTGTCGTCATAAAATCTTCAATGGTACATTCGTTATTGATGGCGAAGAAAAGCCTACATCTCTTTTCAAATTAATTAAAAAGACTTCAGAAACTAATCCAAACGATATCGTTTCTGCTTACAAAGATAACGTGGCTTTTATAAAAGGTCCAGTAGTTGAACAATTTGCTCCAAAACGTGCAGATGTTCCGGATTTTTATCAAACTAAAGATTATGAATCTGTTATTTCGCTTAAAGCAGAAACACACAACTTCCCTACTACTGTCGAGCCTTTTAATGGTGCTGCAACAGGATCTGGTGGAGAAATTAGAGACAGACTTGCTGGAGGAAAAGGTTCTTTACCTTTAGCCGGAACAGCAGTATATATGACTTCATATTCTAGATTAGAAGACAATCGTCCGTGGGAAAAGGCATTTCCAGAACGCAAATGGTTATACCAAACACCAATGGATATTTTAATAAAAGCTAGTAATGGTGCATCAGATTTTGGTAACAAATTTGGACAACCTTTAATCTGCGGATCTGTATTAACTTTTGAACATCAAGAAGATGCAAAAGCTTTAGGTTTTGATAAAGTAATAATGCAAGCTGGCGGAATTGGTTACGGTAAAGCAGATCAAGCTTTAAAAGACACACCTAAAAATGGTGATAAAATTGTAATTCTTGGTGGAGAAAATTATCGTATCGGTATGGGTGGAGCTGCAGTTTCTTCTGCAGATACAGGCGAGTTTTCTTCAGGAATAGAGCTTAACGCTGTACAACGTTCTAACCCAGAAATGCAAAAACGTGCGGCTAACGCTGTACGCGGAATGGTTGAAAGTGATGAAAATTTCATTGTTTCTATTCACGATCATGGTGCTGGTGGACATTTAAATTGTTTAAGCGAATTAGTTGAAGACACCGGTGGAAAAATTGACTTAGATGCCTTACCTGTTGGTGATCCAACACTTTCTGCTAAAGAAATTATCGGTAACGAATCTCAAGAACGAATGGGATTAGTTATTGCCGAAAAACACATCGAAAACTTAAACAAAATTGCAGAACGTGAACGCTCGCCAATGTACACTGTTGGTGATGTAACAAACGATAACCGTTTTACTTTTGAGTCTAAAACTAATGGTGATAAACCAATGGATTTAGCTTTAGAAGATATGTTTGGAAGCTCTCCAAAAACAATAATGACTGATAACACTGTAGCTTCTAATTACAGTGAAATCGCTTACGATAAAGACAAAATCTACGATTATTTAGATCAAGTATTACAGTTAGAAGCTGTGGCTTGTAAAGATTGGCTTACCAATAAAGTAGACCGTTGTGTTGGTGGTAAAGTTGCCAAACAACAATGTGCAGGACCATTACAATTACCATTAAATAATGTTGGTGTAATGGCATTAGACTTTAAAGGAAAAGAAGGTATTGCAACATCAATAGGTCACTCGCCTATTTCAGGATTAATTAATCCTATTGCTGGAAGCCGCAATAGTATTACCGAAGCTTTAACTAACATTGTTTGGGCACCATTAAAAGATGGTTTACAATCGGTTTCATTATCTGCAAACTGGATGTGGCCTTGTAAAAATGAAGGTGAAGACGCAAGATTATATGAGGCTGTTCAAGCAATTTCAGATTTTGCTATAGACTTAGGCATAAATGTTCCAACAGGAAAAGATTCTTTATCTATGAAGCAAAAATATCCTGACCAAGAGGTTATTTCTCCTGGTACAGTTATTATTTCTGCTGCAGCAAATTGTAATAATATCACTAATGTTATTGAGCCTGTTTTAAGAAGAAATGGCGGAGATATATACTATATCAACTTATCACAAGATCAATTTAAATTAGGCGGAAGTAGTTTTGCTCAAATCTTAAACAAAGTTGGTAATGAAGCACCAAACGTTAAAGATGCTGGTTATGTAAAAACGGTATTTAACACGATTCAGCTATTAATAAAAGACCAAAAAATTGTTGCTGGTCACGATGTTGCTTCTGGTGGTTTAATCACCACCTTATTAGAAATGTGCTTTGCTGATATTAATTTAGGAGCTGAACTTGATCTTTCTGCTTTAAATGAAAAAGACACGGTAAAGTTATTATTTGCTGAAAATTCAGGAATAGTTTTCCAAGCTTCCGATAATTCAATTGAAACAGTTTTAAATGATGCTAATATTGAGTTTTTCAACATTGGAAGACCAACCACAAGCGATGTATTAAGTATTATAAATAATGATGAAGTCTATACAATGACAGTTTCTAGATTAAGAGACATGTGGTACAAAACTTCATATTTATTAGATCAAAAGCAAACAGCTAACGGATTAGCAAAAACACGTTTTGAAAACTACGCAAAACAACCGCTAAACTATTTTTTTCCAAAACATTTTACTGGCGAGTTAAGTTTTTACAACAAAAACCAATCTTCAAATAGACCAAAAGCTGCTATTTTAAGAGAAAAAGGAAGTAACTCTGAACGCGAAATGGCTAACGCTATGTATTTAGCTGGTTTTGATGTAAAAGATGTACATATGACCGATTTAATTTCTGGTCGCGAAACACTTGAAGACATTCAGTTTTTAGGTGCAGTTGGAGGTTTCTCTAATAGTGATGTTTTAGGTTCTGCAAAAGGTTGGGCTGGAGCAATTAAATATAACGATAAAGCTAACAAAGCGATTAAAACCTTCTTTGAAAGAGAAGACACACTTTCTGTAGGCATATGTAATGGTTGTCAATTATTTATGGAGTTAGAACTGATAAATCCAGAGCATGAAAATCACGGAAAAATGGTACATAATAACTCTCGTAAACACGAAAGTTCTTTCACTTCTGTAGTTGTACAAAAAAACAATTCGGTAATGCTATCAACACTAGCAGGAAGCACTTTAGGTGTTTGGATAAGTCATGGTGAAGGTAAATTTAACCTTCCAAAAGATGAGAACAATTATGATATTGTTGCTAAATATGCTTATAACGATTACCCATCAAATCCTAACGGGTCTGATTACAATACAGCAATGTTATGCGATAAAACAGGAAGACATTTAGTAACAATGCCACATATAGAGCGTTCTATTTTCCCTTGGAATTGGGCTAATTATCCAGAAAACAGAAAAGATGAAGTTTCCCCTTGGATAGAAGCTTTTGTAAAAGCTAGAAAATGGATAGAAAACAAAAAAAATTAAAAACCGTATAAAATTTCGTACATTTTTATTACATTTCACTCACTTAATAGTGTGTAAAGTATTATAAATGAAGTTTGAAAGAATTTATTGCCATAGGCCTAACAAGCTTATTGGCTCTTTTATTGAGGTACAAATTGAAGAAAATGACTTTCCTTACGTAGTAGATTTATTGCCTACAGCTCAAAGTCATATTATCTATTTCTTCTCTGATGTAAAACATGAAATTAAAATTAATAATAAGTCCTTTTTTAACAAAGGACTTGTTATATCAGGTCAATCTTACCGATCCTATCAGTTTATACCTAAAAAACCTGTTAGAGTTTTTGTTGCTAATTTTAGCGCTACCACGCTACATAAGGTATTAGGGAAACAAATGTCTTCTATAACAGATTCTCACATTCCATTATCAGAGTTTTGTAATGAATTTTATGAACAAATAAATCCGTTGTTTAATCCTGATAAAACAGCTAAAGAAATTGCTTTAGACTTTGAAAGTTTAATGTATGACTTGCCCAAAATTGATAATAAGAATGTTAATTATGTTGATATTGCAGTAGATTTGATTCATCAAAAAAAAGGTAGAATTACTGTAGATGAACTTTTAGAATTTCTTACTATATCACAAAAAAATCTAGAGATTCAATTTAAAAAAATAGTTGGCTTAACACCTTTAAAATACATTAAACTCTATAGGTTTTGGCATTTAATGAAAGCTTACGAGAGTAATAAAATTGATTTTAATCAAGCTTTAGAATTTTATAATTATTATGATTTATCTCATTTTAATCGTGACTTTAAGCTTTTTATGAAAATAAAACCTTCAGAATACGTTAAAAGAGATAATTTTTTAATAAGAAAATATTTAACAATTTAATTTTTACGATAATTTACATCCTGTTTCATTATAAATTCAATACTTTAGCTATCAAATGGTACTATTTGTTTAATTTAAATGAAAGTTAAGGGATTCATTTAAAAATAGTTAGTTATTAAATAAATATATTAAAAGTATCATTTTAAGCTATCAATCAGTTAGCAAGGAGCTGTTTAATTACAGCTCCTTTTTTGGCAAAAAAATGAAAGCTTTATTTAAATTTTAATAATTTTTGTTAACCTTAAATCATTTTTTCATAATTTGCATTCCCCTTAATTCATTTAAATATAATGATTGAAGTAACCCGACTTTTCGATTTTCCTTATTATCAACTTGAAAAACACAACCTAGAAGCTGCTTTAGTTACCAAAAAAAATGGTACATGGGAAGCAACTTCAACCAAAGAATATATAGATAAAGCTAATGCTTTAAGTAGAGCTTTATTAAGATTAGGTGTAAATAAAAACGATAAAATTGCAGTAATTTCTTCTACAAACAGAACAGAATGGAATATTGTAGATATAGGCGTATTACAACTTGGTGCGCAAAATATTCCTATATATCCAACTATATCTGCAGAAGATTACGAGTATGTTTTAAATCATAGCGAATCTATATACTGCTTTGTTTCAGATAAAGAAGTTTTAGAAAAAATAAACAAAGTTAAAGACAAAACTAAACTTAAAGACGTTTACTCTTTTGATCATATTGAAGGCTGTAAACACTATTCAGAACTTTTTGATTTAGGAAAAGATAATAGTAATCAAGCAGAAGTTGAAGCTAGAAAAGATGCAGTAACACCTGATGATTTAGCTACAATAATATACACTTCTGGTACAACAGGTAAGCCAAAAGGTGTTATGTTAAGTCATAATAACATTACTAGTAACGTATTAGATAGTATACCACGATTACCAATTTCTACTGGTCAAACAAAAGTTTTAAGTTTTTTACCAATTTGTCATGTATTTGAACGTGTATTAATTTACATTTATCAATATGCAGGAACAAGTATTTATTTTGCAGAAGCTATAGATAAAATTGCAGAAAACGCTCAGGATATTAAACCAAATTTAATGAGTGTTGTACCTAGATTGCTAGAAAAAGTTTACGACAAAATCTATGCAAAAGGTACAGAATTAAGCGGTATAAAAAGCAGACTTTTTCATTGGGCTATAGAATTAGGAGAACAATGGGAACCTTACGGTAAAAATGGTGCTTGGTACGAGTTTAAACTAAAAATAGCTAATAAATTAATCTTTAGTAAATGGCGAGCTGCTTTAGGTGGCGAGTTAACTACTATGGTATCTGGTAGCGCAGCATTATCACCAAGATTAACACGTATATTTTGTGCTGCAGGCATGAAGGTAATGGAAGGATATGGATTAACAGAAACATCTCCTGTTATTTCTGTAGGCATGTACAGAGAAAATCATTTTAAGGTTGGTACCGTTGGTAAACCGATAAGAAATGTAGATGTAAAAATAGCAGAAGATGGCGAAATCCTAATTAAAGGACCAAACGTAATGAAAGGCTACTACAAAGATCCAGAAAAAACAGCTAGCGTGATGACTGGAGACTATTTTCATACAGGAGATAAAGGTGAAATTGACCCTGATGGTTTCTTAAAAATTACGGGACGAAAAAAAGAAATGTTTAAAACCTCTGGAGGAAAATATGTCATTCCTACCCTTTTAGAAAACGACCTAAAACAGTCTAGATTTATAGAACAAGCAATGGTCGTTGGGGAAGGCGAAAAAATGCCAGCAGCTATTATTCAACCTAATTTTGAATTTTTAAGAGATTGGATTGATAGAAAACATAATCATATAGGTAAATCAGATAAAGAAATTGCAACGTCACAAGTAGTTATAGATCGTATCCAAAAAGAAATAGACAACTGCAATAAAAGTTTCGGAAAATGGGAACAAATTAAACGATTTGAACTTACACAAGATGTTTGGTCTGTAGATGGTGGACAATTAACACCAACCATGAAAATGAAACGAGACGTCATTAAAAATATCTATAAAGATCTCTACGATAAAATTTATAATTAATCATTTTTTAATACAAAATAAGAAGCCATCTAAAATTTAGATGGCTTTTTTTGTTAATATCATAATCTTTTTTAAAAATTTATTATGCACGCATAATAAATTTTACTATCTTTGAAAACCTTCAAAAGAATTTTAATGCAAAACAAAAAAGAAAGAACGATAGATTACATGCTAAGAACCACTTGGTTAGCGGTAAATAAAATGTATAACGAAGAAGCTGCAAAGTTTGACACAACTATGGCTACAGGGTTTACATTATTAAGTATCGATAAAGAAAACGGTACACCTTCTACCTCTTTAGGACCAATAATGGGCATGGAAGCAACTAGTCTTTCAAGAATATTAAAACGTATGGAAGAATTAGGTTTGATAGAACGTAAACCTAACCCAAACGACGGTCGTGGTGTTTTAATTCATCTTACTGAGTTTGGAAAAGAAAAAAGAAAAGACGCCAAAGAACGTGTTTTAGTTTTTAATGAAACTGTAAGAGCACACGTTTCAGAAGAAAAACTAAAACATTTCTATGAAGTGTCAGACACTATAAACGAGTTAATTTCTAATAAAAAAATATATACTAAAGAAACCATTTAATAAAAATGAGTAAACGTAGAATCAAAAAAGTAGCCATTATTGGATCAGGAATTATGGGAAGCGGTATCGCTTGTCATTTTGCCAATATTGGTGTAGAAGTCTTATTATTAGACATTGTACCAAGAGAATTAAACGATGCCGAAAAAGCTAAAGGATTAACTTTAGAAGACAAGGTTGTAAGAAACCGCATTGTAAACAATGCATTAGCTGCATCATTAAAATCTAAACCATCACCAATCTATCACAAAGATTTTGCTAACAGAATTACTACTGGTAATCTTGAAGATGATATAGCAAAAGTTGCAGATGTAGATTGGATTATGGAAGTAGTTGTAGAAAGACTTGACATTAAAAAGCAAGTATTTGAAAAACTAGAACAACACCGTACACCAGGTACTTTAATTACATCAAATACATCTGGTATTCCTATTAAGTTTATGAGCGAAGGACGTAGCGAAGATTTCCAAAAGCATTTTTGCGGAACGCACTTCTTTAATCCAGCGCGTTACTTAAAGTTATTCGAAGTAATTCCTGGACCTAAAACATCTCAAGACGTTTTAGATTTCTTAAACGGTTACGGTGAACAGTTTTTAGGAAAAACATCTGTAATAGCTAAAGATACACCAGCATTTATTGGTAACCGTATTGGTATTTTTGGTATTCAATCCTTATTTCATCAAGTAAAAGAATTAGGTTTGACTATTGAAGAAGTTGATAAATTAACTGGTCCTGTTATTGGTCGTCCAAAATCGGCAACTTTCCGTACGGTAGATGTTGTTGGATTAGACACTTTAGTACATGTAGCTAACGGAATTTACGACAACTGTCCTGATGACGAAGCACATGAACTTTTCAAACTACCAGATTTCATCAACACTATGATGGAAAACAAGTGGTTAGGAAGCAAGACAGGACAAGGATTTTATAAAAAAGTAAAAGGAGATAATGGTAAAAGTGAAATTTTATCGTTAGATCTAGAAACATTAGATTATCGCTCTAAGAAAAGAGCCTCTTTCCCTACCCTAGAATTAACAAAAACTGTAGATAAAGTCATCGAGCGTTTTCCAATTTTAGTAAAAGGAAAAGATAAAGCTGGCGAATTTTATCGCAAAAACTTTGCAGCAATGTTTGCTTACGTATCACATCGTATTCCTGAAATTTCAGACGAATTATATAAGATAGATGATGCTATGAAAGCTGGATTTGGTTGGGAACATGGTCCTTTCCAAATTTGGGATGCAATTGGTGTAGAAAAAGGTCTTGAAATTATGAAAGCTGAAGGGAAAACACCAGCAGCTTGGGTAAATGATATGGTTGCATCTGGTAACACATCGTTTTACACAGTAAAAGATGGTGCAACGTATTACTACGATATTGATAAGAAAGCTCAAGAAAAAGTACCAGGTCAAGATAGCTTTATCATATTAGATAACATCAGAAAATCTAACGAGGTATTTAAAAACTCTGGTGTAGTTGTTGAAGATTTAGGTGACGGAATTTTAAATGTTGAATTCCAATCTAAAATGAACACTATTGGTGGCGACGTACTAGCTGGATTAAACAAAGCAATAGACATTGCTGAAAAAGATTTTGCTGGTTTAGTTGTTGGTAACCAAGGAGCAAACTTCTCTGTTGGTGCAAACATCGGAATGATTTTTATGATGGCTGCAGAACAAGAGTATGACGAGCTTAACATGGCGATCAAATACTTCCAAGACACGATGATGCGCATGCGCTACTCGTCTATTCCTACTATTTCTGCACCACATGGCATGACGCTTGGTGGCGGATGTGAGTTATCACTTCATGCAGATAAAGTTGTTGCTGCTGCAGAAACTTATATGGGATTAGTTGAGTTTGGAGTTGGTGTAATTCCAGGTGGTGGCGGATCTAAAGAAATGGCTTTAAGAGCGCAAGACACTTTCAAAAAAGGTGACGTCGAGTTAAATACTCTTCAAGAGTATTTCTTAACTATTGGTATGGCAAAAGTATCAACTTCAGCTTACGAAGCATTTGATTTAGGTGTATTACAAAAAGGAAAAGATATTGTTGTTGTTAATAAAGACAGACAAATTGCTACAGCTAAAGCACAAGCTAAATTAATGGCAGATCAAGGCTACACGCAACCTGTAAAACGCAAAGACATAAAAGTACTTGGGAAACAAGCATTAGGTATGTTCTTAGTAGGAACAGACTCAATGGAAGCAAGCCACTACATTAGTGAACACGATCAAAAAATAGCTAACAAATTAGCTTACGTAATGGCTGGTGGTGATTTATCAGAACCAACTAAAGTAAGTGAGCAATATTTATTAGATCTAGAACGCGAAGCATTTTTATCGCTTTGTACTGAAAGAAAAACATTAGAAAGAATTCAGCATATGTTGAAGACTGGAAAACCACTTAGAAATTAGAAAAAAGAAACAAGATGCAAGAAACAAGACATCTTGATTCTTGATTCTTGGCTCTAAAAATCAAAAGAAAAAATGAAACAAGCATATATAGTAAAAGCATACAGAACAGCAGTTGGTAAAGCACCACGAGGCGTGTTCCGTTTTAAAAGAGCAGACGAGTTAGGTGCAGAAGTGATTCAGCACATGATGAAAGAATTACCAAATCTAGACGTAAAACGTATTGACGACGTTATAGTTGGTAACGCAATGCCAGAAGGATCACAAGGTTTAAATATGGCACGTTTTATCTCATTAATTGGGTTAAATAGTGTTGATGTTCCTGGTGTAACGGTTAACCGTTTTTGTTCTTCAGGAATAGAAACTATCGGTATTGCAACTGCAAAAATCCAAGCAGGAATGGCAGATTGTATTATAGCTGGTGGATCAGAAAGTATGAGTAGCGTACCAATGACAGGTTTTAAACCAGAACTAAATTACGATACTGTAAAAGATGGTCATGAAGATTATTATTGGGGAATGGGTAATACTGCAGAAGCGGTTGCTAACCAATTTAAAGTGTCTCGTCAAGATCAAGATGAATTTGCTTACAATTCACATATGAAAGCTTTAAGAGCTTTAGCAGAAGATCGTTTTCAAGATCAAATTGTTCCTATAGATGTAGAGCAAATTTATTTAGATGAAAACGGTAAAAAAGCAACTAAAACATACACTGTAACAAAAGATGAAGGTCCTAGAAAAGGAACTAATGTAGAAGCTTTAGCAAAATTACGACCAGTATTTGCTGCAAACGGAAGTGTAACCGCTGGTAACTCGTCTCAAATGAGTGATGGTGCTGCATTTGTTATGGTTATGAGTGAAGATATGGTTAAAGAATTAAATCTAGAGCCTGTTGCAAGATTAGTAAATTACGCTGCTGCTGGTGTTGAACCAAGAATTATGGGAATTGGACCAGTTAAAGCTATTCCAAAAGCATTAGAACAAGCAGGATTAAAACAATCCGATTTAGAGTTAATAGAACTTAACGAAGCTTTTGCATCTCAATCATTAGCTGTAATTAGAGAGTTAGATTTAAATCCAGACATTATTAATGTTAATGGCGGTGCAATAGCATTAGGGCATCCATTAGGATGTACAGGTGCAAAACTTTCAGTACAGTTATTTGACGAAATGCGTAAACGTGACATGAAAGGTAAATATGGTGCTGTAACCATGTGCGTTGGTACAGGTCAAGGTGCTTGTGGAATTTTTGAATTTTTAAACTAATTAGAATTAAGACATGAGATTTGAGTAATGAGACATCTATAAACCTCAATACTCATTACTAAAAACTAAAATCTATAAAAATATGGCAGAAACAGAAAAAGACATCCTACGTGGCGGTCAATTCTTAGTAAAAGAAACAAATTGTGAAGATATTTTCACACCTGAAGATTTTTCAGAAGAACAACAAATGATGAAAGACTCGGTTATCGAATTTAATGACCGTGAAATTATACCTAACAAACCTCGTTTTGAAGCTAAAGATTATGCTTTAACAGAAGAAGTAATGCGTAAAGCTGGAGATATGGGCTTTTTAAGCGTTGCTGTTCCTGAAGCTTATGGCGGAATGGGAATGGGCTTCGTATCTACAGTGTTAACTTGTGACTATATTTCTTCTGGTACTGGATCTTTTAGTACTGCTTTTGGTGCGCATACAGGTATTGGTACTATGCCAATTACACTTTATGGTACAGAAGAACAAAAACAAAAGTATGTACCAAAATTAGCTTCTGGTGAATGGTTTGGAGCGTATTGTTTAACAGAACCTGGTGCTGGATCTGATGCAAATTCTGGTAAAACTACTGCAGAGCTTTCTGCAGATGGTAAAACATACAAAATCAACGGACAGAAAATGTGGATTTCTAACGCTGGTTTCTGTAACTTAATGATTGTTTTTGCTAGAATTGAAGACGATAAGAATATCACAGGTTTTATTGTAGAATATGATAAAAACAATCCTAACGGAATCACTTTAGGTGAAGAAGAACATAAATTAGGAATCCGTGCAAGTTCTACACGTCAAGTATTCTTTAATGATACTGAAGTTCCTGTAGAAAATATGTTAGCTGGTCGTGGAGAAGGTTTTAAAATTGCAATGAATGCCTTAAACGTTGGTCGTATCAAATTAGCTGCTGCTTGTTTAGATTCGCAAAGACGTATCACAACTACAGCTGTTCAATATGCTAACGAGCGTAAACAATTTAAAACACCAATTGCAGACTTTGGTGCTATAAAAATTAAGTTAGCCGAAATGGCAACTAACACTTATGTTGGTGAATCTGCAACTTACAGAGCTTCAAAAAATATCGAAGATCGTATTGCTTTACGTGTTGAAGCAGGAAACTCACACCAAGAAGCAGAACTTAAAGGTGTAGAAGAATACGCTATCGAGTGTTCTATCTTAAAAGTAGCAGTATCAGAAGACGTACAAAATTGTGCAGATGAAGGTATCCAAATTTTTGGAGGTATGGGATTCTCTGAAGAAACACCAATGGAAGCTGCTTGGAGAGATGCTCGTATTGCTCGTATCTACGAAGGAACAAACGAAATTAACCGTATGCTTTCTGTAGGTATGTTAGTTAAAAAAGCAATGAAAGGTCACGTAGACTTATTAGGTCCTGCAATGAAAGTTCAAGAAGAATTAATGGGTATTCCTTCTTTTGATACACAAGATTATACTGAGCTTTTTTCCGAAGAAAAAGAAATGATTGCAAAACTTAAGAAAACCTTCTTAATGGTTGCTGGTGCTGCGGTGCAAAAATTTGGACCAGATTTAGAGCAACACCAACAATTACTAGTTGCTGCTGCAGATATTTTAATTGAAATCTACATGGCAGAATCTGCTATTTTACGTACAGAGAAAAACGCAAAACGATTTGGAGAAGAGTCTCAATCTGCTCAAATCGCAATGTCTAAATTATACTTATATCACGCTGTAGAAACTATAGAGAAAAAAGGAAAAGAAAGTATTATTTCTTTTGCTGAAGGTGATGAGCAACGTATGATGTTAATGGGACTTAAGCGCTTTACTAAGTACCAAAACTACCCAGACATTGTAGACTTACGCAATGAAATTGCTGAAAAAATAAAAGAAGAAAACAAATATTGTTTCTAAGAATTTAAGTGAGTTTTAGTTTTAATTTCGAAAAAGCTGGTTCAAGTATTTGAATCAGCTTTTTTATTTTAGTATTTTAGAAAAAAATAGAAAAATGAAAAAACTAATTATTATACCTCTACTTCTCTTTACTTACATTTCATTAGGACAAACCAGTCAAAAAATATATGATATTATCGATTCTGTTTCAGCAAAACGAATAGAAAAAGATATACAAACATTAGTAAATTTTGGAACAAGAAACACCTTTAGTGATACCATTTCTAACACAAGAGGAATTGGTGCTGCAAGACGTTGGATAACGTCTGAATTTGAATCAATTTCTAAAAACTGTAATAACTGTCTTGATGTATTTTATCAAAAAGACTTTGTGACTAAAGAAGGGAATCGACGTGTACCACATGATGCTTGGGTTGTAAATGTTGTAGCTATCCAAAAAGGAACAAAATATCCTAATAGATATATTATAATGAGTGGAGACATAGACTCTAGAGCTAGTGATACTATGGACTTTACCACAGACGCTCCAGGAGCAAATGATAATGCGTCTGGTATGGCTGGAACCATTGAAGCTGCAAGAGTTCTATCAAATTACCAATTTGAAAGTAGTATTGTTTACGTTGGTCTTTCTGGTGAAGAACAAGGTCTTTTTGGTGGCAGTGGTTTAGCTAATTATGCCAAGGATAATAATTGGGAGATTATCGGAGTCTTAAATAATGATATGATTGGAAATATCAAAGGAGTTGATGGAGTAATAGACAATCGTACTTTCAGAATTTTTTCTGAACCTGTTCCTGCAAACGAAACTGAAAGAGAAAGACAGCTTAGACGCTTTTATGGTGGTGAAGTTGATGGTATATCAAGACAATTAGCAAGATATGTACATAAAACAGTAAAAACATATATGCCAGAAATGAATCCTATGATGGTTTATAGATTAGATCGTTTTGGTCGTGGTGGACATCACAGACCCTTTAACGATTTAGGTTTTGCAGGAATTAGAATTATGGAAGCTCATGAAAACTACAATCAGCAACATCAAGATATACGTGAGGAAAACGGAATTAAATATGGAGATGTTATTGAGCACGTTAATTTTGAATATGCTAAAAAACTAACTGCCGTTAACGCTATAAACATGGCTAGTTTAGCTTCTGCGCCTCCAACTCCAAAAAACGTTGCTATTGGTGGTATTGTAGAACCTTCAGCAAAATTTAAATGGGATAAAGTTGATGGCGCTGTTGGTTATAAAATATATTGGAGAGACACAACATCTCCTACTTGGGATTACAGCAGATATGTAGGTGATGTTTCAGAATTTACTTTAGAAGGTATTGTTATTGACAACTACTTTTTTGGTATTGCTGCGGTAGGAAAAGATGGTTTTGAAAGTCCCGTTGTTTTTCCTAATAAAGTATTTAGATAATAAAAAAGGACTTCAAATTTGAAGTCCTTTTTTTGTTTTTTAATTAGCTATACTACTTTTTACTTTTTCATCTGTTGTTACATTAGACAAGTTAATCGCTGTTTCAATTAAAGCTAAATGAGAATATGCTTGCGGGAAATTACCTAACAATCGTTTTGTTTTAAAGTCTATATCCTCACTAAACAATCCTAAATGATTACTGTAAGATAATAGTTTATCAAACATAGCTTTAGCTTTTTCCTCCTCGCCTATTTTATACAAACTGTTTATAAACCAGAACGTACAAATTGTAAATGATGATGATGGTAAACCAAAATCGTCTTTATTTTTATATCTATAAAGTAATCCGTCGTTACTTAACTCTCTTTCTATTGCGTTAACTGTGCTAACATATTTTGGGTCTTTAGCATCTATAAATCCATAAGGTTCCATTAATAATACAGACGCATCTAAATCTTCTACACCATAAGCTTGTGTAAATGCATTAGCAGTATCACTCCAAGCATTACTCATAATGTCATTTTTAATTTCATCTTTAATAATTTTCCACTTATTTGCTTTATGGTATTTATTCAATATTTCAGCAACTTTAATAGCACGATCTATTGCTACCCAACATAACACTTTAGAAAACGTAAAATGCCTGTCCTCGCCTCTAAATTCCCAAATTCCTTTATCTGGTTCTTTCCAGTGTTTGTTTACTACCCAAACAATTCCTTTAGTAATGGTCCAAAGCTCTTCGGTATTTTCTATGTCTAAAGAAAAAGACACAAATTGCTGATGGATTACATCCATTAAAATACCATAAATATCATTTTGTTTTTGCTTATAAGCAGCATTACCAACACGCACAGGTTTAGAATCTTTATAACCACTTAAATGATCTAAACTATACTCGGTTAACTTTTTCTCCTTATTGATTCCATACATGATTTGCAGTTTTTCATCTTTATCAGGAATCAAATCGATAATAAAATTTAAGTAGCGTTTAGCCATATTTTTATGACCTAATTGTGATACTACTTTTATCACCATAGAAGCATCTCTAATCCAGCAAAAACGGTAATCCCAGTTTCTTACCTCGCCTATTGTTTCTGGTAAAGAAGTAGTTGCTGCTGCTAGTACAGCACCAGATTTATCGTAGGATAGTAATTTTAACGTTAATGCACTGCGCAAAATTTGTGCATTATACATATTGTATTTTGGTGTTTTATCTATCCAATTTAACCAATATACTTTGGTACGTTGGTGATCTAAGTAAATACTTTCTACTGTTGGGTTAAAAATCTTTTCGTTGTAACCTATTAAAAAGTAACCGTCTTCTTTAAGTGTAATTTCTTTTTTATCTACAATTGCATTTTTATCAAATGACGTGTATAAAAAAAGCGTATCAAACTTTTCACCATGAGTTAGGCTAGCTATAAAATCTTCTTTTACGTAAATTTCTGTTTTACCTTTAGCATATTCTAATTTTGGATTATAATCTACTGTAAATGTAGGTTTACCTGAAATGTGTTTAAAATATCTTACTAATTCTGGTGGATAATAATAAGTTCCGTCTTGCTTATGAAATCTTGGCATAAAATCATGCACTTCAAAAACATCAATTCCGTTACTAAATCTAGTAACCAAGATATTTGTTTTATCAATGTAAAATTGTTTAGTAGTATAACTTTCATCTACATTAATAGAAAAATGTCCACCAATTTTTTCATCTAAAAGTTTAGCAAAAACAGATGACGAATCAAATTCTGGCAAGCAACACCAATCTACAGATCCTGTTTTTGATATTAATGCTGCACTTCTACAATTTCCTACAATTCCGTAATCTAAATTATTTCCCAAATCTTTTGTTTTATAATGTTTTCAATCAATTTTTCATTAAATTAACGAAAATCTTAACTTTAAACCAAAGCAAACCCTTATGAATAAAACAATTATTGTTTCTAATCGTCTTCCTTTACAAGTCAAAATTGAAAATAATACTTTAAACATAAAACCTAGTGTTGGCGGATTAGCTACCGGTTTAAAATCGGTTCATGAAGAAGGGAATGGTATTTGGATTGGTTGGTCAGGATTGACCGAAGAAGAGTTAAATAAAGACTTGTCTAATCAAGTTAATAAAGAAGTTACTAAAGCAAAATGCGCTACTGTACCGTTAACACAAGATGATGTAGACAATTTTTACTTCGGATTTAGCAATAAAACCCTTTGGCCTTTATTTCATTATTTTATGGAATACACCGAGTTTGATAACGATCAATGGGAAGCTTATAAAACTGTTAATCAAAAATTTGCAGATGTTGTTTTAGACAATATCGAAGATGGTGACACAGTTTGGGTACATGATTATCAATTGCTGTTACTGCCAAAGCTTATCAAAGACAAAAAACCAAATACGACCATTGGTTTCTTTTTACATATTCCTTATCCGTCTTATGAAATTTTTAGAACGTTTCCTTGGCGTGAAGAATTGCTGCACGGTATGCTTGGTGCCGATCTTTTAGGATTTCATACGTATGATTATGAGCGTCACTTTTTAAGTTCTGTAAAACGAATTTTAAGATTAGATGTTCAGTTTAACGAAATTTCATATTTAGATCGTGTTGTTAAGGTAGATTCATTCCCAATGGGAATAGATTACAAAAAATTTCATAACGCAGCGCTTTCTCATTTAAATCAATCAAATACTGAAAAATCTGAGCTTCAAAAACGATTAGACGATCATATTCAGGCTGGTCCAGATACCAAATTAATCTTGTCTATAGACCGTATGGATTATACCAAAGGTATACCAAATCGTATTCGCGCTTTTGAATATTTCCTTAACAAATATCCGCAGTTTAAAGAAAAGGTAAGGTTGGTGATGTTGGCGGTTCCGTCACGTTCTGATGTGCCTCAATATCAAAAATTGAAACGAGAAACAGACGAACTTGTTGGTCGTGTTAACGGAGAATTTTCTACCGTTAGTTGGACGCCAATCTGGTATTTTTATAGATCTATGCCTTTTGATAATTTAATAGACTTGTATACCTCATCACAAATTGCATTAATTACGCCAGTAAGAGATGGAATGAATCTTGTTGCTAAAGAATACGTTGCAACACGCGTTAACCAAGATGGTGTTTTGATTTTAAGTGAAATGGCTGGCGCATCTAAAGAAATGAACGAAGCATTACTTATTAATCCTAATAACTTCGAACAACTAGCTGATACTTTAAAACATGCTATTGAAATGCCTGCTGAAGAGCAATCTAAAAGAATAAAAATTCTTCAAAAACGTCTTCAACGTTACAGCGTAGAAAAATGGGCAGAAGAGTTTATGAAATCCTTAAACGACACCAAAAAAATAGGCAAGACAATTGTTGCTAAAAAAATGGATGAAAACCATCAAGCAACTATGATTTCAGATTTTAAACAGGCTAAAAGAAAGCTGTTATTTTTAGATTATGATGGTACTTTGGTTGGATTTAAAGATAATCCACAAGATGCAAAACCAGACGATAAATTAATACAACTTTTAGACCAATTAAATCAAACAGAACATACAGATGTGGTTATAGTTAGTGGTCGCGATCGCGAAACTTTTGAAGACTGGTTTGCAGACAAATCTTATAACCTAATCACAGACCACGGAGTATGGTTAAAGGCTAAAAACGACGATTGGCAAATGTTAGAAATCTTAAAAACTAACTGGATGGACAACATACAACCAATACTTCAAACCTTTGTAGATCGTACTCCAGGAACATTTATCGAACAAAAAAAATACTCATTAGCTTGGCATTACCGCAAAGCCGATCCAGAATTAGCTCAAATAAGAACTATAGAATTAAATACAGTTTTAACACATTTAATATCTAACAACGATCTATCTGTTTTAAAAGGAAATAAAGTCATCGAAATTAAAAGTAGCAGCGTTAATAAAGGTCGTGCAACTTCACGCTGGTTAACAAAAGCTAATTACGATTTTATTTTTGCAATTGGTGATGATTGGACAGACGAATTTATGTTTGAAGATTTACCAGAAAACACCTATTCTGTAAAAGTTGGCTTTAAAAAAACAAAAGCAAAATATTACGTAAAAGATACAGACAAAGTCAGAGATTTATTAGCTAATTTTACGCAACAATAATTTATTAAATGAAATCAATTTTCACCTTTGCTATTTGCTGTTTGGCATTTACAATATCTCACGCACAATTACTTCATAAAAAGAAAAATTTTACTCGACAAGATACACTTCGCGGAAGCATTACACCAGAACGTGAATGGTGGGATTTATCTTATTATCACCTAGATATAAAAGTAGAGCCAGAAACCAAAACAATTTCGGGTAAAAACACCATTCAATACAAAGTATTGCAACCATATCAAGTTATGCAAATAGATTTGCAACCGCCTTTAGAGCTGACTAAAGTCACTCAAAATGGCGAAGAACTTGATATTAAACATGATGGAAATGCTCATTTTATCACACTTAAAAACACTCAAAAAATAGGAGAAGTAAATAGCGTCGTTGCCTATTATGAAGGTCAACCACGTGAAGCTGTTCGTGCGCCTTGGGATGGCGGTATTTCTTGGAAAAAAGATAAAAATGGTAATCATTTTATAGCATCGTCTTGTCAAGGACTTGGCGCAAGTGTTTGGTGGCCAAATAAAGATCACATGTATGACGAGGTAGACAGTATGCTTATTAGTGTAAATGTGCCTGAAAAATTAATGGATATTTCCAACGGAAGACTTAGAAAAATTGAACAAAAAGATGATCAAACAAAAACGTATCACTGGTTTGTAAATAACCCAATTAATAATTACGGAGTAAATATTAACATAGGTGATTACGCTAATTTTTCAGAAGTTTATGAAGGTGAAAAAGGCGATTTAGACATGAATTATTATGTACTAAATTACAATCTAGACAAAGCCAAAACACACTTTACAGATGCTCCAAAAATGATGAAAGCTTTTGAGCATTGGTTTGGTCCGTATCCATTTTACGAAGATAGTTTTAAGCTAGTTGAAGTACCATATTTAGGCATGGAGCATCAAAGCTCTGTTACCTACGGAAATCAATATTTAAAAGGATATTTAGGTAACGATCTGTCTGGTACAGGTTGGGGATTAAAATTTGATTTTATCATTATTCATGAAGCTGGACATGAATGGTTTGCCAACAATATTACAAATGTAGATATTGCAGACATGTGGATTCATGAGAGCTTTACAGCATATTCCGAAAGTTTATTTTTAGATTATTACTATGGTAAACAAGCAGCATCAGAATATGTGATTGGAACCAGAAGAAGCATACAAAACGACAGACCATTAATTGGACAATACAATGTAAATAATGAAGGTTCTGGAGACATGTATTATAAAGGTGCTAACATGCTTCATACCTTAAGAACTATTGTAAATGATGACGAAAAATGGCGTCAGATTTTGAGGACTTTAAATAAAAAATTCTATCACCAAACTGTCACAACACAACAAATTGAACATTGTTTAGCTGAAGAAACTGGTTTAGACCTAACAGGTTTCTTTAATCAATATTTACGCACGACTAAAATTCCTGTGTTTGAGTATAAAATTGAAAATAAAACTCTGAAATTCAGATTTTCTAATACCGTAGAAGATTTTAAAATGCCTTTACTAATTAATATTGGCGGAGAAGAACATTGGATAAACCCAACTAATGAATGGGAATCTATTAAAATTCCTTCAGCAAATTCTTCAATTAGTGTTAACAACAATTTTTATATAAAATCATTACAAATAAAGTCTTAGATAAAAAAAGCATCGTAATAACGATGCTTTTTTTATTTACAAACCTTTAATAAAGCTTCCGTAAGGATCTTTAAACTGAATTCCTTTTGTAAATCTGTATTTACTTAATTGCTTATATTCTACTAAAGCCCAAAGCACAAACTCTTTCATAAAGTAGCTATCTTCTTTACTTAAATTAGATTGGTGTTTTGCAATTAAATCATCTAATGGTGTAACAGCTTCTAGTAATGATTTATATTCTTTATCTCTTAAATCATCAAGTAATTCAAAACCATCAGATTGGTTAAAAAACCAAGATACAATATCATCATATGGACCTACATCATCTTGTTTTTTAAGTTTTTCAATTTCAGGAAAATATTGAATAAACAATGTTTTTACCGCTTCACCAATTAAATTATAAGCCACATTAGCTGCACCTTCTTGTTCGCCTTCATAAACCAATTCTACTTTACCAGTTATTGCAGGAATAATTCCTAGAAAATCAGATAACCGTACAGCAGTTTTTTCATCATTATTTTTTAATGCTCTTAGTTCGGCAGCACTTAATAAGTTTTCATAAGCTGTAATACTTAAACGTGCGCTCACACCACTTTTTTCGTCTATAAAATCGCTATGTCGTGCTTCAAAAACTACTTGTTCTAAAACATCTTTTGCTAATTCTGGTACGTAAATAGAATCTTGTTGTCTTATATCCGATTTTGCTTCTTGTTGTGTTATCGTTTTTGCGGTTTCTATATCATTTGGATAATGCGTTAATATTTGCGAACCAATTCTATCCTTTAAAGGCGTTACAATACTACCTCTATTTGTATAATCTTCTGGATTTGCGGTAAAGATAAATTGCATATCTAATGGCAATCTTAGTTTAAAACCACGTATTTGAATATCGCCTTCTTGTAAAATATTAAATAACGCTACTTGTATTCTGGCTTGTAAATCTGGCAACTCGTTAATCACGAAAATACAACGGTTAGCACGTGGAATCATTCCGTAGTGAATAACACGATCATCTGCATAACTCAATTTTAAATTGGCAGCTTTAATAGGATCTACATCACCAATAATATCTGCTACGGTAACATCTGGCGTTGCTAATTTTTCAGCAAAACGCTCGCTTCTATGTAACCAACTAATTGGCGTATCATCACCTTTTTCTTCAACTAATTGAATAGCGTATCTTGAAATGGGTTGTAACGGATCGTCATTAATCTCGCTACCTTCTACAACAGGAATGTATTCATCTAACAAAGTCAACATTAATCGTGCTAATCGTGTTTTTGCTTGACCACGTAATCCTAACAAATTAATGTTATGTCTTGATAAAATGGCACGTTGTAATTCTGGAATTACTGTGTTTTCGTAACCATGAACACCTTTAAAAATGGTTTCCTTATTTTTTATTTTTTCTATTAGATTATCTCTCAATTCATCTTTTATAGATTTTGGTTGATAACCAGATTTTTTTAATTCTCCTAAAGTTGTTATGTTTTCTATTTTCATTTTAGCTTTTATCTTCTAATTCTTTTTTTTCTGTTGGTTTCGTAATCTTCAAAAATCATTTCGCCCAAACCTTTTAAGCCTGTATAAAATGCTTTTCCTTGATTGGCTTGTGTAAATTCTCTTACAAATTGCATTAAATAACGGTCTTGAGCAATCATAAATGTAGTAATTGGGATATGTAATTTTCTGGCTTGTTGCGCCATAGCATAACACTTGTTGGTTATGTATGGATTTAGTCCGTTACTATCTTTATAATAAGTACCATCTGGTAAACGCAAGCAACTTGGTTTACCATCTGTAATCATAAAAATTTGCTTGTTTGTGTTTCGTTTTCGTCTTAATAAATCCATTGCTAATTGCAAACCAGCAACTGTATTTGTGTGATACGGACCAACGTTTAAATACGGTAAATCTTTAATTTTTATTGGCCAAGCATCGTTACCAAAAACCAAAATATCTAAAGTGTCTTTTGGGTATCTGGTCGTTATTAATTCGGCTAACGCCATAGCAACTTTTTTTGCTGGTGTGATTCGGTCTTCACCATACAAAATCATACTGTGACTAATGTCTATCATTAGTACGGTACTCATTTGTGATTTATGGTTAGTTTCTTCTACAACCAAATCATTTTCAGTAAGATTAAAATTACCAATACCATGATTGATTTGTGCATTTTTCAAACTTTCAGTAACAGAAACTTTATCCAAATTGTCTCCAAATTGGTATGCTCTAAAATCGCCAGTATGCTCGTCTCCTACTCCAATACTTTTGCTTTTGTGATTACCGCTACCGCTCTTTTTAATATTCCCAAAAATTTGCTCTAAAGCAGATTGCCTTATAGCTCTTTCGGTTTTAGCGGTAATGGCGTTACCCTTTTTTCCGTCAGGTTTAATTTCTTCTCTTATGTAACCTTTCTTTTTAAGGTCTTCAATAAAGTCGTCTATAGTATACTCTGCGGTAGTTAAGTTATACTCGTCGTCAAGTTGCTTTAACCAATCTATAGCTTCATCAAAATCGCCAGAAGTATGTGTAATTAACTCTTTAAAAATTTCAAAAAGTTTTTCAAATGGAGTTTGCGAAGGTGCTTCGTAAGGTTTAAATACAAAGCCTTTTCTATGTGTTTTTTCGTTTTTCATTGCAGTATAAAAATACGACTTTTTAAAGTCAAAATTTATCCATTAACACCTTTTTAATAATTTGTTGCTTAACTTTAGGCAAACTAAATTAACTAATAATGAAAAAACTTTCCCTTTTACTATTTTTAATGATTTCGTTTTCAAGTTTTTCACAAGAAATAAACTTGGATTTACTTAAAAACATGAAACCTAGAAATATTGGTCCTGGTGGCATGTCTGGTCGTGTAACTGCTATAGATGTTGTACATAAAAACCCAGATGTAATGTATGTTGGAACTGCGTCTGGTGGACTTTGGAAATCTACTTCTGGTGGCATAAATTGGGAACCTATTTTTGAAAAAGAAGCGACTGCATCTATTGGTGCTGTGGCTATCCAACAATCAAATCCTAGCGTGATTTGGGTTGGAACTGGTGAAGGAAATCCTAGAAACAGTTTAAATGGCGGTTATGGTATTTATAAATCTTTAGACGCCGGAAAAACATGGCAACTTATGGGATTGGAAAAAACAAGACATATCCATCGCGTCATTGTAGACCCTACAAATCCTAATATTATTTACGTAGCTGCTATTGGTAGTCCTTGGGGAGAACATCCAGAACGTGGTGTTTTTAAAACTATTGATGGCGGAAAAACATGGAACAAAATCTTATTTGCTAATAATAAAACTGGTGCTGCAGATTTAGTAATGGATCCATCAAACCCTAACAAATTAATTGCTGCACTTTGGGAACATAAACGCGATCCTTGGTTCTTTAAATCTGGTGGAGAAGGTTCTGGTTTACACATTACCCATGATGGTGGAGAAACTTGGAAAAAAATAACCGATGAAGACGGTTTCCCTAAAGGCGAATTAGGTCGTATTGGTGTTGTGATTGCTAAAAATAAACCTAATGTTATTTATGCTTTAGTCGAAGCTAAAAAAAATGCACTTTATAAAAGTGAAGATGGTGGTTTTAAATGGAAAAAAATAAACGATAAATCTGATATTGGTAACAGACCTTTTTACTATTCTGAAATTTATGTTGATCCAGAAAATGAAAACCGTGTTTACTCTGTTTTCACCTATGTAAATGTAAGTGAAGATGGTGGTAAAAACTTTGATCAATTAATGCCAGCATACGGTTCTAGTAACGGTGTACATCCAGATCATCATGCATGGTGGATACATCCAGATAATGGTAATTTTATGATCGATGGTAATGATGGAGGATTGAATATTACTAAAGATGGCGGAAAAAATTGGCGCTTTATTGGCAACTTACCTGTGGCGCAATTTTATCATATTAATGTAGATAACGAGTATCCTTACAATGTTTATGGCGGAATGCAAGATAATGGATCATGGCGCGGACCAGCTTATGTATGGAAAGCACAAGGTATTCGTAACAGTTATTGGCAAGAAATAAGCTTTGGAGATGGTTTTGATGTTATTCCTGATAGAGATAACTCACAATATGGATGGACCATGAGTCAACAAGGGTATGTAAGTCGATACGACTGGAAAACAGGTAATAATTACACCGTGCAACCTACACATCCAGATAAAGATGTAAGACTTCGTTTTAATTGGAATGCTGCCATAAATATCGATCCCTTTGATAATAGCACGATTTATTTTGGTAGTCAGTTTGTACATAAATCTACTGACAAAGGTTTAACATGGGAAGTAATTTCGCCAGACCTAACCACTAATGATCCTGAAAAGTTAAAACAACACGAAAGTGGTGGGTTAACGATGGATGCAACAGGTGCAGAAAACCATTGTACGATACTAGTTATAGAACCATCTCCAGTAGAAAAAGATGTGTTTTGGGTTGGTACTGATGATGGAAAAATTCATATCACTCAAAACGGAGGACAAACATACAACGACGTGTCTAGTAATTTACCAGGATTACCAAAAGGAAGTTGGATTGCTCAAATAAAAGCTAGTAATAAAAATAAAGGTGAAGCATTGCTAGTAGCAAACGACTACAGACGTTTTAACTATTCACCTTATGTTTACAGAACAAAAAACTACGGAAAAACTTGGCAACGTATTGTAGATCAAAACGATGTAAAAAGTTATGCACTAGCTATAATTGAAGATTTAGAAGAACCAAACCTTATGTTTTTAGGTACAGATGACGGTTTATACATCTCGATAGACGCAGGAAACCAATGGACCAAATGGACTAACAACTTCCCTACTACGTCTGTTAAAGACTTAGTAATTCATCCACGTGAGCATGATTTAATTATTGGTACTTTTGGTCGTGCTGCATGGGTATTGGATGATATTAGACCGTTAAGAGCAATTGCAAAAAATAAAAACACACTTACAGAAACCATAACTTTATTTAATCCTCCAACCGCTTATCAAGCGGCATACCAACAACCTACAGGAAGTCGTTTTGGCGCAAACGCTATGTTTAATGGCGAAAATCGTGGTAGCGGAGCACGTTTTAGCTACTTTATTAATCCAAAAGATAAAAAAGAAGAAAGCCTTAAAGAGGATGAAAACAAAGAAGATTCTGAAAAAAACAGTCAAGAAACGGAAAATAAAGAAGTCATTAAATGGGATTCCATTTCACTTAAAATCTATGATAATAACAAATTAATTAGGACTTTAAAACAAAAAGCGCCTAAAGACAAAGGATTACACAAATGGACGTGGTATATGGATGAAAAAGGTGTAGATAGACCTTCACGTTCAACAAGAAAAAGAAAGAGAGAACCTAGCGGAGTTGATGTAAAACCAGGAACTTACAAAGCTGTATTAGAATATGGTGATCAAATTTCAGAAACAACTATCACCGTAAAATCGGACCCTAGATTAGACGTTTCTCAAGAAGCTATAAATGAAGTTTACAACACTTTAAAGCAATTAGAACAAATGCAACAAGTCGCTGCAGACGCTACAAAACAGCTTGCAGAAACCAAAGCATTAGCAGAAAAGTATAAAAAAGAACTTACCGATTTAGACAAAGATAAATACAAAGAAGACATCAAAACATCTAAAGACATTATAAAGAAGATAGATGAAGTTTTAGATATTTATCTTGGTAAGCAGGATAAAAGACAAGGTATTACTATGACGCTAGATGTTAGTGTAACAGACAGGCTAAGTAAAGCTAGATGGTATGTTGGATCAAGAAAAACTGGAATTACAGAAACAGAAAAAAAATTAATCAATCATGCTAAAAAAGACTTAGAAGCCGCTTTAAAAACAACTAATTTGTTTTTTGAAGATACTTTTAAACCATATTATCAAAAAATGCAAACTATTAACATGACAAAAACATTAGATAACATTAAAAACTTTAATTTAGATTAAACTATTTTAAAGAATTATTAACTATAGATATTTGCAAAAAGGCTTATTAGTAGTTAAATTTCTATGTCTAACCATAAAATTTAATATAATATGAAAAAGATAAGCCTTATTACACTAATATTAACCTTAGCTGTTTTTGTTGGATGTAAAGAAGATAAAAAGAAAATGGACACAGAAAAAACAGTTGCTGAAACGTCTAAAAAAGTAAAACTGAATTTAGAACCTAAAAGCGGTAGTGACGTTTCAGGATCTGCTGTTTTCACAGAGACTAATGGTGTTGTAGAGTTTACAGCCATGTTAAGTGGTTTAGAGCCTGGTACGCATGCCATTCACATACACGAAAAAGCGGATTGCTCTTCTGACGACGGAAAAAGTACCGGTGGACATTGGAATCCTACAGGAAGTTCTCACGGAAAATGGGGTAGCCCAGACGGCTTTCATAAAGGTGATATTGGTAATTTAACTGCTGATGAAAACGGAAAAGCAACTGTTACGTTAAAAACAGATTTGTGGTGTATAGGATGCCAAGATGACACCAAAAATGTAGTAGGAAAAGCTATTATCGTTCATTCTGGAGAAGATGATTTTACAACACAACCAACAGGAGCAGCTGGAGGAAGAATTAGTTGCGGAGGAATAATTAGATAACCAAAATAAATATAAAAACAAATGAGAAAAATTTCAATTTTACTATTAGCTATTACATTAAGTGTTTTTGTTAGTTGTAAAGAAGAAAAAAAAGAAACCACAACAACCGAAGACGTTAAAACAACTAAACAGTTTGTTGTAAAACCAGAAGCTACTTCTGTTAAATGGACTGCTTATAAAACAACAGACAAAGTTGGAGTTAATGGAGAGTTTACTACAGTAAAATTTGATAATAAATCTGGAGCAACTCCAGAAGAAGCATTAAATAACTTAAGCTTCTCTATCCCTGTAAGTAGCCTTTTTACTAATGATGCTACAAATACAAGAGATGCCAAAATTAAAAATTCATTTTTTGGATCAATGATAGATACAGATTTAATATCTGGAACATTAAAGTACAAAGATTCTAAATATGTAGCAAGCTTAACAATGAATGGTGTAACCCATGATTTACCTTTAGAAGTTGGTATAGAAGATGAAAGACGAGTAACGTTAAAAGGAACTATGGACTTAAATAACTGGAATGCTATAGAAGCCTTAAACGCACTTAATAAAGTTTGTTTTGACCTACATAAAGGTGCTGATGGTGTAAGTAAAACATGGGAAGATGTTGCTATTCAAATTGAAACTTATTTAAGAGAAAAATAAACTTAAATACAAATAGAAACTTAATTATAAAAAATCGCTCTCGGGCGATTTTTTATTTTATCATTTATCCTTATATTTAAAAAATAACTTCAAACCCTTATATGCAATTAGAATACTTAGTATCTCAATTTCAAAAGAAAGACGAAAAAGCTTTTGAAAAACTCTATAATATGTACAGTCAAAGCATGCATGGAGTTATTTATAACATTGTTAGAGACAATGAAATAGCTGAAGAAGTCATGCAAGACGTCTTTATAAAAGCGTGGGAAAAAGCAGATAGTTACAACTCTAGTAAAGGTAGATTTTTTACTTGGCTTTTAAATATATCTCGCAACGCTGCAATAGACAAAACTAGATCTAAAGCTTTTAAAAAATCTAGCAAAAACCTTAACTCCGATTATTTCGTAGATATAATACACTCATCAGATAACTTAGGAAGTAAGACTGATGCTATTGGTATAAAAAAGTTTGTAGATAAACTAGCAGAAAAATGTGTTAAGATTATAGAGCTACTTTACTTTAAAGGTTATACCCAAAAAGAAGCTTCAGAAGAGCTAGATATGCCAATAGGCACAATAAAAACAAGAAATAGAAATTGTATCCAAGAACTAAGAGATTCAGTATTATAAAATGAATATTAACGAATACATACAATCTGGAATATTAGAACTTTATGTTGCAGGACAACTTTCTGAAAAAGAAAACAAGGAGGTTTATGACTTAATGCTTAAACATCCGGAAGTTTTACAGGAAGTATTACAAATAGAAGCTGCATTTATAAAATTATCTAATAGCATAGCTCCAGAGCAACCTGTTGCTTATAGCACTATTAAAGCGCACTTAAGTAACAGAAACGATAAAGTTGTACAGTTACCAAAAGAGAAAAACAGAAATTGGTTTACTTACACAGGTTGGGCAGCTGCAGTAATAGTTGGTGCTGGCTTATTGTGGACCTTAAACCAAAAACAGCAATTAGAAACCGAGGTAACTACAATAAACACAGAAAAAGAATTTTTAGAAATTCAAATAGAAGACTCAAAATCTAAGTTAGCCGAAACTAAAAATCTGCTTAACGTAATAAGAGATAGAAACATTATTAAGGTACCTTTAGAAGGTCAAGCAGCTTATCCTGATGCCTATGCAACAGTTTATTGGGATGAAAATAATGATCAAATTTATTTAGACTTACAAGGTCTACCTGAACCTCCAGAAGGAAAAGTATACCAAGTTTGGTCTTTATTATTAAATCCGCTTACACCAACAAGTTTAGGTACAATAGACGATTTTATGCAGGATGATAATAAGATATTTAAGCTAGATAATGCCAACAAATCTCAAGCATTTGGTATTACCTTAGAGCCTGCTGGTGGTAGCCAATCGCCTACATTAGAGCAATTATATACGTTAGGTGCCTTAGCCTCTAACTAATATTTAAATACATGTAAAAAGAAAGCACTTCTTAAATGAAGTGCTTTTTTATTTTCTATTTTTTACTACCAATTTATATTCTTGAATAGAATAAAAAACCTCATCATTCCTTATTTCAAAATTTAATTGTTTTAAGCTAATATTAAATACACATAGTTAACGTAATTATTTATAGCTACTTAAACAACATAGTTAAAAAAAAGAAATGCCTAAAAAGTATAAACTAATTAGACATTTCCTACAAACTAACAAAAAACAAACCTTACTTTTTCATAGCATTAACCTATTTGTTAGTTCTTTATATCAATTCCCTTAAATCGATAGCTAACATATTTACGTAATTATGAATAGCAAGGTTTTATTTTTTTATTCTTTTTTTAAAAAGAATAACTTAATGTTGTTCTAAAGTTGAATGGCGTACCTGGTGTAAAGTGAATTTCTTCAACAGGCGCAACTTCATTTTCTAATCTAGACTCGGTTAAAAACTGAGTTTCTTTCCATTCTGTATCAAATAAATTTTCAATAATAACACCTAATTTCCAGTGTTTATTAAAGCTATAGTTTAAGTTAAAATCGGTTACAAAATATCCTTCTGCTGCTATACTGTTATCTTCGTTTGCAGGTCTATCATCAATATATCTGTAGTTAATTGCTCCAGAAAACTTATGAAAATCTTTAACCGATAATCCACCAACTAAAGTAAAATCTGGCGCTAATGGTATATAATCTTCTCCATCTTCAGCTTCTAGACTTCTCGCTTTTGTAAACGTTGCATCTGTATTAAAATAGAAATAATCGTTTAACTGAAATCTTACACCTAAATCTAATCCGTAACGTTCAGATTCTCCACTTGGTTCTACAATTCCGGCGTCACCTACATAAACAAATTCTTCTTCAGAAAACAAGTACCATAATGTTGTATTAAGTACAATTTTTTGTGTTGGTTTCCAGATATTTCCAAAATCTACACCATACGCTTTTGGTAACGCTTTATCTACTTCGTTATTTAATACAATTCTGGCGTCGTTAGAATGGAATCCTATTCCTGATTTTAAAAACCATTGTAAATTTTCGTTTTGATTAAATTGAAAATTAAGTTTAGGCAATACAGCTACTTCTGTATTTGTTTGTAAATCGTAAGTTTCACTTAACTTGTTATTATATTGAAAGTTGAAATACTCTAACCTTAATCCTGGAGTGATGCTAAATTTTCCTAAGTCAATTTCGGCATTAACAAAAGCATTCATATTACGTTGATACACATCTCCTAATTGGATATAATCTAAAGTTGTCTTTCTATTTAATGTGTGTGATAACTCTATGTCTTTAATATCGTCAAAACGTAATCCTAAACCAGCTGTATAATTTATATCAAAAGAATTATAATTAACTTCTTTATTAAACTGCGTGTTTAATCCAAAAATATCACGATTTTCTTTTTGTTTAATTTGATCACCGTTAACAGGATCTTCTAAAAAGAAGGTAAAGTTTGAGTATAATTCGAAATTATATTTAGAGTAAAACACATTACTTTGCATAGCAATATCATTATCTAAAATGGTGCTAAACTGTACATTGACATTGCTTCTACTTGTATATCCTCCTTCTGTATCATCTATAGCACCAAAGTTAGAAATGTTACCATTGTTAACTTCTCTAACAGGAATTTGACCTGATGCGTCCCATTTACTTGTAAAATGACTAACCGTTAATCCTAATTTTGAATTATCGTTTAAATACGCATTATACTTACCCATAAGGTTTAATCTGTCAAAATTTTGAGGTGACTCAAAAGGTCCATCTGTTTCAATATATTCTAATGCTACATATGCATTTTGAGATGCTTTGTTTTCTAAAAGATTAAACATACCTAAAGTACGTAAAGTGTTAAACTGTCCTGTTGTAAAGCTAATTGTACTGTTATCTAAGCTGCTTTTTGTTCTAAAATCTACAAAACCTGCAGTATTAAAATCTCCGTGATCTGAGTAATACGGACCTTTACCAAAGTTAATTTTCTCAATAGTTTCTGGTATTAAGAAGTGTAAATCACTATAACCTTGTCCGTGTGCATGAGATACCATATTTACTGGCATACCATCTACACTTAAAGCTACATCTGTACCATGATCAATATCAAAACCACGTAAAAATAATTGTTCTGCTTTTCCGCCACCAGCATGTTGACCTATGATTAATCCTGGCACTTTTCTTAAAATTTCTTGAGAAGAATTAATCGGATTGGTTTCTAAATCTATTTGAACAATGCTACTTAAAACATCTGTTGGTTGTGATAACACCAACTCGTCTAACATAAACGCTTTTGGTTTTAAATCTATAACTAGATTAGCAATTAAATTATCTGTTAAGGTTACTTCTTGTTTTTCGTAACCTAAAAGTCCTATTAGTAATACGTCACCAACGTTGGTATTACTAATTTCAAATTGACCTAACTGATTTGAATGTGAATGACTTTTTGAAGTTTGGTTGTAAATGTAAGCGTCTTCAATAGGTTGATTGTTGCTTACAACTGTTCCTTTAATTTGTGCAGATAAGGACATAGTTGTTCCTATCATTACAAATAGTAATAATAATTTTTTCATAAGGTTTGTTGTTAGTTGATTATAGTTTTAACACCTGTTTTGTGGTTACAGGTCCAAGCTCGTAACTACTAGCTAGTAGTTCGTTTTTTAAAGCTGTTACTTTGTCTGTTTTTCCGTTAGCTTTGTAGATTTTTGCCATGTGGTATTGTGCTTCTGGTTCAAAGGTTTTATTAGCTACAAAAGTATCAATAATTTCTAAAGCTTTTTCTTTTTTACCTGTGTTAAAATAGCTCCAAGCTAATAAATCGTAAGACATTGGTGTTGGTCTATTTTGTACTTCTATTTTAGCTAACTCTACAGCTTTTTCGCTATTAACATCCGCTAACAATTTAGATGTATGCACGTTATACATATCTCCGTATTTAGGATTGTTTACACTATCTAAATAAATTTTGAAATACTTATTTTTTTGTACTGTATCACCTTCAAATTCAGCTAACTCTGCTTTAAACAAATAGTAATCTGGAGATTGATGCTGTTTTTCAATCTTTTCTAAGATTCTTTTAGCCTCTTCAGGATTATTTTCATGTGCGTAAACAATCCAAGCTATTCCTTTTTTTGCGTAAGCATTATCTGGGTTTAATTGTAATGCTTTTAAATAATTATTATAAGAGTTTTCTATTTGACCATCATGACCATAAAAATCGGCTAGATTAGTATATGTCCATTGTTTAATTTCGTTTAATTGAGAAGATTCTGCTATAGTCTGTGCTTTTTCTAGATATTTAATTGCAGAAGCTAAGTCTCCTTTATAGTCACTCCATTTTGACAATCTAATTAAATACCCAAAATCACTTAAGTCTTTAACTTTAGTTAAATAGTCTTTTGCTTGTTCATAATTACCAAGTTCCATGTGCACATCAAAAAGCATTTTTTGTGTCCCTTCAAGGTTTTCTCCATTAATTTTAGCTTTTTCTAATACGTTTAAAGCTTCTTTAAATTTGTGTTGAGAAATGTAATTTCTTGCTAAGCTTCGTAAATAGCCTGCATTGTTGTATTTGGTAATTTTATTTACCTCTAAAAGATTTTCTTCAGCTTTTTTTAAATAATCTATATTTCCTGTAGCTGTAAACAACTTACTTTCTGCAGCTGCTAACTTAGCTAGATATGGGTATTGGTTTGGAGTCTCTTTATATTTGTTTTTCCAGAAACTATAATCTTCTTCTATTTTACTTAATATCGTATTGTCTGGATTAGTAATGTAGATTTCGTAATCTGATGTTTTAGTAATCTTACTGGGTTTTTCTTTACAACTACTTGCCAAGACAAATGCAAATAGTAATAATATAATATTGGTTTTCATTGTTTTTGTTTTTTGTAGTTTGTTTGTTGTAATAAGTAGGTAAATTAAGGAGTACTTTGGGGAAATACTCCTTAATTAAAATAGTCTACCAAGGAGATGCTAAGTAAGGAAAAGACGTCAAAAACGGCTTATCATTTGCATCTACATGATCATCTGAAAGCGAAGGGTTTTCTGTACCATCTTCACCACCAAAGATAAGTAGTAGTTCTACTGAAATAACATCGTCTGCTAATGCACGACCTGTTAATACGTTAGTCCCGTCAAAGAAAGTAGTTGTACCATCTAGTGACACATTAAGTACATCTGTAGCTAATAACCCAGTAAATGTTGGCGCATCTAAACCTAATGCATTTTGGTCTCCTGGATTTGCATATGCAGGACTTAAACCTGTTAAGTTAGTTTCGAACATAGATTGAAACGCTGCATTTTGATCTGTAGGAATAGTTGTATTAAACATATCTTTTGAAGATGATGATACAAATACGGTATTTACTGCTGGTCTACCCATTTGATCATTTTGAGCATACGTCCCTGAAAAATCTGGTTCTTGTTGCGTTGGTATTTGAGTAAAGTCATCGTCGTTAGAACAACTAACAGCAGCTAATGCAAATACTGCGATGCTAAATATTTTATATATAGATTTCATAATTTTTAATTTAAAAGTTTAATTATTGTTTAGTTTTAGTTTCTACCCAAGTATTGATAGTTCCTGTACCGCCAATAGAAGATTTTGGTACTTCAATAACAACAGACATTACGTTTGTTCCTGCAAAAGTATCTGTACCTGGATCGTTAAAACCTGAAGCATTTCCTGCAATAATCTCTCCGTATTGCGCAAAATCCATAAAGAAAGGATCGTCTCTTGGTCCTGCAAAAGCTTTAATGTTTCCGTTAGTTTCAATAATTGCATTGCTTCCGTAAGAAGTAATATCTACAACTGTTACATCTGCAGAAGTATTAATCATACTGTTTAACCCAGTTGCAGACGGTGCAAATGGTCCAAAAAAGTACATTTTTCCGTCTCTTGGTACTGCTTGTATTACTAAGTCTTCAACATTGTCTCCTGTGTTGTCAATATTAAATTCTATCATAACGTTTTCATCGAAAGCAGCGCTTGCTGATGCTGATGGACTAAGTAACCCTTGCACATTTGCAGCAAATACTAAGTTGTCCGTGTCTTCGCCCTGAAAGGCATAAAAATCTGTGATATCACTTGTACCACCTGATACTGCAGGCGCATCAATATGGTCTGCAGATAAAAAGAAGTAGCCTGCAATTGCAAAAATGCTAACTCCTAATACTAGTTTTAAATTTTTCATAATGTCTGAGATTTTGTTAATTATTATTTTTGGTTCTCAACACTACCTACGCAATTATTTAACTTAAGGTTTTATTAAAATTTTGTTAAAGAAAATTTGAAGTGATAAAATCAGATTAAAAATATATCTTTACCATCTATTTATTTTAAGGCATGAACCCATCGGCTACAGGTTGGATAAAAAAATTAATAAAAGACTTAAACCCTAATATAGTCTTAAAAAATACGAGTCTTGAAAACTATTACGAAGCGTTTAGACATTGCGGATTTATCTATGGAAGCAACGTAGATATTGTTGCTAACCTTATCAAAAATAACGATTACGAAAGTGAAGAACTTTGCAAAATTAACTTAGTAATTGCATTACTTATCATTCATATTAATAGTGAAAGTGAAAATGATTTTTACACAGATGTTGATGCATTTTACAATGCTTTAAACAAAAAAAGATCTTCGTTTTTAAATATATTTATTGGAAATAAAGATAAAGAGGATAGTGTTGAAAGGATTATTAATAAGCGTATACAAATTGATGACAATCTAATAGACAAAAGCTTTAACTACTTTGTAACCAACGCCTTACTTTTTATTGATATTATTGCTTTTAGAGTTTACTTACAAGACAAAAGTATTAGTGATGATTTTTTAAGAGATCATGAAATTATTATAGAAAGTATTGTTATTAATACACTAAACGCAAAAAAACATAAGTCAAATTATGATGAAAATTTAATTGATCTTTTTGAGCAATCTGCAAGATACGAACATGAAAAAGTATTAGACTACAATCTAGCAATAGCTAAAGTAGAAACCGAAATTTTTGCAAAATATTGTTTAGATATGGCTGCTATGGCAACTTGGACAGATGCAAAAATTGATAGTAATGAAGAACTTTTTTTATCTGATCTAGGTAAACAGTTAAATTTAAGCAATCTGCATGTACACCAAGCATCTAGTAGCATAGCAAGTTTTTATAAAAAATTTAAAGAAGAAGTACCGCTTTTAGGATCAAAAAACATAGTAAAAACATTTTACGATAACTCTACAAGTTTTGTTTTAAAGTTAATTAAAAGAAACGGGAAACGTCTAACTAAAGAACTTAAAGAGAGTAAAGAGTTACTGCTATTATTATCTCAATCTACTATAAGAGACCTTTCTAAAGAAGAACAAAAAAAAGTACAAGACCAGTTATTAGATATTTTTAAATCTATACCAAGTCTTGCTATCTTTTTATTGCCTGGCGGCGCGTTATTACTACCAATTGTGGTTAAGTTTATACCTAAATTATTACCAAGTGCTTTTGATGATAACCGTATTGAAGAAGAAAAAAAGGAATAGTTAATCTAACCATTCCTTAAAATCTTTAACACGTTCTCTAGCTACAATGACATCATTTTCATTGTAAGAATTTAACTTAATTTGTAACCTGGAATTGGTATAACTTATAATGTCTTTAATAGCTTCTATGTTTACATAAAACTTACGATTTACTCTAAAAAACTGTGTTGGATCAATCTCTTCTTCTAAAGCTTCTAAAGTGTTTTCTAACAAATAGTTTCTATTATCTGTAGTATGTAAGTATGTGCCTTTATTTTCGCTGTAAAAACATTCTATTTCATCTGTATTTACAAGCTTTATGTGTTGTCCTACTTTTATAGAAAAACGTTTTTTATATACTCTGTCAATTGGATTGACTAATAGTTTTTTTATGTCTTCAAAATCTAAAGACATATTAGTTTTTTGTGGTAATCTTGACTTATATTTTTGTACTGCTTGTTCTAAATCTTCTGCGTCAATTGGTTTAAGTAAATAGTCAATACTGTTAAGCTTGAAGGCTTGTAATGCGTACTCATCATAAGCAGTTGTAAATATTATAGCAGAATTAATCTCTATGGTTTCAAAAATTTCAAACGATAAACCATCACTTAATTGTATGTCTAAGAATATTAAATCTGGATGTGTATTGTTATTAAACCAGTTAATAGACTCTTCTACAGAATGTAAAAGCGTTGTAGCTTCTACATTTAGGTTGGTTAGCATACGTTGCAATCGTCTTGCTGATGGTTTTTCGTCTTCTATAATTATAACTTTCATTTTTATTTTTTTTATGAGTGGTTGATTATTGGCAACAGAAGTAATAAACTGCTTACTGCTTACTGCTTACTGAAAAAGAACTATTCCCACATAGACTCTTCTTTATCCATAAACTCTTTAATTTTTCTTTGTTCCCAATCTTTTCCAAAAAATACTCTAGGTCCAAAAACTCCTAGGAAATGAAAAAATAAACCTATTCCCCAAAATAATGGTGTTGATAACGTACCAAAATGCCATAAGGATCCGCCATTTAATACAATTGCTAAAATAATAAATATGTTTACTACGATGTATACCGCTAAATGCCAATAAAATCCTACTATTTTCTTTACTTTTTCTTTAGCTCTTTGGTAGGCTTCTTCTTTTAAAAATTCTTTTCTAGAAAAATTATCTTCGTAAGGTTGTATATCTGTATTTCTCATGATTTTTAATGATTTTTTGTTATTAATTCCAACGTTTTTCTTGTTCTTCTTCTCTCATAAATTGGTCTATTTTTCTTTGTTCCCAGCTGCGTCCAAATTTGCCATTATTTACAAATACTCTAAAGGCTTGTGCTGTTAGTCCAAATCCCCAACCTATCATAGGAAACCAAAACCATTGAATTGTAAATGGTGTAAATTTGTACCAAATAAAATATAAACTTGGTATAACGATACAGTAAGCTACTAGACTAAAATAAAACCCTTTTAATTCTTCTACGTGTTGTCTTGCTCGTGCATAACTGTCAAGCATTTTTGATTGTGATAATTGTTGTTGTCTCATAACTGATACTTGTTTTGTAAGCATTGGTAATGCAACTGCAAAACTGTTTGCTTCTTGATTGATGATTACTTTTTTATTTGTTAATAATTGGTAGCGTTGTCTAATGTTTGCTAATCCAACACCACTACTCTTTTTCAATATTTTTTTGGGTTGTAGATTATTTTTTACAACTAAATTTCCGTTGCTTTCAAATATTTTAATGTGTAACGGTTTACTACTTGTTACTACGTTATGTTTTACAGCATTTTCTAATAATAACTGTAGTGATAGTGGTACAACTTTACTTTCTGGGTTTTGTGCTTGTTCTGGTATTTCAAAAATTATACTATCTTCAAATCTGTTTTTTAATAAAGACATGTAGGTTTTTGCAAACTTTAGCTCTTCGTCAACTGTCACTAATTCTTTATTTTTCTGCTCTAATACATATCTATATACTTTTGATAAACTGGTTGTAAATTGCTGTGCTTTGTCTGGATTCTCTTCAATTAAACTGGTTAATACATTTAAGCTATTAAATAAAAAATGTGGATCTAATTGATTTTTTAAAGCATCAAACTTAGCACTAGCTGTTCCTGCAATTACTTTTTGCTCTTTTACCTTAGTTTCTTGTTTAGATTTTATATAGTAAACCGTATAAAATATAGCCGTAATGACTACAGATATAGTTAAAGACATCCAATAAAAAACAACTTTCTCATTTTGTAAAAACGATGTAGCATCTTGGTTATACCCATAAACTATTATTAAAAATCTAAGTATAAAAATGGTTGCTAATGATATAAATACTGAAGACAATAAAGCAACTAAAAGACGATTAAGTTTAAATAAGTCTTGCTTATACTTATTCATCATGTACGTTACAAAATAGGCGTTGGCTAAGTATAATGACACTGCAAATAATTGATTATAAAAAAAATCTAAAGCTAAATCTTGGTTAAAATCTAATGTGTTACCATTAGCCAATATAAATATGCCTCTAATTAAAAAGACTAGAACACCAATTGAAAAGGCTTTAGCGGTTTCTTTTAAAAATTTAATCATCTTATTTTATGTTAGTTTCTAAAGTTAAAAAGCACTTATTTTTGCTATACAAATTAGTGTTTTGATATGGATTAAAGGTAGTAAAAATAGGTGTTTTATCTGCTTTTGCTACTAAAGGTTTGTCTAGACCTTTTACTTGTCCTGTAACAGCCATTACAATTATTAATACGAGTTTAAACATGGTTTGTGTTTTAATTACAAGGCAAATATCTATTAAGAATTTAGGTTTTTAAAAATTGAAATACCGAACTGTTATTTTTTTATGACGAATTGTAGCTACGCAAAAAATAATTCTAATTTTGTGTAACATCTTCTTTATTTAAGCTACAAATAAGTACAACTAACTAAAAGATATTGGATAAACCATCAGAACATAATTTTGTAGAATTACTAGAAAAGCATCAAAATATTGTGCACAAAGTTTGTAGACTTTACACCAATAATTATGATGCACACAACGACTTATTTCAGGAGATTACCATACAACTATGGAAAGCCTTCCCGAAGTTTAGAGGTGATAGTAAATTTACAACTTGGATGTATAGAGTTGGTTTAAATACAGCAATTACATTGTATCGTAAATCTAAACGTCGTATAAAAACGCAAGAATTTGATGCTATACAATTTAAAATTAGTGCAGAAGAATATGACAGCACAGAAGAAGAACAATTAAAATTAATGTATCAAGCTGTACACCAATTAAATGACATTGAAAAAGCTCTAGTATTTTTATATCTAGAGGATAAAGATTACCGAGAAATTAGTGAGACCTTGGGAATTAGCGAAGTTAATGCCAGAGTGAAAATGAATAGAGTGAAAAAAAAGCTAAAAACCATTTTAAATCCGTAAAACATGGATGAATTAGAATTATTAAAGAAAGATTGGCAAAAAAACAATAACACTTTTGAAAAAAAATCAAGTAGTGATTTATATGCCATGTTACATAAAAAGTCGTCTAACATTGTAAAAACATTGTTTTACATAAGTATTGCAGAATTGTTATTTTGGATTTGTATAAATACTATACCAATGTTTACATCAGATGGATATAAACAAAAATTAGATGCAATGTATAGTGACGCTGCTTTTATAGGCATCACTATATTTACTTACGCAATAATTTTGTTATTTGTTTTCTTATTATACAAGTCCTACAAAAATATCTCGGTTACAGACAGTGCAAGAAAACTAATGAAAAACATCCTTAAAACTAGAAAGGTTATTAGATATTATGTAATCTATAATCTAGCAATGGTATTTGTTTCTATGGTATTTGGATTTATATATTCTTCTGGACACGATCCTGAATTAGCTGCACAAATAGAACATTTTAACACGCAACAATACATTGTAATGATTGCTATGTTTGTTATTGCAACATTAATATTTGGTATAGTTATTTGGTTATTTTACAAGTTACTTTATGGTATTTTATTAAAACGTCTTAACAAGAATTACAACGAACTTAAGAAAATGGAAGTTTAGAGAGAAAACACATTCTTCTTACTTCTAGCTTCGGACTTCTTACTTATGATAAAAACTCTCGTTGCTTATTTAGTTCTTCTTGAGCAAGTAATTCTTTCTCTGGGATTACTTTTAAAAATGAAGGATGTTGCTCTATAGCGTATTCTATTTTTTCAACAATATCTTGGATACTTTCATTCTCGTAATCAATTTTTAAAGGTTCTTTAATTTCAAAAGTTTGATAAACGTTTTTCTTTTTAATTCTTAGTCCTTTTTTGTCAAAACTTCTTCTAAAACCATCAATTACAATAGGTACAACCACAGGTTTGTAGTGTTTTATAATATGAGCTGTTCCTTTTCTAATAGGCTTAAAAGGTGTTGTAGTTCCTTGCGGAAATGTAACAACCCAACCATCATCTAAAGCGCGTTTTATTGCAGAAATATCACTCATTTTTACTTGACGATTAACGTCTTTTCCTTGACTACGCCAAGTACGCTCTATACTTATAGATCCTGTATAAGCAAAAATCTTTGGTAATAAACCAGATTTCATGGTCTCTTTTGCTGCAACATAATACATGTTTAGTTTAGGATTCCATAAATATCCTACATTCTTAATATTATCTTGTCTGTTTGATAAAGCAGCATTAAATACATGAAACATGGCAATAACATCTGCAAAATACGTTTGGTGATTAGATATAAATAAAACGTTTGTATCTGGTAATTGTCTTATAATTTCAGAACCTTCAATTTGTAACTCATTAAAGCCTCTATAGCGTCTGTGTGTTAAAAGACCTAAGATTCTGATTAACCATTTTTTTACAAAAAGTATATGTCCGAAAGGATTTTTTTTAAGTAATCCCATAGTGTGTTTAAGTTTTAAGGAGCTACAAATATAACAAATCAAAACACTTATAAAACCTGTTTTAATAAGTCTTTAACTTCGCTAAGCATCATTGCTGTTGCGCCCCAAACCAAATAATTACTTAAATTAAAGGCAGGCACCTCAACATCAACACCATAACTGGTTTTTACTGTTTTTTGGGTTAAGTTACTATCACTTAACAAATCTTTTAAGTAAACTTCTATTAAATCTTCTACTTCTGTTTCTTGTTTGACAAATTTTGGAGTTTGCTCTGCAATACCTAAATAAGGCTGAACTACAAAGTTACTTGGCGGAATATAAACTTGCGTCATTTCTTTGTAAACCGTTATTATTTCTGGTTTTATGCCAACCTCTTCATGGGTTTCTCTTAAAGCTGTTTGCATTAAATTTTGGTCAGAATGTTCTACTTTTCCACCAGGAAAACCAACTTGTGCCGAGTGTACACCTTTGTAAGTTTTTCTTAAAATTAAAATAAGTTTAGTTTGTAACTCTAAATCTGGATAAAACAACGCCATTACCGCACTTTGCCTAGCATGTTTCATCTTATCTTTTTGCTGTTGCAAAAGAGCTTCACGATAAGGTGGAGCCATTTTAAACTGAGATGTTTCGGCTGGTAGTGGTATATTTTTTATTTTTGACAATGCTATGGTAAAATCCTTAAAATTCATTTTAAAAATGCGCCTATTTCTTTTTTTTAGTCTTTGTCTTATTTTATTTAATTGTGAAGATAAGCAATCTAAGACTAAAACTAACTATAACAACTCCAAACAAGCTGCAGACACTGTAAAAACAGATACTAAAACGGTTAAAAAAGATTCGATTAAGAAAAAGGAATATCCTTATTTAACTGAAGAAAATGTTATGGACTTTTTCTTAGAATATGAAAAAGAAAACTTAGAGAATAAAGTACGCATTAAAACAAGCATGGGAGATATTGATATTTTATTGTTTGACGAAACCAAGTTTCATCGTGCTAACTTTATTTATTTAGCAAAAATTGGAGCTTTTGATAATACTCAGTTTCATCGTGTAGTTAAAAACTTTATCATCCAAGGAGGAAACACAGATGATATTAGAGTAGCCAGAAAACGACATAAAATAGGTCATTACTTATTACCTACAGATACTAAACGTGGTTTTACACATCATCGAGGTGTAATTTCTATGCCAAGTAGTGATATTGAAAACCCTCATAAATTAGCATCGCCTTATGAGTTTTTTATTACACAGCAAGACGCCTTTCATCTAGATGGTGATTACACTATTTTTGGAAAAGTTGTTAAAGGAATGGATGTTGTTGATAAAATAAACGCTGTAAAAACAGACGAGTCTGATTGGCCTTTTGTTAATGTATATATTAAAACTGTTGAAGTTTTAGAATAAACAATGCTACTAATCTTTATAAAGACTTGGTAAACTTACCTTAAACCTTACAGCTATTAACCTTACTATAATTACTACTAGACCAGAGATAACAAAAACAAAGTTTGTAACTACGGGTAACTGGCTTATAGCAAAATAAGTAATACCGCCTAATATACATGCGGTTGCGTAGATTTCTTTTCTAAAAATCACTGGTATTTCGTTACATAGAATATCTCTAATTACTCCACCAAAACAAGCACTCATCGTACCCAAAAAAACACAAATTATTGGATGCAAATCTGCCGAAATTCCTTTTTCAATTCCAATTACAGTATACAAACCAATACCAATTGTATCAAATAAAAACAATGATTTACGCAAGTAATCAATCTTATGTCTAAAAAGTACGGCAAATACTGTAGAGCCAAAAATAAAGTAGGCATAACTCATATCTTTCATCCAACTTACTGGTGTTTCGCCAATCAAAACATCTCTTAATGTTCCGCCACCAACTGCTGTTACAAACGCAATAATTAAAATACCAAATGCGTCCATACGTTTGTTAAGTGCTACAAGTACACCAGAAATTGCAAAAGCAATTGTTCCTAAAATATCTATGATGTAAAACATTGGATTGAAATTGTTTTTAAAATTTAATAGTAAGGGATACTTCGACTTTGCACTTCGACTGCGCTCAGCATAAGCGATTCACACACTTTTTTTTATAAAAAAAGTGGTTCTCAAAGATACTTCGACTACGCTCAGCATAAGCGATTCACACACTTTTTTTTTATAAAAAAAGTGGTTCTCTGCTTACATGTTTTGTGTGTAGTAATTATAATCTTTTATAACTGTGGAAATAAATTCCATATCATTACTTTCAACTTGGTGTCTAATTTCCATTACCTCAATTACTTTAGCTCTTAACTTAATTAATGTAGCGTAGTCTTTAGATTTTTTAGCAGCCAAATATGTTTCTTTAATAATACGTACATCATTATCTGACAACTTTATTACAGATGGATAAGTTGGTGTGTAATCGTCTTTAAGTTCTTCTAAAATGGTATGACTAATATTGACTTTATTTTTTAAAGCTATAACACCTGTTCCTGCTGTCATATCTCCTATTCTTTGGTTTTTATTACTAGTAACTACTGCAATTAACCCTATAATACCAGAAAACAAATTCAAATCTACTATTCTAAAAAACCATCTTACAATAAAGTCTGGAAAAGAAGCTTGATAGCCATCTATTTTAACTACTTTAATTTTTATTATTCGTTTTCCTGGTGTTTGTCCATCTAAAAGCGATTCAAAAATCAGAGAATAAAATATAGCTGGCAAATAAAAAAACACAACAACTGCACCTACAGACCATTGGTCCATATCTTTAGCCCAATCTTCAAAATTAAAAGCTTTAAACATTAATTGATAAACAACAATAACATAAGCTATTTTTATAATCCAATCTATAAGATATGCGAGCAAACGTTCGCCAACACTAGCTGCGACAAAATTTATATTTACGTTTTGTGTGGTATTTATTGATATATTGACCATAAGCTAAGGTCAAATGTAAGCATTTTTTTAACGCATAAAAGTGGTTTTAATATAAAAAATATGTAGATTTGGTTGCTTTATGAGAGAAGTCGCTTTTATCAAAACCAACAAAGAAAAATGGCTAGAATTTGAACAAGCTATTTTTGGAAAACAACTAAAAAACCCTGACGAATTAGCCTCACTTTATACACAATTGGTTAATGACTTGTCCTATGCACAAACGTATTACCCAAAAAGTAAAACAGTTTTATATCTTAATAATTTAGCAGCAAAAGCGTTTCAAAAAATCTATAAAACTAAGCGACAAGACACTAATAGATTTGTATACTTTTGGAAGACTGAAGTCCCATTAATAATGTATGAATACAGACGTTACGTGGCTTACGCTTTTTTAGTTTTTTTAAGTTTTGTGGCTATTGGTGCTCTATCTGCAGAGTTTGATGATGCTTTTATCAGATTAGTTCTTGGTGATCATTATGTTAATCTAACCCTAGAAAATATTGAAAAAGGAGATCCTGTTGCTATTTACAAAAGTGGTAGTAATTGGGGAAGCGCTTTTGGTATAACATTAAACAACCTTTATGTTGGTATAACCTCTTTTGTCTTTGGTATTTTTGGAGGTTTAGGCACAGGTTATATTTTAATGGAAAATGGCATTATGCTAGGTTCTTTTCAATATATGTTTGTAAAAGAAGATGTGTTTTGGGAAAGCGTTAGAGGTATCTGGATACATGGCGCTATGGAGATTTTTGCAATTGTTATAGAAGGTGCTGCTGGTTTTATTTTAGGCGCTAGTATTTTATTTCCTAAAACTTTCTCTAGGATGACATCTTTTAAAAGAGGTGTAAAAGTTGGAGTTAAAATTTTAATAAGCACATTTCCTTTTACTATTGCTGCTGGATTTTTAGAAGGTTATGTTACTAGATATTCTAACATAATGCCAAATTGGTTATCTATTGGTATCATACTTACTACGCTAAGCATAATTTCATTTTACTATTTAATATATCCGTTTATTGTTAACCGAAAAACAAAACTAAACTATGAAGCTTTATCAAAATAGAGACTTTAACTCGTTTTTTCAAGACACATTTACTTTTTTAAAAGAACACGGTAAACACTTCTTTACTTTCTTTTTTACTGTTAGTGGTGCACTTATTATTCTATTAGCTATTGTAAGTTATTATGTAACTAAAACTTATACAGAGTCTTTTATGTATAGTTTTTCTACTTCTGGTAACCCAACTGCGTCAATAGATCAATTTGCTAATGAAAACTTTGGTGTTTTTGTGCTTACCATTATAGGTATTGTGATTTTATCTATATTATTTTGGATAATTGTGTATGCCTTCACTCCTATTTACTTTAAACTTTTTGAAAAACATAATGGTCCCAATTTTGGTATGAAAGAAATTAAAGATAGCTACAAAGCCAATGCTGGTAAACTTATCATGTTTGTAATTTTAGGTTTTATTTTAGCTATACCTTTGGCTATTATCTTTGGTATCGTTGGTTTTATACTAGCAATAACTATTGTTGGTATACTTGCGCTACCGTTTTTAATAGGTATTTTTAGTAGTCTTTACCATATGACGCTTTTAGAGCAATTAGACAATAAACGTAATTTTTGGGATAGCTTTGGTTATGCATGGCAATTAATTAGAAGTAAATTTTGGCATGCTGTAGGTTGCATTGGTATTTTTTACTTAATGGCTTACGTTGTACAGATGGGTGTTGGTCTAATTCAGGGTATTGTACAAGGTGTACAAAGTATAACTGTTATACAAGAACCTGTAACTATAGATGAGATGCCTGTTGGTAGTTTAATTTTAGCTATAGTTATTTCTGTAATTGCATTTATTATTAGTACAACTTTACAAACCATTATACAAGTTAACCAAAGTATTGTGTATTACGGTTTAAAAGAAACTAGCGAAAATGTAAACACTAAAAGTGTTATTGACGAAATAGGATCTGGTGAGTAAATTACTTAAACTACATATTATCCTTTTTTTATTAGCTTTTGGTACTGCTAATGCGCTTCAAAAACACTCGCAAGAAGTCTATGAAGACTATGAGTATTTAGAAGCAATAGATTCTGTTGCAACAGATAATGCAAACGTCCTACCAAAACAATTTGATAACTTATCAGAAAAATATACCGGAGACGATTTTATTTACCAACGCAGCAAAGCTAGTTCTGGTTGGTGGACACGATTTAAAAAAGCGGTTTCAGATTTTCTAAAAAGTCTATTTAACATTCAAAACGCTGGTCAAGCTTCTAGAGCAACAGACATAGCTTTAAAAATTGCAGGCGTAATTATTTTCTTGTTAGTTATCTATTTTATCTTTAAAGCTATCGTTAACAAAGAAGGAACATGGGTTTTTGGTAAATCTTCTGACAAAAAAATTATTCCTGTAACAGATCTAGAAAACAACATTCATCAAACAAATTTTAAAGCTTTAATAAGCGAAGCCGAAAGTAATAACAATTACAGACTTGCCATTAGATATTACTATTTGTGGCTTTTAAAAGGCTTATCAGAAAAAGAAATTATAGACTACGATCCGGAAAAAACAAACAGCGACTATCAATACGAAATAAAAACACCAGAAATCTCAGAACAATTTGCCTATACATCTTACCTATATAATTACATTTGGTATGGCGAGTTTAATGTAGATCAAACTCAGTTTGACAAAGCAAAACGTGCTTTTACTAACTTTTTAAACTCAGTAAAAGCATGAACAGAACAATAAAAATTTATGTAGGATTACTAATCCTTTTCTTAGGCTTAATTGCTTTTATTGAGCTTACTAAAGAAAGACCTATAAATTGGAAACCAACTTATAATGAAAGACATAAAATACCTTTTGGAACTTATATTTTTCATGAAGAATTAGAAAACGTTTTTTCTGATAAAGAATTTACAGACGTAAGAAAAACACCTTACGAGTTTTTTGACGAGTATTACAATTGGGAAGAAGATGAATACACCACAACAGGTAATTTTATACACGTTGCTCAATATTCAGAAATGGACGATATTTCTGCACAAGAACTTCTAGATTTTGTATCCTACGGTAATACAGTTTTAATGTCTAGCAATTACTTTCCTAATCGATTAAAAGACTCTTTAGGATTTAATACAACTAATGAATATGATTTAAAAGGTAATAGCTATTTTACATTAACCAATCCAAGGTTTAAAACAGATAGTATCACTATAGATAGAGGTATTAACAACTTTCATTTTTCAAAACTTGATAAAGATCTTACAACTGTTTTAGGACATCAAACGTTTGACAGTATTGCGTTTCCTAACTTTATAAAAGTAAAACATTATGATGGTCAGTTTTTACTTCATCTACAACCTATAGCCTTCACAAATTATAGTTTATTAAAGAAAAATAATAAAAAATATACCGAAGCTGTTTTAGGATATCTGCCAGAAGACAATATTTATTACAACTCATTAAATAAGGCTAACACCAACGTAAGCGGTTCTAAACTTAGGTTTATATTAAGTCAAGATGCACTACGTTATGCTTGGTATTTAGGATTAATTAGTTTGCTTTTGTTCTTAATTTTTAACGCAAAACGAAGACAACGCATTGTTAAAGAAATTAAACCTCACGAAAATACTACCGTAGCATTTACAAAAACCATTGGTAATTTATATTACGAAACTAAAGATCATAATAATTTAGTTGAAAAGAAAATAACTTACTTTTTAGAATATTTAAGACGTGTTTACTTTTTAGACACTCAAGTTTTAGACGAACGTTTTACTAAGCTACTGATCCAGAAATCAGGAAAAGACAAAGAACAAATACAACAGTTAGTTAAATCTATAGTACATTTAAAAGCAAAACCACAATGTACAGAAGCAGATTTAATCCATTTAAATAAGCAAATAGAAGATTTTTACACCGCATAAATTATGGAAGAATTTAATAACGAAGACAAAAAAAATCACATTCCGTCAGATGCTGAAAACACAGAAAATTCGGCACCAACAAATGATGTTATTTCAGATAATGTTAAGACAGACACAACAGACGATAATGTAAACTTTACAAACCGTATTGACTTAACCGAACTGCAACAAGGTGTTGCACAAATAAAGTCAGAAATTAGTAAAGTAATTGTTGGTCAAAAAGGAATGATTGATATGCTAATTGCAGCTATTTTAGCCAACGGTCATGCCTTGATAGAAGGTGTTCCTGGTGTTGCAAAAACAATATCGGCACGTTTATTAGCCAAATCTTTAGCAATAGATTTTAGTCGTATTCAATTTACACCAGATTTAATGCCGAGTGATATTTTAGGAACTTCGGTTTTTGACATGAAAAAATCTGAATTTGAGTTTAAAAAAGGTCCTATTTTTTCTAACATGGTTTTAATTGACGAGATTAACCGTGCACCAGCAAAAACACAAGCTGCGTTGTTTGAAGTAATGGAAGAGCGCCAAATAACTATAGACGGTAATAAATATCAAATGAGTTTACCTTTTATTGTTTTAGCTACTCAAAACCCTGTAGAGCAAGAAGGGACGTATCGTTTACCAGAAGCACAATTAGACCGTTTTCTTTTCAAAATAGATATTGATTACCCTAATTTAGAAGAAGAAATAGAAATCTTAAATCGTGAACACGACTTAAAAGGAAATAAAAAAATTAATCAAATCACGACTTATTTAAGTCAAGAAAAAATTAAAGAATTTCAAGGTTTAGTCAATCAGATTATTATCGAAAGTCATTTAATAAAATACATCGCAGATATTATAGTAAACACACGTAACAATCCATTTTTATATTTAGGCGCATCACCAAGAGCATCTATAGCTATTCTAAAATCTAGTAAAGCTTTTGCAGCAATGAATGGACGCGATTTTGTAACTCCAGAAGACATTAAACAAGCAGCAATACCAGTGTTACAACATCGTGTTATTGTGACGCCAGAACGCGAAATGGAAGGTGTAACAAGCAAACAAATTATAAAGCAGATTATAGAAGCTGTAGAAATACCGAGGTAATTTCAGTTTGCAGTTAGCAGTAAACAGTAAACAGTCTTTCAACTTTAAACTTAGAACTTAGAACTTTAAACTTAGAACTAATCAAGTGAAACTCATAAAACCATTTTACATACAAAACCGTTTTTTCTATGCATGCATTGCCATAATGATATTGTATGTGGTTAGCTTTTTGTTTCCAAGATTACTCAATATTGTTTCTTTTTTGCTTTTAGGCTTAATCGCATTAACATTATTAGATACGTTGCTATTATTTTCAGCTAAAAAAGGAATTTTAGCCTCAAGAATTTTACCCGAAAAACTTTCAAACGGAGATCAAAATCCAATTCAACTTGAGATTGAAAACTTTTATACATTTCCTATATATACAAATATCATTGACGAAATTCCTGAACAATTTCAAGTAAGAGATTTTAATATTGAAAGAAAGCTAAACGCAACATCTTCATCTAAATTAGAATATCAATTACGTCCCGTAGAACGTGGCGAATATCACTTTGGAAAACTAAATATATACGCAAAATCGGTGTTTGGTTTAGTCGCAAGACGTTTTACTTTTAACGATAATGCAATGGTACCTAACTACCCAAGTTTTATTCAATTAAAAAAATACGACTTGATGGCTTTCAGTAATAATTTGCTACAATACGGTATCAAAAAAGTGCGTAGACTTGGTCACACAATGGAGTTTGAACAAATTAAAGACTACGTTTTAGGTGACGATTTGCGTACCATTAACTGGAAAGCTACTGCAAAACGAAATGCGTTAATGGTTAATCAATTTCAAGATGAAAAATCGCAACCAGTATATTCTGTTATAGATAAAGGTCGTGTTATGAAAATGCCTTTTAACCAATTGACCCTTTTGGATTATGCTATAAATGCATCTTTAGTGATTAGCAATGTAGCATTAAAAAAGCAAGACAAAGCAGGTATTTTCACCTTTTCTAAACGTGTTGAAAATCGTGTAGTTGCTGAAAGAAGAACATCTCAAATGAATTTAATTCTTGAAGGCTTATACAATGTTAACACCGATTTTTTTGAAAGTGACTTTGGCAGATTATATGCAGATATAAAAAGAAACATTACACATAGAAGTCTAATACTACTTTACACAAACTTCGAAACATTAGACAGTTTACATAGACAATTACCCTATTTAAAAGGTATTGCAAAAAACCATTTACTAGTTGTTATTTTCTTTGAAAATACAGAGCTAGATAAATTTATCAAAGCACCTGCCGAAACGATACAGCAAACTTATGATAAGGTAATTGCAGAAAAATTTGCTTTTGAAAAACGTCTAATCGTTAACGAACTTAAAAAGTATGGTATTTACTCTATTTTAACTACTCCAGAAAACCTTACATTAGATACAATTAATAAATACTTAGAAATTAAAGCACGTGGTTTATTGTAAGCTAATCGCCAAACTTTACCTGTTATCTATTTATTTTTAATATTCTGTTTTTTTAGTTTATATTGGCTTTGCTATTAATCAATTTACTAAAAACATGAAACACTTAGTTTTATTACTAACTGTAATTCTTTCCCTATCCTTTACATTAACAACTTTTGCTCAAGATCATTATTCTCCTTGGACAGCAAGCTTAAGTACAAACGCAGTAAATAATCCTGTAAGAAAATTACCTGGCGAAGAAGGAAAATTTCAAACATGGAATATGGATCCTGCAGGTTTTAAATTAGCTTTAGCTAGACATTTAAAGAATAAAATATCTTTTGAAGCACTTGTATCCCTTAATAGCATAAAACAAGAACATACCAACAGAGACGAAAAATTTCCGTACATCTCTATTGACGGTATGTTTAAATACAAACTAATCAATAATATTACTTTTAATCCATACGTAAGTCTTGGTGGCGGATATACTTGGTTAGACGAAATTGGCGCAGGAACAGTAAACGGAGCTGTAGGTATAGATTTTTGGTTGACATACAATTTTGGCTTTACAGCACAAAGTGCCTACAAGCATTCTTTTGAAGATTATGGTTTAAGCCATTATCAACATTCTGCAGGAATAATTTTCAAATTTGGAGGTGCAGACAATGATAATGATGGTATTTTTAATCAAGAGGACGAATGTCCTGACACATTTGGATTAGCAAAATTTAATGGATGTCCCGACACCGATAAAGATGGAATACCTGATAAAGAAGACAACTGTCCAGAAACACCAGGAACCAATAACGGTTGTCCTGACCAAGATAACGATGGTGTTGCAGACCTTTATGATAGGTGTCCTACAATAGCAGGAGATATTAGCAACAAAGGTTGTCCATTACCAGATTATGATAAAGATGGTGTACCAGATAAATATGATAAATGTCCTAAATTACAAGGAACAGAAAACGGTTGTCCTAAAAAAGAGATAAAAAATGCTTACAGTAAAGAAGAACTTAAAAACCTAAAACCTATTGTAATTTATTTTGAATTAAGTAAAGCAGAAATTAGACCTTCAGAAATTAAAAAACTTGAGAATATTGCTCAACTTATATCAAAAGGAAAATTTAAAAAATATTTAATTTCTGGACATACAGATAATACGGCAACAGAAGAAACCAATCTTAAACTATCTTTTGAAAGAGCTAATACAGTAAAAAATTACTTATTAAATAAAGGTATTAACGCAGAAAGTTTAATAGTTAAAGGTTTTGGAGAACAATATCCTGTAGACACAAGTAATACAGAAGAAGGTAGAGTAAAAAACAGACGTGTAGAGGTAATTCCTGTAGAATAAACAATTCATCATAAAAAATCTACAGTTCGGTGACTTAGTTTGTGAAAGCCTCATGTTTTGTTAGACATTTGAACTATCAAAAAACAACAAAACCGATTAATTATGAAAACTATTTACACACTTTTAATAGCTTTAATATTTACTTTAAATGTAAATGCTCAAACAGAAACAAAAGTAACTTCTAATGGTCAAAATATTACTGTTACCATACAAAACATTAAAAATGATAAAGGTAGTGTTATTTTGGGTCTACATACCGAAGACACTTTTATGAAAGGTCCTGGTATAAAAAACTTAAAGTCTAAAATAGAAAACGGACAAATAACCGTTACTTTTAAAAATGTTGAAGTTGGCACATACGCCATTATGGTTATGCATGACGAAAATGATAATAATCGTATGGATTTTGAAAATGGTATGCCATTAGAAAGTTACGGTATGTCTAACAATCCAATGTCTTATGGTCCGCCTCAATACCAAGATGCAAAATTTGAAGTAAACGATAAAGATTTAAGCTTTAATATTAGATTTTAATCAATAAACCAACCAACTCAATCAATCAAAAAACTAAAAAAGCGCTCTAAGTAGAGCGCTTTTTTTTGTGGGGAGAGCAGGATTCGAACCTGCGAAGACATAGTCAGCAGATTTACAGTCTGCCCTCGTTGGCCGCTTGAGTATCTCCCCAAAACCGTCGGCAAATATATTTAAGTTATTATTCTAAACAAAGTAAAATTTTAACCTTTTTACAAATTATTTTAGAATAAATTGATTTTTAACATTTTAAGGCAAAAATCTTTTAAAGAATTTATTTTTAAATAATGACGATTTCATAAAATTAAAATGAGTAAGTCAATACACCTGCAAAATTTCTTGGATCGGTTTGGTTAATAAAACGTGTTCTATATGCGTTATAACCTATTTCATTGAACATATTATTTATTAGTACTCTAAAGTTCCAGTGTTGATCAAACTTGTATGCTACTTGAGCGTTTACAAGTGTATAGGCATCTACATTAAACGGTTCTTGATTTGGCACAATACCTTCATGCGTTACAGCACCAGCACTCCAATCGTTAATTGGTCTTTCTCCTGTATAATATACTCCTGCTCCAACAGATAATCCTTCTAATTGTTGTTTAAAGCTGTAGTTAGCATAAGCATTAAATGTGTGCTTTGGTGTGTTTAACGGTGAAGAACCGTAAACAAAAGACGTATGTTCTTTGTACTGCGCATCTATGTAAGAGTAACCTGTAATCACTTCTAAATTTTCTAAAATACGTCCGCTTAATTCAACCTCTATACCTTGTCTTTGGTCGTTTCCTCCTTTTTGATAGTAACCAGTTGCAACCCAGTTTTCATCATACACAGGAAGGTTAATATCTCTGTTATTAATTTTGAAATATGTTAAATTAAAACGTAGTCTATTGTTTAACCAGTTGGTTTTAATACCTGTTTCAAATTGATCAAATCTTTCGTTACCAAGTTCGTTTCCGTTAGCATCTAAACGAGTTGCTGTTCTTGGGTACGAGCTGTTTGTGTACGAAGCAAATAGGTTAATATTTTTAAATGGAGACACTATAATTCCTCCTAATGGATTAAAAGCATCACTTTGAGTAGTTTCTGTTTCTGTAATTGTTTGAGTTTTACTGTAACGAACACCTAAAAAGGTTTTAAACCATTTGTTAAATGTAATAACGTCTTGTGCAACAAAACCGATTGCTTTTGATTTTGCACCACCAATATTTACTGCCGAAAAACTTAAATTATCTGGTAAAGTATGCGTGTTTGCTGTAAAAACATCTATGGTATCAATTGCTGAAACACGTTGAGATGTTGTGCTAAAATTAGAGGTACGATAATCAAATCCTACTTGAAAACTGTGCTTTAATTTACCTGTTTCAATTTCATCACCTATTAAATCAAACTGTAATACGCTATTATCATCACTTCTTGTTGACACTGAATAACCTCTTACTCTTTGATTATAAATAGGATTTCCGTTAGTGTCTTCTACTACATTTCCTAAACTAGTTCCTTTATCATCTAAATCTAAACTAGATTTATAAAAAGCTCCTTTTAAGCTTAATTTATCGGTTAATTTTCTGTCTAAACGAATGGCGTAAGTAGCATTTGTTGTTAATGACTTATCATTTTCATATCCTAAAAACTGACTATCAGGAAGGTCATAAATAGCATTTACATCATTTTCAGCAAGATTAACTGTCCCTACATCTGGCGTACGGCTATCTTCAAAATAATCCATTTCAAAAGTGAATGTTGTTTTATCATCTGCTTTCCATTCAAAAGAAGGATTGATATAAAAACGGTCGCTAAATACATTATCTCTAAAACTATCTGCACGTTCTAAAGCACCGTTAATTCTAAATGCTGTGTTTTGAGATTTAGTTAATGGACCGTACACATCAAAAGTAGTACGTGCTTGACCAAAACTACCTGCACGCAATGATGCATTACCTCCAAAAGTATACTTAGGTGTTTTTGTAACTAAATTGATAACTCCACCAGGACTTCCTAAATCTGTTGCTACACCTTGAGTGATTGATGCTGCACCTTTTAATACTTGTATGTTGTCCACTCCTTGCATATCTGTTAATATTCCTACACCTCTAAAATCTGAATGTACTCTAACCCCATTTTTTAAGATAGGAATACCTCTAAACCCACGTGAAGACATACTTTCTCTCTTATTACCATAAGTGGCAAAAGTATATACACCTGGTACATTTTTAGTCGCTTCAGAAATGGTTAAATTACCTTGTTGCATTATTAACTTATCAGAAATAATAGAAATACTCTGTATTTGCTCATAAGGTGCTAATGGTAATCTAGTTAATGCTTCAATTTTATCTGGATGTTTAAAACGACTTCCAAAAACTTCAACTTCTTCTAGGTCTGTATCTCCTTTTAGTTGAAAATTAACTGTTAAAGTTTGATTTGCTTCTAAGTTTACTGTCTTTGTTTGTGATAAAAAACCTACATAAGACACTTTGACAATGTACGTTCCCTTTTGTAGATTTTCTAATGAATAATAACCTTCTTGATTTGCAGATGTTCCTTTAGATGTAGCTTCTATGATCACATTTGCAAAAGGGATTATCTCATTAGTTTGACTAATAACTTGACCTTCAATTTTTGATTGAGCAATAGCAAATTGCGTAAACAAAATTAATAATAGACTAATTTTTTTTAACATAATTTATTTAGATTGATTTTAAATAATGCCGCAAATATATGTCTGAAAACAAACAAAACAAACTTTATTTAGACTAAATATAAATAATATTTATAATGATTTGAAAGTCAACAATCTAATTTATGTTAAAGTTTAAGCAATAATTTATGTAACTTGGTCCTAAATAATAATAACATGAAAAAAGTAAGCTCAGTTGATGAGTATATTGAGAATTATCCAAAATTTTCTAATCAATTAATTGCTTTAAGACAGCTTTTAATTTCAACAGAATTAGAAGAACAAATAAAATGGAATGCACCAACCTACTCTATAAACGGGAAGAATGTAGTTGGTTTAGGTGCTTTTAAAAACCATTATTGTTTATGGTTTTTTAATGGTGTGTTTTTAAAAGATGAAGCTAATGTGTTAGTTAATGCACAAGAAGGAAAAACTAAAGCATTGAGACAAATGCGGTTTGAAGCGGATGATACAGTAAACTCTAATATAGTTTTATCTTATGTAAAAGAGGCTATACAAAATCAAAAATTAGGTAAAGAGATTAAAGCTACAAGAACTAGAAAAGCAGATATTACGATTCCTACGGAATTAAAGCTTGCTTTTAAAGAAGATAATAATCTTAAAGATGCTTTTGAAAAACTAAGTCCTTCTAAACAAAAGGAGTTTTGTAATTATATAGGTGAAGCTAAACGAGAATCAACAAAAGTGAGTCGGTTAGAAAAAATAACGCCTATGATTATGGAGTTAAAGGGCTTACATGATAAATATAAAAATTGTTAACTTACATCATGCTTTAGTTATGTGATACCTCATAATCTTTAGAAATGATATATAATAAAAAAAGGCAACCAAGTTGGTTGCCTTTTTTTAAATATGTCGTAATAATTACTTTTTTTCTACTGATGGATTGTTTAATGTTTTACTCATTTCCATAGAAATAGCAGAACGATCAAACTTTAATTTACCAGACATAGTTTCTATAATACAGCTGTTATCTTTTTCGTTAAGATCTACAACTTTACCATGTAAACCACTTTTTGTAATTACTTTATCACCGCGTTTTAATTCTGCAGCAAACTTTTTTTCTTGTTTAGCACGTTTCATTTGTGGTGCTATCATAAAAAAGTATACTACAGCAAACATTAAAATTATTGGTAAAAAACTTCCTATTTCTCCCATAATTATTGTGCCATAGGTAAGTTAGCTTTTTGAGCAGCATTTGGATCTGGCTTCACAAAAGCAGAGATTTTTACAGTTTCTCTTCCTGTTTTAGTATTTGCAGTAACTGTTACTACTTTAGTTACTTTGTTTGTTCCTTTACCGTTAAATTTAACTGTAAACTTTCCTGATTCTCCTGGTGCTAATGGCTCTCTTGACCAATCTTTAGGAATTGTACATCCACAAGAACTTTTTACATCTGTAATTACTAATGGTGCTTCTCCTACGTTTTTGTAAGTAAACACAGTTTCTACAGGTGTACCAGAAGCTATTTCGCCAAAGTCATGCTCTGTTTTATCAAATTCCATTACAGGAAAAACGTTTGCTTTTGCATCTCTTTCTGCTGCAGCTGCAACATTTTCTGCATCAATTTTTTTTGTTGCATCTTCCTTACATGATGTAAATCCTACTAAGCAAATTGCACTTAATACAACTAGTACTTTTTTCATAATATAATTTTTAATAGTTATTTATTGCCAAATTGGCTAAAGGGTTAAAATTTTAGAATGGTAAAAGTAAGAATATTTTTTTACTACATCAATCCTCTACCTACTTTATTTAGTTTTCCTTCGTTTTGGTATTCTTTTAATAGTTTATCTAAAATACCATTTATAAATATGCTACTTTTTGGTGTAGAATATTCTTTAGATATTTCTAAGTACTCATTAATTGTTACTTTGGTTGGTATTGAAGAAAAGTGCAATAACTCGCATATTGCCATTTTTAGTAATACCATATCTAGTGATGCAATACGATCTCTGTCCCAATTACTTGTTTTTCCAGAAATTTCTTCTCCTAACTTACTTTGATTTAGTAATGTCTTTTTAAATAGTTTTATAGCGTACTCTTTATCTTCTATATCTTTGTATAGCTTTGGTGTTAAAGTTACAGGATCACTAGTTTCTTTAAGTTTTCTTAATAATTTAAGGATAAATGTATTTACTGTTGGTAAATCGTCTAACCATGTTAGATTTTTATCTTCTAGATAATCGTAAAGTTTATCGTTTGGTGCTATAATTTCTTTAAAGATATCTATTACAAAGTTTTTATCTTCTTTAAAAGTAGAGGTCTTTGTTGACATGTAATCTTTGTACAAGTCACTGTTTTTAATTTCTTTGTAAAGTAAATCTACGTACTCGTTATCTAGTTGCCAATTTGTTATTTTTCTGTCTTCTAATTGAACTTTTAGTCTTTCGTTATTAACGATTAATTGTAGTAATTGGTTGTTAATAAACTTTTTGTTTGGATTTTTTTCTTCTTCTGTAGCTAGATGTTTTTTTTGTGCGGTTTCTAGATGATTTGTCGCTTTTTTATTGATCTCTATTAATAAAGACATTAATAGTAAATACAGGTTATACATATTGTCTATACTGTACAATAAAAACTTTTGATCTTTTGTAAAATCATCACTTTCTGTACCATCAAATGCAAATAGGGTTTGCATTACTTTTACACGAATATGTCTTCTTGTTAACATCATTACAAAGAACTTTTTGGGTTGTGCACTATTTAGTTTAAAATGCTTTTCTTATTAAATTAAAAAAGGCGAAAGAAATAGTTTCTTTCGCCTTACAAAAATAATATAATTTATAGGATAACCTATTGTTGATTTTCTTTTTTTCTTGCTTCTATTCTACTTTGTGCAATATTTAAAGCAGCTTGATGTGTCGTGATATTATTAACATCTGCATTGTTTAAAATCTCAATAGTTGTATTGTATATGTTTTCTGTTTTGCGCATAATTTCTGTTTTGTCATAATTTTCTAATTCTGCGTAAACATTAATTATTCCTCCAGCGTTAATTAAAAAGTCTGGTGCGTAAACAATACCTTTTTCTTGTAGTAGACGACCGTGTTTAATCTCGTCTGCTAATTGGTTGTTTGCTGCTCCTGCTACAACTTTTGCTTTTAATGTTTGGATAGTAGCATCGTTAATTGTTGCTCCTAATGCACATGGTGCGTAAATATCTACTTCTTCTGCATAAATATTTTCACCTTTATAAATTGTTGCACCGTACTTTTTACTAATAGCTTCAAGACGCTCTTGGTTAATATCGTCTATAATTACTTTTGCTCCTTCTTGTACTAAGTGTTCTACTAAAGTTTCGCCAACATGACCAATTCCTTGTACTATTACTTTTTTACCTTCTAATACATCCGTGCCAAATTTAAATTTAGCTGCAGCTTTCATCCCCATAAACACACCGTATGCGGTAATTGGTGATGGGTTACCTGCGCCTCCTTTTTCTTCAGAAATACCTGTTACGTATGGTGTTACTTCTCTTACTAAATCCATATCTGATGTTTCCATACCAACATCTTCTGCTGTAATATATTTTCCGCTTAGGCTATGTACAAACTCTCCAAAACGTTTCATTAATTCTGGTGTTTTTTGCGTTTTTGCATCACCAATAATTACTGCTTTTCCTCCACCTAAGTTTAATCCTGTAATTGCAGATTTAAAAGTCATACCGCGTGATAAACGTAGTACGTCATTAAGTGCTTCCCACTCGTTAGCATACTGCCACATTCTGGTTCCTCCTAATGCAGGTCCTAATACTGTATTATGTATCCCGATTATTGCTTTTAATCCCGTATCTTTGTCGTTGCAAAAAACAACTTGTTCGTGATTGTCAAAAGATAATTGCCCAAAAACAGGATCTGCTTTTTGTAATTGATTTGTATTGATTAATTCTGAAATCATTTTTTATTGATATTAATTTTAAACCTAGTCAAAATATAGATTTTATAAAATGACGGTGCAAAATTAGACTATAATTAATATATGAACAATTTTTTTAGTGTTAAAATACGAATTTGACAATATCATTTATTTCAATTATTAATTTCTTAATGAAAGAACTACAACATCTTAATAAATATTTTTACAAGTACAGAAGCCGTATTATTATTGGTGTTTTTATAACTATAGCTTCTAAAGTCTTTTCGGTTTTTGTTCCAAAATACATTGGATCTATAATCGATGTGGTTAACCAACAGCTTCAAAATGAAAATATAAATGAAGCACTTTTTAAAAGTACACTTCTTAAATACATTTTAATTATTGTTGGTGCTGCTGCATTTTCGGGTATTATGACCTTTTTAATGCGTCAAACTTTAATTAACGTTTCTAGATTTATAGAAGCCGATTTAAAAAATGAAGTCTACCAACAGTACCAAAGACTATCGCTTAATTTTTACAAGAAAAATAGAACTGGAGATTTAATGAATCGTATTAGCGAAGATGTTGGTAAAGTACGTATGTATGTTGGTCCTGCCTTAATGTACAGTATTAACACCTTAACGCTTTTTGTGGTCGTTATTATTTTTATGTACCGACAATCGCCAACATTAACAATGTACACCTTAATACCATTACCAATTTTATCGGTTATTATCTATAAAATAAGTTCCGAAATACATAAAAGAAGTACCGTTGTACAACAGTTTTTATCAAAACTATCAACGTTTTCTCAAGAAACTTTTAGCGGAATTTCAGTAATTAAAGCCTACGGAATAGAGCCACAAACCTATACCAATTTTGAAGATTTAGCCGAAACTAGTAAACAAAAACAACTAAGTTTGGTACGCATTCAAGCGTTTTTCTTCCCGATGATGATTTTACTAATTGGATTAAGCAACATCGTAGTAATCTACTTTGGCGGTAAACAATATATGGCTGGAGAGATTACTTTAGGAACCATTTCTGAATTTATTATGTACGTCAATATGCTAACTTGGCCAGTTGCTACTGTTGGTTGGGTTACTTCTATTGTACAAGAAGCAGAAGCCTCTCAAAAAAGAATAAACGAGTTTTTAAAGACCGAACCTGAAATTAAAAATAACAATCCTAAACCTTCTACTATAAAAGGTGATATCGAGTTTAAAAATGTTTCTTTTACCTATGATGACACTAATATACAAGCCTTAAAAGATGTAAGTTTTAAAGTAAATTCTGGCGAAACACTAGCAATAATTGGTAAAACAGGATCTGGTAAATCTACAGTTTTGGATCTGGTTGGAAGGTTGTATGATGTAGAAAAAGGAGAAATTAGTATAGACCAAAACCCAATAGAGCAACTTAATCTAAACAGTTTAAGAAACGCAATTGGCTACGTACCACAAGATGCCTTTTTATTTAGTGACACTATTAATAATAACATCAAATTTGGTAAAGAAAATGCTACTAATGAAGAGGTTATTGAAGCTGCAAAACAAGCACAAGTCCATAAAAATATTATCAAGTTTAATAAACAATATAATACTGTTTTAGGCGAACGTGGTATTACATTATCTGGCGGACAAAAACAACGTGTGTCTATTGCCAGAGCATTAATAAAACAGCCACAAATAATGTTATTTGATGACTGTTTATCTGCTGTTGATACAGAAACAGAAGAAAAAATATTAAATAATCTTAAAAAAATAACCGAAGGAAAAACCTCTATTATTGTTAGTCACCGTATATCTGCAGCCAAAAATGCACATAAAATTATAGTATTAGACAACGGTAAAATTGTACAATCTAGCACACACGATCAGCTTATAAACACAGATGGTTACTACAAAGAGCTATACTTAAAGACAACCAAATAAAAAGATTTGCATGAAATTGTTGTGACATTCAACTTTTTTTTTGATTTTTGATTTAGAAATTTTTAACAAACACAACTCATATTATGAATAACGAAATGATGGAGAAAGAGGAAATTTTTTCTAAAGTACTTAGAGCAGGAAGACGTACTTATTTTTTTGATGTAAGAGCTACTAAAGCAGACGATTATTATTTAACCATTACAGAAAGTAAAAAGTTTACTAACGACGATGGATCATTTCATTACAAAAAACATAAAATCTACTTATACAAAGAAGATTTTAGCGAGTTTAACACCATCTTAAAAGAAATGACCGATTATATCGTGAATGAAAAAGGTGAAGAAGTAATTAGCGAACGTCATCAAAAAGACTTTAAAAAAGAATACAATACAGAACAAGTTACTTCTGAAAGTGCAGAAAGCAGATTTACAGACGTAGACTTTGACGATATTTAAGATAACTTAACTACTCTAACTTAAAAGGCGCTTTTTTAATTTTAAAAAGCGCTTTTTTTATATCTTACTTTTTAAGATTTTTCGCTTTGCTCTGAATGACAATCACATTCTAAAAAAGATTCTTTTGTCATTCAGAAGGAAGTATGACTGATGAGTCTGCAAATAAAGCAATCACTATAATAGATTCTTCGCTTTCACTCTGAATGACATTCACATTCTAAAAAAGATTCTTTTGTCATTCAGAAGGAAGTATGACTGATGAATCTTTGTAAGTCAAAACGCTTATTATAGATTCTTCACTTTCGCTCTGAATGACAGTCACTTCCTGAAAAAGATTCCTTTGTCATTCAGAAGGAAGTATGACTGATGAATCTGCAAATATAGCAATCACTATAATAGATTCTTCGCTTTGCTCTGTATGACAATCTTAATCTTAATACTTAAATCTGTTATCCAGAAGGCTGTATGCTAAACTTAGTCGAAGTGAAACACGACTAATATCTTTTCATTGTATTTTTTGATTTAAAAAATTCCAATTTGGATTAAAACTGCTTATCAAATTTTCTTTCTTAACTCTACTCTTTCCTTTTATTTCTTTCTCTCTTTTAATTGCGGCTTCTATTTCAGTAAAATGTTCAAAATAAATTAAAAAGAAACACTTATACTTAGCTGTAAATGACTTTGAAAAAGGTAATGGGTTATTATGGTAATGTAATCTTTCAACTAAATTGCTAGTAACACCTGTATACAATACTGTTCTATTCTTATTTGTTAGTATATAAACATAATAATTATGTGTTCCTAAAGGTTTCAATATTTAAGATTTTTTGAATCTGAATTTACTTTTATTAATTTAAAGATACTTTATTAAAAAACACCTTTGTCATTCAGAAGGAGGAACGACTGATAAATCTACAAATAAAGCAATCACTATAATAGATTCTTCGCTTTCGCTCTGAATGACAGTCACTTCCTGAAAAAGATTCCTTTGTCATTCAGAAGGAAGTATGACTGATGAATCTGCAAATAAAGCAATCACTATAATAGATTCTTCGCTTTCGCTTTGAATGACAGTCACTTCCTAAAAAAGATTCCTTTGTCATTCAGAAGGAAGTATGACTGATGAATCTGCAAATATAGCAATCACTATAATAGATTCTTCGCTTTCGCTCTGAATGACAGTTGCATATCTTATTAAAACTACTTTAAGTATTTTTAATTTACACTAGTCCCATTTGGTACTTTCTGTTCTGGATTAAGTAAAAACACATCTTTTTCTTTTACTGCACCAACAACTAAACACTCGCTCATAAAATTAGCAATCTGTTTTTTAGGAAAATTTACAACAGCTACAATCTGTTTATTAAGTAAATCTTCTTTATTATAAATTGTGGTTATTTGAGCAGACGTTTTTTTAACACCTAAACCTCCAAAATCAATTGTTAATTGAAATGCAGGGTTACGTGCTTCAGGAAAATCTTTAACCTCTATAATGGTTCCTATTCTTAAATCTACTTTTGTAAAATCTTCAAATTGAATAGTATTACTCATAAATATCTATTTCAATGTTTATCTTTGCAAGATAATTGTTTACTCATGAAAAAATTAATTTTTCTTCCTCTAATTTTTTTCACAGTGCTTCAACTTTCAGCTCAAAATAAATATGAGCAAGAGTCTAAAATTTCGTTTACAAACGTACCTGAAAAAGCCAGGTTATTTGTATCAAAAATCATTCAATCTAAAAAAGTAAAATGGTATAAAGAGCAAAGCAATAACGGGATTAGCTTTGAAGCAAAATCTAAATTTAAAGGTAAAAAATACAGTATCGAATTTGATACTAACGGAACAATTGAAGATATTGAAATTGAAAAAAAATGGAATGATCTACCAAAAACCATTCAACAAAACATTATAAACTCTTTACAAAACACTTTTATAAAGCATAAGATTAGAAAGATACAAATTCAGTTTTCTGCTGAAGAAAAAGACCTAATCAACTATTTTAAGGATAATGTTAACAATAATATTACGGTTAAATATGAAATAGTTGTAAAAGGAAAATCTGATTCTGGCAAACATCTTTTTGAGCTTTTATTTAACCACAAAGGACAATTAGAAGCTACGTCTAAAATTGTGTTTAGAAACACTGATAATATCGAGTTTTAATGAAAAAACGTTACGCTTTTTTAGTTATATGTCTACTTGCTATTTCGGTTAGTTTTGGTCAAAACAGATACCAAGTTGGTACGTTACCTACATTAAACATTAGTAAATCTTTAAATAATAATTGGCAGTTAAATTTTAAATCAGAATTTAGACAATTATTTAAAGAAGGCATTACCAACAGCACCCAAAATTCTGGTTACGATTACGTACATACAGACGCAGCTTTTGTAGTCTCTAAAAAAGTGGGATTAAACAATAAATTGGCTGGTGGATTTTTACTTAGATTTACCAATAAAGACGTTATTAAACGTAGTATACAACAATTTACTATTATAAATACTTTAAGCAATTACCGTTTAGGACATAGATTTGCATCCGATCAAACTTTTGAAAGTGATCAAGATATGCAATTAAGACTTAGATATCGTTTAACTTTTGACTTGCCTTTAAACGGTCAAACCGTAGATGCGCAAGAATGGTATTTTAAAATAAGTAATGAATACTTAAATATTTTTGAAAGTAAGGATTACGATTTAGAATTAAGATTATCGCCTACCCTTGGCTATGTTTTTACAGATAATAATAAACTAGAACTTGGTTTAGAATACCGTACTAACGACTTTGTTAATAATAATACCAGAAACAGATATTGGCTAACTATTGGTTGGTATTTAAGTTTATAATTGTCATTCAGAGCAAAGCGAAGAATCTATAATAAGCGTTTTGAATGAAATAGATTCATCAGTCGTTCCTCCTTCTGAATGACAAAGTAATGTTTTTAGAATGAGACTGTCATTAAGACCGAAAGCAAATAATCTCTACTTAAAAAATCAATTTATTTTAGATTCATCAGTCATACATCACTTAGACTATGCTTAGCGCAAAAGCTTCTGAATGAAAAGTGAGTTTTGTTAAGATTAAGAATGTCATTCAGAGCAAAGCGAAGAATCTTTAATTGACATATTCTAAAAATAGATTTTTTAGTCATGCATCACTTCAACTACGCTTAGTGAACAGTTTGAATAAGGACAAAACATGTTATTTAGATTCCTCTTTTCGCAGAAATTTTATTTACAAATAATCCAAAGGACTTTTAATTTTATGCTTAGAAAGATTAGTTACATTGGTGTAAACCTGAGTAGTTTTAATGCTATAATGCCCCAATAATTCTTGAATAAACCTAATATCTGCGCCACTTTCTAAAAGATGTGTAGCGTAGCTGTGTCGTAAACCATGTATACCAATACGTTTGTTAATTCTGGCTTTTTTCATTGCAGTTTTAAAAATACTTTGCACGCTTCTGGTCGAATATTTTCCACCATATTGACCGTTAAATAAATAATATTCTGGTTTGTATTTTTGGTAGTAATCACGCATTTCTTCCAAAATACTTTCGGGTAAATTTACTACGCGGTCTTTTTTTCCTTTTGCTCCTTCTACTCTAACCATCATATTTTCGCTATCAATATCGGTTATTTTAAGATTAGTCACTTCGCTTAGGCGTAAACCCATACCATAAACCAGTTTTAAAATAAGCAGATGTTTTTCATTTTTAACTTGTTTAAATAGTCGTTTTATTTCGTTTTTAGATAAATGTTTAGGTAATGTAATTGGCTTTTTAGGTCTAGGTATATCAAAAAACATTTTTGGTTTATGTAATACTTGCTCGTAATAAAATTTAATAGCATTAATCTTTCCATTAAGTTTTCGTTCTTTCATTTTATCATGCTCTAAACAAAATAAAAAGTAGGATTTTAGTTTTTCTGGAGTAAGCATATTTACATCATAATTTTTTATCAATTTAAGTAAATGTGCAAACTCATAAAGATAGGTTTTTATGGTGTTTGGGCTATATGCTTTAAGTTTAAGTAACTGATGAAAATTTATAAATGCTTCTTGATTATTTGGATGAATTTTTTGCAGATAACCAACAGATTTGTCTTTATTTGGTAGCTGTAACGCTTCTCTAACCGAAGTACCATCTATCATGTACCAGCATTTTTGAGTCTTACTCCATTTTGCAGAAGGAAAACGTTTTTTGAGTTGATTTATGAGCGTTGAGGAGTATGGAAACTTAATCCAAATAACATCTTTGTCATTGTGTTTACCAAATTGAAACGAATAATTACTTAAAATCAAAACCTGCGTAATTTGTATATCTATTTACCAAAAATAAAAAATAATTTTAATTAGATATATAAATTGCGCAATTAATTCAAAATCTTCTCATCTACTGTAAACAATAAGCTTTTAAAATATTTATATATATAGATTGAATATTTATTTTATATTTAGTATTATTGCGTATATATAAGTGTTAGGTGCAATTTGACCAAAAATGAACAATCGAACTATAGAAATAACATCTCGATTTGAAAAATCTTGGAATGACACGGAAAAGATTTTCGATATGTTTTTGGAAAATGGATTTGAGAGATTAATTCCAGTTCGTGAATTTATTTCGGAATTAAAGAAAAAAGGAGAAAATCAACATTTTAGAATTGGAACCTCGCTTTATCCACTGATTTTTTCTCGTTCCGTAGAATACGGATTGCGTGACGACCAAAAACAATTGATTATCGACACGCTGGACAAAAACGATTATGAAATAATATTCAAAGACGGATTTAAAAAATATAGAAAATACCGAATAAGTGATTTAAATGACAATAGATTAACGAAGTTGCTCAAAACATTAAAAGGAACATTAGTCGACTGAATTATGGCAACACAAATCTGTCCGAATTGTAAAACTGATAATTTCAGTTGGAAAATAGACGAAGATGAATCTCATCTGACTATTTGGGATTGTGGGAATTGCAATTATCGAGCTTTCGAGAATGAATCTGACGAACGGAATTGCTCAAAATGCGGAAAGAAAACGGAATCAAAACTAATGGATAACAAAAAAGAATATTGGTGGTGTTCGAATTGCAACACGACTGAAATAATAAAAACTGCACCTAACAACGTGTAAGCGCAATAACGGCTGAATTTCCTAATCGGAAATTCAACTCGTTTTGCTAAATTAGGTGCGTCAGCGGAAAGTACTCGCGCACTTTCCCGTTACTGACGCTTACACAAAACCGTTACAAGCAAGCTAAACACTAAAATATGACAGAATTTACCGAACGATATAAAAAATTGTCGAACGCAGAATTATTAGAAATTTTAGCAAACTCAAAAAATTACCAACCAATTGCAGTTGAAACGGCGGAAAAAGAATTCGAAAACAGGAATTTATCTAAAATAGAAATAAATAAGGCTAAATCAGAAATAAAATCGAAGCAGGAAGAAAAACTAAATATAATTGAAAAAAGAAGGCAAACTGAAGTTAAAGTAAAAGAGACAGCTTTCAAGTTTTTCGACACGATAAATCCAATTCAAAACGAAATTCAAACGCCCGAAAAAATAATAAGGTTAACTACTCTTATTATCGGAGGATTAGCAATCTTCAGTATATTTAAACAATTTAGTATGCTTAAATATATGTTTACTGATGGTCTTGACAAATGGGATTTAGGTATGTTAGAATATTTCTTTCCTTTAATCCTTTTGCCATTATCCATTATTCTATTTTGGAAACGAAAAAAAATTGGTTGGATTTTATTATCAATCTTTTTGAGTTATTCAGCAGTAAATTCACTCATATTTTTTTTTAAGAATTTAGGTAGACAACCATCAGGTATTCCTGCTCTCGAATCATTATTCCCATCAGTTTCGCCAATTGTTTATTTAATGAATTTATTGTTTTTTGGCGGAACACTTTGGCTAATTTGTAAAGAAGATTTACGACACATTTATAAAATATCTAAACAGACAATGTTTCTAACAATCGTACTAACAACAGTTATAACCTTAATTTTAATTTACGCAATTATCGGATAATGAATATAATTTTCAGCATTTTTAAATGGATTTTGATAATATTATTTTTTCCGTTATCATTAATTTTTGTTGCCTACTACAAGCAGAAGAAGTCAAAAAAAGAATACTATCAACGTGAAAGAAAAGCCAGCTTGTAACACCGTGTATAATTAATTGCTTTGGTCGTTGATTATTTGGAAAATTCCTTCGGAATTTTCTCGCGTTCGTTTTTGTTTACTAAATTAGTTGCTGAAACACGCAACTAACCATACACAAAACCGTTGGTTGCAATAGCGGAATTAAAAACTAAACGTAAAAATCGTGCGAATTCCGAACTTTGAAAACAGCAGAACTTTGCGTAAAAAAGTTTTA